>CAYSEA010000037.1:17593-23670 GCA_964429975.1 uncultured Treponema sp.
AGGCATTCAAACGACTGCAAGTCGTCAAGAAACCATGACCCAAATCGGCGCGCAAGTCGACGCGCAAGTCGACGCGCGAATCGACGTTGACCGATGGGTCAAGGACTATGGCGCGCTCGTATTTTCCGTGTGCGCGAAAGTCCTCAGGAATCCGGAAGCGGCGTTGGACGCAAGCCAGCGCGTGTGGGAAATCGTAGTCAGGCACAGCGGCTCTTTTCTGGGAAAGAGCGAACCGAGTACCTGGATTTACGCGATCGCGAATCGGGAGGCCCTGCGCGCGTCGAAGCGAGAAAAAAGAATTCGCTATCGCGAGCATCGTGGACATGAAGGAAGACGCGGTGAGGCAGGCGGCCGGCCGCGCGCGAAAAACGCTTGCGGAGTTTCTCGAATCAGAATGCGGCCTCTTCCGCATGGCGAGCCCATGCAGGTGCGGACTTGAAAAATACCTGGACCAAACGTCTTTCAGAAGCGACATCCTCGCGTTGCGAACGATCACGCGCATCGCGGGAAAACTCCACGAAGAGGGATCCCCCGTGCCTCCGATCGAATACTGGGAAAAAATCAGCGCTCTTTGTCACAAACGGGGAGCCACGGCACTCTAATTGCGCATCTACGCACTTGGAGGTTTTCTATGAGGTACTTTCTCAGGGGATTGGGCATGATCGGGGTCTTGGCGGCCTGTACGGCGTGCGCGCGCCCGGTCGATTACTCGACCGATACGGGAAAATCGCTTTTCCCCTTTACGAGCGTTTCGCCTTCGAAGATCCAGCGTACCTCGGTCGCGCCCGAGTCTCTCAAACTGAAAGGCTTCGACGACATTCAGGTTTCCACCTATGCGGTAAAAGTGAATTCGACGTACACGGCGCGGGGATATCTCTTTACGAGCGCGAAACGATCCGACGCGAAGCCGGGTAACCGTATCCTTTTCGGCCACTGGCTCGGGGGTATTCATGGCGTTGATAGTAGCGAGTGGCAGTTTTTCCGCGAGGCCGCGCTCTACGCACGCGAAGGCAACGTGTGCGTCATCCCCTCCGGGAACTACCCGTGGATGACCTCGTCTACGGCTACGGCCGAGGACATCGCCCTCGCGATCGGACAGGTCAACGATTACCGCATCGGCCTCGACATACTGTTTTCGGAATCCGGCCGACAGCCGCCGAAGGCGATGGTGATCGCGCATGACTATGGCGCGATGTTCGCGCTTCTCGCGGCGGCCGCGGACGCGCGCGTCGGGGCAGCCGTGATCATGGCGCCCACGTCGCGGTTTTATCAATGGAACATGATACTCAGGTCGATTCCCTCAGGCGAGGTGATGGACGCCTACCAGGCGGCCATGCTTCCCTACGATCCCGTTTCCGTGGCGGAAACGGTCACCGTTCCCCTACTCTTTCAATACGCGAAATCGGACCAATTCGTCGGCGTCGCCGACGCCGAAACGCTCATGGCCGCCGCGAAAAACGCGCCGAAGGATGTTCGATGGTACCCGACGTCCCATAACATTCATCGATATGATGCCGCGAGCGCCGATCGAAAGGCGTGGGTAGAGGGCGTGTTTGCGACGTGGGATGAGGCATCGACCGAGTAAAACGCGCGGGGAACGGCTTCCGCGAACGAAGTCGAACCCCGCAAAGCGAAACAATCGTAAAATAACGAACATTCCCGATAAAATAACGCACGATTTACCGGTGAATTTCGCACGGTAGGCTAAAAACGTAAAAATATCACATAAACTCCATAAGATCCTTCATGTACTTATCGGACTTTCTGCCCCACACTGTCGATAGTGAGCGGCGTTGCCGCATTAGTTATTGATTAAGACTTTTTCATACGAATGGTTTTAATCTCGTTATCGTTTCTTTGCTTCATAAGGAGGCTGTTATGGGCAAAAAAGTGCTTTTCTTGTTGGTCGCGATTGCGGTATTGGGTCCGTGCGTTCTGTTCGCGGGCGGAAAACAGGATTCTGGCTTGATCAAAGTCGGCGTCATCAACAACCCGCCGTCCGAATCGGGATACCGCGCGGCGAACGTGGCGGACTTCGAGAAGGTTTTCACCAAGGAAAACGGATACTCCATTTCGACGTTCTACAGTCTGAAGAACGACGAGCAGCTGAATGCCGCGAGCCAGTTCATCACCAATGGCGTTGACTACATCCTTCTTTCCGCCGCCGCGACCGACGGCTGGGAATCGGTGCTTACGCGCGCCAAGGAAGCGGGCATAAAGGTATTCCTTTTCGACCGCATGCTCAACGCGAAAGACAGCCTCTACGAAGCCGCCGTCGTTTCCGACATGGCTCAGCAGGGCAAGACCGCCGTTGCGTGGCTCAAGGCCCAGAAGCTTCCCGCGTACAACGTAATCCACATCCAGGGCGCGATGGGAAGCGATGCGCAGATCGGTCGAACCGCGGCCCTTAACGCCGAATTCGCCGCGAAGACGATGAAGAAAGTCGTGCAGCAGACCGCTACCTGGGACGAAGCCGAAGCGAAGAAAATCGTCGAATCGGTCATCAATTCCAAGCAGTCCTTCAACGTCATCTATGCCGAGAACGACGGAATGGCGAAGGGAGCCGTTGCGGCCCTTGACGCCGCCGGTATCACTCACGGCGTCGGCAAGGCCGTCGTTGTCATGGGCTTCGATTGCAACAAGTGGGCGCTCCGCGAACTGCTTGCCGGCAACTGGAACTATGACGGTCAGTGCAGTCCCTTCCAGGCGAAGGTAATCGACGGCATGATCAAGACGCTTCAGTCCGGCGGAAAGCTCTCCGCGAAGAAAGTCATCTCCGAAGAGAAGGGCTTTGACGCGAAGACGATCACCCAGAAAGACATCGATATGTACGGGCTTGGCGAGTAAGCAATGCCGCGAGCCCATTGCACAATGGGTTCGCTTAGGCATTCGGATTCTTTCGCGCGGGCGCGGTCGGGACTACCCGGCCTGCCCCGCGCGGCTAACAAGAGGCTGTCCCTCGGGATAGTCCCTTGTTTTTTTAACATTCAATGTCTCAGCAGACAGGTGGTTTAAATCCAATGAAGAGCGACGTCGTTTTATCAATGCGCGGAATTTGCAAGTCGTTTCCGGGCGTACGGGCCTTACAAAACGTGGATTTTACCCTTTGCAAGGGCGAGATACACGCTCTGATGGGAGAAAACGGGGCGGGAAAATCCACCTTGGTTAAGGTCCTCACCGGGGTTTACGCGAAAGACTCAGGGCACATCAGCATAGCCGGAATCAACAAAGAAGTTTCGATCAAGTCGCCGCAAGACGCCCAGAACCTGGGTATCAGCACGGTCTATCAGGAAATTACGCTCTGCCCGAACCTTACCGTGGCGGAAAACATATTTATCGGGCGAGGTTCATACCGTTTCGTAAACGCCCATGCGCAGGAAAAGAAAGCGGCGGATGTCCTTTCAAAGCTCAAGATACCGACGAGCGCGACCCGCCAACTCGGGACGTGCTCCCTTGCCGTGCAGCAAATGGTGGCCATAGCGCGCGCCATCGATATGGACTGCAAGGTTCTCATTCTGGACGAACCGACGTCCTCGCTCGACGAGCAGGAAGTCGCCCTGCTCTTCTCGCTCATGCGCGACTTAAAGGCCCGCGGAGTCGGCATTATCTTTATCACGCACTTCCTCGAGCAGGTCTACGAAGTCTGCGACAAGATAACGGTACTGCGAAACGGCGAGCTGATCGGCGAGTACGAAGTACAGGATCTTCCCCGCATCCAGCTCATATCGAAGATGATGGGAAAAGAACTCGAAGAGCTGACAGAATTGCAAAATCGAAAGGCGTCCCAGTCGGCCGATCCGTCGCAATTCGTGTATGAAGCCTCCGGCCTCTCCAGCACCGGCGGCACAAAGCCGTTTAACTTCGAAATCAGAAAGGGCGAGATTAACGGCTTTACCGGGCTCTTGGGTTCCGGACGCAGCGAAAGCGTGCGCGCGATATTCGGCGCGGACCGAATCACCGGCGGCACGGTGCGGATAAACGGAAAGAATGCCAAGATCACGAAACCGCGGGACGCCATGGCCCATGGCATTGGGTACTTGCCCGAAGACAGAAAGCTCGACGGCATCGTCGCGGATTTGTCCGTTCGCGAGAATATCATCTTGGCCTTGCAGGTTTTGAAGGGTTTCTTCCGGCCGTTTTCAAAATCCGAGGCAGACGCCTTCGCCGACAAATATATAAAAATGCTGGGGATCAAGACCGCTTCCGCGGACACTCCCATCAAGTCGCTTTCAGGCGGCAATCAGCAAAAGGCAATCCTCGCGCGCTGGCTTTTGACGAATCCGCAGTACCTGATGCTGGACGAGCCGACGCGGGGAATCGACATCGGCACAAAAGTCGAAATACAAAAGCTCGTGCTCAAGCTCGCCGAAGACGGCGTGAGTGTCACGTTTATCTCGTCGGAAATCGAAGAGATGCTCAATACGTGCTCCCGGCTCATCGTCATGCGCGACCGGAATATCGTCGGCGAACTGAAGGGAGACGACATGACGCAGTCAAAGATAATGCACACGATCGCGGGGGAGGCGACTAAAAATGGTTAAGGCACTGAGAAAACTGTCCAGCTCACAATTGGTTATTCCCTTATTCGCGCTTTTCCTGGTCATCGTCTTTAACATGTTCCGGGACCTCAGCTTTTTTTCCGTGAGCATCATTAAAAACAACTACGGCAACATGGTCCTTTCCGGCAATATCATCAGCATATTGCACGGAGCGTCGGAACTCGCCGTTTTAGCCATCGCCATGACGCTCGTCACCTCGGCGACGAAGGGACAGGACATCAGCGTCGGCGCCCTCGCGGCGATCGCGGGCAGCGTGTTCGTCCGCGTGCTTCGGGGCGGCGAGATTACCCCGCAGGTACTACTCGCGGGATTCCTCGCGGCGTGCGTCGTCGCGATACTGTTTGCCCTCTTTACCGGCATGCTCGTGTCGTTTTTCAACATTCAGCCGATGATCGCGTCGCTCATCCTCTTCACGGCGGGGCGTCCCATAGCGTACTGGATAAACGGCGGGGCGACGCCGACTGTGGAAAGCCCGATAGTGAACTATATCGGCAGTTTCTTTCCGGGCATCCCCATCCCGAGTCCCATCCTCATAGTCATCGTGTTCGGGATAGCGGTAACGCTCGCGCTTCGGTTTACCAACCTCGGGCTTTACACGCAAACGGTCGGCATCAACGAGCGGGCCGCCCGCCTCAACGGCATCAACCCGATTTTCATCAAGCTCCTCGCCTTTTTGATGCTCGGCGTATGCGCGGCAATCGCGGGCAGTATAAACGTCTGCCGCATCGGGCTAATCAACCACGAGACGATCCTCATCGACATCGAGATGGACGCGATTCTCGCGGTCGCCATCGGCGGCAACGCCCTGAGCGGCGGCAAGTTCAAGCTCGCGGGATCGGTAATCGGCGCGTATATCATCCAGGCCCTGACGATAACGCTCTACGCAATGCGCGTCTCCTCGACGGCCGTAAAGGCCTACAAGGCGATCGTCATCATAGCGATCGTCGTGCTGGGCTCCCCGGTCGTCCAACAGTACGCGATGCAACTGCGCAACAGGCTTTTCAGGAAAGCTATGATCGTAACGGAGACAAACTGACATGGCGAACATACTCACAAAGAAACCGAAAGAGCCGATTTCGAGCACGGCGCTCCTCCTGACCATCACGGTATGCTCGTTTTGCGCGATGTACCTGCTCGCCATGCTCGTCTGGGGCGGCGGCTTCCTGAACCCCCAGCAGTTCTTCGATATTTTCAACAACAACGCGTATTTGATCGTGATCGCGTGCGGTCTCACCGTCGTCATGATCGCGGCCGGAATAGACATCTCGGTCGGCGGCATGATCGCGCTCGTAACCATGACCTGCGTCGTCTATATTGAGGACTCAGGCGGCGGCATCATGGGCACGATGCTCATCGCGCTCGGCATCGGGCTCGCGGCGGGCGTGATTCAAGGCTACCTCGTGGCGTACTTGAGAATACAGCCTTTCATCGTCACGCTCGGCGGCATGTTCTTCGCGAAGGGAATGACGACCATCGTCAGCGGCGCGCCCCGAACCATAACGAACGAGGCTTTCCTCG
>CAYSEA010000038.1:0-23526 GCA_964429975.1 uncultured Treponema sp.
CGAACGCGAATTACGGGTTCCATCGGGACGAGTTGCAGTTCATAGCAGATTCGCGACATCTCGCTGCGGGCTTTGTCGCCTATCCCCCGGTAACGCCGGTCATGGCCTTTTTGGCGAGGGTCCTCTTCGGAGAGTCGCTCGTGGCGTACCGCGTGTTTTCGGCAATAGCCCATTCGCTCATCGTGTTGATCGCCGGTCTCATGGCGAAGGAACTGGGCGGCTTGTCTTTCTCTCGCGTATTCTCGGCCCTGCTTTCGCTCGCGTTCCTCGGTGCAGTTTTTTTGCTTGCGCGCCGCGATGTCGCGTCGTTCCGATCCGCGGTCGTCTGGGTGCTCGTAACGATAGCCCTCTTCGTCGCGATGAAAGGTCGCGGCTATTACACGGGAGCACTCTATCTTCCGCTTACGGCGGCGGGGGCCGTCGCGACCGAACGGTTCGTGGCAGCCCGCGCGTCTTTTTTCCGGCGTGTCGCGCTATCGGCGGCTCTGATGGTTCTGTACGTGCTGAACGCCGCGGTCACATTGGCAATGGCCCTTCCGTTCGCGCCGCGCGGAAGCGCGTGGTTTTACCTGATCGCCTCGCTCAACGACTCGTTCAACGAGCAGTTCGGCTGGGAGGAACTCGCCGCGGACGTCGCCGCAATCCGCGATTCGCTTCCGGAAGCGGAGCGCTCGCGCTTCGGGATACTGGCAGGCAACTACGGCGAGGCCGGCGCCCTCGAGTTTTACGGCCGCGCGTACGGGCTTCCGAAAATCATGTGCGTGACGAATTCGTTTTACGACCGGGGCTACGACGAAGCAGAGCCCGAGATCGTCGTCGTTACGGGCGTCGACCGCGAACGTCTCGAGTCGATATTCGAGTCGGTTGAGGTCGCCGCGCGCGCGCGTAACGCGTTGGGAGTCGCCAACGAGGAGACGAAGTTATTCTCGGAAATATTTCTCTGCAGGAAACCGAAATTCCGCTGGTCCGAGCTCTGGAAGGGAAACCGTCGATTCGGATAAACGTGTTGATCGACGCCACGCGCGATTCCGCCCTTGCAAGGACAAAGCTCAACCGAAGGTTGAGCGCGACTGAGGGGGCTCCGAACGACGACGTTCGCGTGTCGTGATTTCGGCTGCCTCGATCAATACCCGATAATCTCCTGCTCGACGCCGCGGCCGGTTTGAAGGATGCGCGCGAGGAGGCCGTCTATGCCGCTGAGAGAACGCGTGTCGTCCCGGATGAGGGCCGCGCGGGAGAGGGCCGTTTTCTCGAGCTCGCGCGAGTGGGGAAGGTAGGCGTCGAAGGTGGCCGCGTCCATCTTGATCGGCGTGACGGGCCTTTCCGCGGCGTCCATGATTTCCTGCAGGATCAGGATGCCTTCGGGGTCCAGGTCTCCCGCGTGGCTGACGGAAAAGCCCGAGCGAGCGAAGGCGGCGATGAGCTTCTGGACCGCGCGGTTCGGGTGACCGCCTGAGTAGAGAAAGGCTTCGGCGAGGGGCGTCGAGCGCGCGGTATCTCGCGTGGCGAGGGCGTAAAAGGTTTCGAGGTTTTCCACCGTGACAAGACGCGGCGCGCTGGTTGCGGCGCGCATGTCGCGGGACGTCGCTTGAACGCGTGATATTTTCGCGGCGGTGACGAGCGGGATGCCGATGACGCAGCCTTGCGGGTTGTCGATTGTGGTTGCGGCGCTTTCAGAGTCGGGGTCGCCAGTTTCGTCGTTTTCGTCGATCGTGAACGCGAGGGGACCCGCGACGAGAGTATCGGGGAAGTTGCGCTCGACGGCGGAGGTGTCGGGAACCGATATGCCGGAGCGTCGCGCGCGCGAGATGAGCGGGGCAAGCTCGGCGAGGAGAGACTCGATACGCTTCGAGTTCGAGAAGAGGGTAATCGAAAGGGCCCGTGGCGTGATTCCCGAAAGAAATCCGTCTTTTGCGCGTAAGGCGAGCGAGTCCGCTAGGCGCGCGAAGTCAGTGACCGCCCGCGCGAGGTCGATCCTGCGGTCGCCGTCCGCGGTATCGCGCGAACGGATGTTTTCCGAGAGCCATGCGAAAAACTCGCGCGACGGATCGTCCGCGACGCGCGCGATCTCTTGTCGGGCCGCGTCGCGCGCTCGCTCCGCCTCGCCCGACGGGAACGGGCGTCCGAGACGCTGGAAGAGGCCCACGGCGTCCCGAAGGCTTATCGAGGCGAGTTCCTCGCCCTTGCGGAACCGTTTCCACGCGAGCGTGACGATTCCGTCTGCCTCCAGCTTTTCCGCCGCCTCAAGGAAGGACTCGTAGATGTCGGGTCCCGCGGAAAGAAGGTCGGCGAAGGACCGCTCGGGCGTGAGGCGGAGGGCCGAGCCTCCCTCCGCGTGAGCCGATCGCGAGAATCGCTCGGCGAGGGTCTCGAGTATTTTGCTTTCGCCCGGCGTCATTCGACATCCTCGGCGATTGCTCTGAACTCGCGAATACGCGCGTCCTGGCCGACCCTGCTCACGATGTGAACGCGGTCCATGAGCGGGGCGATCGCCTCGATTTTTCCGGGCGGGACGGCCATCATGAGCTGTATACCCATCGACGAGTAAAACTCGATGACCTTTCGGATTCGCTCGTCGTCGAGCTTGTCGAAGGCCTCGTCAAAGAGTACAAAGCGGACGGTTGATTCCGGCTTGTCCTTGAAGAATCGGTAGAAGCTCGCCGCGATCGCGACGTAGTAGGGGGTCTGCGATTCTCCTCCCGACTTTTCGCGCAAGACGCGGGAGAGCGAGAGCTCTACGGGCTTTCCCGTTGCGGGGTCGATCGCCTTGGCGTCTCGTATGCGGATGTCGTAGGCGAAATACGTGCGGTAGTCGCAGATGCTCCTCATTTCGGCCGAGTCGAGGTCGGCGTGGATGATGTTTTCAAAGAGCGCCTCGGTCGCCTTCCGTTCCTCAGGGTCGACTATCTGCTCGAAGAGTCCGCCGTCAAAACTGGTGATCTCGGCGGCCTTTTGCACGATCTTGATTTGTCCGCGTCGGTCTGCGCGTTCCTCCAGGGTAAAGCCGTAGTGGTCGTTTCCGAAGGCGAGGCCCTTGAGCGTCTCGTTGATCTCACGGAAACTTTCCCGTGCTTCGATGATGTACTCGTTGAGCTTGGCGATAAAGTGCTCGCGGAATTCCCGTTCGGCGTCTTGCCTGGCGGCCGTGATTCGGTCGCGGTAGAGGGGGAGTTCCGATCTCTCGAGCCGCTCGAGGATTTCGCATAGCGCGGGGTAGTCGGCTATCTCGACCGACACGAAGGCGTTGAACTGGCTCGCGAACTCGCCGACCTTTCGGCGATACTGGGCGAGCGCTTTCTCTGAACGCGTCTCGATACCCTTTCGCGCGGGCCCGTACTCGGCCGCGATTTCCGAAAGGCTTGAGCGCTTGAGCCTTTCGCTTGCGTACTCCTCGAAGGAAGTAAGCTCAGAAGCGCGCTCGGCGCAAAAGAAGTCGAACTCGCGCGTTCGTTCGAGCAATGCGGCTTGCAATTCTTTAGTTTCGCGATCGAGGTGTTCGATCCGGGCGTGGATACGGGCCCGTTCCGAGGTGAGTTCGTCCCGTTTCTTTCCGATTTCCGAGATGAGTCGCGTTAACTCGTCGCGTTTTGCCTCAAGGGCGGCAAACGCGGATATGTCGATATGCGAGAGGTCCTTGCTCAGCTCGGCTATTCTCGCCCCGAGTTTCGCGGCGCGCTCGGCCGCATTCGCGATCGGTCTCGCGTCCGCGAGGGATCGTATGCCCTGACCGAGAACGCGGAGTCGCTCGGCAAGATCGTCGCACGCGCCGGATCGGATTCTTTTATCTTCCTCAAGGCGCGCGAGTTCCGCCCGCAGATGCTTGAGCCTCTGTTCGCGGGCGCGCTTTCCAAGCCAGTGGTCCTTCCATACCTCTTCCTTGACGCGGGTCGCGGTATGGTTCGAGTAGCTCATGCACTCACGCGTGATCGCCTTTCCGTAATTCTTGAGTGTCGCGATGTCCGCCGTCATGACGTCGCCGAGAATCGCGTTGAGGTAGATGGCGGCCCAAGGGTTATCGCTCGATACCAGCGTCGCGAGCGAGCCTTTCTGTATCTGCTCGGCTCTGACTTTGAGCTTGGCGATATTGGGAAGGGCAACGCCTCCGATGCCTTTCGGGAGTGAATCGTAGGATTCGAGCGCGGCTTGGAATGAGGATCCCTCGACGATAACCGCGAAGCGGAGGGTGTTAAGCCAGCCCTCGACGGCGTTTGCCCAGTCGGGGTCGGATATCTCGGCGAGGTCCGCGAGTATCCATGACTCGATTCCCCGTTCCTTGAGTGCGCGGACGAGGGCCATCGAGGAATTGGGATATTTCTGGATTCCCCGTTCAAGGTCCATGAGCTCGGATGCGCATTCGCGCAAGGAATGCTCAGTCTCCGCAAGCTCGCGAGCCGCATCATGGCGCCGTCCTTCGGTTTCCGATCGCGCGGAATCGAGCGTGTCGGCGTATCGAGCAATAAGCTCGCGCATGTCAGGTGTCTTGCTTTCTGGTGTTGCGGCGCCGAATGCATCGATGAGGGACCCCTCGATGAGGGACCCGCACTGAGAGACGATGAGCGCGCAGCGTTCTGCCTCTCCCATCGCGACCGCTTTATCGCGTTCGAGGGAGGAAATCTCGTCCTTGATTCTAACGTACAGGGAGTGGGCGTCATCGCGCGCGAGGGCGACCGTAACCTCGCGGAGCGTGGAAGCTAGGCCGTCTTGTTCGCGCGCGTTTTCGTTGATAGAGAACGAAAGCCTCTCTTCGCGCTCGCTAGAGTCTTTCGTTTCCCGCTCGTTGCTTTCCGCCTTTTCGGACGCGCGCATTTTGTCGATAAGGACTTTGAGGTAGTCCTGTTTCGCGAGGCTTGCTTGAAGGCGCCGGTATTCCTCGGCGAGCGCGCGCACCTCGGTGAGAACCGCGATTTTACGGATCGTTCCGTTTGCCTGCCGTTCCGCCTCCTTGTAGCATTCGAGGTTGTCCTTCATCGTCTTGACGCTCAAGGGACGTTCTTCAAGGATATAATCGCACACGAAGCGGTCGACCGAGACGAGCGGGGTAAAGCTGACCGAGCGGGTAAAAGATTCAAGGTAGGGATTATAGTCTGCTACACGACGAAAGACGCCGAGGCGGTCGGTGAGATTGCGGAGATACTCCCGCTTGGATTCGTAGAAATCGACGCCGGAGCTTTCGAGGCGGTCGCGGAATTGCCGCCACACGAGCGGCGCCTTGTTATCGCCGCGCACCTCGACGTCAGCGACTCGAAGGCCCGGACCGATCCAAAATCGTTCGGCCGTCCTTCCGTCGGAAAACGCCTCGACGCAGACTCCCGCGGTAAAATCTCCCTCGTCACGCGCGAAGGCGAGCATGACGTGCGCGACGGTGTCCCCGCGGAGGTACTCGGTACTCTCGCTCCCGATCTTGCACCGCACGTAGCCTGCGAGATCGCGCCCGCCGCGACGGTCGCCCGCCGCGAGGTTGAAGCGTGCCTTCCTGAGGTCAGCGGCAAGGGCGTACTGGATCGCGTCCACGATCGTCGACTTACCCATTGCGTTGTTGCCCGAGATAAGGGTTCGCTCTCCGACCTCAATCGTTTCGTCGCGAAAGTAATGCCAATTAACGACGCGGACTTCCTTAAGCGCGATCATTCGTCGTCTCCTTCCGCCGTTATTTCTTCGGGGGCACCGTCCGGTTCTTTTTCGCTCTCGCCGTTTCCGAGGGCGCCCGTAATTTCGTCCACGCCCTCTTGGTCGAGCGTCATCGCGAGGGAGGGGAGGAGGACGATAGGCGTTTCCGGATCGTCGAGGTCGCCCTGCGCCTCGATAAGCCGCCATCGGGCAAAGGTCCTCAATATCTCCGCGAGGCGCGTCTTTTTGAGCTCAAGACCGGTGACTGCGCGGTATCGCTGGACAAAATCGAAAAGCCTGACTGAAGGAAAGCGCGAGAGCGAGAGTTCCGCGCGTTTTTCCTCGAAGAGAAGCCGGGCGACGAGGAGGGCGCAGGTTTCCTCCTTTCCGAGCCTCGCGCGCATTGCGGGGACGGGCCTGAGCGAGATGACCCCGAGAATTTCGTCTCGCTTAAGGGAGATTCCCGCGCAGGAGAACCAGGCTTCGAGAACGCGTATATTCCGTATCGCGAAATCCCAGAGCGCGTCGCTCGACTCGGTCCCGCGCATGACGAAGCTTCGCGTAAGGAGTGTTTGGCAAGCGAGACGGAAGAGGTCTGCCTCCGGATCGGTGAGCTCTCCTATGAGCGCGAGGTCTCGAAAGTCGGTTATCATCGGTTTCTCCTCAATATAATGTCAGGGATTATCCAGCCCGAGGCCGTTTCGACGTCTCCCGTTTCGCGCCCTTCCTCGACGCAATACGGAAAGGAGTCATTCATTGAGTCGGCGTAGAGGACGGCGTAGAGAAG
Organism: uncultured Treponema sp.; assembly: GCA_964429975.1. Lineage (GTDB taxonomy): Bacteria > Spirochaetota > Spirochaetia > Treponematales > Treponemataceae > Teretinema. The sequence continues at coordinate 6,395 of CAYSEA010000038.1, forward strand.
CCGCACGAAGCCCTCGGACGTGTCGGCGAGTTCGCGCGCCGGGATTGGGCGGGATTCTCCTCCGCGTTCGTCAAGCCAGCGCTCGATTTTCCCCGGGTTGAGTTGTCGCGCGACCCTGAGGGCGAACTCCGCCTCTTGTCGTTCAAACTCGGCCGTATCTGCCTCGGGTGGCTCTGTGTATTCGACGCGAATCGTCTCTGCAAGCCACCGCCTGTAACGGGACTCGGGGGTAAGCGCGGCGACCCGATAGAGGTGGTGAGGTGCCTTGGCGTGGAGGCCCGTCATTTCCGCCATTGCACGCGCTGCGCGAAGTATTTTTCCGGAGATCGTTGACTCGGGCTCGAGGAGCGTCTTGACCCGTTCGACGCTCGACTTTGCGTAGAGCATGTTTCGCCGATCGATCTCCTCGAGGAGGGGGTCGACGGCCTTGAGGATGTCCCGGATTTCCTCGAGCATCGTTTTCAGCTTATCGCGCGCCTCGGAGATCGTGATTCCCGCCGTGCGAGAGTACTTGAGGGAGCTTTCGTCGAGCCAGGATTCGTCCACGAGGAAGTCGCGCACCTGCGCGATGATACGGGGGCGATACCGCGAGAGATTGTCCGAGGTTTTGAGCCGCTTGTACGCCCCGTCGAGGATGTCGAGGGCGTACGCGTCGTAGTGGAGGGAGAGGATTCCCGCGATGTCGAGTCCTTCCGACTCGTCCATCAAGCGTTCATAGTGCTCGCGGATGCTTTGCGAGAGCACTTTCAGGGAGTCGATGAGGGCGATCGTCTGCGCGTGCGCGTTGAGGACGAGGTAGTGCCCGTTCTCGCGGGCCGCGTCGCCGCACAGGAGCGAATAGACCGATACGACGTGGCTTTCGTATTCTACCGATAGCCCTTCGTCGACTCGGGCGAGGGCGTCGAGGAAGGGCCGGGCATGAGTCGTCATGTTGATTACCCGCGAGTAGTCGGGTAGGGTTTCCTCGCTTATCCACCCCGTGGTCGCGAATAATCTGATACAACGCGCGGCGAGATAGCGGGAGGTGTCTGCGACTGGCGTATCCTCGGGCACAAAGTTCTCTTCCTCCGTTTCTTCCTCGGCGTCGAATTGCTCGCGGTGGGCGTCAAAGTAGTCGGCAAAACGGGAGATAAGGACTTTGCGCTCGATGCCGTGGGGAGATTCCTGGAAGAGCCGGTAATACGAGATGAGCAGGGCCGCATAGTGAGCCCGGTTTGGGCTCGCGAGTGGTGAGAAGAATGACTGTGGTAGAGTCGAGAAAATTCCGACCGGCCGGATTCCCATGGCTTATTATAGTATAAAAACCGCGTTGCTGGCGATTATCTTCCGAATATTATTCACGCTCGGTCGCCTCATTCCGCCATTTATGACAAAAAAAGCCCTCCCGCCAAACGGCGAGAGGGCTTTGGTTTCCGCGCGGAAAGAAGCGGGCGCTTTCGCGCGATGCGCTTACTTGCCCGCGGCGGCGTTCGTTCCGGCGATGCGGCCGAACACGGTGATGTCGGCGAGGGCGTTGCCGCCGAGGCGGTTCGTGCCGTGGATTCCGCCGGTCACTTCGCCCGCGGCATAGAGGCCGGGGACGATTTTTCCGTTCGCGTCGATGACGTGGGTGTCAACGTCGATCTTGATTCCGCCCATGGTGTGATGCACGGTGGGAATGCGCGCTCCCGCGTAGAACGGGGCCTTGTCGATGGGCACCGAGTAGAGGGTGCGGCCGAAGGCGTCGGGCTTTTTCGAGGCGACGTGTTTGTTGAAGTCCGTCACCGAGGCGACGAGGTTCTCCGGGGGCACGCCGATTTTCGCGGCGAGCTCTTCGAGGGTATCTCCCTTGAAGGCGCGTCCGGCGGCCACGAGGTCGTCGATCGATTCGTTGAAGTTGTTTTTTTTGCTTCCGTCGGTGTAGGAATGGGAGTCGAGGATGATCCAGAGCTTCGACTGCGGCTGCTTGAAGAGCGCGAGCGTCATGGTGTCGCGTCTCGCTCCTTCGTCGACGAAACGCTTTCCCTCGGTGTTCACGAAGATGCGCTTCTCGACGTCGAGCTCGATGTTGCCGCTGAGGCTTCCGGTCTCGGGATCTCCGAGGGGCAGGAGCTGTATGTATTCCATCTGCACGAGCGCGGCGTTCACGTCTTTCGACATCACGATGCCGTCGCCGGTCGCGCCGGGATGGTTCGTGCTCTTGACGGTTTCGTCGAGGGTCGGCCAGGCCTTGTTGTATTCCTGCCGCATCGCGACGTTCTGGCCGAAGCCGCCGGTCGCCATAACCACGCCCTTCTTCGCGTTGACGGTAATCTTGTTTCCGGTTTTTCCTCGGGCGATGACGCCGGTGACTTTTCCGTCCTTGACGATGAGTTTTTCGGCTTTGGTGTTGAGCCTGACCTCGATGCCCTTGTTCGCGTCGATGTACGCGTTGTAGGTTTTGAAGAAGCCGGTGCCGACGGGATCGACGGGTTTATGCGCGCGGGGCCAGAGTCCGCCGGTAACGGTGAAGGGCTCGGGCTTGAACTGCATTCCCATGGACTGAAGCCAGGCCACGGCGGACCACGCGTTCTCGACCAACGTCTTCACGAGCGCCTCGTCGCCTTTCTTGTCGCCGCCTTCGTAGGTCTGCTTGTAGTGGAGGGCCACCGAGTCCTTATTCTTGATGGCGGTTTCGCTGCCCTCGTCGACCGCGTTCATAGCGCCGCCGGCGGAGATGGTGTTGCCGCCGACTTTCGGCATTTTCTCGAGGATGATGACGGTGGCGCCGCTCTGGTGCGCCGAAACGCCCGCTGCCATTCCCGCGCCGCCCGCGCCGATTACCACGACGTCGGCGGTGATCGTCTCGTCCTTTTCGCGCTTCGCGGCGACTCCGGGTACCATCAGTTTATCGATGTCCCCGCCCGCCTCTTTCAACGCGAGGGTAACCGCGTCGATGACGCCCTTGCTCGAGAACGACGCGCCGGAAACGCTGTCGACGGCGAGGCTCTGCGAGGCCACGATGGCCTTCGGAATGCCTTTTATCGCCAAGTCGCTGATTCCGGGCGTTTCCTCGTGTTTCTCGACGCGAATTCCGATGATTTTATGTTTCGCGACCTTAACGGCGACGGTTATGTCCCCGTGGTAGCCTTTTGCGCTCGCGGTATAGGTTCCCGGGGTATAGGTCTGCCCCGTGGCCGCCGCTCCCCCGCATGAGAGGAGCAGGGTTAGTACGCAGAGCGCCGCAAGGGCGCGGATACCGAGCGTAATGTGTGAGTGTGTTTTCATGGTAACTCCTTGCGATAACTGTATGTGTATAGAAGGAAAAAATCAATCGTAAATCGGTATTTTTTGCACGAAATGTCGATAAGCCGCCGTGTAGGCTCATTCCGCGCTGGTTTTAATTTTGTTTGCTTTATACCCTATATGCCTTTACAGTTAGTCATGAGCAGGAGTTTACCGATGACGTTAAACGTACGAGCCAAGCAAATGATTGCCTTTATCGGTTTGACGGTCGTATTGTCCGCCGGAATGGGGACGTTCTCGTTTTTCGGCTCCTCGCGGATTCTCAACCAAGAAGTCGAGAAAACCCTCTTGGCGGAAGCCGATCATCTTGCCTCGGCGTATTCTTCCTGGATTGATCTTCAATTAGCCCAACTGCAGACGATAGCGGCCGTCGCCGATTTTTCCTCGTATGACGCCGACCTCTATGGCATTCTCGGGTCTGAGGCGAAGCGGCTCGGCTTTAATTCCATGTCGCCCGCGGATCTCAATGGCATTCTCTACCTTGCCGGGGGACGCACGGCGAACCTCTCCAAGCGGGCGTATTTGCAGAAGGTGCTCACGGAGCGCGTGCCGGCGGTATCCGATCCCGTATTAAGCGCCGTAGCCGGGGAAGAGAACCTGTTAACGGTTTTGTTCGCGGTCCCGATACTTCGGGACGGAGCGCTTAAGGGCGCGCTCATCGGTCAGCGTAACGCGGAGTTCCTCAGCACGCGGCTGCTTGCGGCGAATTATGGAAACGGCTCCGAAGTATTCGTGCTGAACGCGAGCGGCAAGCCGATTGCCCATTCGGACCCCGAGCAGGTCATTCAGGGAATAAACGCGATAGAGCTCGCGAAATCAGACGAGACCTACGTTCCACTCGCGGCGATTACCGAGCGCATGATTGCGGGTAAACGGGCCTTGGAATCCTATCAAAGCGACGACGACAAAAAGTTTATCGCGTATGCCCCGATCGGCACCTATAGCTGGAGCGTGGGAATCTCACTGCCGGCCGAGACGATCATGTCGCCTTTGCGGAACCTTTCCGCGAATTTCTGGAAGATGGCGGGCGTCAGTCTCTTTTTGGGGATTATCCTCGCGATCGTGATGGGGTCGGCGTTCGCGAAACCGCTCGGTATCCTCGCCCAATCGTTCCGGGAACTGTCTCAGGGAGATGCGGACCTTACCAAGCGAATCGAGATGAACCGCGCGGATGAAATCGGGCGGCTGGTCGCGGGCTTTAACGGGTTCGTGGAAAAGCTTCAGGCTATCGTGACCAAACTGCAGGGCACGCACGGGGCCATGGGCAAGATAGGCGAGGAACTGGCGTCGAGCTCTCTCGAATCGGCCGCGGCCATCTCCCAAATAATGGCGAACATCGACGGCGTTCGCAGGCAAACGTCGTTTCAATCCGCGTCCGTGGATAAAATGTCCGTCTCGGTGGATACCGTCGTCAAGGGAGTGGAACGCCTCGATGCGCTCATCGCGACGCAGGTTACCGGCAGCGTTCAGGCGTCGGCGTCGATCGAGCAGATGGTCGGAAATATCGGCGCGGTAACTGCCTCGGTGCAAAAGATGGCCCAGCGCTTTGAATCGCTCATGAAGGCTTCGATGGACGGACGCGTCAAGCAGGAAGCGGTCGACGCACGCGTTAAGGAGATTTCCAGGCAATCCGAGCAGCTCCTGGACGCGAACGCGGTGATCGCCGGAATCGCCGACCAAACCAACTTGCTCGCGATGAACGCCGCGATTCAGGCCGCACACGCGGGCGACGCGGGAAAGGGATTCTCGGTCGTCGCGGGCGAGATCCGCCGTTTGTCGGAAACGTCCGCTGCGCAATCACGCAAGATCGGCGCCGAGCTCACCAATATCAGAGTCGGCATTTCGGAAGTCGTCAAGGTATCGCAGGAGTCGGAAGTCGCCTTCTCCGTTTTGAACTCGGGTATCGAAGAAACGGAAACGCTGGTAAAGGAAATCGAGGGCGCGATGTCAGAGCAAAAAGAGGGATCGAGGCAAATACTCGAGGCTCTCCGGGACATGAGCGCCGCCTCTTCGGAGGTTAAGGACAAGGCGTCCGAAATGAAGCAAGAGGCGCATACGACGCTCGGCGCCATGAAAGAGCTTACCGCGGCCTCTTCGACGATAATCGGAAGCATGGACGAAATGAGCGTCGGGTCCCAAGAAATAAACCAGTCGGCTCAAACCGTCGCCGCCCTCGCCGAGCAAACCAACCAGAACATCAAGGAAATGGACGTCGTGATAGGTCGTTTTAAAACCTGAGGGGGCCCACTGCTCGCGTGTCCCTCGCTCCGCGCGGCGCCCGGCGATTCGCGATAAACCCTGACAGGAGATGTCACTGTCCGCTGATATACTCATGCGCATGACGGAGGTCATGACATGAAAGTGTTTCTGTATATTATGGACACGATGGCTGACTGGGAGATCGCGTATTTGACCGCGGAGATCGCCTCCGGGCGTTTCTTTCGGAAGGGGCTCGAGCCAGTGACGATCGTGCGCGTTGGGGCTACAAGCGCGCCCATCAGGTCGATGGGCGGCTGGACGCTCTCGCCTGATGTGGTGTTTGCCGATGTCGCACAAGACGATACGCAATGCTCCACGTTCGCCGCGATAAAGGACGACGACCTGCTCGTACTGCCCGGCGGCACTACTTGGCTCGACGATGCGCAACGCGGAGTGCTTCTGTACGCGAAGGAACGGATCGCGCGCGGGGGAAGGGTGGCTGCGATCTGCGACGCGACGACGGGTCTCGCGAGCGTCGGCGCTCTTGACGATATTCCGCACACGAGTAATGGTAAGGGCTATCTTTCGATGATGTGCCCCGCGTATCGGGGCGAGGCGAAGTACGTCGACGCTCCCGCGGTGACGTCGGGGAATCTCATCACCGCCTCGGGTCTCGCGCCCGTGGAGTTTACCCGCGAGGTACTCGCCGCCCTCGACGTTTTCCCCCCGAAAGCCCTCGAGGCGTGGTACGGCCTGTATACCCTCAGGGAGGAGCGGTTCATGTACGAGCTCCTGGGAGCGATCGGGGAGCCGTCAGCGTGAAGCCTTTATCGCGAATGCGAGGGCGAGCCTTCGATCATCCCCCCGCTTTGGCGACAATATCCTGGAGTAGTATGGAAAGGTTCTTCCGATAACGTTCGACAGTTCGGGTTGCGGCAAGGTCTTTTGTCGCCTCGTAGACGGCGTCCGCGTCAAACCTGTAATCGGGATTTCGCGATAAGACTTGCCGGGCGAGGCTTTCGAGAGCGGGGTGCGGTCGGGAGAAGCCATTCGCCCACAGTTCGGCAAGTTCGTCGACGCGGTTGCGTACTGTTTCAACGTCGCTCGGGTCGCTCAATCCGTAAAGTGATTTTTTTTCGAGATAAGGGGCGAGGCCGGCGAAGAGGTTTCCGTCCTGAAGGGCCTCGATGACGGCGGCCACGAGATTCTCCTCGAGACGTCTCGTCGTCTCTTCGCCTTTTTGAAGCGCGCGCGTTTCAGTTACAGTATACGCGCCCCTTTCCATGGTCACGACGTAATCGATGTACGCGTCCACATGGAAGGAGAAATGACGCGCGTATCGGCCGTCGGGGTAGTACGCCTGGACGGAGGCGATACATCCCGTTTCGGTTTTTCGGACGGAAGGCGCGGGTACGGCCAACGGTTGGCACGAGCGATACTTGATTCGCACTAGCTCGCGCGCGAACGAGCGGGCCTCTTTCTCGTCGCGCGGCGCGATACCGCTCTCCTCAAGCGCCGTTTCGATGTCGTGGTTTCGGTAAAAACCGCCCGAGGGGGTACGAATCCAGATATCCGGAACGAGCGGATCTTCGGCGAGGTTCCGTTTCTCGTAAACGCCGAAAAAGTCGAGCGCGTGAAAAACATTCCGGTCTTTATCCATCGCCGTCTCGATGACGGGGTCCTCGTATCGGGACTCGAAAAACGCGCGGGTATCCTTGTCCATGGCGGATCCTTGTTGTGAGTAAAGGGGTATGGCCGCGAGCAGAATCGCGAAGGCGAACGGCTTCATTCCGGAAAGGATAGCGCAATCCGCCGGGATTTCACCTTTTACTCCGCCACCGTCGCGGTTATCCCGCCGACGATGCGCGTAGAACTCCTGTCTGGGTCGTCGGCGCCGAAGGGTTTGTCGGGATTATCCTCGTCTGTGTCCCTGAGGTGCGTGATGTGCTTGAGCTTTCCGAGCGTCTGCTTCACGCCGACGACGATATCTTTGATTTCAGCCTTAAGCGACCCCTGTGTTCCCTCGTTCGGTGTCCACGCCTCGAACTCGAGGGTGTACGGGCTCGCGAGGGCCGAGCGGTCGACGAGCGCGGAGTAGAGAATGGCGGGCTGGTCCGAGAACCAATCGTTCGGATCGAATGAGTGGTCGCTCTCGAAGCAAATCCGGAACTTCCCGATATCTGAGTCCTTGAGGTAGCCCGATACGGAGAAATTTTGCTTCGCCTTCGTCGCGCCCGATACCCCGTCCACCTCGGCCGCGTCGTATCGGTTCTTGTTCCAGAACGGCAATGCGGTATTCGTTAATCCGCCGCCGGGAAGCAGGCGGTTGCACACGTAGAGGTTCTGGATGAGCGTGCCGTCTTCTTTTTCGAGCCATATCGCGTAGATGTTATTGTAGGACGAGCTGTTGTCCTCGCCGTAGGTGAAGTTGACGGTGACGAGCGGGCCCTTCGTCGCGCGCTTGACGTTGATCGAATAGGTCTTGCTCAAGCTTCCGTTCGTGACGGAGACGGTGACCGCGTTTATTCCCGCAGCGAGCGATATCGCCTGCGACTCTGATCCTGAAGCGACGGTCGTTCCGTTCACCTTGATGACGGAGCCCGATGCCGATTCCGTCGGTTTGAGCTTGATCGACGCGATCTCGTTCGCGACGGTGCACGAATAGGTTTCGACGTCGGTGTCGAACTTCGGGTATATGCGCTCGCTGACGATCGAGAGGGCCGAAAGGCTCGCGACTCCCGCTGCCGTCCGCGTGACGGTTATCCCGTACGTCCGGATCGTGCCGTCTTCCGCCGTAACCTGCGCCTCGACTGAATTATCCCCGACGTTGAGCGCGAGGGTTTCCGACGCGTCGCCTGACGCAACCACCGCGTACGCTCCGCCGTTCACGCGGACGCGGATCGCGGCGAGGGAATGGTGGGCCGTCGGCGTGACGACGATCCCCGTGGTTTCCGATCCAACGGAAAGCGCGTACGAAAGCGTTCCTGCCGCAAACGAGGGACTCAAGGTGCCCGCGGAAACCGCGAGGGAAGCGAGGGCCGCGTCAGAGCTTTGTGTGTTGGGATCCGGGTCGTCTCCTCCCGATTCTTGGGCGCACGAGACGATGAGTCCCGTCATGAGTAGGATAAGCGCCGTCGAACGGGAGAGCGAATGAATGATCGTATGGTTTTTCATGCGTATTACTATAGTGCGCGCGGCGAAACTTTCTCGAATTGACGTTTTGTGAGAAAACGTCACATACTCGCGAATGTCCAAAATCGCTGAAGAAGCGCTCGAGGGGAAGGCCTATCCCCTGCTGTAGATTTCCTTTATCACCGTTTCGATGGGCAGCTCCTGCACCGCGAGGTCACGCAGTCCGTACCGCTCGGTGATGAGGCCGATCAGCGCGGGAAGTTTCATGAGCGAGGTGTCGCACTCGAGTTCCACGTCGGTGGGCGAAAGCCGGTTCAGGAGCTTGACGCCTTCGGGCGGCGCGAGCTCGGCTCCCGAGGGGTCGCAGAGACACGGCGAGAGCGTCGCGGCCGCCACGATCTTTTTCGCGCCGAAGTGCCGCTTGAGCGAGGTGATCCCGTCGTCGAAGACGATGCTTCCGTGGTTCACCACGATGACCCGGCGCGCGAGCCGCTCGACGTCGCCGAGATCATGCGTGGTCAGGATGAAGGTGACGCCGTCCTTGTTCATCTCCTGGATGAACTCGCGTATCCGGTCTTTCGCGATCACGTCGAGGCCGATTGTCGGTTCGTCGAGAAAGACGATCCGCGGGTTATGGAGCATCGCCATGATGAACTCGCACTTCATGCGCTCGCCGAGCGACAGGTTTCGCGTGGGTTGATTCATCTGCGTTCGCACGTCGAGCATGCCGGTGAGTCGGTCCATCGTCCGCTTGAAGTCGGCGTCGGGGATGCGGTAGATCGCCTGGTTCATCATGAAAGAATCGACCGGCGGGATGTCCCACACGAGCTGGGATTTTTGCCCGAAGACGGCGCCGATGTTGGCGACGTAGCGCTTTCGGTCCTTCCAGGGGCACACGCCCATCACCGACACCTCGCCCGAGGTGGGAAAGAGGACTCCGGTGAGAATTTTAAGCGTCGTCGATTTGCCGGCCCCGTTGGGCCCGAGAAACCCGACGAGCTCGCCTTCCTCGATGGAAAAATCGATTCCCTTGAGCGCGCGCACTTCCGTCTTGTTCCGGTGAACAAGGCTTTTCACGACCTCCGCGAAGGTGCTCCCGCGGTTCCACGTGGTGTACGTCTTGGTCAGCGCCTTTACCGTGATCTGCATTATCAGCCTCCACCGCCGGCGTAGCGCCGGATCATCGTTTTCCAGAACAGGTATCCCAGCGCGAAGAAGAGAAGCGCCGAGGGAATCGCGAGAAACATGCGCGCGCTGAATCTGCCGAGGAGGGCCTCGGCGGGGAAGAGCGCGATCATCGACAGGGGAAGGCCGACCGTGAAAGCCCACTGCAGGGGCTTCGAGAAGATCGAGTCGGGGTATCGAGAGAACACGAGAATCGCTTCCAGAAGCTCGATGACGCGGGCGTTGCCGACCCAGACGAAGAGGCTCGCCGCGAGTATGAGGGCGAAGCCGAAGAGGATGAGGACCGAGAGGCCGAGAAAGAGGATAAACGAGATGATGCCGATAAGGCCCGGCGCGGGAAGGGCGCGCGCGACGAAAACGACGAGCGCGAGCCCGCCGAGGGCGCGGCTTATCCCCTCGACGTCGATTCCGCGGAGCAACGTGAGAAGGAGCGGGGAGCGCGGCTTGAGGAGGGTGATCTCGAAGGTTCCCTCGCGCGCCTGGTTGAAGACGACCCAGACCATCCCGAAAAAGAGCGGGAAGGCGATTCCGCGCGCGAACAGGAACACCGCCTGTATGAGGAGGGCCTCTTCCATCGTCCAGCCCGCGAAGGCCGTGCCCGAACGGTAAATGAGGAAGGTCACGAGGGGCGCGACGAGCTCGAGGAGGAAGGAGACGGCGAAGCTCAGGATAAAGTCGCCGCGGTAGGCGGCTCGTTCCGCGAAGGAGGTGCGAAGCGAGCGGGCGAAGAGCAAGAGCGTCCAGTGTCTCATGCGCCTACTCCCGTAAACCGCTTGATCCCGAGCCGCCAGAGGAGCTCGGTGACGATCAGCATGACGATCACCGCGACGCCTTGGATCGCGACGATGGCGGGTATTTCGATCTTCCAGCCCGCGAGCTCGTAGGAGCCGAGAAAGACGCGGACGGGTACGTAGCTGACGAACTGAAAGGGCAGGAAGAAGAGCACGCGCTGTACCGTCTCAGGGAAAAACGATAGGGGAATGAATACGCCGGCGAGTAAGTCGCGCAAGAGCCTGACGAGGGAGCGGATGCCGTCGGTTCGCGTCAGCCAGAACGCGAGGATGCCGGTCGAGTAATTGACGAGAAAGAGAATGATAAAGCTGAAAGCCACGGAGAGGGCCGTCCAGAAAACGGATGCGGGCACGAGGCGGATGCCGAAGAGAAAGAAGAAGATGAGCCATACCGGGACGAACTCGAAGACGAAGCCGAGCATGCGGTGGCCGACTTTCTGCGAAAACGCGAAGAAGCGGTGCGACATCGGCCTCAGCACGTAGGTGAGAAACTTCCCCGAACTGATGAGCATCTGCAGGTTCCAGTCGGCGAAGTCCATCGTAAGATAGTAAATAACCGAGGACGCTCCGTAGTAAAGCAGCATCTGCTCGAGCGTAAAGCCGCCGAGCGTTTCGCGGCCCGCGTACACGGCGCGCCAGATAAACACCTGGGCGAGGAAGAAGGCGGGGCCCACCACGAGCGAGAGGAGCATGTGCGAGCGGTACGCCGCCCACTCCTTCCACGTCACGAACGCCACCGCCCTGAGCGTTTTGAGCGAGGCGCGGATCGTTTGAACGGCGTTCATTTACACGATGCCGGAGAAGGCGATGGTCCGGGGCTTTACCATCACGTCGGGGTCCCATCCTTCGTGCGTGTTGGTAAAGCTCGCATACACGAATTCCTCCGTCGGGTCGACGAAAAGGGAGCACCAGCCCCAGCCTTCGTGGTTGTAGCACTCGGGCGAGACGGTCGGGCCGTCGCAGAAGAATCCCCAGCCGAGCCCCTGGCGGTAGTTGCGGCAGTTTTTCCCCCAGTGAAAGGAGGAAACGCCGTCGAGCTGGTTTCTCGTCATGGCTTCCGCGGCCTTGCGCCCGAGGACGCGCGTGCCGTCGAGGGTTCCCCCGTTCAGGAAGCATTGGCCGTATTTGAAAAGGTCCGGAAGCGAGGCGTAGGCGCCGAAGCCGCCGAGGCTGAAGTGGCTCTTTTCCTCGGTTCCCGCGATGTCTCCCACTTCCCATTCGGCCGTGACGGTGATCTCCTTTTTGAGGTTCTCCGGCGGGTTGAAGAAGCTCCGCGTCATTCCGAGCGGTTTGAATATCTCTTCTTCTATAAAAGTCTCCATCGGGCGACCCGAGGCGCGCGTGATCATCTCGCCTACGAAGGCGAAACCAAGCGTCGAGTAGTCCCAGTGCTCTCCGGGCTTCGACTGGATGGGTCCCGAGAGGGCGCGCTTGATCCAGTCGGGAGAGTCGATGAAGTCGAAGACATCGAGGGGATACGGTTCGCAAAAATACCCGCCGTCTGCGCGAAGCCCCGAGGTGTGGGTCAGAAGGTGCCAGAGGGTGATGTCCCCGTACATGGGATTGTTGAACTCGCCGATAAGCGACTTGACCGGCTGTTCGAGCCAAAGCTTGCCGTCTTCCACCAGTTTCAGGGCGGCGGCGGCGGTGAATATCTTGGTGACCGAGGCCATGCGCTTGATGGCGTCCGGCTTGATCGGGGCTGAAGTTTCGGTGTGATCATGCTTTCCCGCCGCGCGATTGACGAAGATCTTGCCCTTGCGCGCCATCAAAAAAGCCGCGGCCCGTACCTTCCCCGTATCGACGAGGTTTCCGTAATAGTCGGTCAGAAGATCGATCCGTTTCTCGTCGTACCCGGCTTTTTGGGCCGTCGTTTCGGCCTTCGCGTCTGTCCACAGTGGCATGGGGTTGCTCCTTGTTTGTTATGGTGTTTTGTACAGTGTACCCATGCTCTTCGGTTTCGTACAGACAAAAAAAACGATTAATGATAATTTTGGGGTACATGGCCCGAACTGAGTGCATGGCGGGCCCGAGGGGCCCGCTCATGAGAGCGTATCGATCACATGGTAAGCGCGTTTAAAACGGGATACTCGCTTGACGCGTTAATGAGTTGGGACAGCGTCCAGAAATTGAATCCCTTCAATCCCTTTGCGGTGACGTAACTCAGTTTTTCTTTCATTGACCGATTGCTCTCGTAGAACACGAGCGTGATTTTGTTTTGTACGTCCCATCGTTCCGCGATAAAGTAATCGGTTTCCGAAGGCACGTGCCAGTACGAACATCTTCCGATGTCGTCCCATCCTTCGATAAGATCATGTTCCGCGATGACTTCGTCTACCCATGCTTGCGTCACGAAATTGTCCTCGTAAATCGCCTTGTATTCACCCGAAGGTAAAAAACTTTTATCTGTCTTTATTTCGTCGCGATTCGCGTAGGGCGCAATGGGGCCTTCGCCGTCGCCGTTTTCATCTCCCCACGCCGCGCCGTAGCCGCCGACGCCGAAACAAAGCTTATCAGGAGACACACCGGCGTCCGTCCATTTTTTTAACGTGCGGTCAAAGCAATAGCCGTTATTGTCGGGCTCGTACAGCGGGGTGGTAGGTACCGGGACGATCCAGTCTCCCCATTGCCTGGTATTGGCGAATGTCATTAACAAAAACGCGTCAATCACATCGGCGACGAAGGCGATGCTTTCCGCTTCCTCTCCGTAGGGGAAGGTATCAATGGTCAGAATGCATTCCGGCCAGAGGGTCCGAAGCTCCTTCGCAAGGTTTCCGACCTTGTCCCACTCGATTTCTTCTTCCCAGTCGATTTCGATGCCGTCTAGGTTCATGGATTTCATTTCCGCAACGATGTTGGCCGCGAATTTCTTTATATTAGCGGAATCGGTGGCCTTATTCCAAATCAAGTCTGGATTCGATTTTTCGCCGCCGACCATCATGAACGCGTATCGACCGTTTCGGTGCGCGGCGTCGGTAAAGGCTCGCGCTTCTTCCTTAAATTTGACGTAGCTATCCTTGAAGTCTTCTTGCGTTACGGTGTATCCGTCGGTCCCTTCTTTGAGCAAAACGTATCCCAAGGCGAGGTGCGTAATCTTTGCCCAGGGTACCTTTGCCGGAGGAACTTCTCCCCACTGATAGCAAGGATGATTCGGAGCGATCCACATTTTGCCAATTGGTGGAATATCGACGACTTCGCCAGGATCGGTTTCGCCAGAACCTGCAGGCGTGTTCGTCAGAGCGCTTCCCGCGTCAATCCAGTTTTCCTCAGGGATAATTACAACGTCAATCATGGTAACTTCGGCACCGACTCCGCCTACCTGCTGTCCCGCCGTAACATTCAAGGCCACGTTGTTCTTGAACATTCCGTTCTTGAACGTGTGCACGCCTTTATAGTAACTATGAAACTCAGCAAAGCCGCCGCCGGAATAGGAGTTGCCGGGGTTTTCGAGCGAGATTCCGTTACAGCGGTTTTCCTCGAATATATTATTCGTGTACACGCCGTTATAGTATCCATCGACCTTATCCTTATTCGTCTCAAAAAGATACGAAAGGCAAATGGTAAAGAACCCGCCGCCCGATCTACGGGCGAAATTATGGTGGATGTAATTATTGTTGAGATGGAACGTAACGGGCACTTCGACATCGTTCGTCATCGCGCCCGGTCGGCCGGAAAGGAATATCGCGGCGCCGGTAGAGTTTATATAGGCCGTCTCGAATAGGTCGTTCGTGTCGTTGTTTCCGAGTTTGCTTGCGTAGGAAATATGGCAGTACTCGATCCAGTCCTCTTCGCCGACGTTTGACTGACTTTTATATGGTAGGAAGCGAATGCCGTTCCATCCGCGGTTATCGCCTTCTGCCGCGCCACAGTTCTCGTGCTCGGTGGCCGTAAACACGATTGGTTCTTGCTCCGTTCCGATTGCCTTGAGGTGACCCTGTATGTCAAGTTTGTAGTGACCTTTGAAATCAATGAAGGTGCCCGGCTCGACGGTAAGCGTGTTCCCGTACGGAACGAGAAGGTCGCCCGTTACGTGGTAGGGAGATGCCGCTTTCGTAAGCGTTTGCGTTAGGAGGTTTCCCGAGATCTCCGTCGGCGTTCCGGGCGGGGGAAGAATGACCTCGGGGGTCGGGATAGAAGGTTCTCCGTTCGCAGGAGGCGTTACGTGCGTGTCAAGGTTGCTGGACCCCGAACAACCGGCAAGCACGATCAGCGATACAATGAGGGGAAGCGCGAGAATATTTTTTTTCAACATGTCATAGGCTCCTTGTCTATCAACTACAAGAGAGTATAGACAAAGAAAAAGCCCGAATCTGATTAAGTTGGTATTAAAGCATGAGATAAGATGAAAGTTTATAAATTACGTGAGAGCATTACTCCAGAACGTCAAAAGTCTCTCTGTCTTGAGCGAAAGGCTCGATAAAAAACGGCGTGCCGCGTCATGCGACACGCCTTCGTATGTTAGGCTTCGGCTTCCACCACTGCGGCCGAAGCGGCGTTCGTCTTGACAGACTCGATGCCACTCATGCAGCTCGATTTGGATTCATAAGCTTCGCTCGTCGCGATTACCTGACCGTTCGGGGCCTTGAGCCTGAAACGGAATTTGCCAGCCTTGTCCGTGTAGAATTCGAATTTTGCGGCCATGAAATACCTCCAAAGATTATTGCTATTTATAGTATATACGCAGTTTTAGGAAATTACAAATGTTTCGCGAACTACCGGAGATGGGAATTTCCCTCTCTCTCCGTCAACCAGCAAGTCGCTTCTTTTTTTCGGCCAAAATCGCCAAATACGAGCATTTTCCCATCTCGATCACGCAGGGTACTACGAGCGTGTAGATGACTTGCGTCCCTTTCTTTTCCATATCGATGAGTCCCGTTGCATGGAGGAGCGTGAGGTGCTTTGATGCTACCGATTTATTGAGACCGAGGGACTCGGCAAGGTCGCAGACGCACCAAGGCCGTTCGGCGAGGTGTTCAAGCATGGCGAGTCGGTCCGGGTGGCCGATTGCCTTGAAAAGTTCCGCGGTCATGGAGTACCGCTTTTTGTCCGTTGCCTTCATGTCGTATATTGTTGCAATGTTTGGAAACTTTGTCAATAAATCGCGGTCTTTTTACGAATTTTCGCTTGACATTCCATGCAATGTTTCCAATAATAGAAACAAGCGGAGGAAATCCATGAAAATTCAGATACTCGGCACCGGGTGCCCGAAATGCAAGCAGCTTGAGGCGAACGCGCGTGCCGCGGTGGCGACAAAGGGCGTGGCCGCGGATATAGAAAAGGTCACCGACATCGACGAAATAATGGAAATGGGCGTTATGATGACCCCCGCCCTGGTAATAGACGGCGAAGTTCGAAGCGTCGGCAAGGTGTTAACGGCCGATCAAATCGCGGCGCAACTGTAATGGCCAAGAAAGACTATAGTCCCAATGTCGTTTTATTGGGACTCGCCGCGATTTTTGCCACGATATATTTTATACCGTGGGATGTCCCGCGCGTAACGACGGGAGTACTTGAAGCTTTCCGGATGCTTGGCGATTACGCCCGTGAACACGTGCTTCTGTGTCTCGTTCCCGCGATGTTTATCGCCGGGGCCATCGGCGTATTTTTAAATCAGCAATCGGTCATGAAGTATCTCGGTCCTAAAGCCCCAAAGGCGGTTTCTTACGCCGTCGCATCCGTTTCGGGCGCGATTCTCGCGGTGTGCTCCTGCACGGTGCTTCCCCTCTTTAAGGGCATCTATAAAAAAGGCGCGGGTCTGGGGCCTGCGATCAGCTTTCTCTACTCCGGGCCGGCTATCAGCATTATCGCCATTACGATGTCCTTTCAGGTCTTTGGCTGGAAGATCGGAGTGGCGCGGACAGTCGGCGCCGTACTCTTTGCCGTCGTTATCGGATTATTAATGCAGATGATCTTTCATAAGGAAGACGAAGCGCGCCTCGCGGATGAGCGGCTCTTCAAGGCGCCTCTTGACGAGGGCGGGCGCAAGCTCTGGCAGACGGTTGTGTATATCGGATCGATGGTCGGTATTCTTATATTCGTGAACTGGGCCTCATCGAAGGGAACTTCGGCGGCGTGGGAAGCGATATATAGAGCCAAATATTTTATCACCGGGGCGTTCGCGCTCGTTCTCGCGTACGCGATCGTTCGCTGGTTCAAGAAAAGCGAGTTGGCGGAATGGGGAGCCGCGACCCGCGATTTCGCGCTTCAGATTTTACCGTTACTGTTCGGCGGCGTGCTGGTTTCGGGCTTCCTTCTCGGTCGGCCCGGACACGAGGCGCTCATCCCGAACGAATGGATCGCCGGCCTCGTCGGCGGTAACTCCGTCTTCGCGAACTTCGTCGCGGCCTTGTCGGGCGCGCTCATGTACTTCGCGACGCTTACCGAAGTGCCCATCGTGCAGGGACTCTTGGGTTCCGGCATGGGACAGGGGCCGGCGCTCGCGTTGTTGCTCGCCGGACCGAGCCTGTCGCTTCCTTCGATACTCGTTATCGGCGGAGAAATCGGGTTTAAGAAAACGGCAGTGTACGTGGCGCTCGTCGTCACGATGTCCACGGTCGCCGG
>CAYSEA010000039.1:0-23130 GCA_964429975.1 uncultured Treponema sp.
TTTTATGAAAACGGCTCACCGTAAGGTGGGCCGTTTTCATTTACATGAGGGCGAGATAAATCGACATACTATCGTCTTTCGTAGTGTGCGGTGATACTCTCTATATGTATAGAGGCATAACGTCAAAAAGCAGGAAATCCGAATGAACTCCGTGGTCTTTACTTCATTTCATCGACAAAGAGTCCAGAAAACCGCCTTGAAGAAATGAATAATCCATAGTATTCTATAGAAAAGGTAGTATGGAGGTTCTATGGCCGCAGTTGATACGCAATACCAGCTTGTTACCTTTCAGCTCGGGGAAGAACTCTATGGCGTTGATATAATGGACGTTAAGGAAATTGTCCGGATTCAGGATGTCCGCTCCATACCGAACGCGCCGTATTATGTTGAGGGTATTTTTAACCTTCGAAGCGAGATAATTCCGATCATCAATCTTCACAAGCGATTTCACCTGAAAAAGGCCCAGCTTGACGAGGGCGATGAGTATCTCGGAGGGTTTATTATCCTTAATATCGAGGGTAAGAAACTGGGAATTATCATCGATCGAATCGCCCGCGTCGTCATGATTCAGCACAGCGACATTCAACCGCCTCCGCAGATGATTAGCGGCATCGGTGCGGAGTATATCAATGGCGTCGTTCGACAGGAATCCGGCTATCTCATCGTGCTTGACATACGACGGCTCTTTGATCCGAAAGAATTGCAGAAACTCGCGAGTTTATAGACTCAAATCCTTATAAGTTTGGAAGTACATGAAACTACCAGTGCATAGCTCAACGATTCGCCGCAAAGAAATGGACGCGGTTCTCACGTGTATGGTCGCGGAAAAAATCGGTCCTGGCGAAATGAATGGAAAACTCTCCCAGCTTGCCCGGGAAAACCTCTTGGTCGAAGGCGCAACTGCGTTCCGGAGCGCGCCTATCGCGCTTGCGTACGCTCTCAAGGCCATTGATTTGCCCCTCGGTTCGGGGATCATCATTTCATCGCTCGCCCCTGTGTGGCACCTTCAAGCCGTTACGAGTCTTGGGTATGAACCGATTATCACCGATGTGCATCCTGACACCGGTCTCGTAACTGCCGAGATCCTCGACGAAGCCGTAAAAAAAGGCGGCCGGCTCATTCTTCTTCATGAGGCTTTGGGGTTCTTACCCGAGATGCAAGCGATTCTTTCGCTGAATATTCCCGTAATCGAGGATATATCCCAGAGCGTAGGGGCAACTCTTGACGGGCGACTTGCCGGCAGCTACGGCGTGTTTGCCATACTTGGCCTTGAGGAGTGGGACCTCTTGACCGCGGGCGGCGGCGCGTTACTGCTTGCGGCGAATAAGCGAGAAGCGGTCGTACAGCGCAAACTCGAAGAAGAAGCGCCCATAACCGATATCCTTCCCGATATCAACTCGGCGCTTGGCTTCATCCAGCTCAAGGAGTTGTCCCGCAATGCGGAGCTTCGCCGGACTATGGCGACCGTGTACGTCAATTCCCTCATGCAGGGACGACATAAAACCATGGTACAAATGGGAGAGGGCGCGAATGCCGTATTTTCCTTCCCGGTTATTCTCTCGAGTGGGTTAAAAGAAGTCAAGCAATACGTTAATCGAAAGGAAATCGAGATTGCGCCAGCATTTTCAGGATCGGTCGCGGAGAAGCTCGGCGATGCCCTTGAAGGCTGCATTAACGCGAAATCGCTTCTGATGAGATGTGTGCTGTTCCCGCTGTATCCACGGCTTGGGACCGCGAACTCCGCCAAAGTCGCAAAGATTCTCGCTACGCTTCCGTAGCGGAATCTAAAGGGGTTGAACGGACTATGCATACGGTAACGAAAGCACTTGCGATCGTGAATACCTGGAAGAGCGAGGCTGCGGGGATCGCGGAGGAAATTCGCGCCGAACTATCGGCACGGAACGTTTCTTGCGATATATATACCTATGACGGCATGACGGTGGAAAATCCCTTTGATTCATACGACTTCGCGATTACCCTCGGTGGCGACGGTACCGTTTTATACGCGGCACGCCATTGCGCAAAAAGGAAAATCCCCGTCTTTCCCGTGAACCTAGGCGAGTTTGGGTTTATTGCCGGCATACAGCCGGGCGAATGGAAGCGTCCCCTCCACGATTTTCTCGACGGAAAGCGCCACTCCAGCGAGCGTATGCTTATCACCGTTCGAGTCGAACGCTCGGGCGCGACCGTATTCGAGTCTGACGCCCTCAATGACGCCGTTATTTCAGGGAGCGGTATGGCGAAGATCGTTCAGCTTTCGATTGTCTTTAACGGACAGTCGTTCGGCTCTTATAAAGCGGACGGCGTCATACTCGCGACACCTACCGGCTCGACCGCGTATGCCGCGGCCGCAGGCGGACCGATCGTCGGCCCCGATCTATCGGCGTTCGTTCTCGCTCCTATATGCGCGTTCTCCCTTTCAAACCGACCCATAGTCCTTCCGTCCGACGGCGTTATGAGGATAACCGTGGAGCCGACTCGGCATAAAGCCGCGATACTCACGATCGACGGTCAGGATTTTTTCCCTCTTGAAGAAAACGATTCCGTGCTTATCGAGCGGGCATCCGAGCCAGTGCGGCTTATCGGGTGCGACACGGCCGTCTTTTACGCCGCGCTTAAGAGCAAGCTCAATTGGTCGGGCATTCCCGTCCCGAACCGCTGTACCGGAGACGGCAATGCTTGAGGATTTGACCGTACGCGATTTTGCCCTCATCGATTCAGTCTCGCTCGAGTTTCCTGCGGGGTATACG
Organism: uncultured Treponema sp.; assembly: GCA_964429975.1. GTDB lineage: Bacteria > Spirochaetota > Spirochaetia > Treponematales > Treponemataceae > Teretinema. The sequence goes on from CAYSEA010000039.1 coordinate 2,751, forward strand.
GTCCTGACCGGGGAGACGGGCGCCGGGAAGTCGATACTCATCGGGTCTTTGACCTTCTTGCTCGGAGGTAAGGCAACGACGGATCTCGTTCGTACGGGAGCCGAGGAAGCGCGCGTGTCGGGCACGATATATTGCTCGCCCGACTCGATTTCCGCGCGCGAGTGGCTGACCGCCCATGGCATTGAGACCGAGAACGGCCGGGTTCTCGTCAGACGAACCCTGCGTTCGAACGGAAAGACCGGTGCTTGGATTCAGGATTCTCCGGTTACGCGCGGCGAACTAGCGGAGTTTACTTCTTATCTCGTAGACATACACGGTCAGCACGACCATCAATCCCTCCTGAAAGTCGAGGAGCATCGAAGGTTTCTCGATTCATACGCGGGCATAACCGGCGAGGTTCGCGCCTTTACCGCGTTGTACGCGGACCTTGCGGCCAAGAGAAAGCTTCGCGACGAGATGAGCACTTCCGAGCGGGAGCGCGCGGAAAGGGCCGAGCTTCTGCGGTTTGCGCGCGAGGAGATCGAGAAGGCCTCGCTGAAAGCGGGCGAGGACGAAGAGCTCTCCGCCGAAGAACAGCGCCTTTCACAGCATGAGCGGCTTTTTTCGCTCGTCGAGCAGGTTACGTCCTCCCTTTCGGGACACGACGGCGCGGTATCGCAGCTTAAGCGCGCGCGCGCTTCCCTCGAATCCGCCGCGGCGATCGACTCCACGCTCTCCGCGAGTCTCGGGCGGCTCGAAAGCGCCTATTACGAGCTTGATGATATCGCAGACGCGATCGGCGCGTATGAATCGACGCTTGCCTTCGATCCTGCCCGCCTCGAGGCGATTGAAGAGCGGCTCGCGTTTCTGTTTCGCCTCAAAAAAAAGTACGGAAGCTCGATTGCGGAGGTTATCGCGTACGCGGAAGACGCGGCGGCTCAGCTCGAGCGACTGGAAGGATGGGAGACGAATCGCGCGGCGCTCGACGCGGAGATAGCCACGCTTGAAAAAGGCGTCTATCGTTCGGGCACCGCCTTGTCCGAAAAGCGGCGCGCGGCCGCGATCACGCTACAAACGGGCGTCGAGGGGATTCTCGCGAATCTCGGCATGGCGGGGACGGCCTTTCGCGTCAGGATCGACCGGCGCGAGGGAACCGATACCATGCAGATGTCGGGTCCCTATGGCTTCGACGTTATCGAGTTTATGATCAGCCCGAATGCCGGAGAGCCTCTTCGCCCGCTCGCCAAAATCGCATCGGGAGGCGAAATATCGCGCGTCATGCTCGCGCTGAAGACGGTTTTCGCCTTCGTCGACGAGTCGGAAACGCTTATATTCGACGAAATCGACACGGGCATCGGCGGGGAAGTCGCGCTCGCGGTAGGGGCACATCTTAAGGGCCTTTCCGGCAAAAAACAAGTTTTTTGCATAACGCACCTCGCAAGTATCGCCGCGCGTGCCGATAATCAAATTAAGATCGAAAAGTCAGTCGTGTCGGGCAAGACGGTCACGAAGGCGTACCCCGTAACGGGTAAAACGCGCGTCGAGGAGATTGCCCGCATGCTTGCCGGCGACGGCTTCAGCGCGGCGTCCCTCCAGCACGCCGATGAGCTTCTGACGAAATATTCGGGGTAGTCCGCGTACGTTTCCTGAAGGTCTGGCGCTCGGCGTAATCCCGGCGGTGAGGAGTAGTGTATGGCGAAAGTAACCGACGAGGCTCGGCAGTCTTACGGCGAGCAGGTCGCCCAGTATCAGCAGCAGATCGACGCGCTGTTGATTCGGGAAAAAAACATGCTCTTGATGATCGATCGCGACCCGAACGGAGCATCCTATAAGCGCCTCATGCTTACCGACGAGATGCTTTTTCTCTCGACGCTGTATCTCACCAAGCATACCCTTTCCGTGTCGCTTCTCGGCGTCAAGAACGAGGACGCGCTCAATGACGCAAGAAAAACCCTCTATAAAGCGGTTATCTATCTTGAGGAAGTAGTCTCGAATTTCATCGATGTTCCCTTTTCCGACTATGAGGATAAAATCGCTGAAATCAAGAACTTGCCGGAGGCCAAGCGGTATTACTTAGTAAGAAAGCTCGGGCTTGCGATTCGCCTTATCGTCGACGCGTACGGCGACAACACGAAGTGGCGCTGGACCTTCGTCGAGCTCGAGGCGCGGTTTGCGACCGTCGCCAAGAATATCCTCGACCTCAAGAATGCCGCCAAAAACGGGCTCGACCCGCATTCCCCGGAATACGACGATACCGTCTATCACCTCAGGCTCGTGAAGCGGCTTCTTCAGCAAGCCGCCGACCGGTATCGTGAGAAATACGAGCTTTCCACCGGACGAATCGACGATTTCAGGCTTGCCATCAACTATTTGCTTGCGCTCAGGCGCGTCCATCTCGTGCTCAATGAGCGAGCCGAGGCTGAGGAGGCAAAGAAGAAGGCCGACATCTGGAAGGAAAAAATGGAGAAGGACCACAAGAAAAGCGAGGCTCAGAAGAAGTGACCCGCCGTTCGGTCATTCTCGACGTAGATACCGGCCATGACGACGCCGTCGCGATCATGATGGCGGGACGGGATCCCGCTATAAACCTTGTCGGCATTACGGTAACGGCAGGAAACCAAACTCTGCCGAAAACGCTGCGCAATACCCTCAATATCTGTACGGCCCTTTCCATCGAAGTCCCCGTCTACGCCGGTATGCAGCGTCCGATTCTCGCGGAACTTCGGACTGCCCCCCGTATCCATGGGGAGACCGGGCTCGACGGTCCCGTCTTTGACGGCGTCCCGCGCCGCGCCGCCCTCGGCTATGCCCCGGTTTTTATCGCCGAAACCATCATGTCCCGACCGGTCGGGGAAATAACCCTCATCGCCACGGGACCTCTCTCGAATATCGCAATGGCGCTGAGGCTTGAGCCGGAAATCGCGGGCCGAGTCAAAGAGTTGGTTTGGATGGGCGGGTCTGCGGGAAGGGGAAACGTCACGCCATCGGCCGAGTTCAACGCCTACGCGGACCCGGAGGCCGCCGCCATCGTCTTTTCGAGCGGGTTGCCGATCGTGATGATCGGCCTCGACGTTACGACGACGGTCACTCTTTCCGAGGAAAAACTTGAAGGCCTTTCTCGAATACCCGGGACGGCGGCCGCGATATTTTCGGCGAGCATGAGGCAGTATCGCGCCGCGTGCCTTCGCGTTATCGGGGAAGGTCCGGCAATGCACGATCCGTGCTGCGTCGCGTACGTATCCGCTTCCGATGCCTTTACCGTAAGGCGATGCCGGGTCGATCTTGAGCTGCAGGGCAACCATACGCGCGGCAGGACAGTCGTCGATTTCTCGGCCGCAGCGGTAAAAGAAAGCAACGCATCCGTTGCCCTTACGCTCGACGCGGGCAGATTTTGGGATATGCTCGAAGCAGCTCTTCGACGCTACTGAGCGTCGGCATGGCGCCCTGTGCGCCCGCGCGCGTCGTGGAAAGAGCGCCGACCGCGCAAGCGAAGCGGAGCGCCGCTTCGAGATTCATTCCGCCGTCGATCGCGTAGGCGAGTCCCGCGTTGAACGAGTCGCCCGCGGCCGTCGTGTCGACGGCCGTGACGGGAAACGCGGGGCAAAACCACCCCTCGTTTTTCGAAAGCGCCCAGGCTCCGGACGCGCCCGCCGTCAGAATCGCGATTTTGGTGCCGCGTTCATGAAACCATCGAGCCGCCTGATTCGCCGACGCGTCGTCCGTCACCTTGATTCCTGTATACAAAGCCGCCTCCGTTTCGTTTGGCGTGACGATATCGATCGAGTTCCAAATGTCATCAGAAAGATTCGCCGCAGGCGCCGGATCCAAGATGACGAACGCGCCGGCCTTCGCCGCGCACCGCAGGGCGCGTTCCGTCGCAGGAAGCGGAAGCTCGAGTTGAAAGAGCGCGGTCACGCCGGTTAGGGAGAGGTTGCCCGGCGCGGCCGGAGGCGTCGTGCCATGCGGCGTCGTGGCAAGCGGCGCCGTGCCCCGTGCCGAGATGCGATCTGCGCGATTAAAGGAAAGATCGAGGGTATCCCACCATTCAGGGGAAATATCTCCGTTTGCTCCGGCGACGATTACAATTCGGTTATTGCCATCGCAATCGATTTCAATAATGGCGGTACCCGTGCGGGCGGGACTGTCGGCAAGAAGGCTCGTATCGATACCGCACTCCTGAAGGTGCGCTCGATAGTCAGCGCCCATCGCGTCAGTACCGACCTTTCCCGCAATGCATACACTCTTCCGTGACTGAGCGCAGAGGCGCGAAAGAGCAACCGCCTGATTCGCGCCCTTTCCGCCAAAGGCCGTTTCATACGATGAGGCGCGCACGGTCTCGCCCGGATCCGGAAAGCGCTTCACCGCTACGCATATGTCCATATTCACGCTGCCAACCACGAGAAAGGTTCCTGCCATGGATGAAACTCCCCTTTCGCTTGAGTTATGGAAAAAAAACGCTTATACTCTAGGTATTGTCCTATCGCGACATTGTTTCGTCAAGAATCCTTAAGGAGGAGTTATGAAAAAGATCATCGCACTCATGTTGTTGGCAATTGTCGCCCTTTCTGCCTTTGCAGGGGGAGCAAAGGATCCCGCGGCAGCAAAAGATAGCCGTCCGACGATTCGCCTTATAACCGACGCGACCGGAATCGACGATAAATCGTTTAACGCCGCCGCTTGGAGGGGAATCCTCGCGTTTTACGGCGATACCTGGGAAAACCAGAAGGGCCGCGGAAAACTGTATGATGTCGTAACGTGCCAAACTCAGGATAAATACATTCCGAACATCAAGCAGGCCTCTGACGAAGGATACGACCTTATTTGCGTAACCGGTTTTACCTTCGCAGACGCGCTCGGCGAGGTCGCCAAGCTCTACCCCAATCAGAAATACATGATCGTTGACGTTGACTGGGTGTCCTTGCCGAACGTCATGCAGTTTACTTTCGCGGAACATGAAGGTTCTTACCTTGTCGGAGTAGCGGCGGCGCTCAAGGCCCAGGCTGACGGCATCAAGAACCCGAAATTCGGCTTTATCGGCGGCGTGCCCGGCGCGGTCATCACGAAGTTCGAAGTCGGGTATATTCAGGGCCTTCGCTCCGTTATTCCGAACGCTTCCGTCGTGGATTATTACGCGAACGACTGGGGAAAGCCCGAGCTCGCGAAAGCCCAGGCGAAGAACTGGTATGACTCCGGCGTGTACGCCATCTATTCCGCGGCCGGTGGAACCGGAAACGGGACGATCGCTCAGGCTAAAGAATATCGCAGTCAGGGCAAGAACGTGTGGGCGATCGGCGTAGACTCCGATCAGTTCGAGGAAGGCGTGTTTACCGCCGGGAAGTCCGCGGTACTAACCTCGATGCTTAAGCGCGTCGAGTCCTCCACTCAATATGCCCTTTCGACCGTACAGGGCGGAACTTTCGCCTCTAAGGTTGTTGTTCTTGACATGAAAGCCGACGGAGTCGGTTACTCTGACCGGAATACCGAACTCGGAGCCGCAATCGTCAAGAAGGTAAATGCCGCCAAGAAAGACGTCATGGACGGCAAGATCAAGGTGTATGCGACGTATAAGGAAGCCCTCGCGGCGAAGGTCGTTCCCGCCGGACTTGGCGCCAAGGATAACTAAAAGCTAAACGCCTGAAGTGGGGCTGCCCGACGCGAATGCGCCGGGCAGCCCTTTTTTGTGGTATACTGACCCGGGGGAATTGCCATGGAATCGATCGCGATCGAATTAACCGGTATCACGAAGGTCTTTCCCGGGGTCGTGGCAAACGATCACGTTGACCTCACCGTGCGTGAGAACGAGGTTCACGCCCTTCTCGGCGAAAACGGAGCCGGTAAGTCAACGCTGATGTCGATACTTTTCGGGACGTACGATCCCGACGAAGGAACCATCAGAATCAGGGGCAGGGAAGTGCGGATCAAGGACCCGAATGCCGCAACCGAGCTTGGCATCGGCATGGTTCATCAGCACTTCAAACTCGTACGTAACTATACCGTTACGGAGAATATCGTGCTCGGCGTCGAGTCGACCAATCGGCTCGGAATGCTCGATCTCGCATCCGCCGAACGGCGAGTCGCGGAAATTTCCGAGCGCTACGGACTCAAGGTCAATCCGCGCGATCGCATCGAGGACATCTCGGTCGGCATGCAACAGAGAGTCGAGATATTGAAGACCCTGTACCGAAACGCCGATATCCTCATTCTCGACGAACCGAGCGCCGTACTCACTCCGCAGGAAATCGACGAACTCATGGACATAATCCGCCGCTTGAAGCGCGAGGGAAAGACGATCGTCCTCATCACGCATAAGCTTCGCGAGATCAAGGCCGTGGCGGATAGATGCTCCGTTTTACGGAGGGGAAAGCTCGTCGGCACCGTCGACGTCGCCTCGGCGACGGAAGAGTCGCTCGCCGAGATGATGGTCGGCAGGGCCATTAATTTCGAGATCGAGAAGGCCCCGGCGAAACCCGGCGACGTGTATCTCGAGATCAAGTCGCTTTCCGTGAGGAACGCGCGCGGGCACTTGTCCGTGAAAGGCCTTTCGCTCGACGTACGGTCGGGCGAGATTGTCGGCATCGCCGGCGTCGACGGCAACGGGCAGACCGAGCTCATCAACGCGATCACGGGGCTTTCCCGCGTTGAGTCGGGATCGATAATCGTTCGCGGGCAGGATATAACGCACAAAACGGTCAAGGAGCGCGTTCGCGCGGGCGTTGGCCATATTCCGGAAGATCGTCACCGGCACGGGCTCATTCTCGATTTCTCCGTCGCCGAAAACTCGGTGCTCAAGGATTACGACAAGGCTCCGTACTCCTCGCGATTCGGGGTGCTGAACCACGACGCGATGAGCGAGCACGCGGCCGAGCTCATCGTCCAATACGACATTCGGGCCGGGGAAGGGCCCGAGATGAAGGCAAAAAACATGTCGGGCGGCAACCAGCAAAAAGTAATTATCGCCCGCGAGATCGGCCTTTCTCCCGACGTTCTCGTCGTGGCGCAACCCACGCGAGGCCTCGACGTCGGCGCGATTGAATACATCAGAAAGCGAATCGTCGAGGAACGTGACAAGGGACGCGCAATACTGCTCGTTTCCTTTGAACTCGACGAGATCATGAACCTGTGCGATCGCATCGCGATCATTTCCAAAGGCGAAATCGCAGGTATTTTCAACGCAGGAGAAATCGACGAGCAAGAGATCGGTTATATGATGGCCGGCTCTAAACGTAAGGAAGAGGGAGCTGTTGCCAGATGAGCGATACAGTCAAAAAGCGTCAGGGCCTTCGTTCATTGCTTCTGACGTCCGACGGTGCGATATCCGTCATGGTCGTTGTGTTAGGATTCCTGTGCGGCACGATACTTATCATCGCGGTCGGGCGGAATCCCGCGGGCATGTATAAGGCAATTTTGCAGGTGCTCACGGGCTATAACGTGGACAGGGGAAGGTTTTACGTCCGGTACGTCGGCGAATGGCTCGCGCAGTCAATGCCGTTTATACTCTGCGGCCTTTCCATGGGATTCGCGGCGAGAACGGGCCTTTTCAATATCGGGGGAGAGGGACAATACGTCGTTGGTTTGACCGTCGCTCAATTCGTCGCGATACTCGGTCCGCAGATACCCGTGGGTCACTGGCTGCTTGCTCTCTCGCTTGCCGCGCTCGCGGGCGGCTGTTGGGGCGGGATCGTCGGTTGGCTCAAGGCCAAGTACGAGGTGTCAGAGGTCGTCGCGACGATTATGCTCAACTACATCGCCCTCTATGCCTCGCGCATCCTTATCATGCGCATCCCAGGTACGAATACCTATAAGACGCCGGACTTTCCCGTGACCGCGACTCTCAGGTCGGGCTTTCTCGAGCGAATCACGAAAGGGTCGATGCTAAATCTCGGGTTGCTATTCGTAATCATTTCCGTCATTGCATACTGGTTTATTATCGAAAAGACCCGATTGGGCTTTGGGCTTCGCGCGACCGGTCTTAATAAGGAAGGTGCGCGCGCGAGCGGAATCCCGGTCATACGAAGTATCGTGCTTTCCATGGCGATCGCCGGCGCCTTTGCGGGCCTCGCCGGCGGTATCGTATCCCTCGGTTCGTTCAGATTCGGTCGGGTTCTCTCGGGTAACGACGGCTACGGCTTTTCCGGTATCGCCGTCGCGCTCGTCGGTAATAGTACCGCGCTCGGAACCCTGCTCGCGGGTCTTCTGTTCGGTATGCTCTCGTCGGCTCAGCCGCTCATGGAATCGAATCAGATACCGAAAGAAATAACCTTTATCATTCAGGGCCTCGTCGTCGTATTCATCGCGATACGCGTCGGCTTTCGCATGTTCATACGGTATTCGATGAAAGCGAGCGCGTCACGGGAGGCGATAAGTCATGCTTAGCATATTGGGAAAGATACCGACCATTCTCATGCTCGTTTCCCCGATCCTCATCACCGCGACGGGCGGCATGATTTGCGAGCGCTCGGGCGTCGTGAACATCGCCCTTGAAGGTTTAATGGTATTTGGCGCCTTCGCAGCGGCGACGGCGCATTTCTTTTTGGAACCCGCCCTTGGTCCCTCGTCCGTGTGGGTCGCCCTCTCGATCGGCGCCGTGTCGGGCCTCGCGTTTTCGTACATACACGCATTCGCCTCGATTTCGCTTAATGCCGATCAAACCGTTTCCGGAACCGGCATTAACCTTCTCGCTAACGGCGTGACTATTTTTCTCGCGCAGGTTTTTTTCAAGCAGGATCGAACGAAGCAGTTTATGCTCGGCATGATGCCCGGCCCGTGGGGCGTGTATCCGACGGCGTATATCGCTCTTACCGTCGTTTTCCTCGCGTGGTTTGGTCTGTATCGGCGTAGGTTCGGCCTTCGATTACGCGCGTGCGGCGAGAACCCGCAGGCAGCAGCGTCCGTCGGGATTAACGTGCTGACGACGCGATACGTCGCCGTGCTTCTTTCGGGGCTTTTGGCCGGACTCGCGGGCGGGTGCCTCGTGCTGACGACGAATACGCAGTTCAATTCGACCACGGTCAACGGCCACGGCTTCATCGCGCTTGCCGTCGTATCTTTCGGTCGGTGGCGTCCGTCCGGCATCGCGGGCGCGTCTCTCCTTTTCGGGACGGCGCTCGCGTTCTCGATTATCGCGAACGACTTCACCGCGCTTCGAAATTTGCCGACCGAAGTTTTTAACATTATGCCCTATGCGATTACCTTGTTGACTCTCGTCATTTTCAGCGGAAAGAACTATGCCCCGGCCGCCTCGGGTAAGCCGTACGAAAAGGGATCGAGCTAGGATGCCGATTAAGGCTACATGCGGGACGAAAACGTGCAAAGAAGGATTTCTCGCGCTCATGGAAAGACGATATGCCTGTAAGGAGTATGATCGCTCGCGCGCGGTATCGGAAAGCGATATCGCCTTTTTGACCGAATGCGCTCGCCTTTCGCCTTCGTCGTTCGGACTCGAGCATTGGCATCTCTATCTTTGCGAGTCTCCCGCCATACTCGCGTCTCTTGCGTCAGCGTGCTTTGACCAACCCGCCGTCGCGACTGCCCCGCTTGTCGCCGCGCTTGTCTGCAGGAAAGATACCGCATACGATCCTGACGGCCCGTTCATTCGGGAACGCGGATCGCGATTTCCCGGCGGGCTTTCTGTTTTCGTCGACGACTATCGCGGGTACTACGAGTTTCTCAAGGCTGAAGGCACGGTGAATCACTGGGCGCGCGCGCAATGCTACATCGCGTGCGCGAATATGATGACGGGCGCCGCGTCCCGCGACCTTGACTCGTGCGCAATCGAAGGTTTCGAAAACGCGCGCGTTCTCTCATGCCTGTCGCTGGACCCGGCCGAATGGCAAACCGGCATTCTCGCCTCGTTCGGCCATGCGAAGGTATCGCTCGCGCCCCGCGAACGCATCAGGCTCAAACCATCGGAGGGGTATACCCGTGTTTGATAAAACTATTGCCCTGAAAATTTTCGAGGCGTTTTCCATAGAGCGTTGGAACGACCTCGTGAGGCCCTTCGAGATGATCGAGATGGACAAGTCGGCTGAAAAGGCCGTCTGTGCCTATATCATCGGGAAATTCGAGGAACGACGCGGCGCGAAAGTCGATTGGTCGTTTATCGTTCACGGGATGTTTTTCGATCTGCTGAGAAAAATCGCGCTTTGCGACATCAAAGCTCCCGTGCAGCGCATGATACGCGACGGGTATCCGGCGGAATACGCCAAGCTCAACGAGTGGGTCGTCGAGCAGTATCGTCCGATACTCCGGGACGAGTCCCTCGTCGCCTCCTTCTCCTCATGGCTTCTCGAGCCCGTCGACGCCGATTCGGTTTCCTGGAGGATACTGCGCGCCGCACATAAGTATTCCGCGATGCGGGAGATCGAGATACTCAGGCCTGTTAACGAAGCCTTTCGCATCGTCCCGATCGAGAAGGCGCTTAACAGGGACATAGAGGGCTTCCTCGACCTTCGAGGCATGCAGCTGTTGCTCGGCAAGCAACGCCCGTACGAGTTTCTCATGGAAGTCGAACGGCTGAGGTTTCAGACGCGCTGGAATCAAACTCCGCGCGTGCCGAAAACGAGCGTCTTGGGGCATTCTTTCTACACGGCGATTCTGACTTTTCTACTCGGGCGCGAAATCGGTGTCTCCGGCAGGCGCGAATACAATAATTTTTTCGCGGCTCTTTTTCACGATCTGCCCGAAGCCGTCACGCGCGATATCATCTCTCCGGTTAAGCGCGCGACCGATCAGTTACCCGCGGTCGTGAAGGAGATCGAGAATAAAATCGTCGAGCATGAGCTTTTACCGCTGATGGACGACGCGTATCGGGACGAGATTCGGTACTTTACCGAACATGAGTTCGAAAACCGAATCAAGGACTCAGGGGGCTTAACTCGCGTCGTTTCGTTCGGCGAACTTGAGGGCGAGTATACGGGCGACGAGTTTCAGCCGATTGACGGCCGGCTTATCCGCGTCGCGGACCATATATCCGCCTATGTGGAAGCCGATCAGTCGATTTCCTACGGCATTACGTCCGTTCACCTTCGCGACGGAAAAAAGAATATCATTGCTTCGTATCCGAACGGCGAAACCGTCAATGGCTTTGACATGAACTCATTTTTACGGTCATTTGAGTGATCGCCCCTTACGTCACGAATTCCACTACCCCCGTTGACGATGCCGAGTTACTCGAGAATCGTGATTTCCACGCGGCGGTTTTGCGCGCGTCCTGCCGGGGTCGCGTTATCGCCGATCGGCTTCGTTCCGCCGAGGCCAGAGAACAAGAATCGATCCTCTGAGAAACCCCTGCGCACGAGTTCCGCGATAATGCGTTGCGCTCGCTTCATTGACAGCTCTTTTTCGCCGATGGGTTTTCCGACTGATGCCGTGTGACCTTCGACGAGGAAGGTAGCGCCCTTCGCGAGCGAAAGAGCCCCGGCAATCGCGTCTATCCGCCAGGTTTCGTCGGGAAGTATGGTATCGCTGTCGGGAAGGAAACGGATATCGCGGATCGAAAGCCGTAATCCCTGTTCCGTTGAATCGAACGTGAAGGGCATGCTGTCCGCCGATGGGGGAAGTCCTTCGCGCACGTAATCTTCTACGGCTTCCGCGTTTGTTTTTGGGGGAGTCGGCACGGGGACAATGGGCTTTGTCGCGCTGGGCTCAGATGCGCGGGGCTTTGTCGCGCCGGGCTCGGTTGCGCGGGGAACCCTGACGGCTTCGATTCCGGCGATGAGCTCACCGGGGTTGAGCAGTGCCGGCGTCTCCCCGAAGGTTGCCGTGCTACCCCGTAAGCGGATGGTTGATCCATCCGCGTAGGTAAAGGTTTCGTCGAGACGGTCAAGTTGCAGGATAACCGCCCCTGTGTCGGCGGATACGAGAATGTCGACGTCATGCGTGCCGTTCGCCGTCGCTAGGTCGGGGTCGATTCCCCGTGGTCGCGCGTATTTGTTGAGGCGAGTAGCGTATTTTGCCTTGATTCTGTATACCGGCCTTCCTACATACTCTTCTTGCCCCGAAAAGACGTATTCCACCATAATCGGTAACGGCGAGCGGTTTCCGTCGCCTCTCGGGTCCACGATTCGAACGCCTTCGGACTGCCATCGATCCCCTGTCTTGACGGGTGTGTTGGGAAACGACGGAAAGTTTCGCAGGGTAGGGAAGAGCGAGTTTTTTTCGGGCTGCAGGGTACCGTCCGGAAGTATCGTGAAGGCGGCTTCCTCGACAGCGTCGACCCCTCGCGCGGCCTGCTTCATGTCCCGCAACGTTTCCTCAAGCACGTAAAAGTGGCCTGTAAACCTGCTTCCGCCCTCGGGGAGTTTACTCGCATTGAGGAAGGCGCGCGTTTCCCGGTGCGTGAGCCCAAGGTAGGCGCCATTGTCGTATCGCGACCAGTTGGCTCGTTCGATTTGACGCCACTTACCGACATGTCCCTGTCGGATCAGAACCGGATCCTCGGCACCAATCATGGTTTGGAGAAGAGCGAATACTACTACGATCGCTAGGCGCGTTCCGCGCGAAAAAACACTCATGTGATTCAAGTATACCCTTTTTTTGCGTTAAAATGTGGTATTATTACAAAGCGTCACTGAAGGAGTTTACGTAATGAAGAAAGTTGAGATTTTTCCCGAAGCGCTTTTTTCCGGTTTAATCGATATTCCCATGTTTTCCCGGATTGATCGCGGTGATCTTGACGATTTGCCGAATATTTGCGACCTCTATTCTTTCGAACCCGGAGAGACCATTATCGTCGAAGGCGCGGTTTCAATGAGTATCTATACCTTATTATCCGGAAAGGTGGAGATATTGAAAAAGGGGCATCAACGGGAAGAGATTCGGATTAATGAGCTTGAATCCGGAGCCACGTTCGGGGAGACCTCGATTTTCAAGAACGAGCCGAGTACGGCTACCGTCCGATCGACGGAGCTCTCGCTCATCATGGCCCTATCGCGCGAAAAGTTTTCGGAATACATCAACACTCACCCTAAGGCGGGATTAGTGCTCATGACCTATATCGTGTTCGGGCTTCTCGAAAAACTTCGCTCGTCCAACGAACTCATTGCCTACGACAAGGAATTTCTCGTTTCGTCCGCGGATCTTGATGCGATGAGCACCCTTTTTCCCCCGACGGTCGAGGATATTCTTTCACGGTAGTGACCGCGTGAAAATGGACCGTAAGGATTCTGAGGAAGTAGGCCGACAATGAACCGTAAGCATATGAAGATACTAACCGCTTCGTTCGTCGTACTACTCGCGCTATTCTGTGTCCATGGGTCTCTCTTCGCCGAGGATACCGTACATGTGCTCCAACGGGGAGAAACATTGTACGGTATCAGCAGGAAGTATAACGTTCCCGTCGACGCCATCATGAATTTTAATAACATCTCGAATCCCGATCGGCTTTCTGCAGGTCAAAAACTGCTGATTCCCGGCGTGTACACCGTGCAAAAGGGCGATACGCTCTACGGGATTGCCCGTAAACTCGGCGTTCCCGTACCGGAATTGACGAAGGCAAATAAACTGAGCGATTCAGCGACGATTAAAGCGGGTGAAGCCCTCTATATTCCGGGGGGACCCAATGCGGTCGCCGGAGCTGCCGCATCAAAGACGAAGCCGAGCGCGCCTGCCGTTGCCCTGGAAGAAGCAGAATCAACCAAGCCCCTCGAAGACCCTCGCGTATTTAAGCGAAAAAAAGTCGATTCCTCGATAATCTGGCCCGTTTCGCCGCGTGAAATTGCCTATCTTTCCGGAAAGCTCTATGGCGTCTCCATACTTGCCGAACAAGGCGCCCGGGTTACGGTTATATCGTCAGGGACCGTCCTTTCGACGGGACCCTATCGCGGTTTTGGAAACGTCGCCTTCGTGCAGTCTTCCGCGGGGTTTATTTATGTGTATGGAGGTCTCGGTACGCTTACGTCGAGACCGGGCGACGTGCTTACGTTTGGCGACGAGGTGGGAGTTCTCGGCGCCGACTCCCTTTCCGGCAAACCACAGCTGTATTTTATGGTTTATAATAAGGAAAAACCGATCGATCCGGCAAAGGCACCGAGGGGGTACTGACTAACGATCATGAGCGAAAACACCGCAGAGATCGAAAAGAAGCGTACCCGTAAACCTGGCACCGAAACGGTGCGGAGGGGACCGGTGAAAAAAGCGCGTGCGACCAAAGAATCCGATCCGCTCGCGCTGTACCTCAAGCAGATATCAAAATACCCGCTTCTGACCATCGACGACGAGCAGGAGATCGGAAAAAAAGTACAGCATGTCAAGCTTTCGGTCGTCTCGCTGAAAGAAGCGTACGCGGAGCGGGCCTCGGACCCCGCGTTTTTACGGGAGTCCTCGAAACTCGAAGCCTCGCTTCGCGACCTGAAGAATCGCATGATTACCTCGAACCTCAGGCTCGTGGTTTCGATCGCGAAAAATTATCAACATCGCGGGCTCGGGCTTCTCGATCTCATCGACGAGGGAAATATCGGCCTCATCGAGGCCGTGGAACGCTTCGATTATACGAGAGGCTGTCGGTTCTCGACGTACGGTACGTGGTGGATCCGGCAGGCGATAATCAAGAGCTTGGCAGACAAGGGGCGGATTATCCGCATTCCGATCCACATGCTCAATACGATCAGCAAGTGCTTTTTCGTGGCGAAGCAGCTGACGCAGGATTTGGGGCGCGACCCGAGCCCTGAGGAGCTTTCCGAATATTTGGAGATACCGCCGCACCGCATTCGCGAGATCATGAGCCTTTCTCAGGAAACGACGAGTCTCGACACGACTGTCGACGACGATAACAATACCCGCCTATCTGATCTCATCAGCGACGATTCCCTCATTGAGCCCTTTGAGCTCGTATTCACCGCGACGCTGCAAGAAACGATGGACGAAGTCTTGAGCCAACTGACGGAACGCGAGATGAAAATTATCAAGCTCCGGTTCGGGCTTACTGACAAGGGTCCGCTTACACTCGAGGAAACCGGTAAGTTACTCGGTATCACGCGCGAGCGCGTCAGGCAGATTCAAAGCAAGGCGATCGGAAAGCTCCGTCTTCAAGAAGAGCTCGAGGCCTTTCACGAGGATTGATCTTTCGGTTAGTCAGTTATTTCGTCGGGGTCGTCGCCGAAGAGGTCGGGCTCATCGTCGTCTTGTCGTTTGTTCGCGGGTATGCCGTTCATCGCGGCACCGGCCGAGGTCGTCGCCGATTCTGATCGAGCCGTGAATGAAGGAGCGCCTTGCGTCGGAACGCGCGTCGGAACGTGCGTTTCAACGCGCGCTCCGAGGCGCTCCCGAAGCCGTTCCACACATACGAGAAAAAGCTCCATGCATACGCGCGCGTCGTCTTCGGCGCGATGCGCGTCCTTGGCCTCGATGCCAAAACGCGCGGCGAGGTCTTGAAGGGCATATTTCGGAAGCCCGGGGAATACGTCGCGTGCGAGGATTCTTGTGTCAATGACTCGATGCGAAAGAGCGGCCCTCCCGAGGCGGGCAAGTTCCTCATTGACGAAACTGATGTCGAAGGGAGCGTTATGCGCGACAAGAATCGTTCCTTGCGAAAAGACGAGAAAATCCGGTAGTACGTCGCGCGCAGTCGGCTGTCCTCGGAGCATCTCGTCGGTTATTCCGTTGATGCGGGACGCTTCGGCGGGCATCGGGGAAGACGGATCGATGAGCGAGTTGAAGCGCGCCCCGATTCCGAATCGGTCAAATCGTATTCCACCGAGTTCGACGACTCGGCATTGGCGCGGGTCGAGCCCCGTCGTCTCGGTGTCGAAGGCCGTGAACGTCATCGTTGCCATCGCATCGACGAGCCAGTCGAATTGGCCCATTCGTCAGGCCTTCACCGAGTCGAGAATCGCGCGGATTTCCGTTTCTATCGCTGATATGCTCCGCGATGCCGCGTCTTTTGCCGCGTCGAGCCCGCCGGTCACCGATACCGGGCACGAGATATAGAATTTGATTTTCGGCTCGGTTCCGCTTGGACGCGCGCTTACCACGCTTCCGTCCTCGAGGAAAAACTGCAAGACGTTGCTCGCGGGCAAATCGACGGCTGTTTTCTTCGCGGGTTGGGCGGGGTCATACGAGACGCGCTCGCCGATGTCCCGGATTTTGATTACGCGCGTTCCCCCGAGCGTCGAAAGGCCCTCTCGGCGAAGCCGTGCCATGAGCGCCTTCATCGTCGCGCCGCCGGTGGCGCCGGGAAATCCCTTGCTGATCGACTTTTCCTCGAAGTATCCGTGCTCGGCCGAGAGTTCGTTGAGGCGGTCAAGCAGGCTCTTCCCGCGGCTTCTCCAGTACAGGGTCATTTCCGCGCACATCGCCGCGGCGGAGACTCCGTCCTTGTCGCGCACTTCGTTTTCCACGTTGTAGCCGTAGCTTTCCTCGAAGCCGAAGACGTACTCGCCGGTACCGTCGCGCTCGAAGCCCGCCATGACGGCGGCTATCCACTTGAACCCGGTCAGGCACTCGACCGTCTTTACCCCATAGGACGCCGCGATCCGGTCGCTTAAGGCCGAGGTGACGATCGAGCGGATGATAGCCGGGTTTTTCGGCATCGTCCCTGTTTCCTTTCGGGAAAGGCAGATATAGTCCGTGAGCAGCGCGCCCATCTGGTTGCCGGATATGAGCACAAACGTACCGTCGGGTCCCGGGACGGCGCTTCCGAAGCGATCGGCGTCGGGATCGGTCGCCATGACGACGTCGGCTTTTTCGCGCTCGGCGAGTTCAACCGCCATTTTCAGGGCGGCGGCTTCCTCCGGATTGGGATACGCGACGGTCGGGAAGTTTCCGTCCGGCTTACCCTGCTCGGGCACGGTGATGACCGTGAGCCCGAGATCGCCGAGCACGCGCTCGACGTGCATCGCGCCCGTCCCATGAAGCGGCGTATAGACGATCTTGACTTCCTTCGCCTTTTCCCTGATTAACGACGGGCGGAAGAGCTTACTCTTAACCATAGCCCAGTACTTTTCGTCGATTTCGCGGTCGATCAACACGAGCCTTCCCGAGGCGATCGCCGCTTCCCTCGTGAGCGATTTGACGGCCTTTACGGCGTTAACCTCGTCGATGATGAGCGCGTCATGGGGCTCGGTAACTTGCGCGCCGTCGTTCCAATAGGCCTTGTAGCCGTTGTACTGCGGGGGATTATGCGATGCGGTGACGACGACGCCGGTATCGCAGCCAAGCGTCCGGATGGCGAACGAAAGCTCGGGGGTAGGCCGGAGGCCGGTGAAAAGATACGTCGTAAAGCCGGTGGCCGCGAAAATCAGCGCGGTAGCCTCGGCAAAGACGTCCGAGAATTTGCGTGAATCGTAGGCGATGACCGCGCTTAGCGCGCCGCTCGCCGCCTTTTCGGGGAACGTTTTAATAAAGTAATTCGCAAGACCCTGCGTCGCGCGGTTTATCATGTAGGTGTTCATCCTGTTCGTACCGCCGCCGATGACGCCGCGAAGCCCTCCCGTACCGAATTCGAGGTTTTGATAAAAGCGGTCTTCGAGTTCGGCGATGTCGTCCTTTTCGATCAGGGAACGAACCTCGCGGGCGAAATGCTCGTCTTTTTCTTCGGCAAGATAGTCGTGAGCTCGGGAAAGTATATTTGAACGGTCCATAGGGTCTCCTTTTAGGTGAAAAGTTTTATTGCGTTCAGTGACGATTATAGCCGATCTGTCTTACTTGAACAAGGACGGAAAATTCGGTACCATGGGTCTTGAATACGTTTTTTATTGGAGGAATCATGACTATACCAGAGATGATCAGCCAGAGCGGAATGCTCACTGTTCTCGGAATGGGCGTTGTCTTTTCCTTCCTTATCATACTCATAGTTTTTATGAAACTTGTGGAGATCCTCGTGAGGGTTACCGGTATTGATCAGGAAGCAGGCAATGCGTCGCAGGCTGCAGCCCCCGCGGCATCAGCAGGAAAAGATACATCGATCGTCGCAGCAATAGCGGCGGCAGTCAAAGAAAAGCAGAAGAACTAAGGAGACCGTAATGGCCAAGAAAGTTAAGATATCGGACCTCGTCCTCCGCGACGCGCACCAGTCCTTACACGCGACGCGCATGACGACCACTGACATGCTTCCCGCCTGTCCCATGCTCGATAAGATCGGGTATAACAGCCTCGAAGCGTGGGGTGGGGCGACGTTTGACTCGTGCATCCGCTTCCTCAACGAGGATCCGTGGGCACGCCTCC
Source organism: uncultured Treponema sp. (assembly GCA_964429975.1). Taxonomy (GTDB): domain Bacteria; phylum Spirochaetota; class Spirochaetia; order Treponematales; family Treponemataceae; genus Teretinema. The sequence continues at coordinate 20,889 of CAYSEA010000039.1, forward strand.
GCTCGCTCAAGAAGGTCCTTCCGAATACCCCGATCATGATGCTCCTTCGCGGGCAGAATCTCGTAGGATATAGGCACTATGCCGACGACGTCGTCGACAAGTTCGTCGAAGCGGCGGCCAACAACGGCGTTGGCGTCTTCCGCATTTTCGACGCTCTCAACGATCCCCGTAACCTCAAGCGCGCCGCCGAGGCCGCAAAAAAGACCGGCAAGCACGTTCAGATGGCGATTTCCTTCGCCACGACCCCGTATCATACAAACGCGAAATACGCCGAGCTCGCCAAGGCGTACGCGGAGTTCGGCGCCGACTCCATCTGTATCAAGGACATGGCCGGACTTTTGAAGCCCTACGACGCCTACGAGCTCGTCAAGGCGATCAAGGCAAAGGTCGACATCCCCGTACAGATTCATACCCACGCTACCACCGGTATGTCGGTCGCGACTCTCGTTAAGGCCGCTGAAGCCGGAGCCGACGTTCTCGACACCGTAATCTCCTCGATGGCCATGGGTACCTCCCATAGCCCGACCGAAACCGTCGTCGAGATGCTTCATGGTACCGACATGGACACCGGCCTTGATATCAAAGCGCTTCTCGAGATCGCTGCGTACTTCCGCGACGTTCGCAAGAATTACGCAAAGTTCGAGTCGAGCTTCCTCGGCGCCGACACGCGCATCCTCGTGTCCCAGGTTCCCGGCGGAATGCTTTCCAACCTCGAAAGCCAGCTCAAGGAGCAGGGCGCGGCCGACAAGATCGACGACGTGCTCAAGGAAATCCCGATCGTTCAGAAAGATTGCGGCTTCATCCCGCTCGTCACTCCCACGAGTCAGATCGTCGGCACCCAGGCCGTCTTCAACGTCCTGTTCGGCCGGTACGCCAAGCTGACCGCCGAAACCCGCGACCTCGTCACCGGCCGCTACGGCCAGACTCCCGCGGAATGCAACGCCGACCTCGTCAAGAAGGCCCTTGCCGAAAACAAGATGGACGCCGTCGTTACCCAGCGACCCGCCGATCTCATCACGAACGAGTTCGCGAAGATGGCCGACGAGGCAAAGGCGAATGGAGCCGACGGTTCCGTCGAGGACGTTCTCACGTACGCGATGTTCCCGAAGGTCGCTCCCAAGTTCTTTAAGGAACGCGCGAACGGTCCCGTGACCTTTACCGCCCCCGCCGCAGGCGGATCTTCCGGAGCTTCCGGCGGATCTTACGTGGTTACCGTGAACGGCGTCGACTATAACGTCGTCGCGGGTCCCGCAGGCGAAGCTATGAGCCTTAACGTGAACGGCGCCGCCTACACCATCGGCTTCAAGGCCGCAGGTTCCGCTTCTCCCGCCGCGGCTCCCACCGTCTCCGGTGGAGCCACGATAACCGCTCCCGTCGCGGGAACCCTTCTGAAGCATGCCGTTGCCGCAGGCTCGAACGTTAAGGTCGGTCAGACGATTATCATCATCGAGTCGATGAAGATGGAACTCGAGGTTAAGGCGACCGTCGAAGGTCCCGTGCAATTCGCTATTCAGCCAGGCACGCAGATTACCGCCGGACAGACGATTGCGACGATCGGCGGCGGAGCCCCCATCGCGGCCCCTGCCGCTCCTGTAGCGGCTCCCGCACAGGCAGCTCCGGTAGCCGCCGCTCCTTCAGGTGGAGTCGCGATTCCCGCTCCCGTAGCGGGCACGCTCCTCAAGCACGTTGCCGCGGCCGGTTCCGCCGTTTCCGTGGGACAGACGATCGTCATGATCGAGTCGATGAAGATGGAACTCGAGATTAAGGCGACTGCCGCGGGTACCGTTCATTTCCTCGTGGCTCCCGGAACTCAGATTTCCGCCGGCCAGATCCTGGCAGAAATTAAATAAGGAAGGGAGACTATGTTAGGTACAAAAGCAAAGGGACGGCACATACTCAACGTAACCGTCGCGATCTTGGCAATCGCCCTCGTATACTCGCTCGCCGGGACCGTCTTCGCGTCGGACTCGACCGAAGCGCGTCCTTCGATTTTCAACCTCGACGTTCCCATAGCGGGTTCCGAGGGCGTGCCGAAAGTTTCGATTAGTGAGTTCCTTCAGAACACTGTTGAGAATACCGGAATTAACGCGGTTATCAACAAATCCGAGGAAGTCCCCGATCTTATCGATCCGACGAAATTCGACGTCGTTCCCGGATGGCAACGATTTTTGATGATGTCGATCGGTTTCCTTATTATTTATCTCGGTGCGGCGAAGGGCTTTGAACCCCTCCTTCTCATCCC
>CAYSEA010000040.1:0-22328 GCA_964429975.1 uncultured Treponema sp.
AAGGAGCTTGAGTCGACCGTCGCGCGCCTGTGCGCGATGAGCCGCGCCGTCGGCATTCACCTCGTGCTCGCGACCCAGCGCCCCTCGATCGACGTGATCACCGGACTTATCAAGGCGAATATCCCGACGAGGATCGCCTTCATGGTCGCCTCCAAGATGGACAGCCGCATCATCATCGACCAGGTCGGCGCCGAGAAACTGCTCGGGCGCGGCGACATGCTCTATTCGAGCGCGACCGATCCGTTCCCCGTTCGCATTCAGGGCGCGTACGTCTCCGAGGAGGAAGTCGAGCGCGTCGTCGAGTACGTCAAGACGCTCGGCGAGCCCGAGTATATCGACGAGGAGATTTTCGTGGACGACGAGGAAGACGACGGGGCGCTTGACGCCTCGCTCTTCGGCGACGGCGACGATCCCCTCTATGACAAGGCGCTCGAGATCGTACTGCTCGCGGGCAAGGCCTCTGCCTCGTATATCCAGCGCAAGCTCAAGATCGGCTATAATCGGGCCGCCCGCCTCGTGGAGAACATGGAAGCGCGCGGTATCGTCGGCCCGTCCAACGGATCGAAGCCGCGAGAAGTCGTGCACCATCCCTGAGCGGGCTAGTAGAGCTTCTTACTTGAAGAGTATCACCGCCGTTGGTTTTCCTTCCTCGATTTGATGGCGTTCGATCGATTTCTTCCAATACCCAAGCTCTTTTTTTTCGACGACGAACGTTGAAGCCTTCTTGATATAGCGCTGATAGACGGCGTAGGTATCGGTCCTGAATCGTATCACGCGGCCAAGTTCGCCACCGAGGTCGCTTGCTTCGAGCGGGATGTTTTCGCTTGCGAGATACTCGCGGACGAAGCGCGCGTTCACGTCTCCGACGCAGAGGAAGTTATCCTTGCTGACGACGTCGAGAACGGCTCCCCCGCCGAAGGCCTTCGCCCTCATCCGGCTTTTCTGCGCGCCGAGGAGAACCATCTCGTTAATGAGCAGTTCCATCGCGTGCATACCGTACCGACCCGCCTCGGTTATATTGAGCGGCTGTTCCTTCGCATAACGCCGGTTTGCCAGAAGAAAGTGGTTCATGCCCGCGACCTTAGCCACGGGGTCATAGAGGCACGCGGCCACGCATGAGCCAAGGAGGGTTGATACGAGAAAGGTACCCGCGCCCGAATGCTGTTCCCCGGGCGTAATGACGTATCGGGGCATGTCGGGAAGGTCCGGAATACTTTTAGACATACCTTAATGATACGCCCGCCGGTCGCGCGGCGCAAGGGATTTACTCGACGATAAAAGTCATTTTCGTTTCGCTTCCGCGGGCGTTCCCGATGATAAGACGCCTGCCGTCGGTCTCGATTTCGGCGAGGTCGCGCCCGAGGTTCGCGACCTCGACGCGGATAATGGAACCCTTTCGCGCGGTTTGCGTCAGTTTTTCACCAGTCTTCTTGATCGCGGTATATTCCGAGCGAAGAATGGGCGTCGGTCCCTTGGAGTAGACCTGTACGTGAAACGTTACCGTTCCTTCGGTGACGAGAATGGGGAAGCCCTTTACGGCATGCGTATCCGCGGATTCCGCGCCCGTGGCGCAGGAAAACGACGACAGCGTCAGTATCGCGGAAAGGGCGGCAACCGCGAGCGCGAGAGAAGCGCGAAATTTCTTCTTCGTCGATACGTTCATGTCTATCCCCTTATCAGTGTCTAGATAAAGAATCGGAGGTCTCGGTGGTTGACGGAATCCCATCGCTTCGCGATCGCGAAGGTTCCCATCGCGGCGGTGAGCGCGTCGATGGCGCACGCGATCGAGCAGATAAAGAAGGCCGCCGGCTTCAGTATGAGATAGCCGGCCTCGAACCCGCGGCCGTACAGCGCGCAGATGGTGGCGAGGGCGACGTAGGCGCCGCCCGACGGAAAACGGCCGAGGAAGAACGACAGCGCGACCGCGACGGCGATGAGCCAGAGCATGTCGGAAAAGGCGATGCCGAGGCTTGAATAGGATTTGAGGATGACGATGAAGCTCACGGTGACGGCAAGCGCGGCGCCGGGCCGGCCGAATATCGAAAACATCGGCATCGTTACCGAGGAAACCCGCCTGCGGACGCCGAGGCTTTCGTTCGCGTGGCGGATGAGCACCGGCAGGGTCATGTTCGAGTCGCCCGAGAAGAACGCCGCGACGACCGAAGCGAGAGAGGCATAGAGGACTCGATAGGGGTTTATCTTGCCGCAGATAAGCCTGAGCAGTGCCGGGTATACGACGGCCGCGAGGAAGAGAAAGTCGAACGTCAGAAGGAGCATGAAGTCCGCGAAGACCTTCGACGAGAGCATCGCCTTGTACTGGAGGCTCCAGTTGACCGACAGGGCAATGAGGCCGATCGAGACGATGTCGACGAAAAACGACATGACGGCGTACGAAACCCTGGCGAGCGAGTCGAAGAGGGTTATCGCGGCCTTTGAGGCGTTCTTGTCGACCGCGCAGCCCGCGCCCGCAAGTCCCGCAAATATGCAGAGGGGCAGAATGAACGCGCCGTTCACGAATGCCTCGAAGGCACTCGACGGGAAAATCTGCCGGAACGACTCGCCGATGCCGATTCTTCCGATTTCGCTCGCGCCCTCGACGAAAATGGGTATGCGGGAGGGATTGCGGATCAGAACGGTAACAAGTCCGATGACGACCGCGAGAATTGAGGATATAATGATAAACACGGCCGTAATGGCGCCGAGGCGAAAGAGCGCTTTTGACTCGCGCAGTTCGTAGACGGCGACGGTAAAGCCGAAGAACAGCACGGGGTAGAGGGAATACCGGCCGAACTGGATCGCAAGTCCCGAAAGGTATGCCGTGACTTCGGCGAAGGTCGCGTTTTGACTCGGGGCAACGAGCGCGAAGGCAAGGCCGATAACCACCCCCGCGAGGTATTTTATCCAGATTTTCATGGGATGAGGATACCGGATGCCCCGGTTCCCGTCAATCGTAAGGAGGAACGGTGAGTCTTTCGTACTTGATCAACTCCGCGTGCGCCCTCATCATCCTCGTCGTCACCTCCCTATTAAGCCTCGCTTTGGGCGATGGAAAACCGCTGAACGCGCGCCTGTCGATACTCGGCGTTTCCGTATCGGCCGCGATCGTATCCTATTCTGCCTGGCGGCTCGCCCTCGTCCCTGATACGGTGTACGTCGTGGCGACCTTCGCCTTTTTCTGCTGGATGTCCGCGCTTCTCTATCTGTCCTTTCTCGTGGACATGACCGCGACGCACCGTTCACGAAAGTTTTGGCTTTCGTATTTTTTGCCCGTCCCGCTCGCCGTCGTCTCGGCGCTTGTCTCGCGGCCGCTTGGGGTCGTTCTCCTTTCGTCCGTCGGGGTCATTCTCGTTATCCGTTTTTCCGCCGACTTCCTCCTTTCTTGGGTACGTTCCGCGACGGACGACCGCGCGCGGCGCGACGGGGAATGGATGCTGCTCGTGTTCTTCGCCTACGGCGTAGCCTTCGCCGTCTCGTTCGCGCAGACGGTTACCGCGGTCTATTGGATTCTCGCCTTGTGGCACCTGACCATGCATTACACGGTCAATCACCTTTCTATCTACCAAAGCCTCACGGACCGGGAGAATCTCCTCATCGTCGATAACGTGTTCGACATCGTCATTATCCTCGACGTGAACGGGAAAATCATGCGGATGAACCGGCGCGGGTACCAAGTGACCGGCTTTTCGCCGACGCACGTTACGGGCAACTGGATCGAGCGGCTCGTCGTTCACCAGAATCTCGACGCCGAGCGCCGGCGCGAATGGCTCGCGGACTACGCGTGGGTCGATACGGGACGCGAGAGCTCCCGGAGAACTCCCTCGGTCGACGCGTCGATCGCGACGAAGAACGGCGAAGAGATACCGATCGACATGCGGATCGTATGTATCGTTAACCTCTCGGGCGAAAAGACCGGCTACGTCGTTTCCGCGAGCGACATGAGAATAACGCGCCAGCTCATGAAGGAAATATCCGATCGCGAGTACGCGGCCCGGGACCTCGCGCTCTCCGAAAGCAAGTTTTCGCGCATGTTCATTTTCAACCCGACGGGCATCCTGATCGTCGATCTCGAGACCATGCTGGTCACCGACGCGAATCCCGCCGCGGAGGATATCTTTGCCTGCGATTCCGCGAGTCTCGTGGGCAAGCCGCTCGACAAAATCGGGCTCGAGATGAGCGAGCTTCCGTACGGTATTTTTCTCGACAAGCTTCTCACGGAAGGGACCGTTCCCGAATTTTCGGCGACGATACTGATCGACGAGGAAACGACGCGGCTTGCCCGACTTTCCGCCGTGTCCTTCAACCTTAACCGGACGAGGCGGGTGCTCCTTTCGGTGGCGGACGTCACGCAGGCGGAAGAACTCCGCGAGGCCCTGCTGAGAAAACAGAAAATGGAAACGGTCGGAATTCTCGCGGGCGGCATTGCTCACGATTTCAACAATATTCTCGCGGTGATTCTCGGCCATATCGGGCTCGCGAAGATGAAGATCGTCGATCCCGCCGCGCGCGTCCCGGTGGAAAAGGCCGAGACTGCCTGCATTCGCGCGCGCGAGATGACCGGCCAGCTCTTGGCCTTTTCGCGCGGGGGTCAGCCTGTCCTCGCCTCGTGCGACACCCGCGAGCTTATCACCGACGCGGCCATGCTTGCCTGCGCCGACACGTCGGTCGCCTGCCTTTTCGATTTTCCCCCTGACTTGTGGCCACTGATGGTCGACCGGATACAGGTAGGGCAGATCATCAACAATCTCGTGAGGAACGCCGCTGACGCGATGAACGGAAGCGGCATCGTGTCCATTCGCGCCGTCAACGTGGATCTCACGAATATTCCAACGGGAAAGCGCCCGCTCGGCCCGGAATCGTCGCGAATCAAGGCTCGGGCCTACGTCGAGATAAGGATTCAGGATCAGGGCAAGGGCATTCCCGAAACGATAAAGAGGAAAATATTCGATCCTTTTTTTACGACGAAAAAAAAGGGTACGGGACTGGGGCTGTCGATTGTTTTTTCTACCGTGCAGAATCATGGGGGCGCGATCAGCGTCGGCTCCGGCTCAGACGGAGGGGCCGTCTTTACGGTGTATCTTCCCGCTGACGTCAGTTCGCGCGATGTGGAGGGCGTCGTCTCGATAGACAGTACCGGCCCGTCGGATGCCACCGCTTCGCCCTCGGCCGAGCCGTCTCGCGTGGTGGGAAAGCGCGTTCTTTTAATGGACGACGACAGCGCGGTTCGCGATACCGCCGAAGGCTTGCTTGCCTCCCTGGGATACTCGGTCGTCACGGCGTGCGAGGGCGCGTCCGCGGTCGCGCTCTATCGCGAGTCGCTTAAAGCCGATGAGCCGTTCTTGTTTTGCATTCTCGATTTGATCGTGCCGAACGGCATGCCCGGAACGAGATGCGCCGAGGAAATCCTTTCGATCGACCCGGACGCGGTTCTGCTCGTGTCGTCGGGATACTCGGAAGACCCCGCTCTTTCAAAATGGAAAGAGTACGGATTTCGCGGGGTATTGCCAAAGCCCTACACGCGCGAGGAACTCATGAAGTGTCTCTTGAGTATGCTTGTCCTGTGACGGTTCTGTCGCTATACTGCGGATATGAGCTTCAGCGTCTTAGTTTCCGATAAATCCATACCGTACGCGATTTCCGTCGCCGCGTCGCTCCGAGCGACCGGCGCGTCGGTTGCCTTGCTCTCTCCGGGAGACGCACCCGTCTCGCCGTCTACGCGCGATGCTTCCGGTCCGGATGAAGCCGGCCTTCTGGAGCTTCGCTGGAAGCGCTCGTCTCCCCTGTCGGCGCGAACGGCCTTGCTTGACGTGTCGAATGGTCTTTCCGGCCCGGATGCGGCCGTCGTCGCGTTCGACGCGACGGCGATTTCCGCCGCCGTTTCATCGGCGGAAAGCCCGTCGGTTCTTATCGATTCGCTCGTGTCGGGGTACGTGCATCTCGTGCGCGAGATATGCGCCGCCTTCGACCGCCGCGGTCACGGAAGGCTTGTGTTCGTCAGGACGCGCACGGCCCGCGGAAGGCGCGGAAACGCCGTCGAGATCGCGAGCGCGGCTTTCGCGATTGCCCTCGCGGAGTCGGCCTTTTCGCGCCTCGCGGAGGAAACCGCGAGATGGATCGCGGCGAAAGGTTCCCGCGGGCAAACGTGCCTGTTGGTGAGCCGCGCTCCCGCCGTCCCCGACGAGAAGTTCGTTCCCTGGCTTGCGTCCCGCGTCGTGACCGGCCGCGGCGTTGTCTCTCATTCGAGATCCCTGACCGTCTGGACGCCGGCGCTCGCGCCCGAGGTTTTTGGCTTTCTTCCCTAAACTTTATTTTCCCACGCAAAACGACGAGAACACCGCGTCCAGGACGTCGCTACCGGTAGTCTCCCCGGTGATCTCGCCGATGGCGGAGAGCGCGTCCTCGAGGTCCTGCGTCACGGCGTCGAGCGGAAAGCCCGCGCGCTCCGCGGCAAGCGCGTGTTCGAGGGACGCGCGCGCGAGGGCGATCGCCGCACGCTGTCGCTCGCTTCCCGGCGCGGGCCCGTCGGCCCTCGGGGCGTCGTCGCCCGCAAGGGCTTGCGCTACGGCGTTTACGAGGTCGGCGATTCCGCTTCCCGTCTTGGCGCTCGTGCGAATCGCGCCTGAGGGAACGGCGAGGGCGCCGTCGGCGCGGTCACCGTTGGTACGGTCGGCCTTATTCCAAACCACGATGACCTTCGTTTCCTCGCGCACCGACGAGATGAACGCTTCGTCCTCGCGGTCGACTCCCGTCGTCGCGTCGACGAGATAGAGGACGGCGTCCGCTCCGCGCGCGAGGGCGCGCGAGCGCGAAACCCCCTCGGCCTCGACCGTGTCGTCCGTCTCGCGAATCCCCGCGGTATCGAAGAGCCTGACCGGTATGCCGTTAAAGTCCACTTCGGCCTCAAGCCAGTCGCGCGTCGTGCCGTGCGCGCTCGAGACGATCGCCCGGTCCGATTTCAGGATCGCGTTGAAGAGACTCGATTTTCCCGCGTTCGTCTTTCCCGCGAGCACGACGGTGGCTCCTTCCCGCACGAGCCGTTCGGCCGCCCACGCGGACTCGAGCGACGCGAGCCGTGACGCGGCCTCGGAGATCGGCTTGGCGTCGAAAGAGCCTTTCACCGTTTCCTCGTCCTCGGGATACTCGATTTCGACGCCGATGGTCGCGAGCGCGCCGATGACGAGAGCGCGAATCGAGGCGAGCTCGCCCGCGAGCGAGCCTGCGAGGCGGCCTGCCGCCGCCTCGCGGGCGGCGTCGGTACGCGAGTCGATTATTTCGCGAACCGCCTCCGAACGCGTGAGATCCGCCTTGCCGTGGGCGAACGCGCGAAGGGTAAACTCGCCGCGCTCGGCCGGCCTGAATCCCGCGTCGAGAACGGCGCGATAGCACGCGAGTGCGACGGCGACGCCGCCGTGGCAGACGATTTCCGCGGATTCCTCCCCGGTAAAGCTTTTCGGCGAGCGATAGCAGGCGACCATGACCTCGTCGACGCGCTTGCCCTCGCCGTCGAGGATCCAGCCGTGAACGAGGCTGTTTCCCGGAGCGGCAGAAAGGGCCTGTGGCCGGGAGAAGCGCGTCCCGAGACGCGCGAGAGATCCTGAGCCTGAAACGCGCACGATGGCGAGGGCGGCTGGCGCGAGGGCCGTCGCGATCGCCGTGATCGGTTCCTCAAGGTCGTATTCGGAGGGTTTCATGATGTGCCAGTATAGCGAAAAACCGCCTAGTGGGCGAGACGTAAACGCTCGATCGCGTCTCCCTCGCTCGTGGGTTTGCTGAAAAGATATCCTTGGAAGGAATCGCAGTCGCACTCGCGGAGATACTCGAGCTGCTCGTTCGACTCGACGCCCTCGGCGATTACCGTGAAGCCGAGCTGGTGCGAGAGGAGCACGATGCTTCTCGCGAGCACGCGGGTTTTTTCCTCGGTGAGGATGTCGTCGATGAAGGCTTTGTCGATTTTCACGCAATTGATGGGAAGCGTCTTGAGATAGGCGAGCGAGGAGTAGCCCTTGCCGAAGTCGTCGAGGGCTATCTTGAAGCCCGCGTCCCGGAGCTGCTCGAGGCGCTCGGTCGCCTCCGCGACGCCGTCGATCACGAGCGACTCGGTTATCTCGAGTACGAAGCGCGTGGCGTCCACGCCTTCCTCGCGCAGGAGCCTGATGACGCGCTGTGCGAAGTTCGCGTCGCTCAGCTGGCGCACGGATATGTTGACCGATACGGTGAAGTCGGAAATGCCGAGCGGTTCGGCCCGCTTTACGAATTCGATCGCGGAGCGGAGAACGAACATCCCGATACGATCGATTTGCCCGGTCGCTTCCGCGATCGGGATGAAGCTCGCGGGACTGATTTCTCCGTACGAGTCGCTCGTCCAGCGCGCGAGCGCCTCGAAGCCCGAGATGCCGCCCGTTTGGATGCTGACCTGGGGCTGGTAGGCGACGTAGATTTCCTTGTTGTCGAGCGCGCTTCGAAGGCCCGACTCGAGCCTCATGCGCTTCACGAGCGAAAGCCTGATGTCTTCGTCGAATACGAGGTGTCGCCCCTTGCCCATGGCCTTCGCGCGGTGAAGGGCCGCGTCCGCCTTGCCGAGCAGTTCGTCGAAGTTCGTTCCGTGGTCGGGCCAAGATGCGACGCCGACGCTGACCGACGGATAGTGGAATCGCCCGTCGATCTCGACCTTCCTCGAGACAAGCTTGACTATGAGTCCCCCGAGCCGGTCGGCCGCGAGGGCCGTCGTGCGAGACGCGATGACGACGAACTCGTCGCCGCTCACGCGCGCGATTTTTATCGTCTCGTTGCTGAGCGAGGAGAGGGCGCTCGCCACGTAGAGGAGTATTTTGTCCCCGGTGCTGTGTCCGTAGGTGTCGTTAACGAACTTGAAGTCGTCGATGTCGACGAGCAAGAGCGCGCAGATTTGGCCATCGGGCGTCTCGGCCATCGCCTCTTCCGCGATCGCCATTGCGCGCGCGCGGTTCGGAAGCGAGGTGAGTTGGTCGTAGTACGCAAGGCTTTCGATTTCGGCCCGTTCCTGTTTTCGAACGTCGATGTCCGTGATGGAACCGGCGAATCTCGTGATCGAGCCGTCGGCGCCATGAAGCGCGCGACCGCGAATGAGTATCCATTTCCACGAGCCGTCCGCGCACTTGATTCGCACTTCGTCGCTCAGTTGGCTGGTTTCCCCGCTCGTGTGGCGTACCGCCGCCGCTTTGAAGCGTTTGCGGTCATCGGGATGGATGAGCGAGGGGATGTCGTCCTCCGCGAGTCGGTCTCGCTGGTAACCGGTCATCTCGTACCAACGGTCGGAACGGTAAGCTTTGCCGGACGACGCGTCCCAATCCCAGAGCGCGTCGTTCGATCCAATGGCGCAAAGCCGGAACCGTTCCTCGCTCGCTTCGAGATGTGCCTTGAGGCTCACGAGCTCGTCGTTGCGCGCCGCAAGGTCGCTTGCGATCATTTTCGTTTTTCGCACGTTCAGCGCGAGGATTTGGATAAAGACGACGAGAAGCAAAAAGACGAGCGCGATGCCGCTTATTTCCCAGCGATACTTTTGAAAGATCGACTGCTCGCGGTTGATGAACGATGCGTTCGGCGGAAATCCGGAGAGGCCGAACCGGTCCGCGACCTTTTGGTCAAAGAGCGGCGTGTGTATACCCGTCGTATGGGGCTTGATGGCGTCCGCCGACTCGCCTGCGAGTATCCTGACCGCAAGGTCTCCGGCGGCAACGCCGAGGAGGTACGGGCTCAGGAGGTTCCCGCCGAGCGCTCCTGTCCCGAGGTGATGGGTGTTGAGGACGTATACGGGAGCCTTCGAAGCGCTCGCGATTTTGCCGATAAGCGTTTCGCCGGTAAAGGTCGTGCCCTCGCTGTCAATCGAGTAGCTTCCGATGAAGAGCACGTCTTCTGGCGAGAAACCTTGGACGCGCTTCTCGATCGCCTCGATCGGCAAGTCGCTGAGGGATATCACGCGAAGGGTCGGGGCGATCGCCTTGAGGGCCTCGGCGAGGCGAGACTCAACCGCCTGGCCCGATTCGTTTATGTCGCTCACGATATACGCCGCCCGCGCGCGCGGCTGAATTCCCAAGGCGTAGCGAATCGTCGTCTTGACGTCCTGATCCTCGAAGATACCGGTGATTCCGCGCTCGGAACCGACGAGGGACGGGAGCGCCTCTCGGTAGACGCCGGTAAAGACGATGGGTATGCCCTCAAAGAGCTCGTTTCGATTGCGTACGACCGTCTCAAGCGCCTTGTCGTCGGTCACGATGATTACGTCAATCGGCTTTCCCCGGTATTTGTAGGACAGCACGGAAAGAGCGCGCGCGACGAGGGCCTCGTCCGGGAAGCGCTTCCAATCCAAAAACTCGGTATAGACGAGATGGGCTTTATCCATGGAGTTGATTCGCTGCAGGATGCCCGAATGGACGTCGGCGGTCCATGCGTATTCGATGTTATAGGAATGAATGACGAGCGCGGTCGGAATATGCTTCGAGTCGGCCTTCGCGATGGGCGAAAGGGAGAGAAATCCTGCAAGGATGAGAATACGTACTATTAACCGAACTTGCGGAAACGCTTTCATGTTCTTTCATTAGTGTCGTTCGGTTACCGGCTCCCGTCAAGCTCGATTTGTCGGTACCTCGCCCTTGTCCCGCCCGCGGCGCGATGATACACTCATTTGCATGAAAGGAATAATCGTGGCCGCGGGATACGGTACCCGCTTTTTGCCGGTAACGAAGACCGTCCCCAAGGAAATGCTTCCGCTCGTGACCGTCCCGTCGATTCAGTTTATCGTCGACGAGTTCGTCGCCGCGGGAATTCGCGATATCGTCATCCTGACGTCCCGGCGGAAAAAAAGCATGGAGGATTATTTCGACCGCGAGAGCGAACTCGAGGGCGTTTTCGCGCGCGAGGGACGCGCCGACAAGCTCGATTCCATCGCCCCGCCCGCGTGCAACATCGCCTTCGTGCGGCAAAAAAAAATGCTCGGTACGGGACATGCCCTTTTGGAGGCCCGTCCCTGGATCGGAACGGATAGCTGCGTCGTGGCCTATCCCGACGATCTTCATTTCGGCTCCGTCCCGCTCGCCGGCCAGCTCATGGCGGTTCACGCGAAAACCGGCTGTTCGGTCATGGCCTCGTATACCGAGTCAGGCGACGTTTCCCGCTATGGGGTGCTTGCCGTCGCGCCTGATGGTCTTCACGTGCGGGCAATGGTCGAAAAGCCCGCGCCCGGAACCGAACCGAGCAAGGAAGTCTCGATCGGGCGCTATCTTTATACAAGCGACTTTTTCGATCTTCTCGCCGAAGGGTGGGACGCGCATTGCGCCGAGGCGGCAAGGGCCGGACGCGAGGTAGGCGAGTACTACCATGTGTACGCGCTCAATAAGCTCATGGCCGAAGGGAAGGTCGCCCGCTGCGCCGTCGAGGGCACGAGGCTCGACACGGGAGATCCCGCCGGTTATCTCGAGGCGATACTGCGGTACGCCGATTCGAATGCGGGCCTGCGACCGGTTATAGACCGTTATTTCGCGAGCCGAGCTTAGAGAAGATCGACGGCACGGCGTATCCCGCCCAAAATCCCGCGAGGGCGTAGCGCGCGAAGCGGAAGAGTCCGTATTGCGCGTGTTCCGATCCCGGCAGCGCGCGCGCGAGCGGGACGAGAATGAGAGCAAGCACGGAGAGAGCGAAGAGAAGGACGAGGGCTTGGGTGCTCGCGTTTGGCATCGTATCTCTTTCGCCTCGTTCCCGAAGCACGGCGTAGCCCGCGCAGAGTCCGAACGCGATTCCCCCCATCGAACCGTCACGATAGATCGCGTTCAGCGCGAAGGCAAAACCCGCCGCGGCAAGCAGCGTCGCGTTTCTGCGCGCCCTTGAAGCCTGGCCCGTGAGCTTGCGCGAAAGAAATTCTGCGAGCGGCATGGCGGCGAAATGGCCGATGCAAAAAAGCAGCGCGCCGAGCGCCCAGCCGGCGAGGGCGTCCGTCGGGTACTTCGCGCCGAGATACACGCCCGCGAGGCCGAAGGGTATGGGGGCGGCGAGCGCGAGGGCGAAACGCGAGGGTGCCGACGATCGCGCGTCGGCCCGAGGCCGACGAGCGAGAAGCAGCGTCGCGAAAAAGACGGCGGAGACCGCGGCGCGAGCCGACGGAAACGAGAAGCCGTCCGCGCCCGCGAGGTTGATTCCCGGCGCGAGGACGAAGGGCGGGGGAACGCGAAAGGCGCCGGCGAGGACGCGGGCGACTCCGTCCGTGGCGATGACCGCGAGGGCGAGCGCGAGGCCGCGCCGCGCTCCCGCGAGCCAGAGCGCGCAGCAAGCGAGGCAGATTAGGACGAGGGACGCGCCCGCGAGGTCGAAGAATCGCGCCGCGCCGGCAAGCCCGGGGGCGGCCGCGCGAAAGTCATTGATGAACGCGATGCCCCACTCGAGGGCGGGCCGTATGGATTCCGCGACCGCGGGGGAAGTAATTTCGCTTGAGCCCGCGACGAGAGAGGGCGTCACTTCGCGCCCCGTTCGCCGAAGAACGGAATCGCCGGAGCGGGTGACTCGTTCGGCGACGTCCACGGATAGGGCGCGAGCGTTCCCGCGTCGGGCCTGAGGTCCGCGTAGCGGCCCGAGTTGTTCCAGTAGGTATAGCCCTGATTTATCGAGTCGCGCGCGCCGAACGCCTGACGCTGGACGTAGTCCGGGCTGTACCAGGCGCGGTCGTACGAGACGTTCAGGTAGAAGGCTTGCGCCCACGGCCTGACGACGATGTGGTTGCGCGCGATGATGGCGTTGCGGTACGAGCCGTGGTAGAAGATCCGGTACGGCCGGTCTTGGGCTGGTTCCTGCGCAAGGAAGCCTTGCTCGAAATGGCTCGGGTAGAACATCGGACAGATGGCGTCGACGTATCGCGCCAAGAGCTCGACGTCCTGGCCCGTCCTCGCGCCCGTGCGATACCAACCGTTCGCGCCGTATATGTCTATCGAAATCGGCGCGGCGATCTCGCGTCGGGCGTAGGAAAGAAAGGACATGAGCGCGCTTTCTTTGTCCATGCCCGGGTCTTGCCAGCGGTACTGCGTGTCGCCGAGGTTTTTCCCGTCGGTCGGAAAGCGAATATAGTCGAACTGGATCTCGTCGAAACCGCGCGCGATCAGTTCCTTCGAGATGGCGACGTTGTATTCCCATACGGCCTCGCTGTAGGGATCGACCCAAAACTCATCGTAGTATTTTCGCGCCGTCTCGGTTTCGGCAGCGTCGCCCGCCGTCGTTTCGATTTTTTTCGTTTCGTACTCGAAGCCCTGCCATGCCTTGTTCTCGCGACGGTCCCACACGGCGTATTTTCCGCCGCCGTGACGCGCGAGCTCGCGATCCTTGAACACGACGATGCGCGCGACGAGATAAAGTCCGCTTTCTTTCGTCTTTTTTACGAAGGCCTCGACGTCGATGCCCTTGCCCGCCTTTCCGAGTCTCGTCACGAGGGGATCGGTCGAGTTGTAGCGGAGAAAGCCGTAGTCGTCCTTCATGTCCACGACGAGGGTGTCGAGACCGTTATCGACGAGCGTCTTGATGTGCCGCTCGAGGCCGCTCATCGTGGTTACCTGATGCACGGGAAGGTAATTTCCCTTGCGCCCGGCCGCCCGCGCCGCGTAGGGCGAGGCCCGTCGTTCGGGCTTGAGGAGCCAGAGCTCGGAGAGCGATACGTCGCCGCGTCCGCGCGATTTCGCCGCGGGGAACCAGGCCGAAAGAAGGTTTCCGCTCACGCCCGAAAGGTCGGAGGCAAGATCGGTCACGGGCGTCGCGCCCGCACGTGCGGTTCGCGCCTTCTCCTCGGGGGAGCGCGCGTCATCCGCCTGCGGCAAGGCGAGCTCGCGCAGTTCGCCGGGGCTTGAGAACACGAGACCGCGCGCGCCGCGCGAAAGGCCCTCGACGGTGCCGAGCGAATCGGCGCCCGACCAGACGGGAACGAAGGACAGCGCGGGCCAGTCAAGGCGGTAGACGCGCGGAATGAAGGTTTGGGACGCGAGTATCTCAAGTGCGCCGTCGCGCCTCGTGGCGACGATGTCGGCGACTTCGTCGGGCCACTTGATCGACGGCATTTTTTCAAGTCCGGTTACGATGTCGCGCCACGCGGCTTTTTCCTCGTCGGGGCGCTTCCAGGAAACGCCGTAGATGGGATGCGACATGAATATCGTGAGGCGGGCGGCGCCCGTCGAGTCGGGAAGGTCCGCGACCGAAACGGCCTTGACCCCTGCGGTCGCCGCGCTCATTCCCTCGTTTTTCCAGGAACGGCCCCCGTCGCGCGAAAGGAACACGGCGTCCCTCGTCGCCGTCACGAGAATGTCGGGATTGTCGGGGTGAACCTCGAGGTCCTTGAGTTCCTGCACCTCGCGGACGAAACGCTTTGATCCGGCTTCGGGAACCTTCACGACCTTGACGGGAAGGCCCGCGTTGCGCTCCTCGAAGAGAACGAGGTCCCGGCTTTCGAGGATGCCTACGCCCGTCAGAAAGAGCCATCGGTCGCCCGCGCGCAGTATTTTTCGCACCTCGGGCGTCTCGCGAAGGGACGTTGCGCGGCCGTCGATGACGCGGTAAATTCCCGTGGCCGTTCCCGCGAGAATCGGCGTGCCCGCGGGCGCGGGGGTGGGGGCGGCAAACGCGGCTTCGGCAAAGGCGCGGCAGACGAGCGAAAGAAGGATCAGTCGGTGTGTGGCTCTCATAACTTCGTCAGGATACCATAGAAGCCGGCAAATGAGAACGGTCGATTGCGGGCGGGACGGATTGCGGGTATACTGGGATAAACACGGAGGGCGCCATGCCGACATCGAAAACGAAGACCTGCGGGATACTGACTTCCGGAGGCGACGCGCCCGGGCTTAACGCCGCCATACGCGGGGTCGCCCGCGCGGCCATGGACGTGTACGGCATCAAGGTTATCGGCATAGAGAACGGCTACCGCGGGCTCATCGAGAACCGGAGCCGCGTCCTTCAGCCCATGGAGTTTTCGGGCATTCTCGCGCGCGGCGGCACCATCCTCGGAACCTCCCGCGAAAAGCCCTTTAAGGACAAGAACTGGTGCACCGAAGACGGCGAACCCTGCGCCGTCGGGATGATCAAGGATACCTACCGAAAGCTCGGTCTCGACTGCCTCGTCGTGCTCGGCGGCAACGGAACCAATACGACCGGAGCGCTCCTCGCGCGCGAGGGCCTCAACGTCATCGGGCTTCCGAAGACGATCGACAACGACATCGTCGAGACCGACGTTACTTTCGGCTTTCATACCGCGCTCGCCGTCGCCACCGACGGCATCGACCGGCTTCATTCCACCGCGTCGAGCCACAACCGCGTCATGGTCATCGAGGTGATGGGCCACAAGGCCGGCTGGCTGGGCCTCTACTCGGGCGTCGCCGGCGGCGGGGACATCATCCTGATTCCGGAGATTCCCTATAAAATCGAAAGCATAGCCGCGCATCTCGACAAGCGCGCTCGCGACGGAAAGACCTTCTCGATCGTGATCGTCGCCGAAGGGGCCCTATCGGCCGAGGAAGCCCTGATGGAACGCAAGGCCTTCAAGAAGTCGCGCGAACACATGAGCCTTTCGATCGGGTACCGCGTCGCGGGCGAAATCGAGGCGGCGACCGGCATAGACGCGCGCGTGACCGTGCTCGGGTATTTACAGCGGGGCGGCACTCCCGCCGCCTATGACCGGGTTCTCGCGTCGCAGTTCGGCACCGCGGCAGCCGCCATGCTCGCCTCAGGCGATTACGGAAAGATGGTCGCGCTTCAAAAAGGGGAGATCGTGGGCGTGCCGCTCGACCTCGTCGCGGGGCGAATCAAGACGGTGCCCGTGGGCCATCGCATGCTCGCGACCGCACGGGACGTCGGCACGTGCCTCGGGGACTGAAGGGCGATTAGAATTCGAGCGGGAGCGGCTTCGAAATGCCGTAACCCTGCGCGTAGTCGACGCCGATCTCGTGGAGCATGCGGATGATCGAGCCGTTTTCCGCGAACTCCCCGATCGTCTGCAAACCCAATACCTTGCACATACTCGTGATCGCCTGAACCATCGTGTAGTCCACGGGGTCCCGGTCCATGTTGCGTATGAAGCATCCGTCGATCTTGAGGTAATCCACCGGCAGGTTCTTGAGGTAGTTGAACGACGAGAAGCCCGAGCCGAAGTCGTCGAGGGCGAAGGTGAAGCCCTGCTCGTGCAGGATGTGAATGAAGCGCGACGCCGACGTCAGGTTGAGTATGGCGTTCGACTCGGTAATCTCGATGCAAAATTGGCTCGCCGGCACCGAGAGTTCCTTCGTCGTCTCGACGATGAAGTCGATGATGCCCTCGTCGCCGAGGGAGGCGCCGGACAGGTTGACGCAAAAGATCGCGTCGGCGAGCGGGTCCTTCTTCGCGCGAAGCGAGGCGAAGGCCTCGAACGAGCGGCGGATAACCCAGCGGTCGACTTGCGGCATGAGATTGTATCGCTCGGCGATCGGGATAAAGTCGCCGGGGGCGATAATCGCTCCCGACTCGTCGATCATCCGGAGGAGTATCTCGATTTTCTTTTTCTTTCGGCCCGAGCCGAGCGGCTCGATGGGTTGATAGTAGAGCTTGAAGCCGTCGGACTGCAGGGCCGAGTGGATTCGGCTGATCCACTCGCTGATCGGAAGCGAGCCGTAGCGCCCGGTCTCGCCGAGTTCGTAGAAGACGTAGCGGTTGCCCCCTCCCGAATGCGTCGTGGCCGCCAATTGCGTCCCGGCGATCATGACGTCGTGTTCGTTCTTGAACGACGAGTCGAGCCTGACGATGCCGATCGAGAGGGTTACCGGGTATTCCTTGCCGTTCCACTTGAACGGTTCCGCCCGCGTCGCCTCCAAAAGATCCCGCGCGACGGCCGCCACGTCCGATTCGCGCTCGCCGTCCTCGCGGTAGACGAGGACGAAGTCGTCGCCTCCCGTGCGCGCGGCGTAGTTTTGCCCGGTCGCGTAGCGGCGTATGTGCCCGGCGATTTGCCTGAGCAAGACGTCGCCCGCCTGCGTGCCGCAGGAGTCATTGATGACCTTGAAGTGGTCGACGTCGACATAGAGCGCGAAGGACCGCTCCAGCGACGAAATCTCGCGCGCGAGCGTCGAGTTCATGCGCACGGCGAGCTCGTTGCGGTTCAGGAGTCCCGTGAGCGTGTCGTGGCTCGTCTGGTATTTGAGCGTGTCGGTCATCTCGTGGAGGCGCGAGATGTCTCGGAAAGACACGATGTAGTTTTCGTCCGACCCCGAAGCCGCGCCGGGGAGCTCACGGTTCACGGTCATCTCGACGACGAAGGAATTGCCGTTGCGATTCGAGAGCCTGAGGTTTCGCGCCTTGAGCACGCGCATGCGCTCGTTGAAGCGCGGCAGTTCGAGCGGCTCTCCGGTTTCCATGTCGGCGAGCGTGAAAAGGGCAGTCGCCTTGAGCGAGCGCGAGTCGGCGTCGCTGATCTCGAGTATCTGCTCGGCTTCGGGGTTCAGGAAGGCGATCTCGCCCTCGCGCCCGATCGCCAGAATCGCGTCGGTCGTCGAGTTGAGTATCGCGGAGAAGAGCTGTTCCTTTTGGCGGATGCGGCTGTCGGCGACCCGTTTGAAGAGGGCCATCTCGAGGAGCGTGGCGAGTTCGCGTTCCTTGAACGGCTTGAGGATGAACCCGAGGGGCTCTGCTTCCTTCGCTCGGTCGAGGGTTTTCGCGTCCGTATACGCCGAAAGGAAAATGACGGGCGTGCCGGGATCGCGTTTGACGAGAATCGCGACGTCGATGCCGTCCATCGGGCCTTGAATGAGGATATCCATGAGGACGAGATCGGGGAGCGACTTGCGAATGCCCGCCACGGCCTCGTCGCCCTCGGTCGCCGTACCGCAAATCTGGTACCCGAGCCGCTCGAGCCTCCGCTGCAGGTCTATGGCGATGATGCGTTCGTCCTCTACGATGAAGATGCGTTCTTTGCTCATGCTGTAATCGCGTCCATTATCAACCGACAGATCTCCAGGGGATTGAGCGCGTCGGTCCGGACGCGCACGTCAGCCATTGTAGCATACGATTCGCGCCGTCGGGCGAAAACTTTCGAGAACTCGCCTCGGGGATCGTCGCCCGAAAGAAAGGACGGCATGCGCCCGTCGCGCTTCGCGCTTTCGAGAATTCGGCCGTAGACGGTCTCGAAATCCGTGTCGAGAAAGACGACGGTTCCCGTTTCCTTGAGGGCGCGCGCGCCTTCGGGATTGTCGGCGAGTCCGCCTCCCGTCGCGACGACGAGGGGCCCTTCGAGCGCGGCCGTTTCCGCCGAGGCGCGCGTTTCCCACTCCGCCATGAGCGGCCATCCGCCCTCGTCATGGAGTTCCCGCGGGGTCTTTCCCGAAAGACGCGAGATTACGTCGTCCGTATCGATGAAGGGCGCGCCCAGAATTCCCGCGAGCGCGCGGCCGACCGTGCTTTTTCCGGTATGTTTGAGGCCAACGAGGATTATTCGCCTGCTTCTGTTTCCCATGTAGGTGCACTATAGCGGAATAATTGCTTGTGTTAAAGGGAAACCGTCGGTATTCTTATGTCTATGACGGTCATCATTATCGTTTTCCTTTCGTTCTTTCCGTGCGGACTTTTTGCCTTCTACGGTATCCGGAGGAGCTGGTTTTCCACGCGCGGCGCTCTCGTTCTCTGCCTTTCCGCCGTCGCGGCCATTCTCGGCGCGCTTATCCTTTCGCGCCTGCTCGCGCTTCCCTCCCGGCTCCTCATCGATGCCGTTTCGTGGGATATGCCCCGGCTTCCCGGCATCATCGAGGCGGTGTATTCCTCGTTCGTCATGACGGCCTTCGCCGAGGAGGCCGCGCGCCTCGGCGTATTCGTCGCCCTCGTGACCTTGGCCGGTCGCGCTCTTTCGGAAAATGACATAGAGGATCGCGAAGGGGCGAGACGCGACGACTTCGCGTTTAACCGCTCCCTTCTCGCGCGCGCGGCCCTGTTCGGCCTCGCGTTCGCCGCCTTCGAGGGCGTCGTATACGGCATGGCCCTTCCCCGGTCGGTGTTCGCGCGCATGATTACCGCCGTTCCCGTGCACGCGCTTGCCATGATATGCTCCGTTTCCTTCTGGGCGGTGTACCGCTCGCGGCCGCGCGTCCGCGCGGGTTCCGTCGAGCGTCGAGGCTTTGTGGTCGCGTGCGCGCTCCATGGGCTTTTTTCGTTCATCCTTCTCGTCGGTCCCCTGCGCATCGGACCGGCCTTTATTCCCGTCGCGCTCGCGGCCCTCGGCCTCCTTTTTCTGGCGGCGCGAAAGTGCTGGCGCGCGGCTACGGCGGCGGAGAAGCGCTGATGCCCCTTGACCCCGCCGGCGTCGCGTTTGCGGAAACGCTGACCGCGACGGCCGCCGCCCCCGAGCGGACCGCGAGACCCGTTCGCTACGGGATCGCGATCGATGTCGGCACCACGACCGTCGCCCTCGAGCTTCTCGACCGCGACTCGGGCCGGGTGCTCGCCGGCGTAACCCTACTTAATTCCCAGCGCCGCTACGGGGCCGACGTGCTTTCGCGGGTAAAGGCCGCGATCTCGGGCAAGGCAGAGGCCCTTCGCGCGGCGGTGACGCACGATCTCTCTCGCGGCGTCTCGCTTCTCATGGGCGAGGCTTCCGTTCCGGCGGGGGAGATCGGCCTCGTTACCGTCGCCGCGAACGTGACGATGGTACATCTCATGCTCGGCCTTCGGTGCGACGCCCTCGCCGTAGCGCCGTATACGCCCGAGCGCACCCACTTTCCCGACATGCCCGCGCGGCAGGTTTTTTCCGCCATCGACGATTTTCCCCTGCCCGCCGACTGTCCGGTGAGGATCGTTCCCGCCATCAGCGCATTCGTCGGCGGGGACATCGTCGCGGGCCTCGTCGCCCTCGAGCTTGACGTCAACGGCCCGCGCGAGCTTCTCGTCGACCTCGGCACGAACGCAGAGATGGCCCTCGTGGGCTCGGGAAAGATACTCTGCGCCTCGGCCGCCGCGGGTCCCGCCTTTGAGGGCGGGCGCATTTCGTGCGGGGCGGGCGGTGTCGCGGGCGCGGTCTCCGAAGTCCGCGTCGAGGGAAACCGTTTCGCCTATTCCACGATCGCGGGGGCGAAGCCGCCGATCGGGCTTTGCGGATCGGGCCTGCTCGACCTCGTGGCCTGCTCGCTTGAGATCGGCCTCGTGCGTCCCGACGGCTCCCTTTCGCCCGCGCTCGCCGAGCGCGGCATTCAGCTCGGCGTGGGAACGAACATCCGTCTCACGGCTTCCGACGTGCGCGAGCTTCAGCTCGCCAAGGCCGCGATACGCGCCGGCATCGAGACCCTCGTCGACGCGGCGGGCATCGGCTACGACGGCGTGAGCGCCGTGCATCTCGCGGGCGGCTTCGGCCTCTACCTCAAGGAACGAAGCGCGCTCGCCTGCGGCCTCTTGCCGCCCGGCTTCGCGGGCCGCGTCCACGCGGTCGGCAACACGTCTCTCGCCGGAGCCCGCTCCTTTTTGCTCGACCCGTCGTCGCTCGCGCTCGCGAACGAGATTATCCTCAAGGCCTCGCTCGTGCAACTCGCGGATAGCCCCGAGTTCTCCCGCCGATTTATCGATTCAATGAGTTTTTGAAAAATCGCGCACAGCAATCTCGCGCACAGCAATCTCGCGCACTGCATGCGCGCACTGCATGCAGTGCGAAAAGCCGGTACGCAATCTCGCGCGCTTACGCGCCGAGCAGAGCGGGGAGGCGATAGACGTCTTCGACGCCGTCGACGAGTATGCCGCCCATGCCCATCTTGAGGGGAAGGGCGATGTCGATGTCGAAGCGGTCGCCGACCGAAAGACAGCGATCGACGGCGACGGCCGCGGCGCGCGAGGCGGTGAGGAAGGGGAGTTCGTGGGGTTTGCTGACGCCCGTCGTGTCGAGGCCGACGAGCGTGGGGAAGAAGCGCGCGACGCCGAGGGCGTCGAGGGTCTTTCGCGCGGGTATGACGGGATTATTCGTGACGGCGACGAGGGAGAAGCGGCGCGCGAGCCGCTCGAGGGTTTCGGCGAGAAGCGGGTCCTCGGAGAGGTAGTCGGCCGGCTCGAGGAGCTCTTCGCGCCAGCGCACGCTTTCCGCGATCGGCACGCCGAACGAAACGAGGGCGTTTCCGAGGCTGAGCTTTTCTCCCGTTTCGCGCTCGTGGCGTCCGCGGTGCTCGGCGACGAGAGAGCGGGCTTCGTCGTCGGAAACGCCGCGAAGTGTGGCGAAACGCCTGATTTGCGCGTCGACTTGCTCGTGCGCATAGCGCTCGTTCGTGTAGAGCGTGGAGTCGATGTCGAAGATGACGCACTCGACGCGTTCGGGCATGAAGTGGATTATCACCGCGCGCCCTCGAGCCAGGCGCGGTATTTTTCCGCGTAGATCGCCCGATGCGCGCCACTGGGCTCGTATCGGCGGGCTATGCGTACCATCGCGTCGGAGGCGTCCGTGACCGAGGCGTACGTCCCGAGGCTCGCGAAGGCGATCGCCGCGTTTCCCATGAGCTCGCCGTCAGCGGTCGCCGTCAACACGAGCGTCGCGTCGGAAATGTCGGCCTTGATCCGGTTCCATTCCTCATTTCTCGCCTGACCGCCGGAGAGCCTCAGCTCGCGCGTGAAACCCGTCGCGGCCGCTAGCGCGTCGATGCCGCGCCTGACCGAAAAGCCGATATCCTCGACGAGCGCCCGTCCCGGATGAAGGACTTCGCCCGCGCGCGGCGTGATCGGGCTTGCGGCGATCTCGCTCATGATTTCGGGATAGCCTTTGAGCGAAAGGCCGGCTCCCGCGCGGTATTCGTGAAAGCGCTTGCCCGTTTCGGGAAGGAGATACGAGGCGTTCCAGAGTCCCGAAATAATGGACGGAAGGACGCGGATGTCGGGAGCCGCGACGGGAGAGGCTATGCAGACGTTGAGGCCCTCGCTCGTTCCCGCGCGGTCGCACGCGAGTCCGGGCTTGATCGCTCCGGTGCCCGCGAGCGCGACGAGAAAATCGGGGCCGCAGGCGACGACCGGGATACCTGCGAGCGCGGAAGGAAGTCCGCTGACTCCGCCGCACGTGCCCGCGATCGCTCCGAGGGGGACGAAGGGCGGCATTTTCGCGGCGTCGAGCCCGGCTTGCGCGAGGGCTTCGTCGGTCCAATAGGTTTCGCGGTAGCGGGGATCGGGAAGGAGCGTGACGGCTTCTCCCGTCAGAGCGAAGACCAAGTATTCGGGACCGGAGATGATCCATCGCGCGGCGTCGTAGTCCGCGGGAAAGAGGCGGCGAAAGGCGTCGATGCGGGGAATAAAGAGCGAGCGACCCGCACTCTGAGTGCTTGCCGCGCCCTGAGCGCTAATCGCGTCGATCGGGTCGTTCC
>CAYSEA010000041.1:0-1410 GCA_964429975.1 uncultured Treponema sp.
AAACCGCCCATCGCGCCGAACATTTTCGCCGCCATGCCCTTGTTTTTCGCGAACTTGCGCATGGTCTGCCGCATTTTCTCGAACTGCTTGATGAGGCGGTTCACGTCCGAAACGGACGTTCCGGATCCCCGCGCGATCCGCTTTCTTCTCGAAGGGCCGATGATGAGATGGTTATCGCGTTCCTTTTTCGTCATTGACTGAATAATGGCCTTTTGCGCCTTGAGCGCTCCGACGTTAAGGTCCTCTTCACGCATCTGGCCCGCCATGCCGGGAAGCATCTCGAGCATGGACTGATCGAGCTGGTCAAGCATGTCCTGCAGGGTAAACGACTCGCTCGCCATCCGTTTCTGCAATCGCTCCGCGTCGGCGACGTCGATCGTCTCCTGCGCCTTCTCGACGAGGCTGACGACGTCGCCCATGCCGAGGATGCGGCCGGCCATGCGGTCGGGATGAAAGGGCTCGAGGTCCTCGATCTTCTCGCCCGTTCCGACGAAAAGAAGGGGCTTGCCCGTGACGCTCCGGAGCGAGAGGGCCGCGCCGCCGCGCGCGTCAGAGTCGAATTTCGAGAGGATGACGCCGGTGATGCCGACTTGCTCGTCGAAGGCCTTCGCTATCTCGACGGCGTTTTGCCCGGTCATCGCGTCGGCGACGAGAACGGTGTCGACGGGGTCCACGGCCTTCTTGATGTCGACGATCTCGCGCATCATCGCCTCGTCGACCTGGAGGCGGCCGGCGGTGTCGACGATCAGGACGTCGTGTCCGTTCTTGCGAGCGAACTGGAGCGCGCCCTTCGCGACGCGCACGGCGTCTTTGGTGTCTTCCTTGTAGAGGGGTACGCCGATACGCTCGGCGAGTACGGAAAGCTGCTCGACGGCCGCCGGTCGCACGAGGTCGCACGCGGCGAGCAGGGGATTCCTTCCCTGTTTCTTGAGGCGAGCGGCGAGCTTCGCGGCGCTCGTCGTCTTTCCCGAACCCTGAAGGCCGAGAAAGAGCACGACGGACTGCGTGTCGGGTCCCTTGAGGCGGAGGTCCTGCCGCTCGTCGCCGAGCAGGGCGACCATGCGGTCGTGTACGATCTTGACGAACTGTTGGCCGGGATTGACGGAGCGGAGCACCGCCTCGCCCTTCGCCTCCTCGATCGTGCCGTTGACGAACCTCCTGACGACGCGGAGGTTCACGTCCGCGTCGAGGAGCGCCATCTTGATCTCCTCGACGGCTTCCTCGACGTTCTTCTCGGTTATGGTCGCCTTGCCGCCGACGGTCCGCACTATGTCTCCGAATGTCTGGGTAAGCTTCTCGAGCATGGGTATCCGTTCCTGATACAGAGTCTACCGGGCGCCTGAACGCCCGAGGCGGCGATTATCCCCCGGCCGCGTCGGCCGCGTCAATCGCTATACTTACATATAGAAT
>CAYSEA010000041.1:1420-22260 GCA_964429975.1 uncultured Treponema sp.
CCTCGACGTTCTTTTCCGTTATCGTCGCCTTTCCCGAAATGCGGCGTACGACGTCTCCTATCGATCCGGTTATCCTGTCAAACATGGTTAAATCTGCGCCCCGTCGAGCAGGCTCTCGATAAACTCGGCCGGCTCAAGCTCGCGATTGAGGATGCGATAAAGACCATTGCATATCGGCAACTTGAGGGAATGGCGTTCCGCGATCTGCTTGACGTACTTGCAGGCGACGGCGCCCTCGGGAAGATACCCGATCTCCGATATGCGGTCGATGAGGTCGTCGAGATTCTTGAAGCGCGTAAGTACGCGATTGTTGATGATGTCGTGGCCGAACCGCCTGTTGCGGCCGAACTTACTGCGGCAGGTAACGTCGAGATCGCCCACCCCTGAAAGCGAGGTAAAGGTCTCGTGATGCGTCGCGCCCATCGCGCGCCCGATGATCTGGATTTCGTTGAGGCCCGCGGCGAACAAAAGCGACTCGGTGTTGTCGCCGAAGGCGTCGCTCGTTTCCGCGATGGCGTCGAGACAGCCGAAGGCGATGGCGACGACGTTCTTCGCGGCGGCGCAAATCTGCACGCCGATGACGTCAAGGCTCGAGTAGACGAGAAGACCCTTCGACTTGAGCACCTCGCGGAAGCGAATCGAGTTCATGGGATTCTCGCTCGCGGCGATGAGACCGGTCACCTTTCCCATGGCGACCTCTTCCGCGTGGCTCGGCCCCGAAATGTAGACGGTTGACTTGCGGTACGATTCGGGAAGGACGTCCTCAAGCGTCTCGAGGATGAGCCGGGGTCCGTCTTCCGACGGGATAAAGCCCTTGGTCAGCACGCCGATGCACGTGGAACCGTCCTGAATGTTGGGAACGTCGTGAAGCCCGCGCATCGTCCGCGCGAGATAAAGTGACGGGCTCGCCAGAATCAGAAAGGCCTTGCCTCCCGCCACCGAACGAATATCGTCGGACGCGACGAGAGAGTCGGGCGTCTTGAAGCCCGGCAGAAAACGCTCGTTTTCATGCCGCTCGTTGATCGACTCGACGACGTCCTTTTCCATGGCCCACAGCGCGACCGAATGCCCCTGCCGCGCGAGCGAAATCGCCATGGCCGTTCCCCAAGCTCCAGCACCGATAATTCCGATAGTCTGTCCCATGATCCTTCCTTATCGTCTAATACCAGCCGACGTTGCCGTCATTCCAGGAAACAAGCTCGTTCGGCTGGAAAAACAGCTTGAGCTCCCGGTCCGCGCTTTCGACCGAATCCGAGGAATGGATGATGTTGTGATTCGTGTGCAGGCAATAGTCCCCACGGATCGTGCCGGGAAGGGACTCGCACACGGCCGTCGGGCCGCAGAGGCGCCGCACGAGCTGAATGGCCTCGTCACCCTCGATTGCCATGGCGACGACGGGCCCGGAAATGATATAGGAGATAAGGTCGTCGTAAAACGACTTGCCCTTGTGTTCCGCATAATGCGTCGCGGCGACGAGGGGCGGTATGACCATGACCTTAAGGCCGATCAGGTTAAGCCCCTTTCGCTCGAAACGGGACATGACGTCCCCCACTATCCTGCGCTGAAGCACTCCCGGTTTCAGCATGGCAAAGGTTCTTTGAATTGCCATTGTTTCGTTCCTCCAAATATAGGCAAGCAGTATATTACATTTTTTCCGCTTTGAGAACCGTGCGCGCGGTCACGCAAAAAAGTATGATACATCCGCCGAGGATGGCGCGTGAAGAGGGGAATTCACCTATGATCAAAGCGACCCACAGCGGGTTGAGCGCGGGCTCAAGCATCGTGATAATGGCCGCCCCGACGGCGGAAACGCCCCGCATGCCGCGGCCGTACAAAACCGACGGAATGCCCATCTGAAACACGCCGAGCAGGGCAAGGCCTCCGACGCTCGTGAGGGACGGGGCGCCCGAGCGAATGACGAAAGGGAGCGCGACCGCGACGGTGAGCATATGCGCCAGCATGAGGGAGTCGGCGGGCCTACCCTCCTTTTGGCGCCTCATGAACAGGGCGGTCAGCGCAAACGTTACGCCGGAGAGGATGGCGAGCAGATTTCCGAGGTTGGCCGCCAGGCTCAGCTCGTCGAAAAAAAAGAGCACCATCCCGAAAAGGATACCCGCGACGCAGATCCAGTCGGACGCGCCCGCTTTCTCGCCGGAAAGAAGCCACCTTCCGAGAATTATTATATACACCGGCTCCGTATACTGCAAAAGCACCGCGTTCGCCGAGGTCGTCATCTTGTTGGCGATGACGAAAAGAACCATGGTTGCGGTGTACGATAACGCAACCATGATCTGATCGAGGCTCAGCGTAAGGCGGGGCACGCCGAGGATGAGAAGCATCGTTACGAGCCCGAGGGCGCTTCGCGCCCCGGCGATCGCGAGCGGGTCCCAGTCGACGAGCTTGATGAGAAGGCCGCCCGAGCTCCACAGGAGCGAGCAGAGGACGAGGGAAGCGACCGCGTTCCCCTTTGACTCGCGGATCATCTCTCGCGTCCGCTTAGCGCGGCGTCTTTCTCGCCGCGACGACGGCGTCGGTCGCGGCTTTCAACGCTTCTTCAAGCATCGACTCGTCGGGCTCGGGGATGTGACCCGTATCCATGAGGAGTTTCGTAACTCCGCGCGCGGCGGCGATGTCGCTCGCGGCACGGTCGTGAACTTCCTGCCAGGAAAGGGTCACGCGCGCGACGCCCTCCTCTATCGCCTTCATGGCGACGTCGGCCGCCTCGCAGGCGAATACGTCCTCGTCTTCCATGGTTACGACGATGTGCTCGAGATCGATTCCCTTCTTCTCGGAGTAGTCGGCGATCGAGTGCGCGCAGGCTATCGCCATGCCGTCGGTGATCTTCCGGCTCCGCACCAAGAGGGCGCCCTTGAGGATGCCGGGAAAGCACACGGAGTTGTTCACCTGATTTGGGAAGTCTCCCCGGCCGGTCGCGACGATGAAGGCGCCCGCGTCCTTAGCGTCGTGGGGCCAAATCTCGGGAACGGGATTCGCACAGGTAAAGACGATCGCCTTGGCGGCCATCGAGCGGATCCATTCCTTTTTCACGGTATCGGGTCCGGGCGTCGAAAGGGCGATAAGCACATCCGCGCCCGAGATGGCTTCCTCGATCGTTTCGATCCTTCCCGGGTTCGTCGAAAGGCAGAGTTCCCACTTGCGGTAATAACGAGTGTCCTTCTCGACGTCGGCCCGGCCCGCGTGAAGCGCGCCGCGCGAGTCGCAGACGATCATCTTCGCGCCGTCGCCGCCGTCGGCCAGGATGAGCCGGGCGATGGTCGTGTTCGACGCGCCCGCGCCGAGAAGCACGATCTTCGCGTCGGAGAGGCTTTTCCCCGCGAGCTTGAGCGCGTTGAGGAGGCCCGCGAGCGTAATGCACGCGGTTCCCTGCGCGTCGTCGTGCCACACGGGAATGTCGCAGGCCTCGCGGAGCTCGTCGAGCACGCGGAAGCATTCGGGCTGGCTGATGTCCTCGAGGTTGACCGCGCCGACGGACGGCTCGAGCATCCGGACGAACTCGATGATCTTTGCCGGATCGTGCTTGCCGGCCGCAAGGCCGCGCGAAGCCGCTTCGTCGGCCCTGACGCGGGAATCGACGCAGAGCGCGATCGAATCGACGCCGCCGAGGTACTTCATGAGCATCGCCTTCCCTTCCATGACGCCGAGACCGCCAGGGGGAGTGCAGTCTCCGTCGCCGAGGACGCGCGTCGAGTTGCTCACGACCGCGACGAGGTTGCCCCGGTTCGAGAGGGTAAAGGACGCGTCGTTGTCGTCGCGAATGGTCGTGGAAACGGCGGATACGCCGGGCGTGTACCAAGCATTAAACCAGTTGAAGCCGTACAGCCCGCACTTCGGAAGGGTTTGCATCTTCCCGCCGTAGAATTCGTGGGCGAGAAGCGAAAGGCGCTTGAGAAAAAGGGTTTTAGCCTGCGCCTTTTCCGATTCCGTAAAATCCTGGGGGAAGGCTCCGGAAAGGCCGGAGAGCGACATATCGAGTTTCATGGAAGGACGGTAGCACAAAAGGCGCGGTTACTTCAACCGCTCCAAGGTTCCGGAAATCGCCTCGCCCGAGCGCTTCATCTCGGCGGAAACCTTGCCGAAATCGACGACCGCTTCCTTTAGTCCGTTGAGCATGAGGGA
This sequence comes from uncultured Treponema sp., assembly GCA_964429975.1. Classification (GTDB taxonomy): domain Bacteria; phylum Spirochaetota; class Spirochaetia; order Treponematales; family Treponemataceae; genus Teretinema. Next base: position 5,558 of record CAYSEA010000041.1, read on the forward strand.
CATGGCCGTGATCCCGTCAAACACCCGGCTCGAGATCATCTCGAGTTCGGACATCGACGTTTCGATCTCACCGGCGCCCTCGGCCATCAAGCCTGAATCCCGCGTGACGTCGTTCGATACCGCGTTGAGCGCGTTCATCGTCTCGAGGACGCCCTTCGTGTCGCGGTTCGACGCGGTAAGCCCGCGGGAAAACTCGAGGATCGTCCGGTGCGCGCGCTCGATATCGGCTGTCATCGTGGAGAAGGCCGTGTCAAGCGCGCCCGACGAATCGGCCATGGTAGTGATGTTCTCGACGATCTCGTCGATGGAAAGGGAAATCTCGCGCGAGCTATCGGATGCCGCCTCGGCGAGCTTCGTTATCTCCTCGGCGACGACCGCGAATCCCTTGCCCGCGTCGCCCGCGTGCGCCGCCTCGATCGCCGCGTTGAGCGCGAGCATGCTCGTTTGCTCGGCGATGGAGTCGATGACCGACGCCATCCCGTTGATGCGCGAGACGCTGTCCTTGATCGTCGTGATCTTTTGGTACGTCGACGAGAAAATCTCCTGACTCTCCGCGGAAGAAACGACGAGATCGTGGACGACGCGTTCGTCCCTCGTCGCCCGATCCGCCATCTCGCCGATGGAGTCGATCATGCCGTTCACCGACTCGAGCGAGCCCTCGACGACGCCTTTCTGGTCGGCGATGCCGGAGCCGAGATGCTCGAGCCCGGTGGTGATGCGGCTCAGTCCCTGCTTAACGGTCTTGACCTGCTCTTCGAGGGAGCCGACCTCTCCCCGGATGTTTTCGATAAAGCCGTCAACCACCTCAAACGTGGCTGACGTGTTGCCGAGCGACACGGAAAGGTTCGCGCACGAGGAAATGTTCGAGGACAGGTCGTCGCGCACGGAGGAGTTTATCTCGCGGAGCGCGCCGACGAGCTCGACGACGCGGCTCATGAGCGCGTCGCGCTCGCCGTCCGCCTCGATCCCGTCGAGGGAGGTTTCCACGTTTCCCGAAAGCACGGCGTCGAGCACCCCGACGGCGCGCCGGGAAGACCGCGACAGGGAGACGGAAAGCAGGCGCACGGCGAGAAGGCCGAGAAGCCAGGTGCCGACGATGATCGCGCCCGAGACAATGAAGGTCCACAGGCGTATGCCGTCGATGGCCCCGGCGACGGCCGGCCGCGCGGCCATGATTCCGGAGCGCGCGCCGTCGATCATCCCGGAAACGGAAACGGCGAGCGCCGCGAAACTCGCATCGTCGTACGGCCGAGAGGAAAGAGAGCGCGCGGCGGCGATCGCGTCCACCGCCGGGCCGAGCGCAGACGAAAAGGCGGGGGCTATGCGCGACACGCCCTCAAGGCTCGAGGCGGCGGCAAGACGGGCGTCGACGCGGGTAAGCGAGTCGGCAAGCGTCGATTGGGCGATGTCAGGCGACGAAAGGGCCGCGCGCAAAAGCGCTCGCTGAAGGTCGCCGAGCGCGGAGTCGAGTTCGAGCACCGAGTCGTATTCCGCCTGGAGCCGGTTTGTCGGAGAGACGGCAAGCAAAAAGACGCCTGCCGTGCAGCACAGCAAGAAAAAAAGGGAGACGACAAAAAGTGCTATCCTCGATCCGATTCTCATCAAACAATTCATCCTTCGGCGAAACGCGCCCTTTACAGACCGGCTCATTCCACATAGAGTATACGGCATGAAACTGCTTCATACCGGCGATTTACATCTCGGCAAGTCGCTTCACGATACCTCGCTCATCGAGGATCAACGCGTCATGCTCGACCAGCTCGCCCGAGAGCTCGAGAGTGACGACTACGCGGCGCTCGTCATCGCGGGCGACGTATACGACCGAGCCGTTCCGCCCGCCGAGGCAGTCGCGCTCTTCAGCGCCTTTCTCGCGCGCGTCAGACGCGAACGACCCGACGTCGAGATATTCATTATCCCCGGCAACCACGATTCGGCCCAGAGGCTCTCGTTCGCGGACGCTATCCTTGGCGAACAGCGCATACACATCGTCGGCGATCCGGAACGATCCTTCACACCGATTATACTCTCAAAAGGCGATAGCCGGCTAGCGTTCTTTTTGCTTCCGTTTCTCGCTGCAGGTACGCTCGCGATTCCCGAAGGGCAGGAATTCGACTTCGATCGCGATCCTGACGCGAGCGAGCCGACGACTCGCCTCCTCGCTTCGCAGGCGGATCTCGCTTCGGAAGCCGCGCGAAGATTCGAATCCGCGCTTGCCTCGCAAAGCCTTCGCGGCATACCCACGGTCCTTGTCGCGCATCTCTTCGCGGCGGGCGGCGCTGAATCATCCTCCGAGCGCGTATTCGTCGGCTCGGCCGAACGCGTGCCGCCCGCGCTTTTCTCGCGCTTCAACTACGTCGCGCTCGGCCACCTTCACCGACCGCAGCGCGTAACCGACCGAATGCGCTACGCAGGCTCGCCGCTTGCCTACGCCTTCGACGAGTCAGGCGACCGCAAGCGATTCCTGAAAGTCGACATCGACTGCCGCGAGGCGGGCTTTCCCGTTACGGTAACGGAGATTCCGGTCGTGCCGTTCCGGGCGGTCACGCGCCTTTCGGGCGCCTTCGCCGATTTCCGCTCGGGGTCGGCCTTCGACGCGCGCGCCGCGGACTGGCTCGAGATAACGCTGACGGACGATTCTCTCGTCGCGAACCCCATCGGCCTCCTTCGAGCGAAGTTCCCCCATCTCCTGAGCGTCAGGCAAGGCGCGCTCGACGGGACCGTTCCCGCGGGCGATTCCGACGCCGGCGGCGAGACGACCGAGCGCGCGAGAGATCCCGTCACCGATTTTTGCCGCTTCGAGGAAATGCTCTATGGCTCGGTCGATCCCGCCAAACGGGATTTATTCGCCGAACTTTTGAAGGAGTGCTCCGATGAGGCCTGAGCGACTCGTCATGGCGAACTTCGGCCCGTTCGCCGGCCGCCACGAAATTGACTTCACCGCCCTCGGCGACATCTTCCTCGTGTTCGGCAAGACCGGCGCGGGCAAGACGACCATATTCGACGCGATCGCGTACGCGATATACGGAACCGCGCCCGGCGCGCGCAAGGGCCTCGAGCGGCAGATGCGCTGTCAGTTCGCGGATGACGACGACGAAAGCGCCGTCGAGCTGACCTTCTCCCTCGGCGCAAAACGATACCGCGTCAGGCGCTCCCTTCCCGGCGAGCGCGTCGGAAAACGAAGCGGCAAGGCGCAAAAGACCCTTGACGACGTCACCCTCGAGGAGTGGCGCGCCCCTGCATGGGAAAGCCGCACCTCCACCAATAAAAGCGACACCGAACGGGAGCTGCTCTCGCTCATCGGGCTTTCGGAGGAGGAATTCTCTCGCATCGTGCTTCTCCCCCAAGGAGAGTTCGCGAAATTCCTTCGGCAGAATTCAACCGAACGCAAGCAGGTTCTCTCGAAACTCTTTCCGGTCGAGCGGCACGGCCGCGTCATAGAACTCGCCCGAAATCGCGCGCGCGAGGCGGAAGCCCTCGTCGCGGACACCGAGCGGTCGATACTTTCCCTCGGCGAGCGCTTTAACCCGCTGTCATGGGAAGCCGATCGCCTCGCGCTCTCGGGCGCGGTCGACGCGGCCAAGGCGAACCTCGCCTCCCTTCGCCGACTTCATTCCGAACACGCTGCCCTCAGGGAAAAGGCGCGCGCGCACGGGGAACGGCGCGCGGAGCGCGATCGTCTCGCGCTTGAGGTTGCCCGTCTCGAGGGAATGCGCGCCGCTATGGAAGCGTCGCGCTCGAAAATAGCGCTCGCGCGGCGCGCGTTTCCGCTCGTGTCGTCCCTCGATCGCATCGAGGAGCTCCGCGACGCGGGACGCGCGTCGAACGAAGACCTCGCTGCGGTTCTGGAAGCGATCGCAAACGCCACCGACGAAATATCCGCGCTTTCGGCCGACCGCGAGCGGCTTGTCGCGCTCGCGCGCGAGCGCGAAGGACTCCTCGTCAGAAAAGAGCGCCTCGCGATCGCCGCGGGAATCGCGATCGAGCTCGCCTCGGATATCGCGGAGTCAAACGCGCTGAAAGATCGGCTTCGGCCGATCGCCGATCGCGAAGGAGCGCTGGTCGCGGCGATCGGAACGGTTACCGAATCACTCTCGGCACAGACGGCCGAAACGGCCGCGCTTGAGGAAAGGAGCGAGGCCGACGCTCGCGCGCGTTCTTCGCTCGATCTCGCCCGCGAGCTCAAGGCGCTCGCCGAGGAGTACGCGCGCGAACGGCTTTCGCTCGCGGGCCACGAAGGCGCCACGAGAGAGTCCCGCGCGCGTCTCGCGGAGACGGTCGCCGACGCGCGTGTCCGCGAGGCGGAGCTTCTGGACCTCGAACGGCTCGCCGCCCGTGAGCGGGAGACCGCTTGGGCGGGAACCCTTGCCGCCTCCCTCGTGGCGGGAGAGCCATGCCCGGTGTGCGGCTCGGCCGACCATCCCCGCCCTGCGCGAGCGGGCACGCTCGAAGGCGTCGCGATCCAGGACCGAATCGATGCGGCGAGGCGAAATCTCGACGAACTCTCGAAGCGGGCCACGAAGCTCACCGCCGACGCCTCCGGTCACGACGCGAACCTCGCGACGGCTCAGGGGCGCGTACAGGCCCTCATCGCGCGATACTGCGAGACGTCAGCGCGCGCGCGCGGAGAGCCGACCGACGCGCGCTGTATCTCGCCTGCGGATATTCCCCTTCCGGCAGAGGCGGCCGAACGACTCAAGGGCGCGGCGGAAACGATGCAGGAAGCGCACGACGCCCTCGTCCGCTCGCAGAAGGCCCTTCGCGAAGCCGATCGGCTCCGCGCGGAACGCGAACGGTCCGAAAGGGAACTGACGAGCGCGCGCGCGGAGAAGGCGACGCTTGAGGCGGCGATCGCGGCGAAGGAAACCGACATCGCGGCAAAGGAGCGGCGCTACCTCGAAGCCTTCCCCGCGCCGGACGCAGTGCCCGCTTCGGTTGACGACGCCCCCGCGGGCAATCGCAAACGAAGCCGCCCTCGGCGCGAGTTCGACCCGGCCGAGGCCGCGGAAGCCATCGAAATCGTCTCGGCGCGGACGCTTGCGATCGACGCCGAACTCTCCGCGAGCGAGGAACGTAAAGAGCGAACGATGAAGGCGCTCGCCTCGCTCGAGGGCCGCCGCGACGACCTTCGGCGCGCCTCCGCAAAAAACGCGGAATCGCTCGCCGCGGCCGAACGCGAGTTTTCCCGGTCGCTCGCCGAAGCGGGTTTCGAAGGAAAGGAAGCCGTGAGGTCCGCGGCAATCGATACCGACGAGACGGAAAAGGCGGAACGCGCGATCGACGAATGGAACCGGGAGCTCGCCTCCGCGAAGGGAGCGATTGCGGGCACGGAGAAGGAACTTGCGTCCTGGAGCGGACCCGAGGCGTCGGAGATCGACCGCGAACTCGCGTCCATCGATTCCCGCGTCTCTGAAGCTGACCGAACCCTCGAGGAAAAATCGGCCGCGATCGCCGAGATCGACTCGCTCAAGCGCCACTGGGACGAGCTTGAGGCTGAGCGCGCGGAACGCTCGTCGCGCGCGGGAACGATCAAAGCCCTCTCGCAGGACCTCTCCGGCGCGAATCCCGCGCGCGTCAGCTTCGACGCCTGGATTCTCGGGATGTACCTCGAGGAAATCGCGGCGTTCGCGAACGAGAGGCTGAACCGAATGAGCGAGGGCCGTTACCGCATCCAGCTCAACGAAAGCTACCGAAAGGGCAACAACCTTTCCGGCCTCGAGCTCGAAATACTCGACTCGTACACCGGCAAGGCCCGGCCCTCGGGCACGCTTTCCGGCGGAGAGACCTTCATGGCGTCGATAAGCCTTGCCCTTGGACTCGCCGATTCGATACAATCGAGATCCGGGGGAATCCAGCTCGACGCCGTGTTCATCGACGAAGGCTTCGGCTCCCTCGACGAAGCCAGCCTTGAGCGGGCAATATCGATACTCGACGAAATACGCGGGCATCGCATGGTGGGGATCATATCGCACGTCGCGGAACTGCGCACGCGAATCCCGAGCCGAATAGAGATAGTAAAGCAGGCGTCGGGTTCCGCCGTTCGCAAGGAGATAAGTCATGACTGAGAGCGCGCTCTTCACGGATTTTTACGAACTCACAATGGCGCAAGGCTACTGGAAGCGGGGAATGAATAACCCATCGGTTTTCGACATGTTTTTCCGCCGCCAGCCCTTTGACGGCGGCTTTTCGGTATTCGCCGGGCTCACTCCCCTCCTCGACGCGATCTCCTCATTCCGCTTTACGCCGGAGGATCTCGCCTGGATCGAGGGACTCGGAACCTTCGATCGGGGTTTCATCGACTATCTCGCGGACTTTCGCTTCACGGGCGACATCTGGGCCATGGACGAAGGGACGATCGTATTCCCGAACGAGCCGTTGCTTCGCGTGCACGCGAACGTCATCGAAGCGGCGATTCTCGAGGGACTCGTCCTTAACTTCATCAATTTCCAAAGTCTCATCGCAACCAAAACCGCGCGAATTTGGCTCGCCTCCAATAAGGGATCGCTCATGGAATTCGGCCTGAGACGGGCGCAAGGATTCGACGGAGCGATGAGCGCGAGCAGGGCGGCGTACATCGGCGGCGCGTCGGGCACGAGCAACTCGCTGGCCGCGCGCGTCTATGGCATACCCGCGCTCGGCACGATGGCGCACTCTTGGGTCATGTCCTTCCCGAGCGAGGAAGAGGCGTTCGACGCGTACGCGAAAGTATACCCTACCAAATCGGTGTTCCTCATCGACACCTACAATACGCTCGAGTCCGGCATCGTCGCGGCCATCAAGGCGGGCAAGCGTCTCGCGGAAAAGGGGCACAACTTCGGCGTGCGCCTCGACTCGGGGGACATCCAGTATCTTTCGTGCGAGGTTCGCGAGGCGCTCGACCGGGCGGGCTTGCCCGAAGCGACGATCACGGTGTCGAACGAGCTGACCGAGGAAATCATCGAGTCGCTCGTGCTCAACAAGGCGCCGATAAACTCCTGGGGCGTCGGCACGCACATGGTCACCGGCGGCAACGAATCGTCGTTCACCGGTGTCTACAAACTCGCCGCGAAATCCGACGGATCGGGAGGGCTCAAGCCGACGATGAAACTTTCGGACAATCCCGAAAAGACGACGAACCCCGGCGTCAAGCAAGTGTGGAGAATCTTTAATGAGGATGGAACCGCGAAGGCCGACGTCCTCGCGCTCGATGGCGAACCTTTGGTCGTCGGAACGAAAGAGCGCTTCTATCATCCTTCAAACGACTATCAAAGCTTCACGTTCTCCCCGGCACAGGTCGTCCCCCTCCTCTCGCCGCGAATGAAAGGCGGGGCGCTCGTTTCCGAGGCGGAAAGCCTCGACCAAATTCGTTCCCGCGTGCGAGCCGGTTTGGAGCAATTTGATCGTTCCTATCGAAGAATTTTGAATCCGCATGTCTATAAGGTCGCGCTGACCGAATCGCTCCGGACGATGAAAGGCGACTTTCTTACGGAATACCAAAAATCTCCATATACTCCATGATTATGGGGTGTAATCGGTAAAAATCGCTCAATTTGGCTTGTCTTAACCGCCTCTGCGGGTTACAGTTTTGGTATGAAAGAAAAAAGTTTATCCGAAAATGTACCAATAACGGAAACGGAGCTGATAGAATCGATACGCGATTTTTACACTCCGCGGAGCCTCGTGCGCGCGATTTGCGACATCGGGCGCATACCGCCCCATTCGCTCGAGAGCCATGTCGGTGTCGGTTTTATCGACATCGCCGACTACACCTACCTCTCGAAATTCCTGAGCCCGAAGGAAAACCAAATACTTCTCAACGGGCTCTATACCGCCTTTCAAATCGTCCTCGAGCGCCATGGCGGCTACATGAACAAAATCGAGGGCGACTCGATGATGTTCCAGTTCGACGACATCCTCGACCGCAGGCTCAGGTCCCTCGGTAAGGAAGAACGGCTCTCGCTCATCGCGCGCGAGCTTTTTTTCACCTGCGTCGAGATGCAGCGGATATGCATCCTCTTCAACCATGCCGACGGCCGCTTTATCGACTCGTCCGCGCCGGAGGAGGCGCACTCGGCGCTCTCCGACGCCTTTGACATCATCAATTCCCTGAGAAGCAAAAACGACCTCTCGTCGACGCTCTTCGCCTTCTTTCAGATCAGAATCCGCATCGGCGCGAACATCGGCGAGGTCACGATCGGCAACTTCGGCCCGTACGGCTCGAAGCATTGGGACGTGATCGGACTGCCGGTCATCAACGCGAAGCGAATGGAGTCGACCGCGCCGGTGGGCGGCTTGCGAATCTCGGCCGAGTTCTTCGACATTCTCGAGAGAAACGGCATCGCCGACGACTACCTCGCGCAGTTTAAGGCGGAGGCCAGCGAACAGGGAAGCGTCTACCGCTATATCGCGAAGGAAGAGCTCTTTCACTATCGCGAGGTCACCGTGCGCGAGAAGCACGGCGCGCGATACCCGACCTACAGCGTGCAAGTATACCCGACGCTTCCCGAATCCATTTGTCGCCAAACGCAAGAACTGCTTCTGCACGGCGAAGGCGGTGCGAAGCGCGTCGTGGAGTTCATCAAGTACTATCGGGGCAACCACTATGTGATTGACCGGCTTGAGTCCCTTTTCGAGAAAAAGGGCGTGCATATTCGAAAAAGAAAGTTGCTTGAAATCGTGCACCCAAAACTCGCGCGCGTCACCGTCGGAAGAAAAGACCCGTCCCTCTTCACGATTCTCGGCTATCTCGACCGCTATCAGGATTACGTGCAGTCGAGCCCGTCGGAAGATACCGCCGTCGAATGGGCGGACTACGACAGCTACATCGCGGCGCTCACCGACGGCGCGAAGTCGCGTCATGAGTCCCGCAAGCGCCTAGCGGTGCAAAAGTCCTGGCTTTTCGAGGTGGTCATACCGATCGTGTACTCGGCGATCGAAGCTTCGCTTCGTGAATATCAGGCAACGCTTGAGACGGACGGCTCGCGCGGGCCGGGCAAAGTCGCCATCGCCTCAGGCGGCGCGGCCGCGAGCGACGACGAGGACATCGCGGACCTCGAGCCGGCCTGAACGGGTCGTAACGACGACGCGCTCAGTTTCGCCTATAATCAGCTCAGGGAAGATACCGCGTCTTGACGTGCGAAAGCGCGTCGAAGAGCTTTCTTTTTTCGTCGTAGCGGCCGTCAGTCAGGGCCGCGAGCTTTCGCCTCGCGTCCTTCCTGCCCGAGTTATCCTGAAAGTCGCATGTGCAGGTCATTCGCACGTACCCTCGCTCATCGGCGTGTCGCTCGATCATCGCGACGTCGGCGAGGGCAAGCGGACGCAATATCGTTACCGGATATTTATCGTATGCGAGCCGGGGCGGCATCGTGGAAAGCTCGCCTTTGACGAGGGCGTTCATGAGCGCGGTCTCGAGGATGTCGTCGAGGTGGTGCCCGAGCGCGATCTTGTTGTATCCGTTCGCGATCGCGTATTCATTGAGTTCCCCGCGCCGCTGGGTGGAACACCACCAGCAATTCATCTTGCGCCCCGGCTTCAGCCGACCGATCACGTCGACGCGTATCGTCTCGAGGGGCACACCCCAGCGCGAAAACCGCTCGACGAGCCCTTGATGGATCGGGGAGCCGATTCCCGACTCGACGTGCAGCGCCAGCACGGAAAAGCGCGGCCCCGCCCTTCGTGCAAGTCGCGAACCGAAATACTCAACTAGCGAAGTCGAGTCCTTTCCGCCCGACGCCCCCACGAGAATGCGATCGCCTTCCTCGATCATGTTATAGCGCTCAACCGCGTGATCGATGACGCGAAAGAGTTTCGGGTTTGCCATGCGCTCATGGTAGCAAAATGCGCGACCTTGCGGAATGCCCCGCGGACGCGTTCAGGCAATATACGAGCTCGGGCGATAGACGCGTCAAAAGACGCTCCCCTTGACTGTCGTCCGCTATCGTTCTATGGTTCGGGCGGCGCATTACAAAGGAAGCGAGGTGCGATTCCTCCGCTAGCCCGTAACTGTAACCGGGATCGATTCCGCCGTCTCAAAGCCACTGGCCCTCTTCGCGTCGCGAGAAGCCGGGAAGGCACGGATGGAACCGGTCTCCCAGAGCCGCATGATGGCCGAACAGCCGCATGAAGGCAACGAGAGCCCTCCCGCAAGTCAGGAAACTTTGGTGCGCACATCGATCGATTTCGACCTCCCGCGGACCGGAGGACGAAAGGAGAACCTATGTTCAGGAAAATTACGCGTCTCGCGCTTGCCGTCTCGGTGTGCGTCGCCCTCCTCGCCCTCGCGGGATGCGACGCCGCGACCGGCCCAACCGGAGACTCCCTCGTCGGCGTCTGGTCAAGCACGTATGGCGAAGGATTCACCGTCACCGAAACAACCTTCAGCTATCAATACGGGGGAACCGTTCAGTTCGAGGGCGAGATCGCCAACGATCCCGACCTGAGCGCCGAGTCGGGCTACATCGTCATGGTGATAACCTCTCACGTCGCGGAAACGTATCCCGCGATCGGAAGTCACTACGCCATTCACTGGAAAAACTTTACCGGCAGCGGCGTGCAGGAATCAAACGCGTACAAGACAGATGGCGATCACAACTTGGGCATGGACACCCTTTCGGGCGCCGCAGGAGAATACACGATTACCAACGGATACTTCGGATATTACGGCGAGTATCTCCGCGAGGAATGATGAACCGCGCGCAGGCGCGCGCGTTCGCCGCGCTTTTAATATTCACCGTCGTTATAGCATCACATCTTTCGGCGCAGGATATCAGCACCGCTGAGGTCGATGATGCCGACGCTTGGCCCACACTCGAAGGGGAAGGCATCACCATCCCTTCCCCGGTTGACCCATCGCATAAGGAGAATATCACGCTCGATCCTGCGGACGCTTCGCGCGCGATCGACCTCTCCGCCGCCCTCGCCGAGAAGGCGGGACTATCGCTCACGAGCTACGGCGGATACGGGATGGTAAGCGGCCTCAACGTGCGCGGTTTTTCCTCGGCGCGCGTTCGCGTCTATCTCGATGGTATCCCGCTTAACTCGCGCCAATCGGGCGAGGCGGACCTCTCATGGATCGATCCCGCCTCGCTTACTGAAGCGACTGTCGAGTATGGCTCAGGCGCGGGAGGAATCATTCGCCTCTCGACTATTGACGACGCATTTCGGGGAAGCTCATGGTCGATTGGCGCGTCGAATCTCTCTTGGCTTCCCCCGCATGACTCAGCGGGACTTGCCGATACGCAACGGGTTTCGCTCTCGGCTACGTACGGAACCGATTCGCTTCGATGGAACGCGGGTTTATTCGGAACGAGGGCCGCGAACCGCTTTCCATACGCGAACGCTTCGGGCGAAACCGCGTACCGCGACGACAACGACGTGCTTGACGCCGGGTTTCGCGCCGGATTATCGGCTCCGCTCTCGCGAGACGTCTCGCTTGCCGTCGCTCTTTCGGGATATCTCGCCGACAAGAGCGTGGCCGGTTCGACGGGTTCGCTAACCTCGGGCCATCAGGACGACGCGCGCTTGAGGGAATCGTTTCGCCTTAGCTTTCGCGACGGGGAAAAGGCGCGATACGACGCGGAGATAGCTTTCGCGCATTCTTTTGCTTCGATCCGGTGGGAGGATATTTCCGGCGGCACGCATAACATGGCCCACACGCTCGACCTCGCCGTTCACGCGCGCCGATACGCAAGCGATACCGTCACCGTCGCATTCTCGACCGAGGCCGCGTATGTCGCGTGCAACTCGGACTCGATCGGAGACAAACGACTCGCCACGGCGACGATGGGAATCGCGATCGAGTCCCGCTTCCCGGGGAGGCTCTCGACAAGGGCGGAACTTCGCGCGGTCGCCCCGTCAGGCGGTGATGGCTGGGCGGCGATCCCTACCGTCTCGCTATTCAAAGGATTCGGCGACGACTCTCGCATCGGAGCCTTGGCGTACCGCGCCTACAAACGCCCCGACCTCAACGCGCTCTACTGGTCGGGCGACCCGAGCGCGCAGGGAAATCCGAATCTTAAAAACGAAGATGGTTGGGGAGGAGAGGTTCTCGCCGAGCTTTCCGTAAGAAAAAAAATTCGATCATCTCACTCGACGTATGCGACCTGGTATCGAAACGCGGTTTCTTGGCAGGCAACATCAGGCGTCTGGACGCCCGAAAATATGGGGGAAGCGCTCTTCGCCGGCACCGATCACGCCGTTTCCATCTCACCGTTTGACGGGCTTACCCTCGAGCTTTCCTATTCTTTTCTCAGAACCTGGGTTCTTACCGGAGAATTCGCCTTTTCAGACGGTAAGCGGATCCCCTACCAACCCGAGCACCGCGCGTCGCTCACGGTGAGAGGATTGAAAAAGAGCTGGAGTTGGCGGGTATCTCCGCGATACGAGAGCGCGCGGTTCGTATCAGTGATGAACGTCGCCTCGCTCCCCGGCTTCTTCGTGCTCGACGCTGGCGTTCAAAAGCGATTTGGAAAAAACCTTGAGGTTTCGTTCGAAGCGAAAAATGTGCTTTCGGAGTCTTATGAGACGGTCGAGGGCTATCCAATGCCGGGGGCGTCAGTTTCGATAGGGATACTCTATACCTACCGGTAGGTATAGTAGGCAAATGATCTTTGTATTAGTATACCTACCGGTAGGTATACTAACCTAACGAACGACGCGCCAAATCCAAATTCACATGACAATACCCACCCGGATTCTTCTCCAGATACCGCTGATGATACTCCTCGGCGACAGTGAAGATTCCCGCAGAGCTAATCTCGGTGATTATCGGCGCGGTAAAACGACCCGAATCGGTCATCGCGCGAATGAGCTCATCGGCCCCATGCCGTTGCTGCTCGCTCACGAAAAAAATCGCCGAGCGATACTGCGTGCCGACATCGTTTCCCTGACGGTTCACCGTCGTTGGGTCATGCATACCGAAAAAGTGTTCGAGCAAGTCGCGAAACGAAACACGCTCTGGATCAAAGATGATCCGTACGGTCTCGGCATGTCCCGTGGAACCCGAGCACACGTCTTTATAGGTCGGATTAGCGGTAAAGCCTCCCATATACCCGACGGCCGTCTCGAGCACGCCGGGCACGAGCCTGAAATACGCCTCGGTTCCCCAAAAACATCCCGCAGCGAAATACGCGGTGCACTCTTCCTCGGGAACGAACCTGAGCGCGGCAGAGTTTATGCAAAACCGCGTTCGTTCAGGTTCCGGTCCGTCGTCAAAAAGATGGCCGAGATGGGCGTCGGACGACGAGCTTCGCACCTCGGTGCGAATCATGCCATGGGACGCATCGGTCCGCTCAATGACGCTCGCGTCATGTACGGGTCGGGTAAAACTCGGCCATCCGCAACCGGCGTCGAATTTATCCTCTGAGGAGAACAAGAGTTCTCCCGATATTACGTCCAGATAAATACCCCGATCGAATACGTTCCAATACTGATTCTCGAACGGAGGCTCGGTTTCGCTCTCCCTCGTCACGCGATACGCCTCGGGGGAAAGCCGTTTCCTCAGCGCCGCATCGTCTTCTTTCCTGTTCATGTGCCACCCCACTATGATAGTATAATCCTTATGGACGTCGAAATGCTCGCCTTCCGCGCCGAATGCGCGCGCCTAACCCGCTCGTTCTTTTTCGATCACGGGTACCTCGAGGTCGACACGCCGGCCCTCGCGCCCGCGCTCATCCCTGAAACCTGTCTCGAGGTTTTTGCCACGAAGTACCTCGTTCCCGGACGCGACGAGACGACGGGAGCGATACCGCTCTGGCTCGTTCCCTCGCCCGAAGTGTATATAAAGCGACTCATCGCCGATCACGGAATCGCGCTCTTTCAGCTTTCCAAGTGCTATCGAAACGTGGAGTCCGTCGGGCGCATCCATAGTCCTGAGTTCACGATGCTCGAATATTATACGATGAACGCCGACTATCGCGATTCGATCGCGGTGACCGAGTCCTTCCTTTCCGATCTCTCGGTTCGACTCTTTCCGGCGTCGTCCGCTACCCCTCCTGAATGGCTGACATCGACGCCCGTCATGCTTTCGATGGACGAAGCCTTCGAGCGCTTCGCGGGATTTTCGCTTTCCTCATGCCCCGAAAGCCGGGATCTCGCGCGGCACGCGGCGCGGCTCGCTCTCGGCGATGAGGACGCGTTCGAGACCTGGCCGTGGGACGACCTGTACGAGCTCCTCCTCGTGCACTCGATTGAGCCGGCCCTTCCGAAGGGACGGCGGGTCTACCTTACCGACTATCCTGCCCGTGTACCCTGCCTTGCCCGCGAGCGAAGCGCCCTTGTCCGCGGCCAACGGTGGGTCACGAAGGAGCGCTGGGAACTGTACGTCGACGGGCTGGAACTGGCTAACTGCTATTCCGAGGAACGGGACGCCGAAAGGATCGCCGAATACTTTACGAGGGAACGCGCCGTCAAGGACGCGACGGCCCGCGTGCCCCACGCCGCCGTATCGGACTTCGCTGAAGTTTGCGCGCGAATGCCCGCGTGTTCCGGCGTCGCGATCGGCTTTGACCGTCTCGTCATGTCCCTCGCCGGGCGGCATTCCATCGACTCGATCCTGCCGTTCCCGCTCGGCGATAGGCTATAACCCAATCACGGGGGTAACTAGCCACGCCCTAATAAATCCGCTATACTCCCACCTCAAGGATTTTTCGCGGACGTTCGGTCCGCCTTTTACATAGGAGAGTAGATCATGATCAGAGGTGGAGATATCGGAAAGGGAACGGTCCTCCTGAACAAGGGCACCCCGTATCTCATAGTTGACCGCGAATTCGTCAATCCGGGAAAGGGCGCCGCCTTCGCGCGCGTCAAAATGAAGAATCTTCGCGACGGCTCGGTCCTTACGCAAACCATTAAGACCGCGGATACCGTCGAGGACGCGACCGTAGACACGAGAAAAAGCCAGTTTCAGTACCACGACGGCGAAAACTACGTGTTCATGGATAGCGAAAACTTCGAGCAAATCATAGTCACCGCCGACGTGATGGGCGACAAGAAGCATTACCTTCGCGAGGGCGATGAATACGACATCGTCGTGTGGGAAGGCGAATCGATCGACGTAAAAATCCCCACCAAGATGATCTTCGTCGTCGCCGAAAGCGAAAACTACGTCCGCGGAGACACCGTTTCGGGGGCCACCAAGCCCATCGTCACCGAAACCGGACTCGTCGTCCGCGTTCCCCTCTTTATCAAGCAAGGCGAGCGCATCATGGTAAACACGGAATCGAACGAATATCAGGAACGCGTGAATAGCTAACAAAGACGCACGGTTCTGCCGCGCGCGACTATCGAAAAAAGCCCGGGTTTACCCCCGGGCTTTCTTTATGCCTCTTCCGCCCTTACGGCGAAGTACGCGATCCCCTCGTTGGGGAAACGACCCTTAACGTCCCGAATGACGGACTTCACCCCGTCAACCTCCCATTCCGCGACGTACGCGACGAGAACGAAATTAAGCTCGGGCCAGGTTGTCGTGCCGAGCTTTCGGTCCCTCGATCCCTTTCCCTCCGCCTCGGGGACTACCGTGTACAGAATGCCGGGAATCCCGGATTCAAGCCCCTCGATAATGTCGTCCTTGACGGAACGGTTCGCTACTATCTCGATTCGATGCATATTGCCTCCTTTTTGGCGGCGTTCTTGGCGAGAGCTTTCTTACCGAGCTTTGCGCCGCCATCGTTAACGATCGAATACAGAACGGGTATGAAGAAAAGCGTGATAAGCGTACTCGACATGAGACCTCCGAAAACGCTCAAGCCGATGGGCTGCAGCATCACGGAATTGGCCGACGGGAAAAAGGCCATCGGGAACATGCCGAGCAGCGTCGTAAGCGTCGTCATCAGGATGGGCCGCAAGCGCGAAGACGCGGCCTTGACGCACGCTTCCTTCATCGGAACGCCCCGGTTCACGAGAAGGTTCGTCTGGTCGACGAGAATGATGCCGTTATTCACGGCGATTCCGACGAGCATGACGAAGCCGAGCGCGGTAAACATCGAGATAAACTGTCCCGTCACGAGGTATATCGCGACGATTCCGATGAGTCCGAGCGGGATCGTGAACATATTGATGAACGGGTCCTTGAACGACTCGTACGTTCCCGCCATGACCCCGTACACGAGAAGCAGGGCCATGGTGATGATCAGCATAAAGACCCTGCCCGTCTCGGCGATATCCTTCCACGATCCCTCGTACGCTACGGTTACGCCCTCGGGCAGGATGAGACTTTCGTCGATCGCTTTTTGAATCAGCTTCTCCACCTCGTTCGCCTTCGTGTTCGTCAGTATGTCGGCCGTGATATGAACGGTTCTCCGCTGCTCCTCCCGGTTGATGCCGACCGGTCCCAAGCCCTTATCCAGAGAAGCGAAATTTGAGACCGCGACCCTGCCGCCCGTTCCCGTCACGTATATTTTCCCGAGATCGGGAACGCTCGAGCGGTCTGAGTCCTGCAGATAGATGGTCACGTTGTATTCGTCCCCGCTTTCCCGATACACGGTCGCGGTTTTTCCCTGGACGCTCGCGTAGATTTCGTTCGCGACGGACGCGACCGTTACGCCAAAATCGTACGCCCGGTCGCGGTCGATGGAAACCTCGACCTGCGGAAGCCCTTCGGTCGTGTCGAGCGTCGCCTCCGATACGTCGGGGACGGACGCTTTCATGACGTCGACGACGTTTCTTGCCGCCGCCAACGCCGCGTCGAGGTCGTCCGAACGCACGGTGATGTCGATATCCGATCCCGTCAT
>CAYSEA010000042.1:0-21609 GCA_964429975.1 uncultured Treponema sp.
CTTTGCCCCGCGACGCGGATGATGGCGGCGAAGTATTTTCCCTTGTTGTACATTCCGCGCGCGAGGGGGAAACTGCCCGAGCCGCCTCGCGAAAAGCCCGTGAGGTACACGCGGTTCGCGTCTATGCGGTAGCCCGCGGCGATCGCGCCGTCGATCCAGTCCGCGAGGGCCTCTCCGTCGCCCGTGCCGTCCTTTTGATATTCCAGCACGAAGGCGGGATAGCGCTTCGCGACCTTTTCGTATTGGCCGACGCCCTCCCCCCCAAATCCTGCGACGACGAGGGGATAGAGCCGCGAGGCGTTCCCCGTTTTATCGTATCCCCAGGGTCCGGCGAACTTGAGTTCGCCCGATTCGAAGCCTTCCGGCTCGTCGTCGACCGAGAAGGTCTCGACCGGATTGAGAATCTCGTTGTCGTAGTTTTCCTCTCCCGCGCCGCCGGCGGAGCAACCGGCAAGAAGCGCCGTACACGCGAGCGCGATGAGTCCCGTCATACCGACACGAAACGTTTTCATAGCGTACCTTCCCCGTCGCGCGAATCGCGCTCAATGGTACAGGGTAGCGCATAAACGCGAGAAAGCATGAAACTCCATTATTACCCCTGAGGCAAAATCGAGGCAGCGGGCGTCACGATCGGCGAACGTCCCCGCGCGGAGCCTCGCTCCGTCCCGTCGCCCGCGTATGGAAGCCCTTGCAGGGGCGCGGTCTAGGTTTCTTTTTCCGTCTTTTTCTTCCCGGCGTATTCGGGGAAGTTTTTTTCCATACACTCGGGGCAGATGCCGTGGCTGAATTGGGACGACGTGTGGTTTTCGATGTAGGTTTCGATGTTGTGCCATTCGTTTCCTGCGTCACGGATTTTTCTGCAATATGCGCAGGTCGGCAGGAGACGCTCGAGCTGGGATATCCGTTTGTCGCCTTCCTCGGCGCGAATGCGAATGCGGTCGATGACCATGGCGACGAGCCCGAACGCGGCTAAAATCTGAAGGCCTGGCAGAAGGCCGAAAATAAAATCGCGGAGAGAGTCGATCCTGAGAAAGCCGTAGAGCGGGCTATAGATGCCCCACAAGACCAGGCTGATTCCGGCCAACCGCCTGCCGACGAGTTCTTTTTTCGGGATGTTGACGAGAATGACCGAGCCCGCCGACAGGAAAATGAGGCCGCGAAGGGAACGAATGAAGATGGTGGAAAAATCCGGGTCATGCGTGAAGAGGACGATGGTCGCGGCCCAGAGCGCGACAAGGGCGCCGATAAAAGCCGCGTTCCATTTTTGCACCCGGTATCCCGAAAAAAGGTAGACGCCGCACAGCAGAAAAATAAAACCGGCGAAGTGGAACACTTCCGCGATCAGGAAGTAGGCATAGACCGAAATGGGGACGATTCCCGACGACACGGCAAATCCGATCGCGTTCAGTATGAACGTGATAGACCAACAGCCGGTGCCGCGTTCGGCCTCGCGAACCGTTTTAATGAAGGAAAAACCTACTCCGATGCAGGCGAATATCGCGGCGTACCCGAGAAAGCTGATTTTCAGCGTTTCTTTGTAGAATGGCATTAGCTCACTCCTTTTTGGGCGAAACGGCTTGCGGGGACCGGCCGCTGAAGCGGGCGCCGAAAATATGAATCGCGAGGCCGAGCAAGATACACGCGGCGGCGATCGCGGTGAGGGGTGACACGCGCTCATGGAGCGCGAGGGCGCCCGAGGTGACGCCGAAGAGCGGCACGAGCATGGAGAAGGGCGCGATTTTTTTCGCGCCGTGACGCATGATGAGCTGGTTCCAGATGCCGTACCCGACGAGCGTCGAAAGAATCACGAGGTACGCGAGCGCGCCGACGGAGAGGCCTGAGAGCCCCGAGAGGGCGCCGGGTATCGCGTCGCGCTCGAAGAAAAGCGAGAGTCCGAGAAGCGGCAGGGGAGAGAAGACGCTCGACCAGACCATGAGGGAAAGACCGTCCGTCTTCGGCATGCGTTGCGCGACGACGTTCGCGGCCGCCCAAAAGAAGGCTGACAGTACCACCATCGTGACGGGCCACAGGGTAAGCCCGCCCGTGTCGCCCGAAAGCGCGGCGCGCGCGATAACGGCAAGGCCGACTCCCGCGATCGCCATGCCGACGAGGCTGGTGATTTTAATTTTTTCGCGGAGCGCGACCGCGGCGATGAGCGCGGTGAAGAAGGCCTGCGACTGCATGATGATTGAGCTCAGGCCGGCGGGGGCTCCGAGCTTGATGGCGGTGAAGAGGAGGCCGAATTCGCCGACTCCGAGCAAGAGCCCGTACGCGGCGAGCTTCGCCAGGGGTACGTTCGGCCGTTTGACGAAGAACACGGCCGGCACCGAACTGAGGATAAAGCGAAGCGAGGCGAGAAAGAGCGGCGGTACGCCCCGCACGCCGACCTTGATAACGATGAAGTTAAAACCCCAAATTGCCGTGACGCCCACTATCGCAGCGATCGCGCCAAGAGAAAGCGTCGGGCCGTTCGCTGGTCGATTCATTTCGAAATAGTACCATACTTCAAACCCGGCCGGCAACGATCGCGCCCGGGCGTTTCCCGTTTGAAGGGAAGGGCGCGGGAGGGGAAACTTGACAAGTTTCCTCTCCCGCTTGGTTCCTGATTCTTTTCTTACGCGCTCAGGATCTTCGCGAGGTCGGCTTCGGGCGTGGAGATCGGCGTCACGTTCCATTTCTCGACGAGCACCTTGAGGACGTTCGGGGAGACGAACGCCGGCAGGGTCGGTCCGAGATAGATATTCTTGATGCCGAGCGAGAGGAGCGTCAGGAGGATGCACACGGCCTTCTGCTCGTACCAGGAGAGCACGAGGGAGAGGGGCAGCTCGTTCACGCCGCACTTGAAGGCGTCGGCGAGGGCGAGCGCCACGCGGATCGCGCTGTAGGCGTCGTTGCACTGACCCATGTCCATGACGCGGGGGAGCCCTCCGATTTCGCCGAGGTCGAGGTCGTTGAAGCGGTACTTGCCGCACGCGAGCGTGAGGATGACCGTGTCCTTCGGCGTCCGCTTCACGAAATCGGTGTAGTAGTTGCGACCGGGCTTCGCGCCGTCGCAGCCGCCGACGAGGAAGAAGTGCTTGATCGCCCCCGCCTTGACCGCGTCGATGACCGTGCCGGCGACGGAAAGCACCGTGCCGTGGCCGAAGCCGGTCGTGAGCGTCGAGCCGCCGTTGATGCCGGTCATCTTGCGCGTCTCCGCGTAGCCGCCGAGTTCCTTCGCCTTCGCGATGACGGCCGAGAAGTCCTTCTTGCCCTTGACCGCCGGAACGTGGACGAGGCCGGGATAGGCGACGACCGAGGTGGTGAAGACGCGGTCGGCGTACGAGGGTTTCACCGGCATGATGCAGTTCGTGGTGAAGAGGAAGGCCGCGGGGACGCCGTCGAATTCCTTCTGCTGGTTTTGCCAGGCGGTTCCGAAGTTACCCTTGAGTTCGGGGTACTTCTTGAGGCCGGGGTAGGCTTGGCAGGGGAGCATCTCTCCGTGGGTGTAGACGCTCACGCCGGTGCCGCTGACTTGCTCGAGGAGCTCGCCGAGATCGTGGAGGTCGTGGCCCGAGATGACGATGAAGGGTCCGGGTTCGACGTTCGTGCTGACCTTCGTCGGCACGGGAGTTCCGAAGGCGCCGGTGTTCGCCCCGTCGAGCATTTCCATGCAGGTGAGGTTGACGGCGCCCGCTTCCATGTTGAGCTCGAGGAGGGCCGGAACGTCGAGATTCGCGCCGAGGGCGGCGAGGGCCTTGTAGAAGAAGGCGTTGACGGTCGCGTTCGTCTTTCCGAGGGCTCCCGCATGATGGGCGTACGCCGCGATGCCGCGAAGCCCGAAAAGAAGAAGGCTCTTGAGGCTCCGAACGTCTTCGTCGCCCGAGGTCCAGATGCCGTTCATGTCGAGCTCAGGGTAAGCTTTGCCCGCGGCTTTCGAGGCGATATAGTCGCCGATGCGCTTCGAGAGGGCGACGATGCGCGGGTCGTCGAAGTTGACGTTGGTGATACAGGTAAAGAGGCCGTCGATGACGAGTTCGTCGCTTTCGGCCGTCGCGCCTGTATCGAGCGCGAGCCGCGCGAGGGCGACGAGCTTTCCGGTGAGCGCGTCCTGGAGATTCGCGGTCGATTCCTTCTTGCCGCATACGCCGTTTACGGTGCAGCCCTTGCCGCCCGCGGTCTGTTCGCATTGAAAACAAAACATTGACATCTTCATGCCTCCTTTCAAACTATATGTTAGTTATAGTTCATCGAAGCTGGATGCGTATGTTGCCAATGCAACAGAATAGATGGATTTATAGGCTTAAATATATCGAAAAGAAATGAAAGGCGCTTCCCGCGATCACGAAGAGGTGCCAGATGAAATGCGTCCATTCTTTCTTTTTCATCGCGTAAAAGGCCATGCCGAGGATATAGAACGCTCCCCCAATGAGCAAAAGGTGCCAGCTCGCGTCGCTTCCGCTGAGGGCACGGAGGTTCGATCTCATCGGCTTACTCGCGAAAATGATGATGAGCGACATCGGCAGGTACGTTATGGCGGAGAGGCGGCGTATTTTCGCGCCAAAAACGGCGTAAAACACGATGCCCGTGACGGCGAGGCCCCATATTACCCCGAAGAGCGACCAGCCGAGGGCGCCGTGCAGAGCGGTGAGGCAATAGGCCGTGTAGGTTCCGGCTATTAAGAGATAGATCGAACTGTGGTCAAGAACGCCGAATACCCGCTTTGCCCGCTGTTCGGTTAACGCGTGATAGAGCGTGGAAACGGCGTAGAGGATGATGAGGGTTGCCCCGAAAACGGCAAATCCTACTATATAAGAGGGCTTGGCGGCCGCGGGCGCGCGATAGGATGCCTTGACGACAAGAAGGACGAGCGCGGCTACCGACAGTAAGGTGCCGATTCCATGGGTTATCGCATTCGCGATTTCTTCGCCGAGTGAATAGTGCTTTACAAGAGTTGTGTTCGTCATGAGGTCTCCACGTACGTCTTTTTGTTCTGTTACCGTACCTTTGTTAGACTGCACGGGTGAGGGATAGTTGCATATTGACAGTGTTTTATGCGGTTAACACCGATAAAAAGAAAATGCATGAAAAAAGCATTTTTTGCGAGACACGATCGCGTAAAATATGATAGAATACGGCGATTGGCGGTTCATCCTGATTCCTTTTACTCGGACACACAGGCCACGAATTGCTTTCGCTTGTCAGCTGACAAGCAAATTTTTAATATCCGGTAAAAAGATTTTATCGGAAGAAGGATGCCACAATGGGCAAGAAAATTTATGTTGGAAACCTGAGCTACGACACGAGCGACGCTGGACTTAACGAAGTCTTTCAGCAGTACGGTACCGTCGCGTCGGTAAAGACCATCGTCGACCGCGACACCGGTCGCTCCAAGGGTTTTGCGTTCGTGGAAATGGGAACCGAAGATGAGGCTCGCGCCGCCATCGGTGCCCTCAACGGAACGACCCTCGACGGTCGCCAGATCAAAGTCAACGAATCCGTTGACAAGCCCCGCGACAATTTCCGCGATAACTATCGCTACTAAATCCCGCATCGGGTAAAACTGACCGTCCGAAACTAACGTTTCGGGCGGTTTTTTTTGCTCTGTAGGCTGATTTTTTTGGGGGTCCCCGGCCCGTGGTTCTCTTGCCGGGGGAACGGTGCCTTAGGCGACCTTGATCGCGCGCGGTCGGCGGATGAGATGGCGGTTAACCAGTTCCTCGATGAGTCGGGCGAGAATCGGCTTATTATGGCGAAACAGGCTTTCGCCGTCGGAGATGGCGCAGCGCGCCGATACGAGCAAGCGGTCGGATTCGTCGATTGCCCAGAACCAGCCGGCTTCCATTTCCGCCGGGTAGCTCGAATGGAGGTCCTGTATCCAGAATCCGCCGTCGCGCAGGACGGCGAATCTGCCATATCCCTTGAAACCATAGCGCTCGAGATCGCGCACGGAGCTGATATCCGGGAGGCAATCAAGGCGAATGACGAGTGGCGTTATCTCTTTCATGCGATTAGTATAGCGCGCGCCCGTGGGCGCGCAAGAATATGCGATCTGTCCAAAATGGCGAAATGCGCTAATCGGCGCATTCGCCGCGGGCGTGGACTTACATTTTACGGATGAGGCGGATGAGCGATACGGCGAAGACGAAACAGCCGACGCCGACGCTGATTAACTGCAGGTAGAGCCCGGGAAGGAAGAACGCGCAGAAAACCAGGTTGAGTCCCATGAACAGCAGGGAATAGTTGCGGTACCGATCGCTGAGCCGATAAAAGCTGAAAATAACGTTTATCACGACTATCAGCGAAGATAGCGTGATGAGAATCGAAATCATACTTACGTTCATGAAATGCCTCCTGTCGTTTGACGGGCTCCAGTATATCATCGCCCCAGAATTACTCAAGCGCTTTTACCGGCGCGGACGCGTCTATTGTTGCAGGGTCTGTATCTCGCGTTCGGTCAGGACGCGCTTATAGACGCGCAGGTCGTCGATCGCGCCGTTATACGCGTAGCGCCCGTTCCCCGACATTCCGATGACGTATCGCGCCTCGCGGTACCCCATAATGGGAAGCCCCGACTCATCGCTTCCCTCAAGGACGCCGTTTACGTAGAGCTTGGTGACGCCCTTCGCGTGGGTGACGACCACGTTATACCACGTTTGCGCGGCGAGTTTTTGCCGTGTCTCGACTCGCACGAGTTGTTTTTTCGATTCATACAGAAACGCGAGCTTTCCCCCCATGATGCAGGAAAGGCCGAAGCCGCGCGTTCCGATGGAGTCTCCGCAGTCGAGGATGCGCCCGTTATCGAGATAGGTTCCGGGATTCGGCTTAATCCAGACCGAGACGGTGAAGTCGTCGAAGAGGGCGACACGCGAATCGATCTTATACTCCACGGAAGCGAACTTCAGCACTTTAAGCGCGGCATTAGTCTTTCCGTATCGGTCGGTCTCGAAGCGGGGCTTTCCCGTTAGTAGTTCCTTCTTGCCCGAAGTGTCTTTTTTATCGTTATCGAACAGAAACTCAAACGCGAGGCCAGCCCGCGGGATGGGAAGCTTCGGGGCGTCGGCCAATCCCGATTCCGCGGCTTCCTGACGGCGCAGTACCGCCAAACGTATGTCCTCGACCGATACCGCGGAAATTTCCGACGCGACGGAAAGATAGAGGTCGTCGCTCGCGTCGTAGACGTCGAGGACTTGCTCGATCTCCCGCGAGAAGATCGGGGTTTTGCGCGTTCCCGCCGAATAGAGGGATATTTCTATTCGATACGCGCCTTCGCCCTTCGTGACGGAGCCGAAGAGGCCGTAGTCGGTTTTGTACTCCGCACACAGATCGTCGATATCGCCGCTGTCGGCGTTGTCAGGATAGCGCATCGATACGCCGACCGCTTGCAGCGTGATGGCGAGTGAGTCACCGGCCGTACCCGCGAGTATTTCGAGCGTCGTGTCGCCTTCCGTAAAATCGAGCGGTATGAACGCGACTGATGGCGAAGTTTGAGCCTGAAGGGCGACCGAGGCGAGGGCGAGCAGGATAACGGCCGACGTACGAGCAATGCGATAAAAGGTAGCCTGTATCATGCTCCCAGTATAACGCTAACTGCCCCGGGGCGCCAGAGATTATCCCGATAAGATGAGCCACTGCTGAACATCCCGCCTATATACCGAGTGGCGTCGCTCGTGCCGCGAAACGCGAAGCGCGAGACGCGATGCCGGGGTACGTATGACTCGAAACGCGATGAGGGCCCTCCTCGGGGCCGCGACGGCAATCTTGTGTATCTCATGCGCGGGCCTATCGGGCGGCTCTACGCGCAAAACGGACGGTTTGCTGTTCGGTATGCTCTATGATCATGAAAACAACCCGATTCAGGGAGTGTCGGTGTCGATCGACGGGGAAGACGCGGCAGAGTCCGACGTCCTCGGTCGATTCGTCGTCGCGATCTTGCGGCCGGGCCACCATTCGATCGTCTTGACGAAGGTCGGATATGAGTCAGTGGAATCGTCGTTTTCGTTCGAGCCGACGGCGATGCTGTACTACCGCATGATTACCGCGAGCCAGCTCATCGTGGAGGCGGAACGCTCGCTTGACGCGTTCGATGTCTGTTCGGCCCTTGCCTATCTCGAGCGCGCGCTTCGGCTGGAACCGTTCCGTTACGACGCGCTTTTCTTGCGGTCGGTCGCGCTGGCGAAAACGCATGACGGAGCCGGGGCGAAGAAGGCGCTTGATGACGCCCGAAGCGCAGGCTACGCGGGTCAGTACGCGGACGCGTTCGCGCGGATGCTCGAGGCGGACGAATGAGGCGCCGCGTTCGAATCGCGCTCGTCGCGATCGGCCCGCTCTTGCTCGTCGGGTCCGCGCTCGGCATCTGTCGGTCCGTCGGCGCGCTCGCGCGCGAGATTCGGCTGATGCGCGGCGAGGTAGGTGAAACGCGCGATGAAACGCGGTTGGCGCGCGATGAGGTGCGGCAAGCGCGCGACGAGGTGAGCCGTGTGCGCGCTGAAGTGCGGCAGACGCGCGCTGAAGTGCGGCAGGCGCGCGCAGAGGCTCGGGCGAATCGTGAGGCTGACGGGCGGGCCTTGCGCGCGCTGCTCGACGAGCAAAAAAAGAGAACGATTGACGATGTGTATGCGAGCGACGAGGTACTCGAGCGAAGCTCGCGGGGTCTTCGGCTCTATCGGGACGGGGATTACTCGGGCGCCTGGCGCGTCCTTTCTCCGGTGCGCTCGCTCGTGCGCGACGACGACAATGCGCTGTTTTGCCTGTTCGCGGCGGAGTTTCGGATTAATCCGCAGGATCGCGAGCGGTATGGGGCGATTTTGCGCGGCCTGCGCGATTTGCGGCTGAATGGCTATCGATCGGACGAGCTTGACGAAATCGTCGCCTATATAGAAGCCGAAGAGGCCGCCATGAGCCATGAGGCCGCCATGGCCGACGAGCGCGTCGCACGCGATGAGCGCGCGATAGCGGAAATGTCGCATGACTAGACGCGTCCTCGCGATCATCGTATCGCTATTCGCCGGCGTCTCTCGCGTATCGGCTATTGACGTGACTGTCGCGCCGATTACCTCGATCGCGAATGACGCGAACGAGCGCGCGGGCGCGTCGCGCGTGGTTGCCGGAAAACTCGCGCGGCGACTCGGCGATACGTGCAAGAACGACAACGTGCGCTTTGCCTATAGCGATCGCTCAGACCGCGACTCCCCTGGATCAGTCGCCATGGCCATCGCGTATGCGGAGGACATCGGGTCGAGTTATCTACTCTATGGCTTCGTGCGAAAAGGCGACTACTCCGTATCGGCTGAGATTCGCCTGCTTGACGCGGCCACTCGCTCGGTTATCAGGACATTCTATTCGTCTGATGGGCGTGACGAGGAGGATCGGCTCCTTGGCGACCTTGCCGTTAAAATCGTCGATTATCTTGAAGTAACGCTCGGTTTGCCCTCATCCCTCAGAAACGAGACGAAGCGCTGGCTCCGCGTAGAGGTGCCGGCGTCGATTGGCTACTGGACTCCCGTTTCCGCCGATTGGCAACGCATGATTACGGGCACGGGAGCGGCATCGTTCGGCGTCGATCTCATCCCTGACGACGGGTCATCTTTTTTCGGCGGGAAACCCGCGTTTTCTTCGATCGGTTTACGCCTGGGATATCGATACGGCGTCGGCGATCCTGAAACCTATCGAGCGTCCTTGCACAGCCTCGACAGTCTTTTTGTCATTCGCTATCACGTTCGCTTCACGGACACACACGAGGCGCACGTCGCGTGCGGGCTGGCGTATTCGACTGATATTCGCAGTATGACGCCGTTGTATTCGTCCGAGCTGACGAGCGTTAACGGCGTCGTTGGGTGTCATCTCGGCATGGGGTATCGTTTTCGTATTAACGACATCTGGGGCGTAACGCTGGAGAGCGATTTTACCTATCAGTTTTACGATGAGCCGCTCTTGATTTGGTCGCCCCGCGTCGGCGTGAGCTACGAATTATTTCGAAAGGAGCGAGAACGATGAGGAAAGCAGGATGTGTCATGATTCGAAGATTTCTCGTGTGCATTGCGGCGTCGAGCCTTCTCTTGCCTATGTCGTCGTGCGGCTCGCCCCTGTTCGAGACGCTGAGCAGAAGCGCGGATAATCCGGCTGTTATCGCCCCGCGCACGGTATCGCTGGAACGGCCGCTTGCGATAACGGTACGGTGGGAGAGCGACGAGTCCGCGGACTACTACGTGCTTGAGCGAAGGGCCGACACGGAAAGCTCGCTCTATGGAGAAGTGTTTCGGGGGACGGCGACGGAGTATGCGGATACGCCCGCCGAAGGTCGGTACTTCTATCGCCTGACGAAAATCCGCGGGAACCGAGCCTTCGGCCCGTCGTCCGGGGCCTTCGCGGTGTCATCGCCGGTGACGTGGGACGAGTACGAGCCGGATGACGATGTTTCCGGATCTCGCCTCCTTGAAAGCGCGTCGATCGCGAGCCTGTTCTATTTCAGGGGATCGGACGGACAGATCCTGTCCGATGTTGACTGGTATCGGATTTCGCTCCCGCCCCGATCGGTCGCCTATCTGACGCTCGCGGATTATGCGATCGAAGGCGGAGAGGAAGACACTCATTTCATCGCGTGCCGAATGGGACTGACCGACGAAGTGATTCATAACATCCATCCGTTCGAAGTCGAAAATGACGCGCACGAACGGCGCGACTTATTTTTCGCGATTAAGCCAAACGCGGTCAAGTTCCTCTCAAGTGTCAGTTCAGGAGGAAACGTAATTACCTATGAATTGATTATCGAGCGCATCGAATTGATCGGAGGATGACGGTGAGTTTTGTATCAATACATAGATTGCGGCGCGTAATTGCGGCAGGTGTCGCAGTCGCGACACTCATTTCCGTAACGATGACGCTCTCCTGTTCTCTCGCGCCTCCCGACCCGGGGTGGGACTACGGCCTTGACGGCGCGACGTACGCCGAGATAACGAGCCTATTCGTTTCGGACGAAGGCGGATGCGCGACGTTTATCACCAACGAGGTTTCGTACCATTCGCCGCGGGGCTATACGATCTGGTGCGAAGCGGAAGGCCTCGGCGGGCCGGCTAATGAGCCGTTCTCGGAAGTGTCGTGCGCGGTCAGCAAGGAAACCGGCGACGCGACGGCGGGGTTTGGGCTCGTGTTGTGCCGCGGAGAGAACGGCTCCGGCGACTCGACGATGTACGTGGTGATGATAAACGTCAAGCGGCAGTACGCGATCGGAAAGGCGGTTAACGCGCGCTATATCCCGATCAAGACGTGGACTGAGTCTTCCGCGCTTCTCGCGGGGTGGGGCGCGGAGAATCGCATCCGCGTTACATACGACGGTTCAACGAATCGTTATGCGGTTTTGCTTAACGGCACGGTCGCATGGAACTTCGAGAACGACGGCGAAGTGAACGACTCTGGCGGCGCGGGGTATCTTGCCGTGATTTCCCCGTATGACGACTTTCCGGAAACGACGGTCAAGATCGTCTTTTCGCGGTAGAGGGGGACACATGAAGCGAAAAATACTTGCGTTCGCGATTGCGTACGCCTATACGCTTGGATTCGCGTCGACGGGTGTCAGCGCGCAAATTTCGCAGTCCGCGCAATCCGTGCTGCCCGAGGCGAGCGCGCTGGCCGCTGTGGCGGGCGTTGCGACGGTAACTGCGACGAAGGAACGCGGCGGGTATGCGCGCGTCGGTAACGCCGAGATAGTCATTCCGCCGGGAGCCGTGGACGAGGCGGTGGAGATCACGATACGACTTTTGCCCGCGACGATGGAACTTAACGACGGCCTTTCGAACGTGACGGCCGGGGCAGCCGGTTATCGGTTTGAGCCGAAGGGCATGATCTTCAAGCGGCCGGTTGAAGTCAGGATTGGGTATAACCCCGCGCTCGAATCGACCGCGGGCGCGCTGGATGATCTCTATACGTATTTTTACGACGAGCGTGTCGAGCGCTGGGAGGCGCTCGAGCGCGTGGAGATTGATCGGGCGAGCTCGACGCTGGTAAGCCGGACGACGCACTTTACCGATATGGTCAACGCGACGCTGACGCTTCCCGAAGGCCCCGATTCGGTGGATTTCAACGTCAATTCCATAAAGAACCTGGAGGCCGCGAATCCGAACGCGGGCATACCTGAGTTTCAGGGAGTCGAGGCAAACTCGTTTGGGTCGGCGACGTTCCGGATACCGCTTGAGACGCCCGGCGGACGCGCGGGGATGGTTCCCGAAGTCGCTCTTGCTTATGCGAGTGACGGAGGAAGCGGTCTCGTCGGAAGGGGCTTCGACCTGCGCGCGGGCGGCGCGATAACAATCGACACGAGGATGCGCCTTCCGACCTATACGCTCGAGGATACGTTTCTCCTTGACGGGGAGAAGCTTGAGCCGGTCGTCGGGCAACTGCCTCCGCCGAGCGAGCGATCGGCGGAGATACAGTATCAGGCGAGAAGCAATAAAAAGTTTGAGCGCATAACGCGTAAACGCGCGGTGATTGACGGAATCGAAACGACGTATTGGACGGTGACCGACACGTCCGGACGACGGCGCGTCTACGGGCTCGGCGCGGGGTGGACTGGCCCCGAGGCGGCGAAGAAATACGAGTGGAAGCTTTCGCGCGAGATTGACGCGCACGGGAATACGATCGACTACGAATATGAAAATTACGCCGATGAGAAGTACGCCTATCTTTCGCGCGTCTCGTATACGGGATACGCGAAAGGAGAGATCGCCGCGTCGAGCGACGAGCCGGGCTTATTCTCGGTCGACCTCAAGTGGACCGAAACGCGGATGGATACACGAAGCTCCGCGCGCGGACTTTTTTTACAGCGGATACGCCGTGAACTGCGATCGGTCTCGATGAACTGCGCGGGATCTGCCGTTTGGTCGTATGAGTTCGACTACGCGCATAACGAAAACAGGCATCTCGTGCTGCGCGCGATCAAAAAAATGGTCGATGGAAAGGAATTTTGGAAGTATGGGTTCGAGTACAATGGAGCCGGAGCTACGCCGCCCGACGAGGCGGTTATCGTCGACGGGTTCGACGATCCGATCGACTGGGCGATTCCGGATCACGGAGGACGAACCTTGTCCCGTACTGGGTCGTCGGGAGGCGGCGCGAGTCTGTATCTCGGGCTAAAGTTTTATGTTCCGTATGTTTTCGGCCGTTACGTGATCGCCTCGATCGGCGCGAGCGTCGGGGTTCAGACGACGGCGTCCGGAACGAAGATGACGATGCTGGACGTGGACGGCGACGGACTGAGCGATATGGTGTGGCAGTCGGACGCGGGAGTGCACTATGCGAGAAACGAGGGGGTGGGCGCCGAGGGAGCGGGATCGTTCGACGATTCTCTCTCGGGTTCGGTCTTGTTTCCCCTGACGGGAAAGTCCCTCAATAAAGAAAACCAAACGACGTATTCGCTGAGTTTTAGCGAGTCTCTCGGGCCCGCGGCGGCGAACTTGACGGAGCAGTGGTCGGAGACGAGCGCGCACGGCACATTTGCCGACGTTGACGGAGACGGATTCGTCGACTATCTCACGTCGGACGAGACGCGGTTCTATCGAAACTCTGCGGATGGTTTTACTGAAGTCGGGTGGGGAGAGATGGCCGACGGAGTCGAGCCGAGCGCGCTTTTTCGCAAGAACAAGGAATCGTTTGATCGCACGTATTACGCCCAAGAGCCGTATATCCTCTGGCGACCGGAATACGCGGGGACGGTTGTCGTGGACCAGCGGGCAGGGCTTGTTCATCCCGCGGCGGCGAGCGCCGACGGCGTTACGCTCGACTCGTATCACGCGGAATCGGATGGTGACTCGATCGCTTCGTCGACGCGCTTCGCGAGCGTTCTGCTTTCGCGGGCGCAGGACTCAGGCGAGATCGCTTCCGAACGCGAGGTGACGACGAAGAGCCGGATCTTCTTTCATGTAGACGGGGGCGACTCGTGCGAGCGAGACGACGCGTCATGGTCGATAGGAATTCGCTATCGGACTATTCGGCCCTTTGAATATATCGGGGATTCCTCGGCGGTTCTTCTGAAAAATTCCATATTGACCCGAAGTCCCCGCCCTGATCTTTCGGCCCTATACGATTCTCGCGAGGTAGCGGGCGAGCAGGGGCCGACGTATGAGTATACGCTTAAGCCCGCATGGGAAGAGATTCTTCAGCGCGATCCCGAAAGCGCCCGTTCGGTCTACCTCGACGACGCGTACACGGTTCCTCGCTCGATAGGCGAAGAGGCGTTTTACGCGCTCTCAGATCAAGGAACGGAGGGCGTTCGGCTGAAGTTTTACGATGGGAGAAAAATCGCCGAGGAGAGACTTCCGGAAAATCGGGTACTGCTCTCGGGCTATTCCTTCGAAGGAGAGCGGGCGCGGTTCGTGCGGCGCGAAGACGACGGCGATGTCTGGCAGTTCGTGCCCGAAAGCCTCGGAAGCCTGAACGGCTCGTTCGAACGGGCCTCCGCCGCGGGGTATTTTCGAAGTCATCGGTTAAATTTGAGCGATGACCAGAAGCGATCGCTCGGATTCGTCCGCGCTCCCGATACGGGAGAACCCGTGATTCCGTATCAAAAGGATGGTGAAACTCTCGTCGCGGGCGTTCCGCTTGAGCGCCCGCTCGCCCCTCGGCTTGACGCGACCGATCTGGCCGGCGCGGTACTTGGGGACTCGACGTATTTACTTGACGCGACCGGCTCGCTTTGTCGCGTTTCCGGAAACTCTTTGTATCGATCGATCGACGGAGATGACGCGGCGACGGACGCCACGGTCGAGCGTCTCGGCGACATCCTTCGGGTAACGACGACGAGTTCGGGCGTCTCCGCGGTTTATGTCCTTTCGGGGAAAACAAGCGCGCTTTCGTCCGTCGATCGGGAAATTTTCGAAAGCCGCGTTACGCCGCTTGTACAGGGGGACGCGAGTCTCATGGCGTTGTTCGCTCTTGTGGGGGACTCTTACGCGACCCGCGAGGGCTTGAGCGATGATGAGCGCGGTGAGGTCGAGAAACTGTATGAGTCCGCTGGGATTGCGCGATACTCGTCGTTCCTTACTCGCTTCGTCTACGCGATGGACGCCGAGTTCACCGTAGAGACGTCTCAGGACGGCTCATCGGGCATTCGCATCCCGGTCATTCGCGACGGAATCATTACGAGTCGATGGATAGACGTACCGACGTACGACAGCGCCGAAGACTTTACCTCGGACGATTCGCGCGGAATCGAGCGCATGATGGAGCGGCTGGGACTGTCGTCGTCAACCGACATCGACGATTTGGGCGATGAAGGCGGGATTACCCTCGCGGAATACGCGCGGGGAGGTCGAAAGGGTTGGTATTACGGACTCTGGTCCGGGTATTACGACTTTGACGCGGGGAAGATCGGCGCGGAAAGCGACAAAAAACGCGACGGCGAGACATCGCGAAAGCCGCCGTACTCGCGGGATATCCGAAAAAATAGTGATGCGGACGGTAATCCGTATCTGACCGTTTCCGCGCGCGAGCCTTCGGTTGCTCTCGGGACGAACGCATTGATCGGGGATGTCAGCGTTATCAGCGAACCTGCCCTTGACGCGGACCTTCGCACGACCGTGACCGACAAGGCTTACGCGACCTTTTACGACGGACGGCGGATACATGTGGAGCGCATCGGCGGTAGCGCGTATGAATCGGCTTCGAACTCAGAAACGGGCCCGAGTCAGGGTAAGCCCGGGAAGCTTCGGGCAAGCGCATCGGGGGCGACCGATATTGGCGTGAGTCTGAGCGTTCCGGGTTTAGGCGGTCAGATTTCCGAGAACAAGGGCACGAGCTGGCAGTATAAGGGTTTGTTGGACGTAAACGGCGATCTTTTTCCCGACATGATACAGTTCGACGACGACTGCGACGCGGGGACGCAAAGTTTCTATGTGCAAGCGGGAACGGGTTCGGGATTCGGTCCGAAGCGGAGGTATGACGGAAGGCTTCCCGCGATGAGCGAAATCAAAAATTTCGGACATGGTTTTGGCGTTTCGCTTAACCCCGGGGGATTCGCGTCCTCGAAAAACGACGCGCAGGGAAAGCAAGAAGAATTAATCGTGACCGTCGGCGGTTGCGGCCTGATTCCCTCGATCGGCATCAGCGGATCGTACGGTAGGAGCGTCGTCGAGTCGCAGTTTATCGACATGAACGGCGACGGGCTTCCCGATCAAGTTCGCCGGGACGGCGTCGGTTCGTTTAGCGTCGCGCTTAATCTCGGAGACGGCACGTTTAGCGATTACGCGAATTGGGGAGATGGAATCGCGCGCGAGGTCTCGAATGCCCTTGACGTGAGCGTGAAATCGGCGGGCGTCAGTACTTCGAGAAACTCAAGCATCGGCGTTCCGCTCCCCGTCGGCGCCCTCGTCGGCGCGAGCATATCCGTGTCATCGTCGACTAACGAGGTCGTGTCGAACCTGATCGACATCAACGGGGACGGACTTCCCGATCAAGTCTATAAGCGAAATGGCGAGGGTTATTTTGTCGCGCGATTGAATCTCGGCGACTCGTTCGATCCAAATGAGACGATGGTGCGCCGTCCGGACTGGACCGACGAAGAGGCGATGAATCAAGCGATCGTCGATTCCGTCGATGCCGGCGGCAACGCGCTAACGACGTCCGCGTCGGGCAGCGTCTATGACGACGCGCGCGATCAGCAGTCGGTCGGCAAGATAGATGTCGACTCGATGAAGAATCACCCGGCGGCGCGGGAGACCGCGCTATTATCCGTAAAGGACGTGATGGAATCGACGAGCGGGGTGACGTATAACGTGGCGATTAGCCTCGAAGTCATTATCCGATACTATTTGCTCGGCATATTTATCACGCCGGGCACGTCGCTCAATTTCGGGCATACGACGTCAATGATGAGGTTTACCGACATAAACGGGGACGGCCTTCCGGACCATATACGCCATGTGGCCGGAATGCCACGCGCGCAGGTTAAGCTCAACGCGCTCGGGAAGAACGGGCTCTTGCGATCGATCAGTACGCCGCACGGCGCCTCCGTGGAACTGGAGTACGCATCGGCCGGGAATACGGTCGACATGCCTCAGCATCGTTACGTGCTCGCCCGAGTGCGCGTCAAGTCAGGACTCGGAGAGAATGGGCGTCCCTTGATTAACGCGGGGCCGACGTCGTTCGCGACCGACTACTCCTACGAGGGTGGCGTGTACGACCGGATCGAGCGGGAATTTTACGGATTTCGGACGGTCACGAAGCGGCGACTCGGCGATCAGGGATATACGACGACGAGGTACGCGAACGATCGATACTATTGCAAGGGCATGATTGAGGAAGTCGCGACGTTCCGC
Source organism: uncultured Treponema sp. (assembly GCA_964429975.1). Taxonomy (GTDB): domain Bacteria; phylum Spirochaetota; class Spirochaetia; order Treponematales; family Treponemataceae; genus Teretinema. The sequence continues at coordinate 17,286 of CAYSEA010000042.1, forward strand.
TCGAAGGGGGAGCTCGCGCAAAGGACGACGTACTCTATCGACGCGCAGTATCCTCGCATAACGCGCGAGAAGGCGACGCGGTACGACAATGAACGGGCGACGGAGATGACGACCGAAATCGAATATGAGTACGTCGACGCGGATGGGAATGATTTCGGGACGGTGACGAGAATCATCGATAAGGGCGACGTGACGACCGATGTTGACGATTTCGAATCTTCGTTCGAGTATCACCGGGACTTGACGCGCTATATCGTGTCGCCGATTACCTCGATGCTCGTGACTCAGGGTGGCCGGACCGTTCGAAAGAGAAGCGGCTCCTATACTTCCGAAGGAAGGCTCAGCAGCGTGACGTCTTTTTATAATGAGAAGCAGGGCTCTATCACGACGCTAACTTGGGACGCATATGGAAATCTTGAGTCAGTGACCGATCCGGGAGGCGCGCGCGTCTCATACGAATATGATTCGACGCTCAATGCGTATCCCGTCTCGGTATCGCGGGCTGGTCCCGGTATCAACGGCTCCTATCGATCGTTGTATTTCTGGAATATTCGAACGGGGACAAAGACATCCGAGACAGATCCCAGTGGCGGCGTCATGCGCTATGAATATGATGATTTCCATCGCTTGTGGAAGGTGTGGACTCCCTACGACGGCACGGTTACGCCCGCGGTTGAATACGCGTATTATCCCTCCCGCGAGGGATATCCCGGATATGCCATCACTTGGAACAAACTGACGCATGATCCGCGCGACGACGAGAGAATCGAGACGGTCATCGTGGCCGATCCGCTTCGGCGTATGCTGTTGACGGCAAAAAGAGGCTCGGTTCTTGACGAGCGAGGAGTCGAGACGGCGGGCTGGAACGTCGCGGGATTGACGAGATACGACGAATACGGGCGGGCTTCCGAGTTCGGGCAGAATGCCTTTAGCCGCGTCGAAGACGCGCATGAGTTCGCCTGCGGAGACGGATTCGCGGAGCTTACGCGGCTATATGAAAATTTTATACGGTCAACGCGGAAGACTTACGACGCGCTCGATAGAATCGAAGACGAGTTTTACCCCGGGGGAACAAGCCGGAACTATTCATATGGCATCGGGAAGATCGAGACGCCGCAAGGCAATGCGGATCGTCTCAGGAGCGCATCTTGGGTTTCCGTCAGGGACGAGGAGGGAAACTCGACGGTTCAGTATAGCGATGCCCGGGGAAACTTCGTCAAGGTCGATCGGTACGGAGGGGCGTTTGATCCGGATTCTCCGGGAGGCGCGTTGACCGGGGCAACGTACGACTACAACTGCATGGGCGAGATGACGAGCGCGCGCGATTTCGGGGGTCATCCCGTTACCGTTGAGTATGACGCGCAGGGCCGGCGTACCGCGATCGAATCGAGCGATTCTGGTCGCCGTGAGTTTTATTATGACGCGGCGGGTAACGTCGTACGCGAAGTAGATAGCGCGCTTCGCTCGGTAAACGCCGCGATTCACTATGTCTATGACGGGCTTAATCGTCTCGTGAAGGTTGACTATCCCTTTAGCGACGATACGTCGATTTCCTACGGCGCGCCTGGGGCGGGAACCGATGCCGGGCGTAGAACGCGCCTCGATGATGAAAGCGGGTCTACGGAGTACTCGTATGGTTTGCTCGGCGAGCTTATTCGAGAACGAAGAACTATCAGTCGTCTGGGCGTATGCGTCGATGACATACCGCAGGAGATGCGCTACGAAAGCGATTATCTTGGTCGTATGAGAAGCATCGAGTATCCCGACGGTGAGGTCGTAACCTATTCCTATAATCGCGGAGGTCTCGTGAACGGCGTGAGCGGGATGCGCCTCGGTGCGCGATTCGAGTATGTTCGCTCGATCGGTTACGACGAATTCGGCCAACGCGTGTCCATTGAGTACGGTAACGGCGTGCGGACGTCGTATGAGTATGATGAAAATCGTCGATGGCTCTCGGCGGTAAGGACGACCGAGGGAACGGGAGATGCCGATAGTCTCTATCAAAATATTCAGTATGGTTTTGACGGTGTTGGCAACGTGACGTTCGCGGAGAACGACGCGTTTCTCTCGAAGACGCGCCATGACTATACGTATGACGACCTATATCAACTGACGCGTGCTGAAGGCGTGAGCGTGGCACGTCCATATTCGTCTCTGTATACCGCGCGGTATGCGCAGGATTTTGAGTTCGACTCGATCGGAAATCTAACGGCGAAGAAAAGCGCGTCAAGCGTTACGGGCGCCGCGTCGCAGGTGAACGATTTGACGTATGCGTTCGAGAGCGAGTACGACAAGGAGCGCTTCGCGCATCGTGCGTCTCGCTCGGGCGATATGCACTACCGATATGACGAGAACGGAAATGTCACGCTTGAGCACTGCGGCGCGATACCGTCTGACGGCGGCGTGGACTATCACGCGATCGAGCGGCGCGGAGAGTCGTCTTATGGCACGGACTATGGGTTTGGCCTTTTTGAGGACGAAGGCGCCGAAAGCACGCCGTCCGAATCGCGATCCTTTACATGGAACGAGCGAAGTCTTTTGCGGTCAAGCAAGGATGCGAGATGCTACGTGAGATACTCGTACGGGCATGACGGGAATCGCGCGGTAAAATACTCGGCGCGGGGCGAAACGCTCTACTACAATAGTATGTGGCAGATGACCGATTCGTTTGGGCGCGATATCAGGGTCAGTAAGCACATTTACGTCGGGGAGGTCCGCGTCGTGACGAAGTGCGGGAAGCGAGGCGACGCGAGCGTCAGTTACGAGAGAGTGAATCAGTATTTTTACCACGCTGATCATCTCGGGAGTGTTCAGCTGGTAACGAATCACGTGGGTCAGATTTACGAGCGGGTAGAGTATGCGCCGTACGGGGAGTCATGGATCGAGGAAAAAGCCGCCTTTCCGACGCCGTTCCGGTTTACCGGGAAAGAGATTGACGGCGAGACGGGGCTGTATTACTATGGTGCTCGGTATATGGACCCAAAGTATAGTCGGTGGCTGTCGACTGACCCCGCGCTTGGCGACTACGTACCCGGCGCCCCCGTCAGCGAAGCAGCGCGCAAGCGCAACAACAACCTCCCCGGCCTCGGCGGCCTCTACAACCCCGTCAACTTCGCGCTCTACCATTACGCAGGGAATAATCCCGTGAAGTACGTGGACCCGGATGGGAGGAGTGACATTGCAAATCTTGCTTATGCTGAAGCAAAAGCAAATGCCCCAAAGCTATCAAACTGGCCTCTTGAAAAAGTAAAAGTTACAAGTGAGTGGGGAAAGAGGCCTGAACCTGTTGCAGGAACTGGAACGTTTCATGGGGGTATTGATTTGTCCGCTGTAGATGGGACGCCTGTTATGGCAACAGGCAAAGGAACAGTTACGCAGGTTACTAGTCATAAAAAATATGGAAAAATGATTGTGATCGAAATGGATAATGGGTTAGTGACAGCAGATATGCATTTGAGCTCTACAAATGTAAAAAAGGGAGATAGTGTAACTCCAGGACAACAAACAGGTAAGACAGGTACAACTGGAGAATGGACAAAAGGCGGGCATGATCATTTTTCCGTTTGGTCAGATAAGTCGAAAGTACCGGACTTTACTTCTGGGAAAACAATGGTTACAAGAAGCACGATTAACCCTCGGGATGTGTTACCAAAACAGCAGGAAGTTCTTAAGTAGACGATTTACTGGAGGTTCAAATGAAGATAAGAAATATTTTGAGTTTCTGGCTTTTTCTTGTTTTAGTTTTCTCATGCTCCGCACAGCAAGGGAAATATAGTAAGGTTCCATTCCTAGAAATAAACAAGCATAAAATATTTCTTCGTTACTCAACAAGAGAAGATGTAGAGAAAGTACTTGGAAAAACTGAAATACAAGAGCATTTTGAAACTGGTGGAGAAGATTTCAACTGGAATGATTTTACTGTTTGTTTTTATGATGATAAAACACTTTCTTTTCATTATTCAAAAGAAGGGAGCATAATTCGTATTACTGTTAGTCAGAATAGCCCGAGAAGTATAAAAATTATTCTTGGCAATTTGAAGACAGTAACTGACAAGGAAATTCTTGTGGATGGTAATGAGTCAGGCGATAAGAACATTGTAATTGATGATGACTATATCACCTATACAAGTAATGACTTAGAAGCAAATAATATAAATAATTCATTTTGGTTAAATGATTCAAGGATGATTCAATGGTATGATGCCTATTATGAAGAACAATGGAAATAATTCAGTTTTAGTAATCAATGATAACATATCAATCGGTTATCCTTTTCTTCCTTGATAACCAGCCCAATAACGGGGTACAATGGTGTTCTTGAGGA
>CAYSEA010000043.1:0-10425 GCA_964429975.1 uncultured Treponema sp.
GGTCTTGCCCTCGATGATCACCTGGAGGTCGTACCCGCCCGACATGAGATGGAGGCTCTTCACCTGCGGAAAGCGGTAGATGCGCTCGGCGAGGGCGTCGAAGCCGTGCTCGCGCTCGGGTGTGACCTGAATTTCGATGACGGCGCGGACGGCGTCCTTCTCGGCGGGATTTTTCTCCTGGTTGACGATGGCGGAGTACTTCAGGATAACCCCGTCCTTTTCCAGCTTCGCGACGATTGCCTGTACCTCCGCGACCGTTTTCTTGGTCATGGCCGCGATGTCCTCCGCGGTGAGGCGCGCGTCGTTCTGTAAAAGGTCAAGAATTTCCTGCATATACTGCTCCTTCGTGCCCCTTCATTGGAACCGGGGCGATAGTGCATAAATATACCATGTGTTCGTATTTTTATTCAACGGGGGACGAAGATTGTCGCTCGGCGGATACGTCAGGAACGGAACGAGCGGGCGCGGTCGGCAGCCTCAGGAAGACGATGGCCTTGAGCACGAGCAAGGCGAGCAAAAACACGCGAAGATGCGTCGATTTTGTAAGGACGACAACCGGCACGATCATGGCGCACGCGAAGGCGTAGATACAGAGTTTTTCCTTCGCGGTCAGCCCCAGGCCCGAAGACATTCTGGCGAGTCGCGGGCCAAAAACGGGATGACGATAGAGCCACGCATGAAGCCGTGGGGAACCTTTCACGTACAAGGCCGAAGCGACGAGCAAAAACGGCGTCGTCGGCAAAACGGGAACGACGATACCGATGACGCCGAGCGCGAGAAACGCCGTACCGAACGCGACGCAGAGCGCGGAACCGATCTTCATGCCGAAACACTAGCCGTTTTCGCCTCGATTCGCAACGTCTCCCGCGTCCCACCGATAGAAATTTTCAGCTCAATATGCAAGTATGTGGCACGTACGCAAATCTTCCGGAGGACACCCCATGAAATCGCCCGTATACCGCCTGTTCGTCGAACGCAAAGAAGGCTTCGAGAGCGAGGCCAGGCGAACCCTCTCGGAACTCACCGGTTTCGTCGGCATATCGTCGCTCGAAGCCGTCCGCTACCTCAATCGCTACGACATCGAGGGCATCGACGAGGCAACGCTCGAGCGTGCGGAAACGACCGTCTTTTCCGAGCCGCGGGGCGACCGGGTCTATCGCGAGACGTTCCCCGCGGGCGCCGACGAAACCATACTTGCCATCGAATACCTCCCCGGCCAATACGATCAGCGCGCCGACTCCGCGGCGCAGTGCCTCGCCTTACTCGCGACCGACGGCGTCGGCTCGCCCGGCGGCGTTACCGTGCGATGCGCGCGGCTCTATGCCCTCAAGGGGCCGCTGACGGACGGCGACATCAAGCGCGCGCGGGATTACCTCGTTAACCCGGTCGACTCGCGCGTCGCCGCCGAAGAAAAACCCGAGACCCTCGAAATGAGAATCCACGACCCGTCGCCCGTTCCCGTCGTGACGGGTTTCGTCTCGATGGACGAAGCCGCCCTGTCGGCGTACCGCGCTTCCGCGGGCCTCGCGATGGACGACGCAGACATTCGCTTCCTGCAAGCCTGGTTCCGAAAGGAAGGCCGCGACCCGACGGAAACCGAGATCCGGGTCCTCGACACCTACTGGTCCGACCATTGCCGGCACACGACGTTCAATACCATTCTTTCCGACATAGAGATCGAGGAGAGCCCGTACGCAAAGACGATGCGAGACGCACTCGAGGCGTACTCGGGACTCAGGCTCGAACTCTACGGGGAGCGGGCGAAGCCGAAAGACGGAGAGGCCGCGAAAAAACCCGTCACGCTTATGGACATGGCCTGCATCGGGGCGAAGGCCCTCAAGAAGCGCGGCCTCCTTCCCGACGTCGAGGAATCCGCCGAGATCAACGCCTGCTCGATCTTTATCGACGTCAAGACGACCGACGACTCGGGGAAGAACGCTGGAACCGAGAAGTGGCTTCTCATGTTCAAGAACGAGACGCACAACCACCCGACCGAAATCGAGCCCTTCGGCGGCGCGGCCACCTGCATCGGCGGGGCGATACGCGACCCCCTTTCCGGGCGCGCCTGGGTATACCAGTCGCTTCGCGTGACGGGGGCGGGCGACCCGACCGCGCCGATCGCGGACACCATCCCGGGCAAGCTCCCGCAGATTAAACTGACCCGCGAGGCGGCGGCCGGCTTCAGCGCCTACGGAAACCAGATCGGGCTCGCGACCGGCCAGGTAGTCGAGTACTACGACCCCGGCTTCCTCGCCAAGCGCATGGAACTCGGCGCGGTCATCGCGGCGACTCCGGTCACTTCAGTCGTGCGCGAGGAACCCGAAGCCGGGGACGTCGTCGTCATGGTCGGCGGCGGAACCGGACGGGACGGCATCGGCGGCGCGACCGGCTCGTCGAAGGCTCACACGGAAGAATCGGTCAACACCGCAGGCGCCGAGGTACAGAAAGGCAACGCCGTCGAAGAACGCAAGATACAACGGCTCTTCCGCGACCCCGCGGTGACGCGCCTCATCAGGAGATGCAACGACTTCGGCGCGGGCGGCGTGGCCGTCGCGGTCGGCGAGCTTTCGCCCGGCCTCGACATCGACCTCGACGCGGTACCGAAAAAATACGAAGGACTCAACGGCACCGAACTCGCGATTTCCGAATCGCAGGAGCGCATGGCGGTCGTCGTGCGCGAACGCGACGCCAAGGCCTTCATCGCGGCGGCCAACGCGGAAAACCTCAACGCCGCGGTCATCGCGCGGGTGACGGGCGACAACCGCCTCGTCATGCGCTGGCGCGGATCAAAAATCGTCGACATCGACCGGGCCTTTCTCGACACGGCGGGCGCGACCCGAGCCGCCTCCGCAAGGATTCCCGCCCCCCGCGGGCGCTGGCTCTGGGAGACGGGGAAGGCCGACGCGACGGGCGCCGAACGATGGTACTCGGTTCTTGGCGACCTCCGCGTCGCGTCCCAACGCGGGCTTACCGAGCGCTTCGACGGCTCCATCGGCTCGTCCTCCCTGCTCTTTCCCATGGGCGGCGCCTGGCAATCGACGCCCGAAGCCGGCATGGCCGCGCGAATCCCCGTGGGCCCCGGCAAGGAAACCACGACGGCAAGCCTCATGACGATGGGCTACGACCCGCGCGCCGCGTCCTGGAGCCCGTTTCACGGCGCGCAATACGCGGTACTCGAGTCGCTCGCGAAAATTCTCGCGCTCGGCGGGGACCCCGAAACGGCGCGCCTCACCTTTCAAGAATACTTCGAGCGAACGACGAGCCGGGAAAGCTGGGGCAAGCCCGCGGCCGCCCTCCTCGGCGCGCTTCAGGCGCAAATCGCCTGCGGAACGGCGGCGATCGGCGGCAAGGACAGCATGTCAGGCTCGTTCCGCGATATCTCCGTTCCGCCGACACTTGTTTCCTTCGCGGTAACGACGGTCGACGAAAAGTTCGTGCGCGGCGGCTCGCTCCAAGACGCGGACCACGCCCTTGTCCTCGCGCGCTGTCCGTGGAAGGCCGACGGAACTCCCGACTGGGAAGCCTTTCTCTCGGGCGCCCGCGCCCTCCGCGCCCTCGCCGAGAAAAACCCCGCGCGCGTGCTCGCCGCGTATCCCGTGGGAATTGGCGGCGTCGCGGCCGCGATCTGCAAGATGGCCTTCGGTAACCGCGTCGGAGTCAGGCTCGACGAAACGGCGCTCGCCGCGATCCCGATACCGGCCCCGTTCGCGAGCGCCGGCACGGCCGCCGCGTCGCGCGGAAACCTCGACGCTCCCCTTTTCGCGCCGCTTCACGGCTCGCTCCTCATCGAGATTGCGACCGAAAACGCGCGGGACATTCCGGCACACTGGTCGATCATAGGCGAGACGGTCGCCGAATCCGCGATCCTCGTCGGCTCGCTCCGCGTTCCCCTCGACCAAGCGCAACTCGCCTGGGAAAAAACGCTTGCGCGCGTATTCCCTCCCGTCTCAAGCGAGCTCCCGCCGACGCTTCCCGAATGGGCGCGCGGGGTGCCGAAAGTGATTGAGGCGGACACGTCAACGAAACCGAGCGACCGCCCGGCCCGCGCGCCTAAATCCGGCGCGAAACCGCGCGTCGCGGTCCCCGTCTTTCCCGGCACGAATTGCGAATACGACATGGCGCGCGCCTTCGCCCTCGCGGGAGCCGACGCGCGAATCGTCGTCCTCCGCAACCGCACCGCCCGCGACCTCGCCGAGTCAATCGAGGAGCTCTCGCGCGCGATCGACGGCTCTGAAATACTCGCGCTCTCGGGCGGTTTTTCCGCGGGCGACGAGCCGGACGGCTCGGGCAAGTTCATCGCTAATGTCATCCGCGAGGCCCGCGTCACCGACGCGATCATGTCGCTCGTCGAAAGCAGAAAGGGGCTCGTGCTCGGCATATGCAACGGCTTCCAAGCCCTCGTGAAGGTCGGCCTCGTGCCCTACGGCACGATCGTCCCGCCCTCGGCCGACATGCCGACGCTGACGTACAACACGGTCGGACGACACGTGTCCCGCTTCGCCCGCACGAGAATCTCGTCGACGGTGTCCCCCTGGGCGCTCGGCTTCGAGGCGGGAAGCGTCCACGCCGTTCCGGTCTCGCACGGCGAGGGCCGCCTCGTGCTCGACGAAAGCCTCGCGAGGCAGCTCTTCGCCGAAGGGCGCGTCTTCTCGCAATACGTCGACTCCGAAGGCCGCGTCACGATGACCGAGCCGGACAATCCCAACGGATCGATGTTCGCCGTCGAGGGACTCACCGATCCGACGGGACGCATTCTCGGAAAGATGGGACACAGCGAGCGAGCGATCGACGTCGGCCCCGGGGGAAGCACGACAGCCCTCTATAAAAACATACCCGGCAACACATGTCAGAACATATTCGCCGCGGGCGTAAGATATTTCGAATAGGAGTTTTTATGAAAAGGATACTCGCACTTACCGTATCGCTCGCGATACTCGCGCTCGCCTCTTGCGCTAAGCCGCAAACCGCGTGGATCACCGACATAGACGAAGCGACGGCGCTCGCGACCAAGACCAAAAAGCCCTTGCTTATCGTCCTGACGGGATCCGACTGGAACGAGGAAAGCAAGGCGCTTTCGACGAACGTCTTCACCGATGAGTTTTTCAAGACCGGAACCTCGAAGTACGTTCTGTGCAACCTCGACATACTTGAGGACGACTCTGCCGTCGACCAAGCGATAGCCGAGCGCAACTTCAAGGCCGCCGAGGCCCTCGGCGTGACGGGAATCCCCACGCTCATCCTCCTTACCCATCTCGGAGACGTGTACGCGAACGTTCAACTGGAACCCACGCTCGCGGGCCCGGAGGCGTTCTACACGATCGCGGACGCCCACCTCGACAACGGAAAGAAACTCGCCGACTTGCGCAAGAAGGCCGATTCCGCGAAGGGCGTCGCCCGCGCGAAGGGTCTCGACGCCTTCCTCGAGGCGTTGGCTCCCGGCCAGCGCGAAAAATACAGCGAGATGATACGTGAAATCCCGACGCTCGATCCGGACGGAAGCGCGGGGCTCAAGGGAAAATACCTTCTTCAAACAACGTATCTCGACGCGATCGGCCTCTTTCAGAGCGGCAAGGTAACCGAGGCGGGACAAAGCTTCTTCGCCCTGGCGGAAGCCGGCGGACTGACCCCGGCGCAGGAACAAGAAGCGTGGTATATGGGCGCGTACATGTACGCCATGTCCGAGACGGTCGATAACGCCCTCGTCATCTCCTGGCTTGAGAAAGCGCTTGCGACGGACCCGGACGGCCCGGGAGCCGCGAATATCAAATCAACGCTCGAACAGGTTCGGGCAATGCTCAAATAATAAGGCCGCCTCCCGCGCCGACGCGCGCCTTGACGGCGCTCGCGTCGCGGGGTATCCTTTTTACAAACGATGGAACCAGCCCACCCCCCGTCCTGTCTCGCCTACGCCTTCGCATTCATGGCCCTGCTTCTCGCATCGGCCTTTTTTTCGGCCACAGAAACCGCGTTTCTCTCGGCGAGCAGGCTTCACCTCCGCTATCTCCGGGAAAAGGGAGACAAACGCGCGAGGCGCGTCGAGTCGCTCCTCGCGCGCAAGGGTCGCTTCCTTAACTCCATCCTCGTCGGCAACAACATCGTCAACGTGGCCCTTTCCTCCGTGGCGACGGCTCTCGCCGTCTCCGCGGCGGGCGCGGCAGGCGTCGGCATCGCGACCGCCGCGGCAAGCGTCGCGATACTCACCTTCGGCGAAATAATCCCGAAAACGTCAGCACTGTCCCGTCCCGAACGGGCGGCCCTCGCGCTCTCCGCCCCCGCGGCCCTATTCGTATTCCTCGCGACCCCGGTCGTGGTGGTTTTAAGCGGCCTTACCTACGCGCTCGAGCGAGCCACGGGAAAGAAGGCAGAAGACACGCGGGGCAGCGTCACCGAAGACGACCTTCGCGCGCTTATCGAAGTGGGCGAAGAAGAGGGAGTTATCGCCGAGGGCGGCGGTCGCATGATGGAAGGAATCCTCGACTCGAACGACCTCACCGCCCGCGACATCATGACGCCGAGAACCAGAATCGCCGCCCTTCCCCTCGACGCGACGCGGAAAGAAATACTCGCGGCGTCGAGGGAAACGAGCTTTTCCCGCTTTCCCGTTTTCGGCGAAAGCATCGACGACGTTCGTGGCATCGTTCACGTCAAAGACATTTTTTTAGCCGGGGCCGCAGCGGCCAACCTCACTGCGCGCGACGTCATGCGCCCGGCCCCATTCGTTTTCGAGTCGAGCAAAATACCGGCCGTGCAGCGCCTCCTTCACGAAAAAAACAGCAATTGCGCCATCGTCATAGACGAGTTCGGCGGGACGGCGGGTCTCGTGGCGATCGAAAACATTTTCGAGGAAATATTCGGTAGCATCCGCGACGAATACGACGCCCCGGAGAAAAGCGAGTCCAGCGAGCGAAATAAAACCGAAGCTGCGAGAAGCGACGCGACGGAACCGACGGCTGCGGGCGAAGCCATACCGACGGAGATATTCGTAGACGGCGCAAGCAGAATCGACGACATCGCGGAACGGCTCGGCATCTCGCTCGAATCACGATATTACGACACGATAGCAGGCTACCTCATGGAGCGCGCCGGCGACTTGCCGCGGGTCGGATACCGACATCACGAGCAAGGGTATTCGTTCACCGTCATCGCCACGACCGCCCACCGAATCGACGAAATCAGGATCGCCGCCGAAGGGGCACCGTCATGAGCCTAGCGGCAATCGTATCAGTCGCGGGCCTTGCCGTCCTCGTCGTGTGCTCGGCGCTTTTTTCCGCGGCAGAGGCCGCGATCACGTCGATCAACAGGACGAAGGCGCGCGCCCTCCGAAAAAGCAGGGACGTTCGCGACCGCGCGGTCGTCGCGCTTATCGACGACCGCGACGCGACGGTGACCGCCCTCCTCGTCGGAAATAACGTCGTCAATATCGGGGCCGCGAGCCTCGCGACGGCGCTCGGCATGACAGCCTCTCGGGAAAACGGCGCGCTTATCGCCGCGATATCGATAACCGCGATCATTCTCGTGTTCGGCGAGATAATCCCGAAAACCCTCGCGGCGGAAAACCCGACAAGGGCCGCGCGCGCGCTAACTCCCCTTATCGCCGCGGTACGCGTCGTCGCGAAGCCCGCCGTCGCCGTTTTCTCCCGCGCGAACGCGGCGTTTGCCCGCGCGCTCGCGCGCGTCATCCCCGGGGACGCGTCGCGCCTCACGGAAGACGAACTGAGGCTCATGATGGACGCGGGAAAGCGAGATGGCGCGCTCGGCGAAAGCGAGCATCGTCTTCTCGCCCGCGCGGTCGACTTTACGACGAGAACCGTCAGGGAAATCATGACCCCGCGAACGGCGATCGCGGCGATTCGCGCGGACGCGAGACTCGAAGAGGTTTCCGCGCTGTTCGGCGAGTCGGGCTTTTCTCGCATGCCCGTTTACCCCGAAACCCCCGACAAAATCGTCGGCATGCTCCATTTCAAGGACGCTCTTTTCGCGCGAGAAGCGGGCGAGAAAACGTCCGCGAAAGATCTCATGCGCGCCATCATTCACGTACCGGAAAACATGACGGCGCGCGATCTTTTGACCGAGCTAAAGCGATCCTCGCTCAATATGGCCGTCGTCGTCGACGAACACGGCACGACGGCGGGACTCGTAACGATGGACGACGCCCTCGCGAGCATAATCGGCGGTATCCGCGACGAGTTTGACGTCGACGGAGATCATCCGCGCGAGTTGGTTAAGGTGCTGGGCCCGCGTCACATCAGGGTGCCGGGGAACCTCAGACTCAGCGACCTCAACGCGCTTATGAAGATATCGCTCGACTCGCGCTTTTACGAAACAGTCGGGGGCTATGTCATGGAGCTCGCCGAGCGTCTGCCCGACAGGGGCGAGTCCATCCGAGACGGCGCGCTCCTTTTTACGGTGCTCGATCGGGGCGCGCGCACGATACAAAGACTCGATATAACGGGAACCGAAAAGGAGTAGACAATGCGCAACCACCAAAAGGCCGGCATATCCGTGCTTATCGCGGGAAGTTCTCCGTTCACGGACACGGTAATCTCCGAGCTTCTCGAGGCGCGCGCGAGCATAACGCTCGTTCAGGGAGACCCGACCGATCCGCACGCGCTCGCGAAGGCTGGGTCCCGTTCGGCCGACGTCATACTTATAACCTCGTACGGCGCGGCCGACGGGGAGCGGGAGACTACGGCGATACTCGAGGCCCTCGCGACGAAAATCGCGGCCCCCAAGCCGAGCGCGCTGATAACCGCGACGGGTCGTTCGGGAGGAACCGTTTCGGGCAGCGCCTTAGCACAGGGAAACTCGCTACACGTCCATTGCGTCGAAAGTATCTTTACGAGGCTCATCGCGCAGGCGGCGCGGCAGCGCGGTCTCGCGCGGGTATATCGAGAACTCCTGTCGTTCCATGGAAACGATTTCTATTTTTTACCGGGACGCGAGCTCGCGGGAATGACGTTCAGCCGCTGCCTCAGGGCCTTTGCCAACGCGTGTCCCGTGGGAATCCGCTCCGGCGGCAAGACGACGCTCAACCCTCCCATGACATCCACGATCGGACCGAACGACGAGCTCGTCATCCTCGCCCACTCGCTTGCCGAAGTCATGATGAATCCCTCGATCCTGCCCGTGCCCGACGACGCGGCTATTTCCCGCGAGGAAATCGCGACGATGCGGCAGGAATCCTATCTCCTCCTCGGCTGGAATCGACTGTGCCCGGATATACTCGCCGAGATCAACGAATACTCACACAAGGACTCGGTCGCGGGAATTACCGCGGAAGGAGCAGAGATACTCGGCGAGACGCCTCGCTTCGCGAACCTCTCGCTGACGGGAGTTGGCGGCTCCTATCTCGATGACGCCTTTCTCGCGGGTGTTCCCTGGGAATACTGGGAAAACATCGTTATCCCCGGGTCCGCAACTACCGGGGACGACTCGGCCGTCGAGCGCCTTTCCGCGGTTCGCGCAGCGCTCGCGATACGCGGTTTCGAAAACAATTTGACGGCGGTTTCCTGGCGACCCGACGAGAAAGAAACGCTTGATGGAGTCCTTTCGATCACGATCGTCTTCCGCGTTCTCGCGCAACTCGCGCTTAATCCGGACCTATCCGAGGTACTAACGGAGATCACGTCCCCCGTAGGAGCGGAAATATATCTCAAACCGGCGGAAAACTACGTGATTTTAGACAAACCCTGCGATTTCTACACTATACTTGAGTCAGCAAAACGAAAAGGCGAAACGGCCATTGGGTACTTGAAGAACGGAGATGCAATCCCGATCCTCAACCCAACCAAGGCCGCAAAGGAGCGGTTTGGTCACTTTGATCGGATCGTCGTCCTCGCGGACGAAAACTGACAAAAAGTAGGCGGTACGACCGTGAAACTGGGAAAAAAACTCGGAATCGTTTTTATTTTAATCGCGATTCTGCCCTTCGCGAGCGGCATGTCCTTCATTATTCTGAGTTCGGGAAAAATCATTCGGGATACCGCTATCGGAAACCTCACGGAATTTACCGGCAATCTCGCGGGGAACGTTTCATCGTTCTTCATGAGCGCTTCGGGCTACGTCCTTTCTTATTCAGAACACCCTGACGCCAGACGCCTTGACTGGGCTTCGCTCGACCCGGTACTCGAGACAATCGCCGAAAATAGCGTTCTTATCGATTCGTTCCTTCTCATCAGAAGAGACGGTTCCTACTATAGATCGGATAACGACGGAAACCCCGCGCGAGGCGGAATCGTCACCGAGAAAAACAGCGACCCCGGGTCGGCCCCGCTTTCCCTCGTTTCCCGGGCATATTTTCAGAGAACCGTCGTTAAAAATTCCGGCAACGCCCGCGTTCTCTACGTTTCCGACCCGAACCTTTCCAAATCAACCGGAAAAAAGCAGATCGTCATCGTCGCGAGCATCCCCGGCAGAAACGCGCCG
>CAYSEA010000043.1:10525-21421 GCA_964429975.1 uncultured Treponema sp.
AACCGGAAAAAAGCAGATCGTCATCGTCGCGAGCATCCCCGGCAGAAACGCGCCGGCCGGGGCCTTCGCCGCGACTATCGGTTCGGCCGCGATAGAGCGCGTGCTCGAGACCGCCACCCTGGAACTGGGCGCGAAAATGGGCCATAACGCCGTGTACGCCGTCGTCAGCGAATCAAACGCGCTCGTCTCCCTCAGGCAAAACGACCCGAGCGACGGCAGGTTCAAGGAATACGCCTTTACGAAAGAAGAAGAAACGACGACGGAAATGCTACCCGAGGCCTTCAGGCGGGCGCAGCTCGAGCTCGAACAATCCGGCGCCCCCGTCATCGCCATCACGAACCCCGAAGACGGCAAGAAATGGCACATGGCGGCGGCAAAAATTTCGGGGACCAATTACACGGTCGTTCTCGCCGTGCCCGATAGCGATCTCTTCGTCGCCATCAACACCATGTGGCGGACCATCTATGCCATCTCGGCGATTACGCTCATCGTCGTGCTCGCGGTTTCCGCGCTGCTCGGCGGCCGGCTCGCTAAGCCGCTCAAGAAGACGGCCGAGACGCTCAAGGACATCGCCGAGGGATCGGGAGACCTCACGTATCGGCTCGAACTCGTCGGCAAGGACGAAACGACGGAAGTCGGCCATTACTTCAACAAGTTCATCGAGACCCTCCACGGGATGATCTCGCTCGTCAGGACCGAGGCGACGAGCATGGGCGCGCTCTCCCGCGAGCTCAACGACCGCGCGTCCGGCATCAGGGGCGACATCGAGGCGATCACGGCGAACGTCTCCGACCTCAACTTCCAAACCGAGGAACAGAGCGCGAGCGTCACGGAAACCTCCTCGACGATCCACGAGATCGCGAAAAACATCGAAAGCCTTTCCCTGCAGATCGAGGGACAGACGGCGAGCGTCACCGAGTCGTCCGCGGCCATTCAGCAGATGGTCTCGAACATAAACTCGATATCGACGAACCTCGACCGCGCGGGAGCCGGCTTCGACGCGCTCCTTACGGCCGCGAACGGCGGGCGGGACAGCATGCAAAACGTCATCGAGCTCGTGAAGAGCGTCTCGAACCAGTCGGAGCACCTCCTCGAGACGAACGAGATCATCGATTCGATCGCGAGCCAGACGAACCTCCTCGCGATGAACGCCGCCATCGAGGCCGCGCACGCGGGGGACGCCGGCAAGGGCTTCTCGGTCGTGTCCGACGAGATCCGAAAGCTCGCAGAGAGCTCGGCCGAGCAGTCAAAGCTCATAGAGACGGAGCTCCGCAACGCGGTTAACACGATCGCGACGATCGTCGAGGCATCGGCCGTGGCCGACAGCGCCTTTACGTCCGTGACGACGCAGATCAAGGAAGCAAACGGACTCGTGCAGGAAATCCGGATGGCGATGAAGGAACAAACCGAGGGCAGCCGGCAGGTCCTCGAGGCCCTCGACGAGATCCAGAACATCACGGTGCAGATCAGGGACGGCTCGCTCGAGATGAACCAGGGAGCGGACATGATCCTCAAGGAGATGAGCCGTCTCGAGGAAAACTCGCTCAAGGTGCAAAAAAGCACGCAGGACATCGCCCGCTCGAGCGACGCGATCGGAACGGCCATCGGCGAGATCGCGGGGGTGACCGAAAAAAACACGACCGCCGTACGATCCCTCACCGAGCTTACCGACCGCTTCAAACTGTAATGGGCGAAGCCTGAGTTCCGGCTATCGCGACGAAAATGCCGTTGGACACCCGTCCGGCGGCTTTTTTTTTCGATCTTGCGCAGAAAGAAAAAACCGGCTATCATTTTGTTGATGAAAGAAACTAACCGGAGGACAAAAATGGAATACGGCCATTTTAACGATGCGGAACGAGAATACGTTATCACGAACCCGCGAACGCCCGTAAAGTGGGTAAACTACGTCGGAACGCTCGCGTTCGGCGGATTCATCGACCACACCGGAGGGTCCCAGCTCTGCAAGGGCGACCCCGCCCTCAACCGCATTACCAAGTACATCCCGCAGATGCCGTCATCGGACTTTAAGGGAGAGACGGCCTACGCGCGCGTCAGGACGCCGGGTTCGCCCGCGGAATCGGCCGACATCGTCTCCCCCTACTGGGTTCCCTGCCTCGGCAAGTACGACTCGTTCGAATGCCGCGTCGGCATGTACTATACCCGCTGGATCACGAAGATGGCGGGGCTCACCTTCGACGTCCTCGCCTTCGTTCCGAGGGGGAGCTCCGAGCTCGTACGCCGCTATCGCGTCACCAATTCGGGCTCCGCGCCGGTCGCGGTCGACCTCGTTCCCGTCGTCGAGTTCTCCCACTTCGACGCGCTCAAACAGCTTACCAACGCCGACTGGGTACCCCAGACCATGGCCTCGTCCGGAGTTACGCTCAAGGACGGCCGAACGGCCATCGCCGCCTATGCCTTCATGAAGCGCGATTACGCCGTCAACGTCCTCGTCGCGAACCGCCCCGCCGCCGCCTACGAAACGGACCGCAAGCGCTTCCTCGGCGACAACGAGTACGGAACGTGGCGCGAGCCCCTTGCCCTCAGGAACGAACGGCTTTCCTCGAAAGACTCGGTACGCGGCGACACGATCGCCGCGCTACAGCTTGACCTCGGCGTAATCAAGCCCGGCGAGACGGTTTCCGTCATAACCCAGCTCATGCAAACCGGCGGCGTATCCTCGGTCGCCGGCGCGTGCGGAAAGTGGCAGACCGAGGCGGAAGTCGACGCGGCCTTCGCCGACCTCAAGGCGTTCTGGGATCGCTACCTTTCGGTCATCAAGGTACAGAGCCCCGACGCGGCCTTCAACTCCATGCTCAACCTGCATAACCCGCGGCAGTGCTACACGACCAAAACCTGGTCTCGCTACCTCTCCCTCTACCAACTCGGCTACGGCTCTGACCGCGGCATCGGCTATCGAGATTCCTCCCAGGACACGATGGGCGTCATCGCCCAGATCCCCGCCGAGGCGCGCGAGCTCATGGAAAAACTTCTTTCCGTGCAAAGCCGCGACGGCTCCGCGTATCACCAGTTCAACCCGCTCACGATGGTCGCGGGCCGCGGCGACTCGATGGAATACGAGGACCGGCCGCATTATTACTCGGACGACGCGCTCTGGATCGTACTCGCCGTCTCCTCCTATCTCAAGGAAACGGGCGACTACGCGTTCCTCGACAAGACCATCCCCTTCTACGAAAAGGACAAGGAGGAGCGCCCGCTCGAGGCGGGAACGGTCTGGGAGCACATCGCGCGCGCGGTCGCCTTCACACACGGCAACACGGGCAAACACGGCCTTCCGCTCCTCGGTTTCGCCGACTGGAACGACACTGTCAACCTTCCCACCGGAGCGGAGAGCCTCTTTACCGCGAACCTCTACGGCTGGGCTCTCTCGGAACTTTCAGAGCTCTGCGCCTTCCGCAAGGACGGGGCGAACAAGGCGCTCTACGACGGCTGGTACGCCGAGATGAAAAAGAAAGTTAACGATACGGCGTGGGACGGAGAATGGTTCGTTCGCTATTTCGACGACAAGGGAGCGCCCATCGGCTCTGCGAAAAACGAGTTCGGCAAGCTCTGGCTCAACGGTCAGTCTTGGGCGGTCCTCTCGGGCTTTGCCCAAGACGGTTCCGCGAGCGGCGGGCGGGCGCGAACGGCGATGGACGCGGTCAAAAAGCATCTCGCGACCGACAAAGGCATCAAGCTTTCCTGGCCGGGATACAACGGCTACGACCCGCAGAAGGGAGGAGTGACGACCTACCCGCCCGGAGCGAAGGAAAACGGCGGCATATTCCTCCACCCGAACCCGTGGGCGATAATCGCGGAGACCATGCTCGGCAACGGAGATCAGGCCTTCGACTACTACACCCGCATTAACCCGGCCGCGAAAAACGACTCCATCGACGAGTACGAGTGCGAGCCCTATTGCTACGCGCAGAATATCCTTTCGAACGAACATCCGAACTTCGGGCTCGGCCGCAACTCATGGCTTTCGGGAACGTCGAGCTGGGTATATCAGGCGTCCACGAAGCACATCCTCGGCATCAGGCCCGAGCACGAGGGGCTCAGGCTCGACCCGTGCGTGCCGAAGGCTTGGGACGGCTTCACCGTCGAGCGCGCGTGCCGCGGCGCGATCTACCGCATCGCGGTCAAAAACCCGAAACGAGCCTCGAAGGGAATCGCGAGCGTCGTCGTCGACGGTAAGGAGATCGCGGGGAACCTCATACCGTGGTTCTCGGACGGAACGCACACCGTCGAGGCGACGCTCGGCTAAGGCCGATCCTTAGCGGGGAGTTACCCGATACACGTCGTAAAATCCGTAATACCCGATGCGCTCAAAGTCGGGCTTACGGCCGATATAATCGCACACGAGCGCGTACGCCTCTTCCTCGCCGGAGAGGCGCGCGATCGCGCGGAGTCTCCCCGTCACGTCGGCGTCAACGGCGGCGCGCGTCGAATATATCCGCTTTTCGGCGGGAATATTTATATACACCAGCGGAACCTTCCACGTACCCTCCGGGCTCCCCATGAGGATGAGCGGAGTGCCGTCGCGCATGAAGGCGGCCTCTCCGGTCGGATAATCCTCGTGGAAGTCCCGCCTGCTCGAGGGAAGCGCGCCGTGCACGACGACGACGATCGCGATCGCCGCAAGGAGAAAGCGCGCCTGCCTAACCGGAAGAAGCCGCGCTGATAGCAGGACGAACGCGAGCGCGTACGCGGAAAAAAACGACGCCACGTACCGAACGGTTCGATACGGCGCCGAAAGGGCGATGACGAAAAAGGTTACCGCGAACACCGTGATGAAAAGAGCGAGCGCGGGGGATAGCGCCCGTCTCCGCGCGCGCTCGTCTTCGGTCTCGATGGCCGACGCGAGCGGGGACGACGCCCTGGCACGATTGAGTATCGCCAGGATCGCGAGCGCGGCGGCTCCCGAGATCGGCACGAGGTTCGACGAAACGATTCCCGCATAAGCCACGAGGCTCGCGGCCCAATTCCACGACATGCCCGCAGAAAGGTTTCGGACGCTTTGCGTCGCGCGGTACGACACGGTAAGATGCTGGCGCATCGTGGGGAAAAGGCGATCGGCGAAATACGCCGCGACGGCGATCGCGAGAACGCTCCACAAGAGGTCGGCGGGTCGCCTGTCAACGACGAGCCAAACGAGCGCGAAAAGGCAGATCGGCAGGGCGAAGAACGCGAAATAATACTGCGTCAGAAGCCCGAGAAAGGTCGACGCGAAAAGGCCGGCGACGCCGATCCACACGCCGACGCGGCGAGAAGCGCTTCCGCGGCCGGAACTGCCGCCGACCCGCAGGGGAAAGAGCACCGCGACGGCGGACGCGAGAAACGCGAGGCAGAGCGTCTGCAAGAGTTCGTACATACGGATAAAAACGGTCAGCGACGCGGTCGCGGACGAAAACCCGAAAAGCAACAGAGACACCGCGAGGGCGAAGGGATCGCGAAAAATCCTCCAGGCTATCCAGGCAAAAAGCGCGCAGGATATCGCGAACAACACCGCGTTGAGCGCATACCCCGCGGGGATTCCGTCGTAATCGGGAAGTATCTTGCGCGCGACGGCGAAGAGCCAGTAATAGAGCGGCGGATGCACGTCGACGGATGTCGCCTCGGTGATATTCGCGAACTCAGGCGCGCTCATGCGGTTTATTCGGGCGGAAAACACGCGCGAGCGAATATCGGCTCCGGTAAGCCACTCGTCGTGATCGGCCATGTCGAGTCCGGGCATCCAGTTCCCGTTCGTGAGCATGAGCGTGATCCCCTCGTCGATATGCCATTCATGCTTCGTCAGGGCATAGAGTCCGCGAGCGGCGAGCGACGCGACAAGAACGAGCGCGGTGATGAGTACGGCCTTTTTTGCCGCTGTGAGCGTTTTCACGATTAATGCCTCCTGGTCTCCGAACAATTATTATTTTTCAGTATCATTCCATTGTAACGCGATACACGGCAAAAAACCCGAAGAAACCAACGCGCTCCATGGAAGGCTGATTAGGAAAAAGCACGTCAACCATAGCGTACGCCTCAGTGCCGCCTGACGACCGAATCGCCGGCAAGAGCGACTGACGCAAGTTCCCGCCATCGTAACGCATCGTCACGTAGACTCGCTTATGGCGCGGTATGGCAAGATACGGCAGCATGTTTTTCCACGCGAACCCCCGTCGGTCGGAGACGACGATGATCGGCGCGTCGTCCGCAAAGTACGCAGGCGAGCGATCGGTCGCGTACTCGTCGTGAAAGGTCGGCATGCGCAAGGGAAGCGAGCTTGCGATCAAACAGAACGAAAGCCCGACGGCAAGGGCACGAAGCCGTGGCGACTGAACGGCGGACAAGGCACGGCAGAGCGCGGACGCGAGAGCGACCGAAAGCAAGGGTACGTAAGGAGCGATATACCGGAGAGAAAGAAAAGGCGTCGTGACCGAAACGACGAGAAAGACGGCGACGCAGGGCACGGCAAGAAGGGGGTAAAACCCGGCGGAGAACTCCGCGCGCTCGCCGTGTGCCGAATCGCGTCCCCGGGGCCCCGCGCGGCTGAGAATCGCGCGGCGCGGAATCACGCAAAGCGCGACGGCGATCTCGGCGAGCGCAACGGCCCACAGCGCCGGAACATACCGAAGCGTCAAGCCAAGATACCCGTGCGATCGATGAAGAAAACCGCCAAAATCACCGGCGACTAGTTTTGAGGCGAACGCGACGCCCTCGAGGGAACGATCGCTCCCGATCAAGTGCAACCGCATGTCGGGGAATATCCTCCATGCGGCATAGAGACCGACAACGCACGCGAAAGCGCACCAGAGCGCGGAAGAGACCCTCAGCCGCGAAAGCAGGATGGCGGCGCATACTACAGAAACGAAGAACGCAAAAAGCAGGAAGTGATAGTGCGTCAGCGCCCCAAGGCACGCGACGACAGAAAGGCCAATAATGGCCAGCGGGTGTGGTGTCGCGGGCGCGGCATCGGCGGTATCGGCGCCGGAGGCGCGAGGAAACACGACATACGCCGCGAGGCACGCGAACGAAAGGCAAGCGGCCTGCAGGAGCTCGTACATTCGCATAAACGACGTCAGGGCGACCGACGCCGCAGAAAAGGAGAATATGGCGAGAGCGACGAGGGCGACCTTGCGCGCCGCGACGGCCGAACCGCGGTTTGCGCGGAGTATCAGAAGGACGACGCAGAGCGCGGTCGCGACGAAGCAAAGACCATTAAGGAAAAGCGCCGCCGCGACGTGACGGTCGACGCGGACGGCGATCCGCGCAAGGGCGAAGAGCCAGTAAAAAAGCGGCGGATGCACATCGCGCGCGGTCGTCTGCGCGATGCCTTGCGCGTCAACGCGGCGAGTCAATCGAAGGTTCGCGTTAAACGCGAGCTCTTCAAGCTCGCCCTTAGCCATCCACCTATCGAACAACGGCTCGACGACGGGAGGCTTCCATGACCCATTCGTTATCGCGAGCGATATTCCCTCATCGACGTGAAAGTCGGTTTTCGCCGCGCCGACCAGAATCCGCGCGAAAAGGCCCGCGACGACGATGGCGATCGCGAGGACGAGAAACTTCCGTCTCGTCACTCGGAGCGAGCCTTCACGATATAGACCGGGCGTTTCTTCGCCTCGAGATAGGTTTTCGCGAGATATTGCCCGAGAATGCCGATGGTAAAAAGCTGAATGCCGCCGATGAAAAGGATCACGCTCATGAGCGAGGGATAGCCCGCGACGGCATCTCCCCAGACGATGGTCTTGACGATGACGACGCAAGCGAGGATGAAAGACGCGAAGCAGAACACGATACCGAACACCGACGCGAGAATGAGCGGTACGGTGGAAAACGCGGTAATCCCCTCAAGCGAGTAAAGAAAGAGGCCCCAGAACGACCACTTAGTCTCGCCCGCCACGCGCTCGACGTTTTCAAACTCAATCCATTTGGTCTTAAACCCGACCCAGGAAAAAATGCCCTTCGAAAAACGATTATACTCCGTCATCGAAACGATCGCGTCGCGCATTTGTCGGGTCATGAGCCTAAAGTCGCGGGCCCCGTCGACGACATGCGCGTCCGATATCTTTCGCATGATGCGATAAAAAAGGCGCGCGAAAAACGAGCGCAGGACCGGCTCGCCTTTGCGGGACACGCGCCTCGTCGCGACGCAATCCCACTCGCCGCCCTCGAGCGCGTCGAGCATCTCCGGGATAAGCGAAGGCGGGTCCTGCAAATCCGCGTCGATGACGCCGACGTACGCGCCGCGGGCCGCCTCAAGCCCCGCGAGCAAGGCTGCTTCCTTCCCGAAATTGCGCGAGAAGGAAATATAGCGCATGCGCGGGTCGCGCCTCGCGAGTTCGGCGATAGCCGCCGCCGTCCCGTCGGAGGAGCCGTCATCCACGAAAATAAACTCGAAACGGCGTTTCGGGAGCGCATCGCGAACCTTCACAAGCTCGGCATAGAGAAACGGAAGCGCGGCTTCCTCATTATAACAAGGAATGACGAGCGAAACGTCGGGCGTTTTTTCCTTGGCCATTATCGCGCCTCCTTAGCGGCGTCTCCCGCCTTCGCGCTATCCACGCGCTTATGTCGAAATACGACAAGCGAGCTCGTGACGTAATTGACGATGACGACGACAACGTTAACGGCGACTTTTATCGCAAGCTCGTCGAGCGAAAGAAGGCGCACGCCGAGAAACATCAACGCCATGTCGAGGCCGCCCGAAAAAAGGCGCGATAGAACGAAGCGCGCGAATTCCCCGAGCGCGTCGGCGAGACCCTCAGCGCGCGAGTCAAAGACGAAGGCCCGATTCGTCGCGTACGCAAAAACGACGGCGAGCGTCCAGGCCGCCGCGTTCGCCGCGAGAAGCGGCGCGTCGAAGCCCGAACGAAAGAGCCAGAAGGCGGCGACGTTCACGAGCGTCGTCATGACGCCCCAAAAAAGATAGGCGCCGACCTTTATCCACTGTTTCCGTATCGTTCCAAAGAGTCGCGAGTTGCCGCTCATCATTCTACCGTCTCCAAAAGTATGGATTTACTCCCCCGACGCGTTCCGCCTCGGCGCCAGTATACCATGACTTCGCGAACCCCTCGAGTCCGCGGCTACTCGCCGCTTTCGTTGCTTTCGTCGCTTTCGCCATCTCCAAGACTACGCATAGCCGGCAAGCCCGGATCTTCCTCAAGCGCAATATCAACGATCGTAAAGAAAAGGATGATCACTATCGGACCGAGGATAATTCCGTTGAACCCGAAGGCATGCACCCCTCCTAATATCGAAAAAAAGATCAAAAGCGGATGAATCTTTATTCGATCCTTAAGGAACAAGGGCCTCATAAAATTATCGAGGAAACTGATGAATACCGCGCAAAGAGCGGAAAACACGAGCCCCGTCGCCATTCCACGAGTCGCGAAAAGGCTCGCGGCAAGCGGCAGCCACACCATGGCGCACCCGAGCATCGGGACAAAAGAGCTGAACAAGATCAACACCGCGAAAAGCAATGCTCCCTCAACTCGGAAGGCCGCAAAAATAACGAATGCCGCGAAAGCCTGGTAGAGAGCGACAAGGAAAAAACCGGCAAACAGGTTTCGCGTCACTTCCCTGAACTTCCCGATCAAGCGAGCGGTACTCTCCCGGTTGATGGGTATGGCACCGATGAAAACGCCGCCCAAGTATGATCCGTCGAGATAGAAAAAATAGAGGGTAAAACACATGAATACAAGGGTAAGCACGAGCTTGCCGATGTTGGTGACAAGACCGCGCGCGAAACGCGCGATCGTACTCGAATACTCGGTCAAAAAGGCAACGGCATCGTCCTTCAGGTCGAAAGTGGAAAGATCCACCAGGTTGAAGGTCACGTCCCCAACGAACTTCGTCAACGTTGCTCCGAGCTCGGATTGGACGAAAAAATCTGAGTTACCCTCGACGAAAGTTTTTACGCCCTCGATCACCAGTTTCCCCTGTCCGATAAGCTGAAAGCCGATAAATCCGAGCACGCTGACCATTATCACGATCGTGCCGAGCGCGAATACGCCGGCTATGACGTGACGCTTCGCCTCGTAAAGAGGCTTCGCCCTATCAAGGCGCCTGAGCAAGCGATGGTGAATGGGGCTGATTATGATATACGTTATGCTAGACCACAGAATCACCGTTAGGTAGGGAACGAATACGCGTGCCATCAGAATGAGCATCAAGCTGAGTAGGGCGATGAGAGAGAGAGACTGAACCTGTTTTCGTTGCATGCAAAAACTATACGCGCCAAAGGCCTGAATTGGCAATACTTCCGGCGATCGGCGCGGGCGCGTCAATAAAAACGG
Source organism: uncultured Treponema sp. (assembly GCA_964429975.1). GTDB lineage: Bacteria > Spirochaetota > Spirochaetia > Treponematales > Treponemataceae > Teretinema. The sequence goes on from CAYSEA010000043.1 coordinate 20,809, forward strand.
CCCGCCTTATAAGGCGGGCCAAGTCGGGCGTTAGTCGGCCCGACGAAAATATACCATGAAATTTCTTAGCCGACGACGACCTTAACCTCGACGGTTGAGCCCTTTACGCCGGCAGAAAGAAGCGTACCGTCAGCCTTCGCCGATCCCGAGGTTACCGTCAGCGCGATCTTTCCCGCGGGGTCTCGGTTTTCGACCGTTATTACGTAGGAGCAGCCGCGATAGGTTCGCGTGATCGTCGCGTTCTTGACGTGCGCGGGAAGGCGCGGCTCCACGCGGAGCCCTGAGTACTCGCCTCGGATACCGCAAATCCACTGCGAGAGCGCGACGAAGTTCCAGGCCGCCGTTCCGGTAAGCCAGCTGTTCTTCGCTTCTCCGTGCCTTCGGGCGGCCTTTCCCGCGACCATCTGCGCGTAGACATAGGGCTCGAGGCGGTGAATCTCGCTGATGTCCTCGAGATAGGCGGGGGCGATCTTCTTGTAGTACTCCCACGCGTTCGCCGGGCGGCCGGCCTTTACCTCGCCGATGATGACCCAGGGATTGTTATGGCAGAAGATACCCGCGTTTTCCTTGTATCCGGGCGGATACGAGGAAACCTCGCCGAGCTCGATGTGAT
>CAYSEA010000044.1:0-9534 GCA_964429975.1 uncultured Treponema sp.
CGCACGTAAGCACGCACGTAAGCGCGCGCGCAGGCGAGAGACGCGCAAAAAGGACGAGTCGGGCGATAAAGCTCATTCCGCCTCCCCAGTCTCGCCCGACAACGTCGACTCACGAACGAATTCGCCGGAGATTTTCCCCGAGAAGCGATAGGAGCGACGCAGGGTATCGGCGAAAAAGCCGGTGCCTCGGATAACCGTTCCGTCTTTCTCGCGCACCTCGACCATCCCGTCATCGGGACCCGCGAGGGCATTCTCTTTCTTGCGCCACCGAAGATCTGGGGCGGTCAGAAACACGTCGTCTTCGAGCACGCGGAACGTCGTGCCCTTCCCGAGCGTATATACGCCCGCGCCGTCGTCGATTACGAGAATGCCGGCCGACCCTTCCGCGTGAACGTCGCCGGAGCCATTGGCCGCATACTCGGTAAACGAAACGCCCTCGGCGGCCCAGACCTTGTCGGAATCGTACACCTCGAGAACCTTCGCCCGGAAAACGACGTTCACCCTCGAGGACTCGTAGCGCGTGGCAACGGCGTCGGTCATGACCATCTCCGGAAGAACTTTTCCCTCGCCGTCGCCTTCCGCATAGTTGAAGGAGCACGACGCGAAAACGGCCGAAAGCGCGAGGATACAGGCTGTCGTCACGAATGCGCGTGCCATGACATTCACTATAGCATACTGTGCGCCTTCGGCAAAAGACACATCGATCATTGACACCGCTATCAAGAGGTTTTAGACTTCATCTTGGGTCTCAGGGCGCCACGACAGGAGCAGTAATGGCAGAATTTCTCGGCGACGCCGATTTCGAGCAGTATCGCAAGCTAATCTACGACGAAAGCGGCATCACCTTCTCCTCGACCAACCGTTCCATCCTCGAAAGCCGCCTGAAGGAGCGCCTGCGCGAAAAGCAGCTCGCGAGCCTCGGCGAGTATTACGCGATACTGATCAGGGATAAAGAAGAGCTCAAAGTCATGCTCGATTCCGTGACCACGAACCTCACGCGCTTTTTCCGGAATCAGCCGCATTTCGACGCCCTCGAGCATTACGTCCTCCCTGCCATACTCAAGACGAAAAAGGAGCACGGCGACACCAAGATACGCGTTTGGAGCGCGGGATGCTCAACCGGCGAAGAACCGTACACGCTCGCGATGCTCCTCAAGGACAAGCTTCCGTCTCCGTTCACGGCCGAGATAACGGCCTCCGACATCTCTCTCAAGTCGCTCATGGTCGGCAAGTCGGGGTTCTACCCGGAAAGCCGCGTAGTCGGTGTGCCCGACGGATACCTCTCCCGGTTTTTCGAGAAAAAAAACAACGGCTACCAAATTCGCGACGAAATCATGAAGATGATCCGGTTTGACTACCATAACCTGAAGAACGACTCGGGACAGCGAAACATCGATATCCTTTTTTGCAGAAACGTGCTTATATACTTTGACGAGGCGGCGCAAAAGGCGGTAATCGACCGGTTCTGGGAAGCGATGTCGACGAAGTCATTCCTTTTTATCGGCCATTCGGAATCGCTCTTCGGCATGAAGACGAAATTCGAATTTCTAAAGACCGACTGGGCCTGCCTCTATCAAAAAAACGCGTAACGGGATGTGGTGATGGACGCAATATCCGTACTTATCGTGGACGACTCGGCGCTCATGCGCAGCCTGATCGGCAAAATCGTCGAGGCATCCCCCGCCCTTACCGTGGCCGACAAGGCCATGAACGGACGCTTCGCCCTCGAAAAACTGTCCCGCGCGCTGCCGGATATCATCGTCCTCGACATCGAGATGCCGGAAATGAACGGCATCGAATTCCTCAGGGAGCGCAAGCGGCTCGGAATCGACATCCCCGTCGTCGTCCTCTCGAGCGTCGCCAAGGAAGGCGCGCGAATCACGATGGAATGCCTCGAGCTTGGCGCGAGCGACTTCGTCACGAAGCCGTCGGGTTCAGAGTCGGCGGATCTTCACACGGTCGCGAACCAGCTCGTGGAACTCCTCGCGGGATACGGCAGTCAATATAAGCTTAAAAAAATCGCGGGAACGGCGCGAAAGCTCCCGACGGAATTGCTCAAGGCCTACGGGGCGGGACGCGCGGAAAAGCCGCCGACCGACGCCGAAGAGCGCGACCACGGCGTCGCGCAGATACCGAGCGAGACGCTGTCGGCAATCGTACGGGGCGCCGAGCGAACGGCTGACGCGCGGGGGAAGGTTCCCGCGAAGGCGCCCGTGCCGATGCGCTCACCGGGCCCGATAGAAATCATCGCGATCGGAGTATCCACCGGCGGGCCGAACGCCCTTCGGGAAATATTCGCGAAACTCGACCCGGAACTCCCCCAGCCCATCGTCGTCGTACAGCACATGCCCGCCGGCTTCACCGAGGAGTTCGCGAACAGCCTCGACCGCATATGCCCGCTTGAGGTCAAGGAAGCGACTGACGGAGACATCATAAAACCGGGCCGTATCCTCATCGCGCCGGGCGACTTTCATATCGAGGTGGAGCGCCGTCCGCTCGCGACCGTGGCACGCCTTTCGTCCGCTCCCCCGCAGAACGGACATCGTCCGTCGGCCGACGTTCTCTTCGCGTCCGTCGCGCGAGAATTTCAAAATCGGGCCCTCGGGATCATCATGACGGGGATGGGACGCGACGGGGCCGCGAAACTCGCGGAGCTCTATCGCGAAGGCTCGCGAACAATCGGACAGGACGAAACGTCAAGCGTCGTATACGGCATGCCGCGCGTCGCCTGGGAACTCGGGGGCGTCATGGAGCAAATCTCGCTCGGCAACATGGCCTCGGCGATTAACCGCTATGGCCGCGAGTACGCGAGATAGCCGCCCCGCGGGCACTACGACACAACTTCGATAACTTCGGGAAGCCGCGGGGGAGTCCGCTCGACGCGGCGGATTCGAGCCCATGCGCACGCGACGAGCGCGACGAGCGTCGAGGCGACGCGAGAACCCTCGCCGAAAGCGGGTGCGATACGCGGGAATGCCAAATAAACGACGAGCGCGGCAAGCGCGGGAAAGAGCACCGAGGCGAGAGCCTGTCCCAACTGGTTTTTGGCCGACGCGCCGATTCGAACCTCGTCCCCGACCGAAAGCGGGAACGAGCGGGCATTGAGCGCCTCGAAACGATTTCCGTTCGCCTTGCATTCCCGGTTTTTGCATCCGATGCACGCCTCTATGTCGATCGGCATGACCGTTACCCGGTTTCCCTCGAGCTTAACTATCCTTGCCCGTTCCTGCATTCCCATTTCCCCCGTCGCCGGCCCCGGACGCCGACTCGGCGGGTCCCTCGGGGCACTCGTATTGTATTCTTTTTATTGCGGTCGTTCGGCCCGCATCGTCGAGATCGATGACGACGCCCTGCAGCATCGGCTTCTCCCAGGCGTCGCGCGACCAATCCGGCACGCCGGTCAGGTATTCGCGTATCTTCGAGACGCTTTCCATGCCGCCGACGGAATTCAGACTGCCCGTCCTTCCCGCGTCGGTGATGCACCCAAGGCCCTTGGGAAAGATCGCTTCATCGGACGTTTGCACGCGCGAATGCGAACCGACGCACGCGGAGACGAGGCCGTCGGCATAATGAAAAAAGGCCTGCTTTTCCGCGGTCGCGCCCGAATGAAAGTCGACGAGAATGTACGGCGTTTCGGCCCGAAGCCGCTCGGCGAGGTGTGAAAGCGTAAGGAAGGGATTATCTCCGTGCACGCGGCCGAAGCCGACGCGCCCGAGCATCGATATGACCGCGACTTTCGACCCGCGGGCGTTCACGAATCTCCATCCGCGGCCCGGGCTTTCGGGCGGATAGTTCGCCGGCCTGATGACGTTCGTCAGGGTATCGAGGCCCTCGACGAGGTCCTTCTTGTAATAGATTGAGTCCCCGCCGATCAATAAATCGATCCCGAGCTTTCGGAGATAGCCCGCGTGCTGGCGGCCGAGCCCGTAAGACCCCGTGGCGCCGTCTGAGTTCGCGACGACGATGTCGGGTAGCTCGCTTTTTTTCAGGATCGGCAGGCCGCTCTTAATGCACCAGATTCCGGCTTTCCCGACGATTTCCGCTATATACAGTATTCGAATGCCCACTCGCGCTCCCAACCCCGCGGGATGGGCGCAGTCGCCCGGGGGAGCCGATTCAGTCTAGCCGATCGAGCATCCGCGCGCAGGCTTCCATCTTTCCCTTCTCCCCAAGTTCCCCGTAGGTATCCCGAAGATTATACAGGGCATCGGCGAAATCGGGAACCAGCGCCGCCGCCTTTTCAAACGATTCGCGCGCGTCGGCATACCGCCCTTGGCCGAATTGGAGCACGCCGTAATTATTCCATACCCGCCCGTTGCCCGGATCGAGATCGAGGGCGCGCTGATACCGGATTTCCGCCTCCGCGTCTTCCCCGAGCTCGTGCAGGATAACGGCGAGCGTGTCGATGGCATCGACGTTGTCGGGGTCCGCGAGCAAGGACGCCTCGAGGGCGGCGCGCGCGGAATCGCGCTTGCCGAGCGCGAACTGACTGAGGGCAAGGTTCAGCAACACGAGGGGATTTTCGGGGTCAAGCGCGAGGGCCCGGCGCAAAAAGGCGATCGCCTCGTCGTGACAGCCTTCGGCGGCGAGCCGTGCGGCGGTATCATTGAGCCATTCGACGGATTCTTGCATGGGGTCGTTTGTTAGGCGTTTCGGGAAAGCTCGCCGAGACGGTCCCTGAGCTGCGCGGCCCGCTCGTACTCCTCGCGCTCGAGAGCCGCCTTGAGCTCTCGCTGCAAAAAGTCCTGCACGGACGGAGACTCCGATACGACCGCATCAGCCCCGGATTTTTGCGAAATGCGATCGATGGGTACGCCGTTTTGCGCGAGTACGGTATCGTCGACGAGCACGGGGCAATCGATTCGGGCGGAAAGGCAGAGAATGTCGGAAGGCCGGGACTCGAGCTTCAGCTCGTGTCCGTCCTGCAGCAGGATAACGCGGCACAAATACGACCCGCCCCGGATTCCGTATATCTCGACGCGCTCGAGCTTGCCCCGGAGGGCCTCGATCGCAGATAGCAGAAGTTCGTGAATCATGGGTCGCGGCGCGAGAATATGCGTCAATTCGACAAGGAGCATCTGGATGTCGCCTTCGGACACGTATACGGGAAGCACCATATCCGAGCCCTCGGGCCGGATAAACACCGCGTTACCGGCGTCTGCTTGTGCGATTGTCCAAATTTGCGCGGGTAAGAACCTCGCCGTCTTCATATCATAAGCGTACTACACGCGGGATGGGAAAACAAGAAACGAGACGAATTTCTCGGCGTGTCGAGCGGCTGATCCCGGGAACCCCCGGCTTACGCAAGTCCTTCAAGCATGGAATCGTAGAGCCCGGCGATGAGATCCACGGCCGAATTACCCGGAAACCGGCCGCGCAGGGTCAATGAAGAGCGTTCAATGAGCTGAACGCCGTATTCCCGCGCCGCGTCGATCGCGCCGGAAGACCCGATGCGCGAAATCGCCGTCTCGACCGCGGGAGACTCGATGCCCTCGACCTTCGCCTGCGCGAAGGCTTTCGACAAAACCTCGATATCCCGGGGCGTTCGCTCAAGGTGCATGATGACCGGCAGGCTTTTTTTGCCCTCGACGACGTCATCTCCCCGCTTTTTGCCCGGATTTCCGGTCGTCAGATTCCGCACGTCGTCAAGAATCTGAAAGCCGACGCCGACCTGGGCGGAAAGCTCGGCAAGCGAGTTCACGGAAGACTCGCCCGCGCCGCCCGCGAGCATGCCAAGGGATCCGGCGAGGCGGGAGAGGGTGCCCGTCTTGAGCGTGACCATCGCCTCGTACTCGGAACGTACCGGAATAAGCGAGGCCTCGCGATGCCAGCGAATGTCCATCGCCTGTCCGAGATGAAGGCGCCTGAGCTCGCGGGAAACGACACGATAAAGCTCGAGCTTGAGCGAGTCGGACGCGGGATAAGCGTCGATGACCGCTTGGGCGTGAAAATAGAGCCAAGCGGCCGCGTTGATGGCGGTATCCACCCCGTATATAAGATGACACGCGGGCTTACCCCGCCGTTCGTCGGCCCCATCCTCGATATCGTCGTGAATCAGGCTCGCCGTATGCGCGAACTCGACGATCGGGGTCAGCGCGTACGCGCGGTCCGCGCCGCCTGCAAGCTCGCACGCAAGCACGGCGAGAAGCGGTCGCCAGCGCTTGCCGCCGCGGGAAAGGAGGTCCCGACAAGGATCGGCAAGCGGGGTTATATGCACCGGGCGCACCGCCGCGGGAAGCGCGGAAAACGAGGAGGTCATCCATTCTGAGCCGATCGCGGAGGGAAGCCACGAGGCGAGAACGGCCTCGATCTTTTCAAGTCGCCGCGTATACTCTATATTCATGGCGATATTGTATCCGTAATCGTCGTTCTTGCAAGGGGATCGAATGGGCGCCAATAGTTACGACAAACCCGATTTTTGGAGTCGCAAGGCATTCTCCGAAGGCTACCCCGCGCGATCGGTGTACAAGCTCAAGGAGATGGACGAAAAATTCGCCCTCATCAAGCGCCAGTGCCGCATTCTCGACCTCGGCGCGGCCCCGGGCAGCTGGACGACGTATGCCCTCCGCGCGCTTTCAGGCACGGGACTCGTCACGGCGATCGACCTTTCCCCGCTCGCGAAAGACGTAAAGTCCGACAATCTCGCATTTTTTCAAGGGGACCTCTACGATGAGGCAATTCGCTCGGAAGCCGAAAAGAGGGGGCCGTACGACCTCGTTATCTGCGACGCCGCCCCCGCGACGACCGGAAACCGGACCGTCGACACCGCGCGATCAAGCGGCCTCGTCGAGCTTGCGATCTATTATGCCGAGCGTATGCTCGTCCCCGGGGGAAACTTCGTGGTCAAGATATTTCAGGGCGGCGGAGAGCAACAGCATCTCGTCGCGATGAGAAAACTGTTCTCCTCGGCGCGGGGATTCAAGCCCGTCGCGTGCCGAACCGAGAGCTTCGAGACCTACCTCGTCGGACTCGGAAAGAAATCATGATGATAAATCGGCGCGCAAGCGCTCAACCCGGACGAAAAGACGGCCGAAAATACACACAAGGCGCCGAGGCGGTGCTATACTGGAGCGACCATGAAACGCGTTTTGACCGAGCTTTTCGCCCGTAAACGGCTGACTATACATTCACTTCCATGCGCGCTCGCCTTTCTCCTCGTGCTCATCGCGACGACGACGGGAGGCTGGGCGGCGGCCGCCGACTATCTCGCGGGCCGTTCTCAGATAGAGACAGCGGCTACGGCTTCCCTTTCGGAAGACGGCGAAGAGCGAGTCGAAGGCACGGAAGACTTTACCGGTATGGGCGGATCGAACGCGGGGCTTCCATCGGAGCGCCCCGGAGAAAGCGAGGGCGAGCGGGATGCGATGCCGGAGCTTTTCTATACGGTATATAGAGTTAAAAAGGGCGATATAGTCGGAAAAATCGCCTCGGAACACGGCGTCAGCCAAGACTCGATCATCAGCCTCAACAAACTTCGCAATACCCGGACCCTTCAAATCGGGATGCTCCTGAAAATACCTTCAATAACCGGCATTCTCTATACGGCTAAAAAAGGCGACACCCCGGAATCCATTTCGGATAAATACCGCGTGTCCCTCGAAAAAGTCGCACTGGTCAACGGGATTACGGACAACGAGATTCAAGCCGGTTCGAAAATCTTCCTTCCGGACGCCAAGCTCGACTGGATAACGATTCAGGAAATAAACGGGGATTTATTCCGAAAGCCGCTTCGCGGCGGTTACTACGTCTCCAGCCGCTATGGCTGGCGAAACAATCCCTTTTCCGGAACGCGAACGTTCCATAACGGCGTGGACATGGCGACCTCGCCGGGACGGGCCGTGCATGCCGCGCTCGACGGTACCGTCGTCCAGACGGGCTACGATGTTACCTTCGGCAACTTCATCGTCATCGCGCACCACTCGGGATACCAAACGATGTACGCGCATCTTTCCGCAATTTATGTCGCGCGGGGAAAACGGGTAACGCAGGGAAGCAAGATCGGCGCTGTCGGAAACACGGGACAGAGCACGGGCCCGCACCTTCACTTCACGGTGTACAAGAACCGCTCGACCCTGAATCCGGCCTCACTCTGGAATTAGCGTTTCGGCGGATGAGTGTAGCCCGAGTTTCTTCACGAAAAAATCGATATTCGTCCCGATAAACATACCGCAATAGCCGGTGACCGCAAGGCCGCACAAGAGGTAAAACGGTACCGTATAGGACGCGCCGAAGGTCGATGAGGACCATTCCCCGATGAACGAAGAGGGAACGGCCGCGAAGCCAAACGCGAGCGCGAGGCCCGAAACGAGCCAGCGAGTGAGCGACACGTGTCTGTCGCGCGGATGCACTTCCGGATAGCTCAGCCCGGACGCGGCGATGCGCGCAAGGGCGGCGGCAAGCACGGGGTCCGTCACCGGCGTCGTCGGCGCCGGGTGAACCGCGAGCGGTCGGGCGACGAAGCGCTCGGCTTCGGCCATCTTGCGCACGAGCGTCCGGCACACCGGACAGCAGATCAGATGCAAGGTAACCCTCGGCGGTACCCATTCGCCCTTATCCAAAGAGAGATACCGGTCAACAGCCTTCTCGCATGTCATGGCGAATCTCCTTCCGCAAGCCGTTCCTTCAGCATCTTTTTTGCCCGGAAGACGTGCGATTTTATCGTGTTCACCGGTTGACCGGTGATGACGCCTATCTCGGCGTACGGCAAATCGTAAAAAAAGAATAGGTCGACGCACGCCCGGTATCGATCGGGAAGCTCTTCAAGCGCGGAGCGAATCGCTTCGCCCGCGGCCCGCCGAAGCACGGCCTCCTCAGGCGTATCAGCGGTGTCGGGAACGTCAAAGTCTTCGGCGAGCGACACATAGGATTTCTTTCGCTTCACCGAGTTGACGGCCGTGTTATACGCGACCCGCATGAGCCATGTCGAAAACCGCGCCTCGCCGCGAAACCCGGAAAGCGAGGTATACACCTTAACCAGCACGTCCTGCAGGAAGTCTTCGGCGTCGTCCTGATTATGGAAGAACCCCAATCCCAGCCTCAGAATGCGCTTGCGATACTTTTCGGCTAGGCGCGCGAAAGCCTCCGCGCTTCCCGAAAGCACGGCACGGCAGAGATCCTCGTCCTCAAGTCGCGGGTCTATGCTCGACTCAGGTTCCGCTTTCAAGCTTTTTCTTGTCCGGACGCGCTACGAAGTAAAAACCAAGGAGACTCGCGCCAAGAGCAAACGGAATCAAGCCGCCGAGCAACGAGTAGCTCAGGCCCTCAAGGGCAAGGAAAAGTATGGAAAGGACGAGGCCGAGGCCCGACAGAAGGAACCCGCACAGCAGCGAAAACACGTAGAGATCGAATGCCGGTTTCTTGTAGTTTCCCGCCTCGATTTGCTTCGTAATCTGACGGTTTCTCAGCAGAAGGTAGAAAAAAATAACCACGGAACCCAGCACGATGCCGACGATCGGCACGATCGCGATAATAACCTGCGCCGCGGGAACGGCTCCTGACCCTAACATACCTAACCTCCGTACTTATACGACACGG
>CAYSEA010000044.1:9634-12938 GCA_964429975.1 uncultured Treponema sp.
CGAATCGATCGATTTTTGCTGACAAGCTCCTCGCGAAACGCGATATCGTTCGCGGGATAGGGGAGGAACGGCGTCAACACGAGGGTAGCAGGAACGTCCCCGGGTTTCGCGCGCGCCACCGGGATGCGAAGCGTGCCGATATCGGAGAAAACCGCCTTGCCGTCGACGAAGCCCGAAGAAAGCTGGGAGGCGGACGGATTCCGGCCCGCGCCCGATCGAAGATTCGCTCCGCGCAAAGAGGAACGGTTTGCGAGCGCCCACGCGGTCCCGGTAATGATAACCACGACGAGGGCGGCCGAAATAAGGAGGAGGGCCACGACCAAAACGGACCCGCGCTCGCCCCGATTGCCGCGCTCGCTTCGTTTTTCGCTTTCGCCCCGACTCATCGCTCAAACTCCTTCAGGACGGCCGCGAGTCGCCCCGTGGCGCGCGCGCGCACCAGGATGCCGTCATCGAGGTATTCGGTCGACGCGACGCTTCCTTCCCGGTGAATACGGGCAAGCAAGTCAGACCGGTCGAGCGGCAGGAGAAAGGAAATTTCCTCGCCCGCGAGCAGAGCGCCGACCCGGTCGCCGAAGGCGACGAGGCCTTCTTTCGTGGCGGCGCTTATCATGACGGCGTCGGGGTATTCGCCCGAAAGGCGCGCGCGGGTAAACTCGTCGCAGCGATCGATCTTGTTGAGGACCACGAGATAGGGACGGGTCTCGGCGCCGACCTCGGCGAGGACTTCCCTCGTCGTCGCGTATTGCGTTTCGATCTCCGGGTCCGACGCGTCAAGCAGGATAATGACGGCCGAGGCGAACGCCGCCTCCTCGAGGGTCGCGTGAAACGCGTCGATGAGGCCGTGCGGCAGGTTTTTGATAAAGCCGACCGTGTCGGTGAGGAGAACGGCCCTTCCGGACGGAAGGGTGAAACGCCGAGTCGTCGGGTCGAGCGTCGCAAACAGGGAATCCTCGGAAAGGACGCCCGCGCCGGTGAGGGCATTGAGAAGCGTGGACTTTCCGACGTTGGTATAGCCGACGATCGCGACCGAGGGAACGGGAACCCGCTCGCGCCGCTTGCGCTGGGTCGCCCGGCCGGTTCGAACGTCCTTGAGCTCGCCTTTGATCTGCGCGATCTTGATGAGGACGGCACGACGGTCGAGCTCAAGCTGGGTTTCGCCCGAGCCCTTCGTGCCGTATCGGCCGCCGCGCTGCCGGGAAAGGGCCGAATACGTGTGGGCAAGCCGCGGGAGCGAATATTCAAGGCGGGCGAGCTCGATCTGAAGCGCGGCCTCGCGGGTCATCGCGCGATCGGCGAAAATGCGAATAATGATCTCTTGCCGGTCAAGGCAGGTCTTTCCGGTTAATTCTTCCCAGTTTCTCTGCTGAGTCGGGGATATCTCAAAATCGAAGACGATCAAGTCGGCATCGCGCGCCTCGGCGAGCGCCTTGATTTCCTCGGCCTTACCCGAGCCCATGCCGAATTTCGGGGCGGGTTCGTATCTCCGCAATACACTGACGTCGGCGACCTCGAAAGTCGCCGTTTTCGCGAGACTCGCAAGCTCGCGCACCACGTCACCGTCGGAAATCGTTCGGGATTCGGTTTTTCCCACCAAAATCGCCCGGGCGGGCCGTTGCCGCTCCTGTTCAAGTTCTATCATCTGCGACACTATACCCCAGTGACGAAGAAAAGAACAACGGGCGGGCAAAAACTCTTTACCTACTCATGGTTTATGTGAAAAATACCGATATTGATGAAAGTTACTACTATCAATTGGAGGACTCGTGCGCACGGCACCGAAAGTCGCGCTTAGCCTGATCATCTCGCTTATACTCTTCTCCGGCTTAGCCGTGGCCGCCTACGCGGGGCTTTTTAACGTCCTCGAAACGAGGTTCTACCAGCCTTCCGTCGTGCGCTCGCTTGAATCGCGCCTCGAGTCCGTCTCGAAGTCCCTCGATGCCTGGCACGCGGAAAACTTAGGGCGGTTTGGGGAATTCGTGGCCGCGGACGCGGTTAAGCGAAGTCTCCTTCCGAATCAAAGCTCGGCGGATGTCTTCGACCGCGCGAACCTCGCGGGTAGCCTCATCGCCGAGCGAGCGGGCGTACTCGGCATCCGCATCGTCGACTCGGGCGGCGAAACCGATCCGCGCGAGCGCGCCACCCGCCGCATTCATTTCAGCACCTTCCCCGAAGACATCCTCCTCAAAGAGGATTTCAGGATCAGCTATGAGGTCTACGGAAAAAAGGCCGACGACCTCGACTTTGCCCTCATATCCGTTCCTTCGGGCGCGAACGCGCGCGTCGTCATCGATCCGAAGCGGGACCTCTTTTGCTACTGCCTCGCCTTTTACGATTCCTACGGTACCTGGCGGGGAACCGCCGTATTCTACGTCGCGGCCCGCGCCGCGGTTCAGCGGCTCGTCTCCGAGAGCCTCCTGCGGCTCAGCGACGAGCCGGCCCTCCTGTCGGACGGCGAACAAAAGACGAAAGGCTTTGTCACGGGACTTCCTCCCGTCGGTCAGGAACTGCTCGAGAACGCGATCATCGACAAATGGTCCCGCGGGGACCTCTCGACCGAACGCGTCGTTTCCGCGGGCGAATCGGGCTGGGTTCTCCTCTCCCGCCAAACGGGCGCGCACGGCATAACCGGCCAGCTCGTCGACGATTCCCTTTTCACGTTTCCGAAGTCGGTACGCACGCTCTTTTTGACCGTCGCTTTCTTCACGATATTCCTCGTCATCTTCCTCGTCTTCAATCTCAAACAAGACGAGATGGTCGTCATCCGCAATCGAATCAGGCGGTTCCAGATTCGCCTGCTCGAGGAAATCATGGAGACCGGCGAAGAATCCTCATGGGAGGAGATGGGCAAGACCATCGCCTGGCGCAAGCAGGATATCAGCGGCGAGATTAAAAAGAGCTTCGGCAAGCGACTCAACAAGAAGCACGGCACCGAGATCGACGACCTGCTCGAAAAAAGCTGGGACGAAGTCCTTTCCGCCATCGGAAGCCAGACGACCCGGAACAAACCCGCGCTCGACACGCAAGAAATACGCCTTATGCTCGAGCAGGTACTGCAGAACAACGCGATCTCGCTTAACCTTTCCGGCATATCAGGCGGGCAAAGCCGGCCCGCGGCCGCGCCGCCGGCTCAGGCAGTGGAGGCAGTCGAAGAGCTCGACGAAGTCGAGGCAGTCGAAGAGCTCGACGAAGTCGAGGCAGTCGAAGAGCTCGATGAAGTCGAGGCGGTCGAAGAGCTCGACGAAGCCGAAGCGGTCGAAGAGCTCGACGAAGTCGAAGCGGTCGAAGAGCTCGACGAAGTCGA
>CAYSEA010000044.1:13038-19645 GCA_964429975.1 uncultured Treponema sp.
AAGCGGTCGAAGAGCTCGACGAAGTCGAAGCGGTCGAAGAGCTCGACGAAGTCGAGGCGGTCGAAGAGCTCGACGAAGCCGAAGCGGTCGAAGAACTCGACGAAGTCGAAGCGGTCGAAGAGCTCGACGAAGTCGAAGCGGTCGAAGAGCTCGCCGAAGCAGTCGAAGCAGTCGATAGCGACATACCCGTATCCGAGCCGGGAGAGTATATCGTCGAGATGGAAGGCGAAGGCGAGCGACCCCAGGCGTACTCGGCCGAAACCATCGCATCAGCCCGCGCGGAGAGCGACGACGCGCTCGATGGGGCCGAGCCCGACGAAGTCGAGTATCTCGACGGAGAATGGGAACCGGAACTTCTCGAAATGGCGACCGTCGAGGAACTTACGAATTTCGTCGAGGAAATGTACCCCGACACCATTCTTGTCTATAACTTCGAAGAATCGCCCAGCCTTGATCGCGGATCGCGCGCCGCGAGTCCCGACGCGTACGGTCAGGATACGGATGAATATGCGGAGTCGCTTTCGATCTCAGGGCTTGATTTCTCGACGCTGGATGAGCTACTGATCGAGGACATGCCCTCGGTGACGTACATAGCCGTAAGCCCGTTCGGGCCTCTGCCGCGGTCAACGCGCGAATTCGACTCGATGCCCGCGATAGAGTTTCTTGAAGTGATCGGAGACGACGAGCCCGCGGAACTCGAGACTATGGAAGACGCCGATATCGGCGACGGTTCGGTGGTCGCGCGGGACGGGGTCTTCTACGTAGCCCACAGCGCGAGCGGGGAAGGCGACGATTCGCTCGATCCCGACTTCAAGGAACTGGTGCGCTCCGTACTTCGCTAATGCCGGTTTTTCGCGCGCTCGCGGTGCTCTTCTTTCAACCGCTCGACGATCGCCTCGTCGGCTGGCGCGAAAAGATAATCTCCCATTTCGGGAATCGTCACCCAACGGATCTCGTCATGGTCGTGAAGCCTGACGTGGCCGTCGAGCAAGATCGCGCGAACCGCGACGAGCCGTACGACCTTATCGCCGTAATCGTGCGTCGTCTCGGCGACTACCTCGCCGGTCTCGATCCGAACGTCCATCTCCTCGCGAAGCTCGCGCGCGGCGCATTCGGCCGCGGTTTCGCCCGCCTCCATCTTTCCGCCGGGAAATTCCCAATATCCGCCAAGCGATATTTCCGCCTTTCGTCTCGCGATGAGTATTCGCCCTTCACGGTTTTCTATGACTGCGGCGGCGACGTCGACCATGCGGTAAGTATATCCCCCAATCGCCGGAATTGTCAAAATCGGCGAACGAGTGTATCCTTACTCGCATGAAACACGTCGCCACACATACGGTGCGAAGCTACGAGCTCGACGCCTACAACCACGTCAACAACGCCATTTACCTGCAATACCTCGAATTCGGCAGGATGGAATACCTCCGCGCCATCGGGTTCGACTACGAGGGCCTCGTAAGCGCGGGCTATTATCTTTTTATTTCGCACATCGATATCCATTATCGATCCTCGGCGCGGCTCTTCGACGTTCTTTCGATAGAGGTAGAATCCGTGAAGCTCGGTCGCGTTTCCGGAACCTTTCACCAACGCATAACGAACCAACGAGGTGAGCTGTGCGCGGAAGCGGACGTGTCCTGGGGGTGCGTCTCGACGTCGGGCCGTCCGACGAAAATCCCGGACGAATTTATGGTAAGCGGGCTCGCGCCCGCGCGCGAAATACAAGCCCAGAAATAAGGAGCCACCATGCATCTCATCGACTCGGTAATGCACCTTCTCGACACGATCTCGAGCGTCATCAGCGTCATCAGCGTCGGCGTCGTCATCTACGGCACGTGTATCGCGATCATAAAATTTCTCAAGAATGAATTTGGCCGGTTCAAGTGCTCGTACACCATGCATCAAGTCCGCGTGCTCAGGGCGGATCTCGGCACCTACCTCTTGCTCGGTCTTGAGTTCCTCATCGCCTCGGACATTCTCAAGACGATCGTGGAACCCGGAGTTCAGGAACTCCTGATCCTCGGCGGAGTCGTTTTACTGAGAACGATCCTGTCATTCTTCCTCGACCGCGAAATTCGCCTTATCGAGCAGGAAGCCCGAACCATGCCCCCGGGAGCGTGCTGACGCTACTTACCATCCGACGATTCGGGAAACAGAACCGAAAGCGCGTCTTCAGGCTCGATGCCGATCGCGCGGGCGAACTCGCGCGCGTTTTTCGCGGATGAAATCACGTCTTCGGGACGGTGCGCGTCCGAGTTGCAGATGATCCGCGCGCCGCGAGAGGCTGCGATTTCCCAAAACTCCCGCACGGGATACGGAGCGCGCAGGCCTAAGTCCCCAGGGATGTGGGGACGCATTAACCCGAGCCCGTTGACCTCGAGCGGGACACCGGCCGCGACCGCCGAGTCGATTATATCGACGCACGCCGCGCGCACGTCATCGGTCATGCGCGTGAAGCCTGCCAACATGAGGTCGGGATGCGCGACGAAGGCGTAAAGGCCGCTCGCGATCCCCTCGCAGGTCAAATCGATATAGGATTTTAAAAGCCGCGTCTCCGCCGCCTCGGGTATGTAGAAAAACTCGCCTGCGTCCTCGACCCAGTGCGGGCCATACGCGAGATACTCGGCACCGCACTCTCCGACGAGAAAATCCCGATACCACGAGTCGTAGCGAGGATGCCATTCGCATTCAAAACCGTAATGGACCGGAAAGGGAGCGGCGGCCACGGCCTCCGCGACGAGCGAACGATACAGGCTCGCTTCGCCGACGGTCATCCTGCTTCCGGACCACGTTCCGTCCGGATAGGGACAATGGTCTGAAAAACCGAGAGCCAGGCACCCTTGGGCGGCAGCCTGGCTCACATAATCTCGAGGCACGCCCGTCGCATGTTTGCAGAGCCGGGTATGCGTATGAAAACTGCTGATATTCACGAAAGAACTATACCGACTATTCGTCCTTGAGGTAAAGCTGCATGAGCATCACGAAAGCGTAAATTTGCTTATAAACCTCGACGATCCATTCCTTAATAGGACGATCAGCGTTCATTTCAAGTTCTTTCCAGTTTGAAATAAGCGCGTGCGGCGTTTTCTCGTGATCTTCGAGTATCGCCTTGAGGCTTCGCGCAATCACGATAAAGCGCTGCGTTCCGTCCGAGAGGAATTTCAGCGCCTTGTCGTTAATATCCTTCAGCTGAGTCCTGATTTGCTTGATGACTTCCTTGTCGCGCTCCGCGCGCGCCAGCATAGTCCTGAGCTTCGCGCCGATCTCGTCGTCCTCGGCGAGAGACTCGTCAAACGCGGTTATGGCGTCGGATAGCTCGAGCAGTTCATGAAAACTCCCCGAATAGCCGGTCGACATCGTCGGTATGGACCACTTTCCCCGCACGAGAAAGAGATCGGTCAAGGCGCGAATGTCGCGCTTGAAATAGTCGATGAGGAAAGCTTTCATGTAATTAAGCTCTTCCACGTACAGATAGCCCCCGAGCATCTTTTTCTCGAAAGCGGCGTTCGCGCGCTCGGCGTAATTCTTGAGCCTGACGATCGACTCGGTTCCGAATATCTGCTTGAGAAGCTCGGTCGCTTTGCTCGTCTTCTTTTCCTGATGAATCTGCTGGATCACCATTTCCGTCTGGGTTTTCATCTTCGCGAGATAGTTATCGACTATCCGATCGGACACGAATGTCGGCTCGACGACGTAGCCGGGATTTTTCTCGAGATGGCTCACGATCTGCTCGATGATACCCGTTCGCCTCACTTCCGCGAGCGCGTTCATCAGCTTGTTCCACGCCCCGATGGCGACCGGCTCAACCTCGCGATAGGCCTTAACGACGGCGAAAATTTTCGGCCAGTCGGCGTCGAACGGAAGGGCGTATGCGACGGCGGCGAAATCCTTGAGGTCCTCGAGGACGTATTCGCCGCGAATCGTCTCGAATTTCGGGGTGTAATTGAAGGTTCGCTCAGGAAGCGAGGAGTCGAATTTTTTCAAGAGGAAGAAGTAATCGAAGGACACGAAATTGACCATTAATTCAAGCTGGGAGTAGAGGCTATCGATCCCCTTTATGGTCTCGACATCGAATTCGGCCATAAAGGCGGCAAGCTCGTTTTTAATCTGCATCGAAAGGTCTTTCGGCGGAGTCGTTTTCCCCCGTTCCTTTATCGCGTCTTCGGTCAGGCGCTCTTTAAGCTTCACTTGATTATTTGAAAGAGACATCTCAACGAGGATATTCTTCAGCACGACCGAGGAGTTCGCGTTCGTCAGGATGACTTGGGCGGAGCCGATGACTTTGTATATTTCATAGAAGAATTTGCCCATTCCGGGGAGAGCTTCCTCAGGGCCGGGTCGATACCATTTATACTTGCTTTTCGACAGTTCCTTGGCGATCGCTTTGATCTGTCGTCGTTTTTCCGCCTCGGGATCGTGCGATGAAAAGAAAACGCTGAATAAGCGTTCAAGGATATTTCCGCTGTCTCCTGCCATGTTTCTACTATGTGCCAAAAGACTTGCGCTGTCAACAAATGCAATTTTTTGCTTTTTTGAATGTGAAAAATTTCACAGGTAAAACGTTTTTTAGATTGACAGGTGCCTCTCCTCTTTGCTATACTACCTGTGAAAACTTTCACAAAGGAGTGTGCAATGAGTCTTCCAAAACCAACTGCCGAACGCCTCTCACGACTTGCACACCTCCTGGAACGCCGGAACACGAACCGGGATCTCGTATCCTCTGCCGATCTCGAGCGTCTTACCGGCTGGCCGAGCCACACCATCAGAAAGGACATATCGTCGCTTCCCGATGTCGCGGGCATCTCCACGACCGCCGGCTATGATCCAGCCCGCCTCGCGGAAGCTATCCGGGAAGCTCTCGGGTTCGGCAGTGAAAGCCAGAATTGCTGCATCGTCGGCCTCGGACGCCTCGGTTCGGCCTTCCTCGAGTATTCCGGGTTCGCGGGAAGCCCTTTTACCCTTCTCGCGGGCTTTGATTCGAACGTTAACCGAATCGAGATACTCCAGGCCGATTTTCCGCTCTACCCGACCTACAAGATGAAAGAGGTGATTCAGCGCCTCGAAATTCGCTATGCGATTCTCTGCGTGCCCCCGGAACAGGCAGCGCAGACCGCGGACAAACTCGCCGACTGCGGCGTGACGGGAATCGTCAATTTTACACCGGTTATTTTCCCGGCCCCGCATGGGGTCGAGGTTGAACAAGTATCAGTCGTCGACGCGCTCGGGACCCTTGCGGCCCGGCTCGCCGCCAAAAAAGGAGAGAACCATGAAACGCGTGTATAATTTTTCCGCCGGACCTTCCATGCTCCCGCAGGAAGTCCTTGAGCGGGCGGCGGCCGAGATGCTCGATTGCAACGGAACGGGTCAGTCGGTCATGGAGATGAGCCATCGGTCCAAGGCCTTCGAGCCGATCATCGCGAATACGGAAGCCCTGCTCCGCGAACTCATGGGAATCCCCGCCAACTACAAGGTCCTCTTCTTGCAAGGCGGAGCGAGCCTTCAGTTCGCCATGATCCCGATGAACCTCAAGAAGAAAGGAAAGGCCGCGTATATCGACACCGGCGTCTGGTCCGGGAAGGCGCTCAAGGAAGCCAAGAAATGGCTCACCGTCGACGTCGTCGCCTCCTCCAAGGACAAGAATTACACCTACGTCCCCAAGATCGCCAAGGTCGAGGGAGACTACGACTACGTCCACGTCACCTCGAACAACACGATCTTCGGAACGAAGATGACCTCCTTTCCCGCGACCGGGGACATCCCGCTCGTCTGCGACGCGTCCTCCAACATCCTTTCGGAGCCGATGGACGTGAGCAAGTTCGGCATCATCTACGCGGGAGCCCAGAAAAACCTCGCGCCCGCCGGCGTCACCGTCGTCATCATCCGCGAGGACCTTATCAGGGGTCCCGAGCATGCCGCCGGAGACCTTCCCGCCGACGTGCCGACCATGCTCCGCTATGACACCCACGCGGGCGAAGGCTCGATGTACAACACCCCGCCGTGCTACTCGATCTACATAATGGGCCTCGTGCTCGAGCACATCAAGAAAATGGGCGCTCTCGCGGCGATTACCAAGGTTAACGCCGAAAAGGCGAAAGTCCTGTACGACTTCCTCGACGCGAGCGCGTTCTTCAAGCCGACCACGGCGAAGGAAGACCGCTCTATCATGAACATCCCGTTCGTGACGACGATAACCGACGCCGAGAAGGCCGACGCGATGAACAAGAAGTTCGTGTCCGAGGCCGCAAAGGCGGGACTCGTCAACCTCGCGGGTCACCGACTCGTCGGCGGGATGCGCGCGTCGATCTACAACGCGATGCCGCTCGAGGGAGTCAAAGCCCTCGTAGAGTTCATGAAAAAATTCGAGGAAGCCAACAAATAAGTTGGCTTCCTCGGGAGTTCGCCGGATCAACCGGCGAACTCCATGAGAAGGAGAACGCGTAAATGCACAAGATACAGACACTCAACAAGATAGCGCCCGAGGGCCTCGCCATCTTCCCCCGCGATTCCTACGAGATCGCGAGCGAGATACTCAATCCCGACGCCGTCCTCGTCCGCTCGGCGGACATGACCGCGATCGAGATCCCCGCGACGGTCAAGGCGATCGCGCGGG
>CAYSEA010000045.1:0-13094 GCA_964429975.1 uncultured Treponema sp.
ACCGCGCCCTCCTCGGCTCGATCGAGCGCTTCTTCGGCGTCTACCTCGAGCACACCGCCGGCGCCTTCCCCGTCTGGCTCGCCCCCGAGCAGGCGGTTGTCATCCCGATCGGACACACCTTCGACGACTACGCGAAGGACGTCGTGGCGAAACTGCGCGCCGCGGGCATCCGCGCCTCCGCGGACCTGGGCGACGACCGCATGAACGCCAAGATCCGTAACGGACAGACGAAGAAGATCCCGTACATGCTCGTCGTCGGTCAGAAGGAAGCCGACGGAGGACTCGTCGCCCCGCGAACCCGCGCGAACGAACAGCTCCCGGCCGTCTCCGTGGAAGACTTTATCGCCGGCGTTCTCGACAAGGTCGCGAAAAAATCGCTTGAGATCTAATACCGATTACCAATAAGAAGCCAGCCTCCCTTGAAGGGAGGCTGGCGCTCCGAAGCACGAGAAGCTATTGCAAAATAGTGTAGGCTACTTTTCTGCTGCGGGCGCGTCACTCGCGCGGTAATCCCACAAGGCATTGACTATGACCCAGGTCTCACCGCATTTCGCGAGATGCAGATAGTCGTCAAATTGCTCCGAGACTAATTTCACGCTCGCAATCGATCCGGCCATGTCGAGAATCGTGATTCGCTTGAGGCCGCTTTCGGGATTCTCAATCCGACCCTGTCCCTTACCCGTAAACTCGACCATCCAATCCCGCGATGAGTCCCACACCTCGCCTTCGGGCGTCACGCGCCGCTTCGCGAGCTTGGGATGCAGGGCCTTGTCCATCCGCGCGGCATCGGCGGAATACCAGCCTTCCACGTAGTTGAGTACCGTTTCCGTAATCGCGTCGCGATCGTTCATGTCGTTCTCCCTTATCTTTTTTTTTCGAACAAGGCGGTACCTTCGACGTACCGTTCGGTATTCAAGAGTCTCCGTGAAGAAGCCTCGTGGAGCGCCTTCAGCACGGCAATCTGGAAACGGTAGGACGCCAATGTCGCCCCCGAAACGGTGTCAACCGTAACCGGGTTCTGAGAGGAAAGCAAGCCGGATTCCAACAAGGGATACGCTCTCATGAGAATATCCGGTTCGTTTCTCGATACCGTACGGCTATAGGCGACGTCTGTTCGTTTTCCAAAGCCATCGCCCGGCTTAAACTCATTATAATAGACGGAAGCGAACGCGCCGTTCGCGACCTCAAAGCGCACGTAGTGCACGTACCCGCGAAGATCTTTCGTCGAATACGACTCATAGACGCCGTCACGAGCCTTCGATACGTCGCCGTCCCATCCATGGTCCTTCCGGAACTTATCGTAGAGCGTGGAAAATGCCTTGTTCGGAAACGACATAACCATCGTGAGGGAATCCTGCAAATATACGTAATCCTTGAATAGGGGTGTCGTATTCTCAAGCTTTGCCATTCCGTCGCATCCCGACGCAAAGACCAAAAAAAATAAGATAGAAAGAAATAGCGGTACGATTCTTTTCACGTTATTGCTCCTTTGGGTAATCTTGCCCGTATGTCGCCTCGTTGCCTTTCTTGACCGGAATCCATATCTCGAATCGCTCGTTACCGCTTCCGACAAGGTTAAACTCGATCTCCGGGCCCTCGTCATGAATGTAGTCAGTTGCGGGAAACCATTCCCCGTAAATCGCCTTCCAGATTCTCTGGTGGTCCTCCGAAGAGCCTCCCTTGCCCGTGAATACCGCCCAAGTGAGCGCGGGTATGGAAAACTGCCTGAACTCTTCAAACTCATAATCCGCATCAGGCTCAAATCCAAGCATGTACCCGAACTCGTCCATCTCGACCGAGAATCCGAGGCACGCGCCGATTATCGCGCCTTTGAAAAGCCCGTCCCTGTCAGCCGCCTGTCCCATCCTGCCGATTACGCCCGAGTCTTCCAGCTCCGTCCGAAAAAGGGGAATATCCCGATAATTCTGTCCGTCTTTCGCGGAAAACTCGCGAACGATACCCGCGAGGGTAAACTCGCCCATCGCCCTGATTTCATATTCCATCGGGCTTTCGCCCCGAACCGATAATTGAAAGGACAGGGGCGGATAGGCCTTTATCACGGCTCCGGGATCACGGACCATGCCGGGCGCGAAACCGTGCAAGCGCTTGAAGACACGGGAAAACGACGCTTGCGTCTCATAGCCGTACTTAATTGCCGTATCGAGAATGCCCGCGCCGCCCAATATTTCCCGCGCGGCAAGGGTTAACCTCCTGTTGCGGATGTATTCCGAAAGCGTTACGTCAGCGAGAATGTGAAACATCTTTTGAAAGTGAAAGGAACTCGTGTTCGCCTGCGACGCGATAGCGCGGGAATCGATGCGCTCCGTCAGGTGACCGTCGATATACCTCAGCGCCTGATTCATCCGCTTGATCCAGTTCATGGGTTCCTCCTGGCTATACAATACCCCGAAAATCGGAACTCTGTTTGACTTTCTCTGTCATGAGCGGGCAATTGACAGCATTCGTTTGCACCCGCTATAGTTGGTTAACGCTTACCCTCATGGAGGTCTGTATGAACGCAAATCGCATCGAGACGGTGGTACTCGGCTAAGCCGGGTCTTCGTCGGAATACATCGACTCACCCTCGTAGACCCCGCCACCGACTATCCCGTCGCACAATCCCCACGCCTCTATTTCTTCATGCGCGTATGCGCGTGCGATTCTTAATTATACGGGATACTCATCATGTCGAACGAATGTACCTATAGACTTGAAACGAAAAGGGATTATGACGAAATGGAGCGCTTGACGCGAGACGCCTTTTGGGACGTCTACCGCCCGGGTTGCGATGAGCACTACCTCCTGCATACGATGCGCGACGCCGCCTGCTATATTCCGGAGCTCTCATTCCTCAGCGTGACGCCTGAAGGCGAACTCGCGCCAGAAGGCGAACTCGAGCCAGAAGGCGAACTCGCCGGGGGAATCTACTGCACCGAAACGATCATCCGTGACGGTACTACGGATCACGTCGTCGTTTGCATCGGCCCAATCGCGGTCTTGCCGGCTTACCAAAGACGGGGCATCGGGCAAAAACTCCTTGACCTCGCGTGCAAGCGAGCGGGAGAACTCGGATATCCATGCGCGGTCCTCTTCGGAAACCCCGGCTACTATCATCGGGCGGGCTTTACCGACGCCAAGAACTTCGGCATCCACCTCGGCGACGGTTCCGACTTGGACGCCTTCATGTGCCGGCCGATTGACCGGGAAAAACTTACGGGCGTCCGCGGCAACTATCAGGAAGATCCGGTTTTCTCGATAGATCAAACGGCGATGGAGAAATTCGACAAGCGATTCCCGCCGAGGGAGAAGCACGTCCTGCCAACTCAGATTTTTAAGTAAGTATATCCGGGCCAGAGACGAGTGCGTTGTAGTCGTCTCTGGCCTGTGATTCAAGGAGCTAATGATTCTGAGATTTAAAGAATCAGGTATTCTGAGATCCTAAGATTCTAGCATTCAGTGATCCAGTAGGTTTATAAATCATAAATTTACTTACTTCTCTTGACATAAGTTTTATATAAAACTATTATGTTTTATATAAAACTTATTTGGAGGAAACAATGGAAAACGCGGAACGAGTGGCGGTGCTCGCCCTAACGCTCAGATCAAAGGTCGTCTACGTCACGACGCTCGACGAGGGCTTCCCCGAAACGAGGGTCATGTTCAACTTGCTCAAGCATCGCGCGAAGCCTCTTTCCTCGGGAGCGTCGAAAGTCCCGCAGGATTTCGCTACCTACCTCGGAACGAACACCTCGAGCAGAAAAGTCGCGCAGATGAGAAAGGACGACCGGGTATGCCTGTATTATTCGGACAATCGTTCGTTCGAGGGGTGCATGATCCGCGGTCGCGTACGCGAGGTCAGCGACGCAGTCATTCGCGAAAGCGTTTGGACCGATTCCTGGAATATGTATTATCACGGCGGACTCAACGGCGGAGACTTCTCCCTCATGTTGTTCGTCCCGGAAACCATCAGGTATTACCATGGTCTCAAAGTCACCGCCTTCGAGGCGTGACGGGGGAAACCTCGTCTCACAGATACACCAACTTTCCGGGCGCGCGTTTACGCGAATACTGAGTACTTTCGGCCTAGACGAAATCAATCCCTCGCAAGGAAGAATACTCTACGCGCTGTGGAAACACGACGGCGTGTCGCAAGGCGAACTTTCCGTCCTCACAAAGCTCGATAAATCGACGCTGACGGCCATGCTCGATCGACTCGAAAAGGCAGGTCAAATCGAGCGAATCGCCGACCCCGTCGACTCGAGGAGAAAAATCGTCCGTACAACCGAGCGAAACAATAAGATGCACGAACGTTACGAGGAAGCCTCGAGCGCGATGATCGATATCTATTACCGCGGGCTTTCGGAACGGACAATTGACTCGTTCGAGGCTACGCTCCGATCGATCCTCGCTAATCTCGAGGAAGAATTGGCACGAAAGACCTAGTTCATGGTATACTTACGCTAGCTATGATTAGTCGCGTTCTCGAGCACCGAAGAAGCCACTTTTTGTTCCTTGCCGTCTTCATGATGATTCTCTGCGCGCTCAGCGCGGCGCTAACCGTATGGGCCGTGTATGATACGGAGCGAGTTCACGCGAAGCAAACCTACGACGAAATCCTGAGGATCAAAAAAGCCTTTCTTAGGGATACGGTGCAAAACATGGTCCGTAATATCGATCGGCTCAGATCCTTTAACCGAACGCTCGCCAAGGCAGGCGCCGCTCGCCCTGGCGACGAAGACCGATGGGCCGACGAAAGGACGAAAGCCGGAATAGCCTCGGTCATTCGAGAGCACGCCTTCGCAGACGGCGGCTACATCTGGGTCAACGAGATAATCGACTGGTCGGGCGGAGATGGCTACGCGGTCAGGCGAATACACCCGAATCTCCCGGAAACGGAAGGGTCTCTCCTATCGACCAAGGCGCGGGACATCAAAGGAAGCCTTCCGTACTTGACGGAGCTCGAGGGCGTTCGCGACTACGGAGAAGTGTACTTTACCTATTTCTTCAAGCGTCTCGACTCAGATCGCATCTCGGAAAAGATATCGTACGCGACGGCATACCACGACTATAACTGGATCATTTCCATGGGCGTTTACCTTGAGGATCTGCAAACGTACGTTGACGCGGCCCACAAGGAAAGCGAACGGCTCACCAAGCCGATCATCTACTCCATGATCGCCCTTTTTCTCGGTCTCTTCGCATCGGCGCTCGTCGTGCTTTCGAGACGCGAGCGATCGTTTCTCGCAAAGACGAGCCGGATCATCAGGGAGGAATCGAACGTCGACCATCTCACCGGGGTGCAAAACCGTCGTATCGGGGACGCGTATCTCAAATCGTTTTTCGAGAAATTCATCGAAGGGGCCGAGTCTCCCCTCCTTTTCATGCTGGACATCGACGACTTCAAGATAGTCAACGACACCTGGGGGCACGCCGTCGGTGACGAGGTTTTGACGAAGCTCGCGAAAGCGCTTAAGTCGGTAATCAGGTCGGGCGATCGAATCATTCGGTGGGGAGGGGAGGAATTTCTTCTGATATGCGCGGACGCGACGCGCGACTCCGCCAACGGTTTCGCCCAAAAGATACTCGACGCGACGCGTACGCTCGAGATACGCGCGACGGGAGACTCGTTTTTCGGAATAACCATTTCCGTCGGCGTTTCCTGGTTTGGTCCAAACGACAAGCGCTACGAGGTCGCCGTCGCGCGGGCCGACGATGCGCTCTACCGCGCGAAGGCGGAAGGAAAAGACTGTTCGCGCATCGCGCCGCCTTGAGACTCGGATCGCGCATATCGACCGTATCGCGTACTTGTATCGCGCGCGCATCTCGCCCATTGAAAGCGAGCAATTGCCAAAGATCGAAAACAGGCGTAGGATTACCTAAATGGGCGTCATTTATTACGACATAGCAACGCTTCTCCTCCTCGTCGTCAATATCTACCTCTTCAAGTCGAGAAGCCGGCTCTTTGTCATCCGAACGCGGGTTTTTTCCGTTCTGCTCTATATAACCTTCATCTCGGCCGCGATGGACCTTTTAAGCGTTCTCGCGTACTGGAACGCCTCACGCATCGACCGCGCGGTGCACTACGCGATCAGCGTCGTCTTTTACGCGGCGCACAATTCGATACCTCTGACGTTTTTCGTCTTTCTTTTTTCCCTTGGGGGACAGCCCTCGCGCCTTTCGCGCGTTCGGTGGGCCGCCGTCGCGCTTCCTTGGGCATGCAGTCTTTCGCTCATCCTCACGACGCCCCTTACCGGCCTCATCTTTTCTTTCTCGGAGAGCCTTGAATACGCGCGGGGAGCCGCCCTCCCCTTCCTCTATCTTTCCGCGCTTTCGTACACCGCCCTCGGAGTCGTCTGGCTGATCGTTCAACGAAGGCGAATACCCGCAGAGACGCGCTTCGCCGTTTTCCTGTTTCTTCCGTTTTCGCTCATACCGGTCGCGATTCAGTTCTTCATCCCGCAGCTGCTCGTCCAAAGCCTCGGCATTGCCATATCCGAGCTCTTCATCCTTCTGACGATTCAGGATTTTGGACGATACGTGGACACGGTTACCGCCCTCTTTAACCAAAGCGGCTTTCGCGCGCAATTCTCCACACTCGCGATCGGAACAAAGCCGTTTACCGTGTATCTCATCGTACTCGAGGCGACGGACTTTCTCAGAAACGCGCTTGGCGTCAGTTCCTTTACCGCGCTCGAGCGAGCGCTCGTCAAGGGACTTTTCGGATCTCCCCGCGAAGGCCGCTTCGGCGTCCGCTTCGATTCGGGCTCGTTCGCGCTCGTCGTTACCGGGACCGACGCGGCGGCGGTAGAGCGGGCGAGAATACAATACTTCTTCGCCTCTCCCATCAAGGTAGAATCGGTCAACATGTCGCTCTCGCCGCGCGTATGCGAAATCCGCGTTCCGGCCGACACGAAGGACGTACGGCGCATATTTCAGGCTTTGCATGAATTGGGAAAGCGCCGAGTCGGGCCCACGCGGCACGCGACGCATACGCTCAAGGACCTTTCCATCGCCGACTCAGGACGGCAGCGGGACGTCGCGAACGCGATTCGCACCGCGCTCGTCGCGGGCGGTTTCAGCCTCCATTACCAGCCGATCGTGAGCACGGCGACGGGTCGCGTCGTCTCGGCCGAGGCCCTCATCAGAATGGACCCGACGATCTTCGGCGCTATGTCGCCCGGGGAGTTCATCACCATCGCCGAGCAAAACGGAACGATACACCGCATCGGCGATTTCGTCCTCGAGGAAGCCTGCCGGTTTTTCGCGGAAACGAAGGCGCGGGGAATTCGATTCGGCAAGCTTTCGATTAACCTCTCGCAATCACAATGCATTCAGGTCAATCTCGCCGAGCGGATTTATACCGTCGCGACGCGCCACGGGCTTTCTCCCGAGGATTTGACGTTCGAGATCACCGAAACAGCGGCGGGTCTTTCGCCGGGAATAATGAAAAAAAATATGGAAGCGCTCGCCTCCGCGGGCTTTTCGGTCGCGATCGACGACTTCGGCACCGGGTATTCCAACATCGCGAACCTCATGGAACTCCCCTTCTCGGTCGTCAAGCTCGACCGCTCGATCGTCGAGGGCGTTAGCAAAAGCGCCGAGCGACGCAAGGCCCTCGCGGCTCTCGTGACGATGATCAAGCCCATCGGCGCGACGACGATTGCCGAAGGCGTCGAGACCGAAGACGACCGTGCCGTGGTCGCCGACCTCGGAATCGACGACATTCAGGGGTATCTCTACTCGCGCGCGCTTCCCGAGAGCGAGTTCGTCGATTGGGTGCTCGCGGGAGAAACCGCATGTACCTGATCGATTTCGACGTTATCGCGCTTCTCATCGCCCTCGTCGCTCTCTATTTCTTTTACTCGAAAAAAAGGATTGCCGACCGACGAGGAAAAAAATTCGAAGTGCTGATCGTCATCGTCACGATCGACGCGGCCGTCGGCATCGTGAGCTCACTTGCCATCAACGCGCTTCCCGAGGCGAACCCGTACGCGGTCATCGCGGCCGTCACCGCGTTTTACGTTACCCATAACAGCGTCCCGATGCTTTTCGCCGGATACATCATGGAAGTATGCTCCTGGTGGTCGCCGTCGCGGGTCAAGCGGGCTATATTCTACGTTCCGTGGGCGGTCGCCATGGTGCTCACCGCCGTCAATCTTCCGACCGGCATACTGTTCTCCGTCGACGCCGCGGGCACGTACGTGCACGGGCGAGCCTATACGGTCATTTACACCCTTACGGTTCTCTATTTCGTCCTCTTCATCGCGAGCGTCATCCGTCCCCATTCCGCCATTTCCCGAAACCAGAGAACGTCCTTCGCGGGGGCTATCGCCCTCGCGATTATCGCCGTCGCGGTCCAAAACGCCATTCCCGGACTCATGCTCGAAGGCTTCGCCTGCTCGCTCGGCGTGCTCTTTGCCTTTCTCACGATTCAGAACACCGACGAGCTTATCGACGGGCAAACCGGGCTCTTTAACCGGGAAGCGTTCTTCGCGTACGCAGGCGAAGCTTTTTCCCGGAAAACGCCCTTTTCCGTTATCGTCGCCCATTCCCGGGAATTGCCCTCGCTGCAGGAATTTCTCGATATCAACGGCTACGAGCGAATGCTCCGTTCCTTCACCGCATGGCTTTCCCGTATGGCCGGCGATGACTACTACGTGTGCACGATGGGAGAGGGACTCTTCGCGCTCGTGTCCATGGGAGAGAGCCTGCGCGAACCGCCGGGAGAAACGGCCATAACGATCGCGAACAAGGCGGCCGAAGCGTGGAAAATCATGAGCGACCGGTTCGAGTTGCCGATTAACGTCTGCGTCCTGCAATGCCCGAAAGACTGCGCGGGCGCGAACGACGTCATGGACCGAATCGATCAACTCCTGGATATACCCGATCGGGCCGGAAATCGCCATGTCTTCTACGCGACCGACTTCGTCGCCGATAAAAAGAGAATCGACGCGTCGATCGCGGAGGCGCTTGAGCGGTCAATACAGTCCGGAACGCTGGAACTGCGCTATCAGCCGGTCCATTCGGTCGCCGAAGGCGGTACGATCGCCGTCGAGGCGCTCTTGTGCCTGCGCATGGAAGACGGGCGGCTCATACGACAGCACGACGTCATCAGAATAGCGGAGCGAATCGGCATCACGCAAAAACTCGCGACGTCCTTTCTCGAGCGTTCCCTCAACTGGTACGCCTCGAGCGGCGCCGAAAAACGCGGGGTCCGTCGGCTGGAGGTAAGACTCCTTGAGTCGAAATGCCTCGAGCAGGATTGGGACGCGTCCATACTCGAGATACTCGGCGCGACGGGCGTGTCTCCGTCCCGACTCTGCCTCGAAATCGCCGAATCGGTCGTGGCAAACGTGCCGAACGAGCTAGCGCACGGCATGGAACGGCTCAAGGCGGAGGGAGTCGCCTTCGCCCTCGACGATTTCGGGTCGGGCTATACCGACCTCCGGGCCGTGATCGACATGCCCTTTCCCGTCGTGAAATTCGACAAGAAAATCATCCATACCGGCCTCACCTCGGAAAAAGGAAAGCGATTACTCGCGGGTACGGCGCGGCTTTTCCGGGATCTCGGGCGAATCATCGTCGCCGAAGGCATCGAAACGCAGGAACAGGCCGACGCGGTGATCGCGATGGGCTTTGACTACCTTCAGGGATATCGCTTCGGGAAACCGTGCGGAGAAGCCGACATTATGGCGCTCTTGGACGACGAACCGGGCGATACCGACCTGAGCGCGCAAAACACCGGCGACAATCCGCAACCGTAAAGCAAAGAAAACCGCGCAAACAAGCTATTTTGTTGCGCCGGTTGTAAATATCACGTATACTGAAGGTCGAATCCGGAGGAGGTAGTCATGGCAGTCAGGGCAATGGATTTGTTCGAGGCATTTTCGCAGAACAAGCTTCCGATGGACGAGGGGTACATCGTCTCGTCGTTCTTTAAGCAGGAATCCGCATACAGTATCTACGAGGTTGTGTCATATTCCGCCATCAAAGACATCTACATGAGCGGAAACGGCCTTACCTTTCAAACGAACGGAAAAAAAATCTTCGTGCTCGTGGAGCCGATGGCCTATTCGCACAAGGCGATCGAGCCGTACTGCCGCTCGCAGGACTATCAAATCCCGCTGCGGTTCAGCGAGGCCCATATCATCACGGCGAGAAATCAGTCAAAAATCATGTTTAGCAAAGAGCCCCAGCAGGCGATCTCGGCGTTTACCGTCGTAAAGCCCGAAGGCGTAAACTTTGCCTTCCTTTTTTACTCGCTTCCCGACGTCTTCGAGTCAATGGAAAAGTTCTTCGCGAAGACGCTGAACCAGGAAGCCGGCATACCGCAGGCCGACGCGCAAAAAGCCGCGAAAACCCTCGGCGAGATTTGTGCGCAAACCCTTACCTGGCCAAAAGACCGGGAATAAGCCCCTCCTCGTCGCGGTATGGGGTCTCGCGACCGCAGACCCCGAATACTTTGACGTCTTTTACCCGTCCCGTCGCGTCCGCGAGGCCTGTGACCGGGCGGGCTTTTCGTCATGCTGTATCTTTCCCGCCGACTTGCCCGCTTTCTTCGAAACGCCTCAGTTGAATCCGGACCGCGTCGCCTTTCTCATCAGGGGCTCTGCGGGCCCCACCGTCGCGGCGGCCGTAGAAGACGCAGGCTTTCGCGCGATCAACCCGTCGCGTCCGCTCGCGCTCGCGCTTGACAAGCTCGAGACGGCCCGCTTTCTCGAGCGGAACGGCTGGCAAACGCCCCGGACGGTCGCGCTTGCCCCGATCCCCAATCCCGGAGATTCGCGCGTAAAGGCTCCCATCCCGTTTCCCGCCGTGCTCAAGCCT
Organism: uncultured Treponema sp.; assembly: GCA_964429975.1. GTDB lineage: Bacteria > Spirochaetota > Spirochaetia > Treponematales > Treponemataceae > Teretinema. The sequence continues at coordinate 10,828 of CAYSEA010000045.1, forward strand.
CGTTTCGGAAGCAGGGGGAGAGGCGTTACCCTCGTCGAAGACGCAAGAGCGCTCGCGAACGCCGCCGTGCCGGAAGAATGCGTTTTGCAGGAATACGTGAAGCAGTCGCGCGGCAGGGACGTGCGGTTTTTTTTCGCGGGGAATCGCGTGCTTGCCGTCGCCGATCGCGTCTCTCCGTCGGGGGCGCTACTATCAAACGCGTCCGAAGGCGGGCTCATGAGGCGCCCTGACTGGGCGGAAGGCCCCGCGGGAAAGGCGGCCCTTGAGCGATGGAGCGCGCAAACGCTCGAGATCGCGCGCGCGTCGGGCTTATGGTATGGCTCCGTCGACTATCTCTACGCGGGCGAAGAAACGCGCGTTACGCGCGCGGGCCCTTCCCTGACCGTCTGCGAGATAAACGGGTCACCCGGCTTCGAGGCCCTCGAGCGCGGCCTTGAAACCGATATCGCGGGCCCCCTCATCGATTCGCTAGCCGCTGACCTCGGATGGCGCGACAGCGCGCGACGCGACGGGAACTAAAGCTCCCCGAGAAGGCCCTTCAGCTCATGGATTTCGGCGGCGAGCTTCGAGCGCTCGAGCTTTTGGTATTTCGCCGGAACCATTTCCCGGCTCGTGCACTCAAGCACGGCGACGAGGTTCTGCAGCTCGATCTCGTGCGGATAGGCCGGCGGGATAAAGTCCCGAATCGTCTCGTCGATATCCTCGCGGGTGACGATCGCGCGACCAGCCATCGTGGCGCCCATCTTGGCGCGCACGAGGATAGCCTCGATGTCGGCCCCGGAAACGTCGAACTTGAAGGCGCGGAAAATATCGGTGAGGGGGAATTCCTTTACCTTGATGTCGAGCTTCCGCTGGAGGGTCTGAAAGAGCTCCACCTTTTCCTCGATCGTGTCGGGATAAAAAAGCGCGAGATGCTCTTCCGCGCGTCCCTGCCGCTTGAGGTCGATCGGCAAGAGGTCCGGGCGGCAGGTGATGAGAAACCAGATGATCTTCCCCCGGTACTCCGTATTGCCCATGAAGTTCGCGATCTGCGCGAAGACGCGGCTCGAGGTCCCCGAGTCACCCGCCGAGTCGCGGTCGCCGAGGAAGGCGTCCGCCTCGTCGATCATCACGGCGACGGGAGACATGGCCTTGAGGATATTGAGCACCTTCTCGAGGTTTGACTCGGTCGCGCCCTGCCACTTCGAGCGGAAGTTCCTGAGCTTCACCATGGGGATGCCGATCTCGCCGGCGAAGGCCGAAACCATGAAGGTCTTTCCCGTTCCGACGGGGCCGGCGATGAGATAGCCCATGGGCAGCACGTCGATCCTTCCCTGCTTGAGCGCCTTGGCCGCGCTCTGAAAGCGCTTCTTGACGAAGCCGTGCCCGGCGACGTAGGAAAGGTCATGCTCGGTGTCGACGAACTCAAGGAGCCCGGCGGCCTCGTTCTCGATGATCCCGCGCTTTCGTCCCCGGAGGTATTCGAGGCTGATCGGTCGATCTTCCTGATAGGATTCCGCGACGAGCTGATTGAGATTGAGCAAATTGAGCCCGGAGGTAAGGACCCCGACGCGCTCGGGATTAAGCCCCCGCTCCAGGAGAAGCGTCTCGCGCGACTCGAGGAACTGCAGGAACTGCGTTCGGACGATTTGGTCGGGAAAGGGGATGACGACCTTGACCGTCGAAGGCGAGCTCGAAAGCCGCGGGTTGATGTCGGTGAGGTTCTCGGTCAGCATGATGACGGAGACGTCGCCGCGGGTAAATTGCGGCTCGTGCGACCAGCGGTTGAGCGTTACGAGGCAGTACCGGTCGACCTCGTCGAGGTGGCCGATCTCGTCTGCGGGAACGATCGTTTCCGCGTAATCCACGATCAGGACCATCCGCAGTTCCTTCGGGATGTTCATGGCGAAATAGCGCTCGAGATAGTCGAAGGCCTTGACGGGATCGCGCGTCAGGAAATCCTCGCTCGGCACGCCGGGAAAGCGGGCGGACATCGCCTTGAGATAGTCCTTTTCCATCTGGGACATGCAAAACGAGATGCCGCTCGACTTGTCGTAAAAAACGATGATATCGCGGTTGCCGAACAAAACCTCGGAAATATAGTCCTGGATCTTGACGAACATGAACTCGCCTTCGTTCATTTTGTGCGGGAGGAAATCCCGGATATTCCCGTGAACGAAGTAGAGATTTGCCGTCTTCGAGCAATACTTGACCGACAGCTCCTGAGCCCACGTCGGAAGGATGTTGATGAACTCGAGGTTTTTCTTGATGAGTTGCTGACTTTCGGC
>CAYSEA010000045.1:13104-19199 GCA_964429975.1 uncultured Treponema sp.
ACAGTGTAGCATCGCCGGGGCCAACGCACAACCGCTATCCGAGAGAGATAAAAGTTTCCCGCGCCGTCGCTTTGTCCGCCCCCTGAAAGCCGGGATCGTCTTGTTTTTTTGCGCGAGATGGAGTACGTTAGGGTCATTCTACCAGTGAAGGAGTCATTCATGGCTTACAAGATTTCCGACGCGTGCGTAAACTGCGGAGCCTGCGAAGGCGAATGCCCCGTGAACGCCATAAGCGAAAAAGACGGGGTACGCGTCATCGACGCCGATACCTGCGTCAGCTGCGGTTCCTGCGCGCCCGTATGTCCTACCGAGGCGATTTCGGAGGAGTAACCGTAACATGGCCGTAGCATTCCGTGCTACGGTTTTTTTTTATCCTTCCCGATCCGCTCATGTGCGCGGGTCGGGAAACGCCGACGGGGAGAAAATCCAATGCTGAAAAAAATACTTGCGGGGTACGGATCGGTCCTCGCCGCGCTCGGACGGTTTATCGCCCTTCTCGCGATAAGCGTCGGCGCGGGTTTCGTCATCGTGTATCCCCTGTGGAAGCTCGCCGACTCCAACCCCTCGGCCTATACCGTCATCTTCGCCGTTCTTTTCTGCGCGCTCTCAGGATACCTTGTCCTGAGGGGCGTCCGTCGGGCGATCGCGCTCGACAAACTGCGTTTTTTTCGCTCGCTCGCCCGAAAGTCGGTTATCGTACTCGGGCTCGTCTCCTTTGTGGCCCTCGTGCTTGCCCGCCATACCGGTATCGCCCTGGCGGCCTTACTGCTCACCGCCGCACTGTACGGTTTTTTAGCCTTCGGCCTTTCGCGCGACGCCGGGCGATGATCCCCTTTCTCGCGCTCGCCCTCCTTCTGCTGTTACCCTCCCCTCTCGCGGCCGAAACCTCTCCGTATCCGCTCATCCCCCGGCTTGACTCCATGGATCCCGTGTTTCGCCAATATTCGGACGACGTCGCGGCCGCGCGCAAGGCCCTCGCCGCGAGCCGCGCGGGATCGATTCCGCCGATAACCCTCTACGCCTACCGCCCGCGGGGCGAGGATACCCTGTTTTCCATCGCGGCGCGCTGCGCCGTACCCTACGACGCCATCGCAACGCTCAACCGAATCGGGTCGGCCGGCGACCCCATCATCGGAAAAACCCTCATTCTGCCAACGCTTCCCGCGCTCTATCTTCCGGACCGCGCCGTGACCGATCTTGAGCATCTCCTGCTTGCCTCCCCGGATACCGCCGTCACGCCGATCGAAATTACGGTGCGCGATCCCGGGCGGCGCGTGGTATATTGCGTCCCGGACGCGGTCTTTGACGGGACGATCCGCGCCTTTTTCGTTACCCCGTCGATCCGTTTTCCGCTCCCGGCGGGAACCATTACCTCCACGTTCGGCTATCGCAAAAACCCCGTTACGGGAAACCTCATATTCCATAAAGGGATAGACTTAGCCGCTCCCTTCGGTACGGCAGTACTCGCCTGCTCGGACGGACGGGTTTCCCAGTCCGGCTACGACGCGATTTACGGGGAATATATCGTTATCAAGCATACCGATGGGAGAGAAAGCCTCTATGGACACCTTGCCTCGAAAAAAATCGGGTTGCAGGGAGAGGTCAAATCAGGTACTATTATAGGAACGGTAGGTTCTACCGGTCAGTCAACCGGTCCTCATCTCCATTTTGAGATTCGGGAAAACGGCGTGCCGAAAAACCCAGAGGGATTTATAAAAGGGAAGTAACGGATTAATGAAAGTCGTACGGATCACCCTTACCTGTTCGCTTCTCTTCCTCGCGTTCGCCCGACTTCCGGCGGAATCATTCCGCGTCCGATCCCTGACACCCACGCTGGTAGATTCGCGAAAAACCGACCCTACCTCAGCACAGCTTGGCTATAACGACGCGATCGGAATCGCCTTCCCGAAAGAGGCGACCTTCCTCAAGGGCGTCGAAATCGAGATAAAAATACCCCAGGACATCGTCGCGTACCGCAACAGCATGGCCTACGGCGTGTATCGCCAAGTACGCCCCGCTCCTCAAGCGCAGTCCATCGACTATCAGGCCGACCGAATCGACCTGCAACCGCTTCCCTCGCGACTTTCGTTCGTGCTTCAGATACCGCTCAGGGCCGACCATGGGCTGAAATCGGGGCCCTACGCGACCGTCGTGCCGTTCGTTCATGATCCGCGGAACGGGCCGCTTCTCTTTCGCCTCCTTCCCGTCATGAAAGGGCTTCCCGAAAACATCGAGAGCCTCGCGTTTGGCGTGAAAATAAAGCCCATTCTGGCAAACGAGGGGGGCTTTCGCCTCTCCGTAACGTATCCCGACGGACACGCGAAACCCCTTACGGTACGCGTCGACGAGCGACTCATCGAAGACCCCGCCGCAATGCTCGTGCTCGCGCCCGGCAACCATCATCTTTCGATCGTATCGCAGGACTTTCGAAACGAGGTTCGCATGTTCACCGTGGAGATTGCCAAGATAACGGAGCTTTCAGTCGCCCTGCAGGGTACCGCGCCGAGGCTTCTGCTCGAGGCCCCGGAGAACGCCGTAATCATGGTTGACGGCGTACCGGTAGCCAACCCGCGGGAGCCGCGCGAATTCGAGCCAGGGGAACACACCATAGAGTTCAAGATCGGCGACTATGCGATTACCCGACAAATTTTCGCGGAACGGGGAAAGGATTACACCGTTTCCATGCTTATCGACGTGAACGTCGTCGAGACTCCCTGATTTTCCCCTCAAGGTTTTCATGTCCCGTCCGAAAATAGAGTATCGGGCAGCCAGTTCCCCTCCCACCCACTGACTGCGCGATAGCCTGATGGGCGGGCCGGTTGAAATACACCGGCTCTTTTTTTTTCCCAAACAACGCATACGCCGTCACTAACCGGAATACTTCTTGTAACAACGCCCGCTTTGTGCTTTTATACTATGTATGTTCTCCAAAGAGACTCGCGGCGTAACCATAACGGTAGTGGCTTTTATACTCTCTTCCATCATAGCGGGCGTCGTTCTCGGCCTCATGTTGGCCCAGACGCGCAATCTAAAAAACAGCGAGCAATTCGTCGATTTTAACCCGGCCCTTCCCACGAGGATTCTCGACATCAGGGGCGACCTGATCACGGAGTTCGCCTCCGAGGAAAAGCGCGAGATGATAACCCTCGACAAGCTTCCCCCGCACATGGTCAACGCCCTATTAACGCGCGAAGACCAGATTTTCTACGAGCACGGCGGGTTCAGCGTGAAGGCGATCATGCGCGCGGTCTTCGGAAAACTTACCGGCCGCTCGCTCGGCGGCGGCAGCACGATAACCCAGCAAGTCGCGGGAACCCTCTACCTTGATCGAAGCGAGATCAGCGTCACGAGAAAGATCAAGGAACTCTGGTGGGCCCTGCAGCTCGAGCGGCGCTATTCGAAAAACGAAATACTCGAACTGTACCTCAACAAGATGTATTTCGGCGGCGGCACCTACGGGGTCAACGCCGCCTCGCGGTTTTACTTCGGCCATCCGGCCACCGAGATCACCCCGGCCGAGGCCGCGATTCTTGTAATCCAGCTTTCCAACCCGGCGTATTATAATCCCTTCGAGCACCCGAACCGCGCCATGGACCGCCAGCAGGAAGTACTCCGGCAAATGGTCGCGCTCGGTCACCTCGACAAAGCCGAGGCCGATCGCTCCTTCGAGGACTACTGGGCAGCGTTCGACTACACCCGAACCGCGTCATCGGCCTGGCTTTCGCGCGACGACAAGGCGCGGTGGTTTTCCGAATACGTGCGCCGCCAGCTCGAGACCATGATGTACGGGACGATGGATATCTACTCCGGCGGCTACACCGTGCACACGACGCTCGACCTCAAGCATCAGGCGGCAGCCGACAAGGTGATGCAGCAGTACATCGAGCTCGCGAATCGCCGCTTCAAGGCCTCAAGCTCCACGCGCTTCGCGCAGGGCGACAGCTACGCGAAAATCACCGAGCTCCTCGCGCTCACGTTTAACCTCCCGCGCCTCGCCGTGTCGGCGGAACGGCACCACGTCAAGTCGATGGCGCTCTACAACAAGAAAGTCAATCCCGTCGTGGATATGATGTCGCTCATGTTCGGACTGGAAAACCTCAAGGTAGAGACGAACAAGTCGAACGCGCGGGTACAGGCGGCCTCCGCGAAAACCACCGTCGAGGGCGCGCTCGTCTCGATCGAGAACGACACGGGGTACGTCACGGCGCTCGTGGGCGGCAGCAAGTTCGACCAGTCGAATCAAATCATTCGCGCGACGCAGGCGCAGGTTCAGCCAGGAAGCACCTTCAAGCCGCTCTATTATTCGGCGGCGATCGACTCGCGCAAATACACCGAGGGCTCGCTCATCAACGACACGCCCGTCGTCTTCTTCAACGAATCGGGCGTGCCGTACACGCCGCTCAACTTCAAGGGCGAATGGAAGGGCACGGTCCTTCTCTGGGAGGCGCTCGCGCACTCGATGAACGTCCCTTCGCTCCGCATCCTCGACGGCATCGGCTTCGACGCGGCGATTAACCGCGCGGCCGCCCTCCTCGGGTACAAGACGCGCGACGAGATTAACCAGGTATTCCCCCGGGTGTTCTCCCTCGGCCTTGGCGTCATTTCCGTCTCCCCGATGCAGATGGCCCGCGCCTTCGGTACCTTCGCGAACCAAGGCAAGGAAATCACGCCGATCTCGATCCGCTCCGTGGAGGACCGAAACGGCAAGACGATCCTCGACCCGGAAAAAGAGTTGCGGCTCGAGCAAAAGCGCAAGGGAACGGCGACGCAGCTCGTCAGCCCGCAAAACGCGTATATTATGACCGATCTCTTAAAGAACACGATCCGCACGGGAACGCTCGGAAGCGCGTCAGCCTATGAGGGAAAGTTTACCTTCAAGGACGAGAACGGAAAGCGCTATACGATTCCCGCCGCGGGAAAGACGGGCACGACGCAAAACTGGGCCGACGCCTGGACGGTCGGATACACCCCGTATTACACCACCGCGCTCTGGTTCGGCTTCGACAGGCGCGGGCTCTCGCTCGGCCTCGACAATACCGGCGCGACGCTCGCGGGCCCCGCATGGGGCGACTACATGAACATGATCCATCAGGGGCTTCCCTTCCGCGACTTCATCAAGCCGCAGACCGGTCTCGTTACCGCGACCGTGTGCAAGAAATCCGGAAAGCTCCCGACCGACACCTGCGACGAAGGCACCATAAGCCTCCTGTATCTCGAGGGAACGCAGCCGACGAGCTACTGCGAGTATCACGAGACGGGAGGGGAGCTCAAGCGGATCGCGATAGACCGACTGCAGAAGGAAAGCCTTTCGGTCGGGCAGCGGCCGATCACGGTCGATACCTCGGATATCCTCATAGACCCGACGATTTTCGACGACCCCGAACCGAGATCCTCATACCGTCAATCGTCGAACAACACGACGCCAAGCGGGTCACATCAGCCGGCAGGCGCGACGCTACCGTCCGATGACGCGGATGCTGGCGCGGATGGCGATATGGATGACGGTGCGGAAGGCGAAGTAACGCCGGATTTTAACCCGCTTCTCGATTGACGCCGAAGAGGGAGGGCACGATGCAGATAGCGCTTGAGGAAATCAAGATCAAACGACGCGTACGGCATAAGACCGAGGACATAGAGCCGCTCATGGACAGCATGAAGCGCTATGGCCTCCTTAACCCGATTACCATAAACTCGAAAAACGTCCTTATCGCCGGACGTCGCCGCTTCGAAGCCGCGCGCCGGCTCGGATGGCGGATGATCAACGCCATCGTCATCGAAGATACGGACAAGGTCACGGAACTCGAGCTGGAAATCGAGGAAAATACCCAACGATCAAACTTCACGGACAAAGAACTGATGGAAGCCTACGCCCGCCTCGAGCGCCTCAGAAACCCGAATATCTTCGTCAGGATTTGGCGCGCAATCGTGGCCTTCTTCAGAAGGCTCTTTTCCCTTGATTACTGAGCAATCGGGTGATACAGCCAAGTCAGCGCCGTGACGGCGGATTGGCTGTTCCCGACGCCTTACGCCATCGTCATTTCGTCGTCACGCGGACGAACTTTTTTTTGCCGGCGCGGAGGATGAGCTCGCCTGAG
>CAYSEA010000046.1:0-11662 GCA_964429975.1 uncultured Treponema sp.
CCACATGCCGAGAAGTTCCCGAATCGCCACGGCGGCGGCTCGATTGAGTTCGGCCGCCTTCAGGATGCGCGAGACGATTTTCTTTCGGACGGCGGGATCGGCGAGCGCGAGCGCCCGCTTCTCGCCTGCCTCGAGCCACTCCGGCAGAGACTCGATCTCATCCGCGATCGAGCGTTCGCCCTCGAGGCACTCCGCCGCCTTCCGTGACAGTGCCGCGAGCTCGCGCTTACCCGACTCGTCGAGCGAGGATGCAAGTTCCGTCAACCATATCGCGCCTGCGGCCCGAGCCTCGCCGAGCATCATGAGCGTATCGTCGACGCACATGAGCCGCTCGAAAAGCTGGGGAAGCGGCATCCCCGCCGCCCAGTCCGCGTCGCTCGAGAGCGCCGAAACGAGCGAGCGATACGCGGCCTGACCGCCTAGATGGGCGTATCCACCCTGATGCGCGATAGATTCTCTCTCGAGCACGTTGAGCGCGGTCTTGAGCGCCTCGCTGACGGCGGGCAGTTCCTCGCACTCCTCGCCGATCGACATCAGCATGCGAGTCGACGGGTTATCCCACCAGCCGTCCGTCACGAAGTATCCCGACTCGTCGAGCGCGCCGCCGCCGAACTCGGGCATTTCCTGGAAGAAGTTCCATCCGAGCAGGGTGTTTCCGCCCGCCCGGTATCCCGTGATTATGCATGCTTCGGGAGGGCCGATAATCCCAAGCGCGAGCACGGGTCGACCGGCGTCTATCTCGGCGCGGATAAAAGCGATGAACTCTTCTTTCGTTGAGCCGGCGTCCCTCCGCAAGAAAGTGAACGACCTGCCTGCGGCGCGGAAACCTCGCACAAAAGCCTCCTCCGGATCGGCGAAGACGTTCATGATGTCGACGTTTCCCGGGTCCCAGGATGAAGCGTTCCATCGGAGACGGAATGCCGCCCCGGTGGCCGCCATGAGATACGGATAGCGAACCTCCTGCCCCAGGTAGTTGAGGCAGGAGCGAAGCGATGCCGGAAACGGCGTGCATTCCTCACGGCAGTACTGTACTTTTTGTACGCCGTACAGCACACACTCTTCCTCGGCTTTTTCGAGTCTTCCTTTTTCCATGTGTTCCTCCAGAGAGGACAGATCCGCCGAAATACTTTCCGTTTTACACACCCCAGGTCCATACGCGCCCGCCGCGAGCATCACTCTCCCTACCGGTACCCTCGACGAACGGAACGCGGACGGCGTCATGCCGGTCTCGCGCCGGAACGCGCGGGTAAAGGTATCGGGACAGTCGAAGCCGTAGTCGAGCGCGATGTCGACCACGCTCCGCTCGCCGTGCGATAACTCGAACGCCGCGTTCGCCACCCGCCGGGAAAGCGCGTAGCGCCCCGGGGGAACGCCCATTTTGCTCGCGAACAAATCGCGAAAATGGGCCTCGGATACGCCGAACGAACGGCTTAAGTCACCGCAGTCGATTTCGGAGCGCACGCGGCTTTCGATATACGAAACCGCCGATTGCATAAGACAGTAGTAATCCATTGGTAATCCGCCTCGCGAATTAATTGTGTCGTCTTCCGGAAGACGTCTTTACTGTAACGCATGGAAGGAAATTCGACTCGACGTTTTTTAGGATTCGGCGCTATACTCGAATTGCGGAGGATTTTATGAAAAAAATGCGCAAGCTCATACCCGTACTCGGATTTCTTGCCGTCGTCATGGCACTGTCGGTGGCGACGCTATCGATTATCTCGTGCGCGGGCGTTCCGCCGGTTGCCCGCGAGGCGGGAAAAGCGTATGAGCTCGTCATTCTTCATACGAACGATCACCACGGCGCCATACTGCCGGTAAACGGGGCCGCGGGCCTCGCCGAACGCGCGACCTTCATCAAGGAAACGCGGGCCGCAAACGGCAACGTTCTCCTCCTCGACGCGGGCGACATCAACACGGGAACCGCCCTCTCAAACGCGTTCAAAGCCGAGATCGACATCAAGGCCTATAACCTCATGGGCTACGACGCGGTGACCCTCGGTAACCACGAGTTTGACCGCGACGGGGCAACGCTGGATCGCCAACGGAGACTTGCGACCTTCCCCTGGATCTCCGCCAATATTCAGAAAGCCGGCGGAAAGCTGCTTGCCCCGCCGTATGTCGTACAGAACTTCGAGGGATTCCGCATCGGCATCTTTGGCCTCACCACGCGGCGCACAATTCAGATCGCGAGCCCGGATAAAAGCCTCGTCTTTCTCGACGAGATCGAGACCGCCCGCAAAACGGTCGCAACCCTGCGCGACGCGGAAAAGTGCGACATCGTCATCGCGCTCGTTCACATGGGCCTTGTCTCAGAGGCCGAAGGGCACGTAAGCTCGCGCGACCTCGCGCGGGAGGTTCGCGGCATCGACCTCGTCATCGACGGCCACTCCCATAGTTTCCTCGAGGAGCCCGTTATGGTCGAAGGCACGCCTGTCGTGTCAGCCGCCGAATGGGGCAAATACGTGGGACGGGGCAGCATGAAAGTTGTTGACGGAAAGATTCGCTCGTTCTCATGGCAACCAGTGAAGATCAACGACAAGGAAAACAAGACGTACGCTCCCGATCCCGAAGTCGCGGCCATCATCGCGCCCTACAAAGAAAAGGCCGACGTCATCCTCAAAGAGGTCGTGGCCAACGCGCAGGAACGGTTCGAATTCGGAGACCGGCTCTCGCGCAAAAAAGAAATCGCGCTCGGAAACATGGTCAACGACGCCACGGTCTGGTACGTGGAAAACGCGCTTCGAAAAAAAATTGATTTTGCCTTTACCAACGGCGGGAACATCCGCACCGAGCTGCCCAAAGGCCCGATTACCCGCGAGCAAATCGCTACGGTCCTTCCCTTCGACAACTGGATGTACCTTACGACGATGAAAGGAGAGAACGTCATCCGCCTCTTCCAATTCATCGCCGCGATTCCTCAGGGAGCCGGCGGCTGGGCGCAAGTTTCGGGCGCGGTACGCTATACGATCGACTACGCCGGCGCGGACGGCAAGGGAGTCCTCAAGGACCTCAGAATAGCCGGCAAGAGCGTGGACCCGGCGGCCCTCTACACCTTCGCGACGAACGACTACCTCATGGCGGGGGGCGACGGCTACGCGATCCTCGCGGATAACGTGTCGTCGTGGAATACCTCGACGACACTGCGCGACATCGTCATCGCCTACGCGGCCGAAAAAAAGACGCTCGTTCCCGCGACGGACGGACGCATCACCGTTGTGGGCGGCCTTACGTTCTAATACCCACTCACGGGCCGACGTCGCGGGCTACTTCTTTTGTATTCTCGAAAGTTTTTTTCGTTCGATTTCAGTGAGGACAATCTTGCGGATTCGGATTGATTTCGGAGTAACCTCGACCATCTCTTCCTCCTGCAAAAGAAGGATTGCCCGTTCCAGCGTCATGGGCTGAATCGGCGTGAGGGTTAAAGCTTCGTCCTTGGTGGTAGACCGCATGTTTGAAAGTTTTTTTTCTTTTGACGGGTTTACCACAAGGTCAAACCTAAGATTATGCTGGCCGATAATCATTCCCTCGTAGACCGGCTCTCCCGCGACGATGAAGAGATAGCCGTGCGGCTCAAGGTGATAGAGCCCGTACGTAACGCCGACCCCATTATGATCGGACACGAGAAAGCCGTTCGTGTATTCGTCAAAATCTCCCCGGTAGTCCTCGAAGCCGGAGAATATCGTATTCATGATTCCCGTTCCCTTCGTGTCCGTCAGGAATTGGTCCCGGTACCCGAGAAGCGCGCGCGAAGGAACCGAGAATTCCAGGTGAACGCGTCCGCCGGCATGGCTTGTATAGGCGAGCATTCTGCCCTTGTGCCCGTTAAGTTTCATGGTAACGTTACCCGCGTATACTTCCGCGCAATCGATGTACACATGCTCGATCGGCTCTAGCTTTTTTCCATCGACGTGCTTAAAAATCACTTCAGGCCGCGTAACCCCAAGCTCAAAACCCTCTCGTCTGAGAGTCTCGATGAGGATTACCAATTGGAACTCGCCGCGCGCGCGGACGAGGAACCCTCCGCCCCTGTTCTCCTCGTCAACCTGAAGCGAAACGTTCTTGAGCGTTTCCTTCTTGAGTCGTTCGAGAAGTATGGTAGACGTCGGATTTTTACCTTCCGTTCCCGCGATGGGGGACGTATTGACGGAGAAGCGCATCGACACCGTCGGCTCGTCGATGACGATCCGGGGAAGCGCCTTCGGGGCGTCGCGCGTGCAAATGGTATCGCCGATCTTAACGTCCGCGATGCCGGAGAGCACGATGATGTCCCCGCTTTCCGCGACGTCCGTGTCGACCAGCTTTATTCCCTCGTAGGTTTGCAGTTTCGTCACGCTGAGATTGTTGATCGCGCCGTTCTCGCCCAAACAGACAAGCGCGTCCTTTGCGCGCGTTTTCCCGTGAATGACCTTGCCGATGGCCTGCCGTCCGAAAAAGTCGGAATAGGAAAGATCCGACACGAGCATTTGAAAGGGCTCGGTCGAGATATGCGCGGGAGCGGGGATTTTTTCCAAGATCATGTCAAAGAGCGGGTTAAGGTTACCGGACTCAAAGTCTCCGTCAAGCGTCGCGTTCGCGATGCCGCGCTTTCCCACCGCGTACAGGAGCGGAAAATCCAGCTGCGCGTCGTTGGCCCCCAGATCGATGAACAGGTCATACACGTCGCTGAGAACTTCCGAACAGCGGGCGTCGCTTCTGTCGATCTTGTTGACGAGGACGATGACGGATCTTCCCAGGGCGAGCGCCTTTCCGAGCACGAAACGGGTTTGGGGCAAGGGGCCTTCCGAGGCGTCGACCAGCAAGATAACGCCGTCGACCATGGACAAGGCCCGCTCGACCTCGCCGCCAAAGTCGGCGTGACCCGGGGTATCGAGCATATTGATTTTTATGCCCTTCCACACCACGGAGCAATTCTTCGCGGCGATGGTGATTCCGCGTTCGCGTTCGAGATCCATGCTATCCATCATGCGTTCCGGCATGTCTTTGCCCTCGCGGAACGCGCCTGATTGGCCGAGCATCGCGTCGACTAATGTCGTTTTACCGTGGTCTACGTGCGCGATAATCGCGATGTTTCTGATGAGGGGGTTCTGTGCGTCCGAATGTGTCAAAAGTAATTCCTGATTTCTCGATTAAGAGCGGAGAGATACGGGCAGTATAAAGAGAAAGGCCCGCTTCGTATATGGATGCGAGCCTTTTTTCATATGAGCCGATTCAAAGATTAACCTTTCAGCGCGCCTCCGAGCATCGCGCCCTTCATGATTTGCCGGTGGAACAGCAGATACAGCAACACCGTCGGCGCGACCGATATCAAGAGCGCCGCGGAATATTGCGGGAAGTAATTATTCCCCGTCGTGGCCATGAGCGACTGTACCTTCAGCTGAATGGTGAAGAGATCGGGATTATTGATGAAGATAAAGCCCAAAAGGAAATCGCTCCAGGCCCCGAAGAAGGTCAGCAAGGTCGACATGATCAACACCGGTTGGGCAAGCGGCAGCATTATCAGAAAAAAGGTTTTCCAATGGCCCGACCCGTCGATCTTCGCTGACTCGATGAGGTCATTGGGCGTCTTGTTGAAAAAGGCGCGGAAGATCATCGTCCAAAAGGGAATGCCGAACGAGGCAAGCGGCAAGATGAGCCCGGGCAGGGTATTGATGAGCTTGAGCTCGGTGTTGATGCGGACGAGCGGGATCAGCACCATCTGCACGGGGATAAAAAACCCCGACATCACGAGATAGAACACTACGTCCGTGAGCTTCGTGCGGAATTTCGAGAAAGCGTAACCCGCCATCGCCGAAAAGGGAACGGTGAGGAGGATGGTTCCCACGCACACGACGAGGCTGTTGACCATCGACTTTCCGATCTTGACCGTATTCCAGGCCCAGACGAAATTGGAAAAATCCAGTTTCTTCGGAAGCGCCCAGGGATTGTAGGCGAACTCAAGTCGCGTCTTGAACGCGAACAGAAACGGAAGAATCAAAGGAACGATAAAGAGACCCGCGAGCAAAATCAGAAAGACGTGAATGATCGCGACCGAAAGGGTAATGCGTTCCGTCTGCCGACCCGTACTTCCCCGAACGCGGCTTTCTTCTACGCGGAGGTCATCGCTTGCTTCAAGTATATCAGCCATAGTATCTCCCTTGTAGGCTTATTCGTTGTTCGGTTTCACCGAGAACTGGAGTACCGTAAAACCGAGCGAGAGCAGGAATATGATCACGCCGATGGCCGCGCCGAGGCCGTATCGCCAGTTGAGAAATCCCTGTTTGTAGAGCTCTATGCCGAGCGTGGTGGTTTTATTACCGGGGCCTCCGACCGTGATAAGCCAGGGCAGGTCAAAGAGACGGATGCTCCCGACCACCGCGAGAAGCGCCTGTATGCGCACCGCGTAGCCGGCTTGCGGCAGAATAATATACCGCGCCATCTGCCACCTGTTCGCGCCGTCGATCATCGCGGCTTCGGTGACCTCGGCCGGAATTTGGTCGATGCTCGACATGAGATACACGATGCCGAAGCCGATATACGCCCAGGTCGCCACGCCGAAAAGCGTGGGGAACGCGTGCTTCGCGCTTCCGGTAAAGTCGATCTCGGCGAGCCATTTCCACCCGAGGGAGTCGGCGAGCGTCACGAGCGCGCCGGTGTTCGGCCCGAAAACAAACAGGGCGATCATGCAGACGATCGCGACCGGGATGACGTTACCGAGGTAATACACGCTCCTGAGCCAGCGGACGAGCGGGGTCTTGAGCGAGACGCACGCGTAAGCGATGAAAAACGCGAGCGGAACTTGGATGACGACGCTGAAGAACGCCCACTGTATCGCGTGCCACAATCCCGCGAGAAAGTCGGCATTCCCGAAAAGGTACACGTAGTTTTTCAGCCCGACGTACTTGACCTCGCCGAGCGCGCTCGAGTTCGTGAACGAAAGTCGAAACGTCTCGAAGATCGGGTAGAACATAAACACGCCGAGCATCAAGAGGGCTGGGGAAATCATACATGCCCTGAAGAGGTTTTCCGATGAACGGCGCGAGCGCGAATACGAGATTGCCGTTGGTCTGTACTGCATACTGCTTCCTTCCGTGTAGATGAGGGTAGGCCTTGCGACTGGGACGCAAGGCCCACAAGATTACTTCAAGGCTCCCAGGTTTTCCGTTACCAGGCGGTCAAGCTTTCCGAGTTCCGCCTTCACGTCGGTGCCGGGAATCAAGAAGGTCTGGATGGTGTCGTTGACGGGACCCGAGACGGCCGGCGGAAGGTCTTGATCCCACCACGCCTGAACCGATTTCGCCTGCGCGAACACGCCGCTTGCCATGCCGGTGATTCTCGTCGGCGGCTCGACGCCGGGGACGGAGGCGGTGCGGCCCTTCTCGCTCTTCAGGGCCTCGGCGCTCATCGCGTACTTCATGAAGCGTACGACCGCGTCCTTTTTCGGCGCCGCCGCGCTCGAAGCCGCGTAGCCGATGTCGGTCATGCCCATCAAGTCTTCGGCGGTACCGATACCGTTCGCGGCGACCGGGACGGCGTAGAAGCCGATGGTCTGGTCGGTCGAGGTCGCGTCGCTGAAGAGACCCGCGAGCCAGGAGCCGGAGAGAATCATCGCCGCCTTGCCGGTTTGCATGAGAAGCTGCGCGTCGGCGTAACTTTCCGCGAGCGGCTTCGGCCCGTAGTATCCCTTAGAGGCCCACTCCTTGATCTTGTTCGCGGCTTTGAGATACGGGTCTTCGGTGAAGCCGGCCTCGCGCCTTACGGTCTTGGCGAAGACGTCGCCGCCGAAACGATTAACCAGATACATGTAGGTATGGAGAAGCGGCCACTTATCGCGGGAGCCGCACGCGAGCGGCTGAACGCCCGCGGCCAAAAGCTTGTCGCAGACGCGCTCGAAGTCTTCTATGGTCTTCGGGACCTCAAGGCCGTGCTTCTTGAACACGCCTTCGTTCACGTAGAGGCCGGCAACACCGAAAAACGGCGCGATGCCGTAAATCTTGCCGTTCCAGCTCATCGCCTTGCGCGCCGCCTCGCTCACCGGAAGATCCGAAAGCTCGGACGTCATGTCGAGGAGTTTGCCTCCGTCGGCGAAGGCGCCCATGAACGATCCGCCCCAACTCTGGAAAATATCGGGCGGCTGATTGTTCGCCATGGCGACCTTCAGCTTGTCGTTGAGAGCGGAACCCGCGGTACCGAGGGCCACCCACTCAAGCTTGATGTCCGGGTTCTGCGCCTGGAAATTTTTGATGAGCTCAAACGTGTAGGACTGCTGAGGGTCCTGCTCGTTACCGCCGTCGCACGCCCACACGGTCAGCGTTACCTGTTCGCCCTTTCCGCCCTGAGCCGCCTTTTGTCCGCATCCGACCGTGGTCATGAGCGCGATGGCAGCGAGAAAGAAAACGATCCTTTTCATACTACTCTCCTTTGAAACAAACTTTGAAACGGCCCTAAACGCGGAACCGTTCCGTTTTCTTTCTGAAGTGTAGGGCCGTTTTTTCGCGCGCGCGCCCGAGCTAATTAGTTCGTACTACTTTTTTGGCGATTTTTTCGTATTACCCGTAAAGAGGACCGGCCGCGCGGGTTTCCGCGCGGCCGGCATGAGAGGAAGACGCCTTAACGCAAGCCGTACGACGTACGAACCCGCGCGCGGGCGATGCGCCGTCGCCACGGCGTGCGCGACGAGCGACGCGATGACGATAGGACGCAACGAAGAAATTCTGAAACGTTCAAAGAACCGTTTCGTTATTCCACTGTGAGGATACGACGGAATCGTCGAGGGATCGCCCGAGCTAATTAGTTAAGACGAAATAGTCGAAAATTCGATCAACTCGCGTGTGACGAGCGAGCGTCGGCTGACGGAGCCGAGGAGGTATCGCGCTTTTTAAACTCAGAGGGCGTCATGCCGGTGTGTTTCTTGAAAGCCGCGTTGAAGGTTGACTTGCTGTTAAAGCCGGACTCGAAGAGAATCTCGATTATCGTCTTGCGGCGATCGGAAGTATCCGCCAGAAGCCGAAGACTTTCATTCACCCGGTAGGAGTTAACGAAATCGTAAAAGTTTTGGTTAAGGCGCGTATTCAGCACCTGAGAAATCGTATGCGAGCTGATCTTCGTACCGGCCGCGAGGTCGTTGATGGTGACGTCCGGGTTTAAGTACGGTTGTCTTTCTTCCATATAACAAGTCAGCTTTGCCAGATGCCGCTCGCTCTCCTCGGGTTTGAGCGGATTCCTTTCGTATTTCCGTTCCGCGTGCGTCGAGCCCGGAAGGTCGATTTCGCGCTGGGAAAGCGACTGCAGGAAGGCGTAGGTCATAACGCAGAGGAAGACGGCGTAGAACGCGACAAAGGACAGGGGATACTTGGCGAAGTTGACGTTGTAGACGACGAGGGTCGCTATCCCGAAAAGGCCCCATACGGAAAGGAGGCAGAGGAAGACCTTGAGCCACCTCAAGTTTACGTCGTTGAGCGAGGAGAACACGTCCCTGATGGTCTTGCGATGGACGGCGAGGCGCCTACAACAGAGCAGTATGTAGACATACAGCTGCAGGAGATGGAGGATCCTGAAGTTGTAAAACTCCTGCCGGATAAACAAGGTGTCGTTGTATCTCGAGATCATGATGAGGGCGATAATCCCCTTCGAGCGAAACTCCGCGACGATGAAGGCGCTTAGCGCGACGAAAAAGGCCGTATGAACGAGGTGTATCAGCCGAAGGCGGAAATCGCGGTCGGTGATGGAAAGCACGTACAGGTACAAAAAGGGAAAGACCAAAAACCCGAACGGCAGACAGCGGAAAAAGATAAAGGGCGATACCCCCTGGAATGTCAGGGTCGCGGGGTTGTACTTGGTGACGTCCTGAAAAATACCGCCCGACTCCGAGAGCGTCTGAAACAAAAAAAACAGGGCTAAAAAGACGTTATGCCGGTACTTCCGGTACGCGGGAGACGAGAGCACGAGCAAAAAGAGCAGAGACTGAAAGGCCACGAGAAGATGGAGGTTGTGCTTGATCGTCAAAAGCATGTTTAAACCCGGTCCCGAAGAATCATTTCAACCAGTATACCATCGGTTTTCTGAATCCGGGATGAGTGAAAGTACTTATGCCGAAGTTGCGTAAGGCAACCAACGAGGGGATAGCGAAGGCCCCGCATCGCGGGCCGGAGCGTAAGGGGAGACTTCCCCTTCCAAGGGTTTCCTCGGTCGGGGTTGTCGCGTTATCCCTTATACGGCGCGCCGTAGGGGGCGTCGAACCTGCGGGTGTAGGCGCCGTGCTTTTTCATGTGCATGTGCCAGTACATGTTCGTCAGGCCCGTCGGCGCGAGGAGGCGGAAGAAGAAGCGCGCGAGGGGACTCAGCGTGTAGGGCCTCGCGGCAGCGCGGATGACCGCGGGGTCGACTCGGCCGTCGCGAACGACGGAGGCGCCCATCGAACGAAAAAGAGAGCGCGTTTTGTTCGTCATAAGCGGGGGCATGATGCGGATACCCTCGACGCCGCCCTTGACGACGGTGCCCAAATGAGCCCATCCGCACCGCGCCGAAAGACGCGCGAGATACGCGGCGAGCGTCTCGCTTTGCTTGCTCTCGGGGAAGCCCGACTGCACGACGAAGGCGACGCGTTTTCCTGAGAGGCGCGCACGCGGGGCGTCGGCGAGGGAATCGATAAAGCGCTTGACGAGCGCGGGCATCGAGTCGGTGTAGAGCGGCATGACCATCACGACCTCGTCGGCCGCGAGAAAGGCCTCGCGTTGTGATTGAAGCTCTTTGGCGCGCGCGAGGTCGATCGTATCGATCTCGCCCGTGACGCCGGCGGAGTCCATGCCCTCCGCGATCCACGAAAGGAGGAGCCGCGAATTCGATTCCCGGCCGCGCGGGGATCCGTTAACGAACAAACGCTTCATCGCATACCTCCCGGACGGGCGTGTCGGTCGTGGCGACGAACCGGAGCGCCGTTCTCGTATTGAGCGTGAACCGCTCGAAAAATTTCCGCGCGAGATCAAGGTCCTCGGGGCTGTCGTCGGGGCCCGATGCGGTAAACAGGGCCACGTCGGCGTTGTTCGCGTAGCGGTGCCGGTGGTGGCACTCGTCCCGGTAAATCTCGATGTAGGGATGCGCGAGGGGGATGAACCGGTCCTGCGCGGCCTTGAGAAGGTAACTGACCGCGCCCATCACGAGGGGGCTCGCCCAGATCACGAGATCGCTCGCGACCATCTTCGGGAGGATGTCGTCCATCGCGTCGCGGTGCACGCAGAGCCCGGGCGTCTTCCACCAACAGGACCAACAGCCGATGCAGAGCCTGACGTCGCGCTCGCGCAAAACCACGTGGTCGACCTCGCCTCCGCGTTCCCGCAGAGCCCCGGCGAGGGTTTCGACGCTTCCGTCAAAGCCCGAGGGAACGGGGTTCCCGTTCAGAATCATCACGCGCATGGCGCACCTCCGTTCTCGATGTTGTCACTGTCAACATCAGCATAGCACGCGATGTTGACAACGTCAACATCTAAATCCATACTGTGCTCATGCCGGAGAAAAAAAAGGCCGCCGGGGCGGCAAGCTATCACCGCGCCGAGCTCAAGAGCGAATTGCTCGACGCCGCCGTCAAACTCCTCGAGGCCGACGGGATCGAGGGCTTCTCCCTCCGAAAGGTGGCGAGCCTCGTCGGCGTGAGTCACGCGGCTCCCTACCGTCACTTCAAAAACCG
>CAYSEA010000046.1:11762-17264 GCA_964429975.1 uncultured Treponema sp.
AGATCGCGGTAGGCGGGGTCGGTCATCTTGTCCTTCGCGGGAAGGTTGAGCCAGAGCTGGAGGCCGAGCATGCGCGCCGAAGCCTGGGGCATCTCCTGGTGGATGATGCCGCTGCCCGCCGTCATCCACTGACAGCCGCCGTCGAGTATGCTTCCCTTATTGCCAAGGCTGTCGCCGTGCTCGATGTCGCCGCGTATGAGATACGTGACCGTCTCGATGCCGCGGTGCGGGTGCCAGGGAAAGCCCTTGACGTAGTCCGCGGGATCGACGGAGTCGAAAGCGTCCAGCATGAGGAAGGGGTCGAAGTCGCGCACGGTCTCATGGCCGATGACGCGCACGAGACGCACGCCCGCCCCGTCGACTGCCCTCTGCCCGGTTACGATTCGCTTGATCTTGCGCGGGTTCATCGCAAACCTCCTCGTTTCCTGACATACGGCTCAACGGACTTTTGCCATCGGTTATCCGCAAGCATATAGACCTCGATTTTATCGGAGTCGATGAACTTGAATTTCATAAGGGTATTGTATTGCGCGGGCTTCTTGACGACAAAGAAAAGTTCCTTGCCTGCTTGATCGTAGTATGCGACGCAGGAATCGAACTTCTCGCCGTTTACGACGATCTCTTGGTATTTGTTTCTAGTTATTTCAAACCATCGCTTTTCCGTGTCATAGTCCGCCTGGTTATCCATGGTATACACCCCGGAAAAGGCATCCTGCGCGGCGAGCGTTCCCCTGCCGCACAAAAGCAGAACCGCTATCAATGCGAACGCCTTCATTCGACACCATCCCACGGCGCCTTGAGATAGTCATCGACGTCGAATTCTCGCTTCTTGTAGTAGTATTTCCTGTCCTCGTCGGTGATTTTGCGAATCGGCTTGCAGGGATTTCCCGCCGCGAGCGTGTCGTCCTCGATGTCCTTGGTAACCACGCTGCCGGAAGCTATCACGACGTTGTTTCCGATATGCACGCCCGGGTTGATTACTACGTTTCCGCAAATCCACACGTTGTTTCCTATCGTGACCTCGATTCCATACTGATAGCGAGAGTTTCGCGATTCGGGATGGATCGGATGGCCGGCGGTAAAGACCGACACGTTCGGCCCAAAGAGGACCTCGTCGCCAATCGTGACCTTTCCGCAGTCAAGGATAGTACAATTCACGTTCGCGTAAAAGTTTTCGCCGACCTCGATGTTTTTCCCGAAATCGCAATGGAAGGGCTGGTCTATGCATATCCAAGATCCGGCCTTGCCGAGCAGTTTCCGCAGTATCCGTTCCTTTCGCTTACCGTTCGTCGGGTCGCACAGATTATACTTGTGCAATAGTTTTTTCGCGGCGCTCAGTTCCTTCAGCAATCCGTCTTCCCAAATCTTGAACGGAAGGCCCGCAAGCATTCTTTCTTTTTGATTCATTGCCTTATACCCTATCGCACGCCGATCGAACCGAGCGCATGCGTCATGCCCTTCTGACGCCTCTGCCTACTCGGCCTTCGGAAACTCTATCCTCTCCCGAAGGAACCGCAGGTACGTCAGTTCCGTTTCCTTTTTGACGGTTACCTCAAGATTGACGAGAGACTTCCCCACGGGAATCTTGTCGGTAACGAGATCCTTCGGCAAGAGGGGGTACACGATGTCCTCGGAGTCGCAGGCCAAGAGGTAGTTGTTTCCTATCATGTCCCGCAGGTACATCTTCCTGTTTTCGTCGTTTCTGTTTTCTATCAGGACTTCAATGTCGTATTTCTTTCCCTCTTCGACGAAGCTCGACCGTGCGGAACGGACCGACACCGAGACATTACCGAAGTTCTTGATCAGTTCTTTGTCCCAATTCTTCTCGAAATTTGAAGCGGTCTGCACAAGGCCGTCGGAGGTGAGGTCGCTCGATGTCTCGATAAGCGAGGATAAAATAGCCTCGTGGTTTTTCATCACGTACTTCCCCACAATAAAACCGTCCGTAATCAACAAGGCAAAAAACGCACAGCACGAGATAAGGAAGAAAGCCGGTTTCTTTTCTTTCGCGATCACGAGCTTTACGATCGAGATGACGAGAACGGCCAGCGAGACAAGAACGAGCGCGGAAACGATTGCGATGGCGATCATGGCAACACTCCTTTGATAACAAACGCGCGGTTAAAATGAGTATACTTGCTTAGAGTATACAAGGATTGCAAAGAAAACACCATCCAGTTTTTTCCGCTCAGGATCGTCGCCGGCGGACCGTCCGCCGATCATGCCATCGCCTCCCCCTTCTTACGAAAACTTCGCCACGATACGATGCTCGCCCGTCAGGGCCGAAAGCGGAATCGCGTTCCCGTCGAACGTCTTGCCGTCGAGCGTGAGGGCGAAACGCCCGTCGGCGCGACGCGCGAAACCTTCGGACTTCGCGTATTCGACGCGCACGGTCGCCTTCCCCATCCGGAGCGTGACGGACGCCGCGCGTTCCGCCGGCGGAAGGATCGGGTCTATTTCGAGGCCGGAGTCGGTAAGCTCGATTCCGTATGCCTTCAGGAGACCGAGGATAAACCAGGTCGCCGTCCCGCTCACGAGCGGGCCGATGTTCTCGCCCGTCTCGCTGTTGTTGTACTGCGTGCAAAAGCGCGGATTTCCCGCAAGAGTGAAGGGGTCGCTCATCGAGCGGCCGGGATAGACGAGATCGATCATGCGCCATGCCTCGGAGGCGAGCTCCTCGGCGAGGGCGCGGTCCTTGACCGATTTCGCGGCGTCGAGCATCGCGGATACCGCCATCATGCTCGCGTGCTTGAAGACGGCGCCGTTCTCGCGGTCGCCGGGGAAATACTCGGCGCTCGCCGCGCCCGGCACGACGCGGCTCAAGTCATTGGGAGAGACCAGCTTGAGGCCGAAGGGCGTCTTGAGTTTTTTTCGCACGACGGCAAGCATCGACTTGATCTCGGCTTCGTCGGCGACGCCCGAAAGCACCGACCAAGAAAAACTATTAAGGAAGAACGTTCCGCCCGAACCGTCCGTGTCGATTCCGTCGCCGTCGGCGCCCGCGTACTCGAAGCCGGGATATTGGTTGAAAAGAACGCGGGCGTACGTCCCTTTTTTCCATGCGTGCTTTCGCAAGTTTCCCCTCATCGTTTCGCAGAGCCCCGAAAGCCACGCGGCGCGCTCGCTGTCGTTTTTCCGAAGCGCGAGCGAACGGAGTTCCTTGATGGCGAGCACGGCGAGAAATCCGTTCATCACGCTTTCCGTTCCGTCGGACTCGTACCGTCCCGTCTCGCGCCAGATACGTTCCTTCTCCGGCCCCGAACGGTAGTCGCGATCAAGCTTGAGGCAATCGTTCCAGTCCGCGAGGTCAAGGAGCGTGATGCCGTGCCTGCCGACGGAAATTTCCGCGGAGTAGCGGATGGCGGCCGCGAGGGTTTCGTACACGCTTCGCGTCTTGCCGCCGGCGGCACCCGCGACGGAAACGTGCTCGTCGAGAATCGACAGGTCGCCGGTCAACCGAACGTACCGACCGACCGCCTGATGGAGCCAGAGCGCGTCGTCCGACCACTTGCCCGCCTCCTTCCCTTCCCAGAAGAAGTTGTGGTTCGCGTACCCGAACTCGTGCACTTGCGCCGTCCATTCGAGTATGAGCTTCTTCGCGAAGCGGCTTTCGCCGAGCGCGTTGAAGTAATAGAGCGAGGCGAAGAGGTCCTGTATCTCGCGAAAGCCGATCTCGCGATAGCCTTTCTGCGTCTGCCCGAAGGATCGTGACACGAAAGTCTGATAAAGCACCTGAAACGGGAGGTTCCGGTTACAGTACGCGGAAAAATCCTTACGCTCGGACTCGAGCTCGAAAAAGGAAGAATAGGAATCGTAAAAATCCCTAACCTCGCGTAAGGCGTCGGTGACGGATTCGGGAGAGTCGTATCGGCGAAGCAGGGCGTCGATCTCGCGCGCGAGCGAGCCTTCGTCGAACGATGGGTTCGCCTTGCGGGAAACGAGTCCGGTAAAATTATCGATGAACGCGGTCTCGCCCGGTTGTATGACAAGCTCGGAGGCCAGCGCGAAAAAGCCGGGACCCTTGCGCGGTATCTCGTTTGGTAGGCAGAAGAGCCCTTCTGGTTCTTCGAGGCTCCCCCCGCCGACGAAGTCGTTGTAGTTGAGGCAGAACTCGTTCGGAAACCGATTGCCGCCCGCGCCCCGGACGAGCGTCGAGTGGAAACGGAGGTCGTCTTTATCCTGCGCGGGGAAATAGCGCGGACTCACCGCGCGTACCGTGCCGTTATCGTTAAAGAGGGCCCCGCCTTCCATGATGATCGTGCTGTAGAGGACGTCCTCCTGCAAAGCGCCGGGCTTCGAAGGGCCGAACATGCCGGTGTAGACGAGGCGGAGCGAGCGCGTCGCGGCGGATTCGTTCGTCACCTCAATGCGCTGTATCTCGCATGCGAGCGGAAGGCCCGACTCCTGCTTGGGGAGAAAGATCGTCCGCTTGACGCCGAGACCACATGCGGTCTTATAGGAAATCGTAGTGTGATTTTGCCCGTGGACGCATTCGCCCGAGACGACGGACGGGCTCGCCGGATTCGCGGAATAAAAAATCGCCGCGTCGTTCTCGGTGAGGTAAAACTGCCGGTTGCAGGGAAAGCCGTTTTCTTCCTGACGGAGATCCCATCGCGTGGCCAACACCTGGGTCGCGGCATGCGAGCGGAAGCTTCCCCGCCCGAGCCGGTCGACCACGCTCTTCGGCGTCGTTTGCAGGGGATGGTCGTATCCCATCCGGTTTCCCAAAAGAAGGTTCGCGAAAAAATGGGGGCCCGGCGAGGGAGTCGTGAGATTAATGACGTGCTCGCCCGACTCGTTGATGCGGCCGGCCCACGTCGGCACCGCGCGGATAACCGCGAGCATCTCCCGCGCGAGGTCGTCCGGAAGCGCGACTCGCGAGACGGATCCGCCCCCGAAGCATTGGATGGAAAGACTATCACCGCTCGCGTCCACGAGCAGGGACTCGCCCGTTCCCTTAAGGCGCGAAACGAGCGCGAGAAACAAACGCCCCTTCATGAGCTCCTTGATGACCGGAGCCCTGAAGGGAATACCGCATATCCCGACCACGATGTCCCGACGGGCGCTCAAAAAAAGCGCGTCGGTCTCGCCTCGAACCCGGTCGCCGAACAATTCCCTCAGTGCGTTTTCCGGTTTTCTCGAATCAGCGCGGCCAGAGATATACGTCGTCATGATGGTAGCTCCTTATTTGGGCGTATACTTTACGTAATCATAGTAGGCGTAGAGCGGTCCGGAATAATTGAATCTCCCGAGCCAGCTGTCGACGCCGGTGCCCGGCCACAAGTTTACCATAATTTGCATCGGATGGCTCGGCATTGCGGCGCCTTTTGGCGCGTTCATTCCGTTATTGTTCACGCCCCACTTCCACTGGCCGTCGACGTACCAGTTGATGTAGCCGTTCCCGTACTCGATCGAGTACTTATGGAAACCGGCCGCGGCGTCGAACCCGAGATCGATGACCTTCTCGTGACCGCCGACGCCGTTGACGTAGTAGTTGAGCTG
>CAYSEA010000046.1:17364-18545 GCA_964429975.1 uncultured Treponema sp.
TTCCATCCGCAGTTGAACATTCCCCCGTTCGTCCAGTCGGCCTTGTTCCAGACCCCGGAATTGAACGAGTTCATCGGTTCCCACAGCGACCAGTTCTGCACGGCGCGCGAAACGCCATCCCCTTCGGAAGAGGCATCGGACGCTCCGGCGTCGGCGCACGATACGAGCGTTCCGGCCAGGATGAGCGAAAGCGCGCAAAGAATAGCGATAGTTCTTTTCATGGCGTTGTCTCCTTACGTACGATTCTATCCGCGATCCGAAAGCGGCGTAGATACGGCCAGTAGGAAACGATCAATACGAAAAGTACTGTCCGACGTCGAAAGTGGTCGATGTTCGGGCGTATCCGGCGCGAGGCATGGCGATCACCGCTTGCAAGCGCGCGGATACAACGGAGACAGCGGGGACGAACACTACTTTTAGTACTGGTTATTATGAAACGGCGAGCGTGCGCATGCGGCCCTACTCTTCCTCGATTGAAAGGAGGCGATTGACGAGCGAAAAGACATAGGCGCTAAAGCCGAGTTTCCCGCCCCGCTCATCCTTGAGCACTCGGAGGAGCTCTCCTTTCCCCGAGATCCCGAGCTTGTTATAGACTTGGGTAAGGTGCCCCTTTACCGTGCTTTCGGCGATACCGAGCCGCTCGGCGATGTCCCTGATGCGGTATCCCTGCAACTGCAACTCGACGATTTCCTGCTCGCGCTCGGTGATCTTGTGGCCGGAAAAAAAGTTCCGGTCAGGGAGAATGCCGTCTTTCAGGAATGGCAAGGGATCGAGGGCGTTCCAGCGAAGGCTCACGAGGTTTCCCTTCAAGTCAAACTTTCCCGAAACGCGCACGACCGGGATGTACCGCCGCCGCTGCGGGCTCATCAGCCTGATGCCGGGATAGTCGAGCTCGCGTATGATCGGGATTCGCCTCGCGATGTCGTCGGCGAGCTCGCGGTCGTCGGGCTCAAAGTACCGCTTGAGGGAGACGAGGTCGTCGCCGTCCGAAAGGGCGAGTCCCTCGCGGGCGGTCGGGTTCGCGTACTGGATGCCGAACATGACGTCGGTTTCCAGCACCATGATCGGGACTGCCGCCGCGATCTCCCGATAGCGCTCCTCGCTTTCTCTCAGGGCGCGCTCGACAGCGACGCGCTCGTCCTGCGCTATAAGGGCCTCGAGCGTATGCGAGACGAGATCGC
>CAYSEA010000047.1:0-10684 GCA_964429975.1 uncultured Treponema sp.
TGACGATCTCATAGGCCCTGATGCACTCCTGTATGCGCTGCGCGAGATCCTCGCGGGCAAGAAGCCGGGGAACCTTCGAGTCGATAAGCATGATTGAATAGTGATTATTCGGGAACGGCACGAGATCCGCGGTTACCTTATGATGGTCGGTCCGAATGCACTGACCCTTTTTTGCGGAGATGGCGCACAGGATATCCGCGCGATGCGCGTAGGTCTTGAGAAAGTGGGTATTTGCGCGCTCAAGGAGGGCGACCAGTATGGTTTCCGCGAGGTTCGGCGCGAAAAGCCTCCGCAAGGCAAGCGCGGTGGCGACTTTCAGGGCGTTCGGGGTGCCGAGTCCGGCGTCCGCGGGAATTTCGGACAGAATCGTGAAATTAAGCCCTGATACGCGAATGCCGTATTCGACAAACGAGGAAATGACCGCTTTGACGGAGTTAGCCCAGCGATCTTCTTTTCGGTATTTCAGGTTTGACGCCGATATCTTCTTTCGCTCGCCGAGCGACACGGAAAAAAGTCGATAATTTTGATCGCTTCGTGCCGAAACCGCGAGGAATAGATGATGGTTGATCGCCATAGAAAGGGTATTTCCCTTGGCAAACCAGGTATGCTCGCCAAGCAGATGGAAACGTCCCGGAACCGATACGACAAGATCGGGTGCAGACTCAAATTCACCGGCGTGGTACGACACGATTTTCTGCATATCACCATTATAATAGATGGATTATTGAAATGATTCAACAAAAATGAGTAAAATGACATGATTATGAAACCAATACCGGCTATTTTATGCGCGTTTCTAACAGCCCTTATGCTGAGCCTCGGCATTCCGAACGAATTGTTCCGGGAAGGATTCGCTCCTTTCGGTTTTGTAGCCCTTATCCCCCTCTATCTTGCCCTCCGGGGAACGAATTCCTACCCTTTTGCGGGCGTTTTAAGCGGTCTTACCGTCTTTTTAGTACATGTCATGTCCAGTTTTTGGCTTGCCTACTTCAAGGATTTTGCCGTTTTTACCCTCGGGGCGTCCTCAGTCGCCTATTTTTTCTATGCATTGCCCGTCGGATGGGCGCTCCGCTATTCAACCCGATTCCCTACACTCTGGCGGCCCTTCCTGTTCGCGGCCGTGTGGACGCTCTGGGAATGGCTCAAATCTATCGGGTTCCTCGCCTACCCCTGGGGAACCCTCGTCATGACAAGTTTTTCGGTTAAACCGCTCATCCAGATCGCGGATTTGACCGGAGTCTGGGGCATCGGCTTTCTGCTTGCCCTCGCGTCATGCGTCTTCGCGGAACTATTGGCGCCTCCGCCCCGAACCGTCGGCACGAGCCTCACCCGGGACACGTTGCCGCGTTCGATCAGAAATCTCTTACGGATAGACCCCGCCAGGGCCGCCGTTTTCACCGCCGCGCTATTTTTTCTCGCCTTCGGGTACGGCACGTTCATGCTCCTTGCCAAACACCAGCCCAAAACGACGATGGATACGATCTTGGTGCAAAACAACGCCGATACCTGGGAGGACGGAGGCTTACGTAAAAACCTCCGGGTCTGCCAGCAATTGACGCGCCGCGCGCTTTCGAAAGGAGAGCCGACGGCCGATCTCGTCGTTTGGAGCGAGTCCGTGCTGACGAGGCCCTACGTCGAAAATCTGCCACTGTACGACCGGCTTCCCGCAGACGATCCGTTTACCGGTTTTATGGCGGAAACGAAAACGCCGCTCCTCGTCGGGTCTCCCGTCATTATTTCGCGCGAGCCGCCCCTCTTTTCCAATTCCGTAATCCTCGTCGGACCTTCAGGCGATCGGCTCGACTGGTACGCCAAAATTCAGCTCGTTCCCTTCGCCGAATACATGCCTTTCACCGAATACCGCTGGGTTCGAGAGTTCTTCGACACCATCGTCGGGTTTTCCTCGGGATGGACGCCGGGTACGGAAATAAAAACGATGTCAATCGTCAACCATGCGGGCGAAACGGTGCGCTTCGCCACCCCCATTTGCTTCGAAGACGCGTTTCCTTCCTTGTGCGCGGCGCTTCATAACGCCGGAAGCGACGTGCTCATCAACCTCACGAACGACTCTTGGTCAAAGACCGACAGCG
The DNA here is from genome assembly GCA_964429975.1 of uncultured Treponema sp. Classification (GTDB taxonomy): domain Bacteria; phylum Spirochaetota; class Spirochaetia; order Treponematales; family Treponemataceae; genus Teretinema. The sequence goes on from CAYSEA010000047.1 coordinate 2,091, forward strand.
CCGAAATGCAGCATTTCGTTATCGCCGCGTTTCGCGCGGTCGAACTGAGAACCACGCTCGTGCGCTCGACCAATGCCGGCTATACGTGCGTCGTCGATCCGACGGGTACGGTCGTCGCCGACCTTCCCCTGTTTGCAGCCGATGCCGTACGCGTCGACGTCCCGATCTATGAGCGACGGAAAACCCTCTACGCTCGGTTCGGCGATTGGTTTCCTTCCCTCCTTGCCCTGACCCTCGCGGTGACCGTCATCGTCACTGAAATCAATCGGAGACGTCGTTGACATGACGTATCGCTTCTGTTAACTTATGCAAATAAATGGTTAACGAAGCGATACGAGCAGACGGCCCACAGGCAACGCGAAACGAACGTACGCGAACGCTCATCCTCGAATCCCTCAAAGCCGCCGCAGGCCCGCTCTCGGGCGAAGCGCTCGGAGAGGCCATCGGGGTTTCTCGCGTCGCAATCTGGAAGGCAATTAAGTCGCTCATCGAGTCGGGGTATCGAATTGAGTCCGCGCATGGCGGCTACCGTCTCGTCGAATCGCCGAAAGACGCACTCTATCCTTGGGAATTTTCGGATTACCCGGGAACGATTCGTCATTGGGACGAGACGGACTCGACGATGAATCGCGCCCGCGAAGCCGCCTTGAGCGGAGCGAAAAGCGGAACGGTCGTGCTTGCCGAACGGCAAAGCGCGGGGCGCGGGACAAGTTCTAAAACATGGGAATCGCCCGAGGGCGGGCTTTTTTTTACTCTTATAAGCCGACCGACCCTCCACGTCACGGAGGTTCATCAAGAGGTACTCAGAATGCAATGCGCCGTAGCCGAGTCGCTTGCTTCACGCGCCTCGGTGAATGCGGGCGTTCTCTGGCCAAACGACGTAGCCGTGCGCGCGACTGATGGCGGTGCCTGGAACAAAGCGGCGGGTATACTCGCGGAATACCTCGTCACGGGCACGTCAATCGAATATCTTGGCCTCGGCGTCGGCGTCAATACCGGAAAGCGTCCCTCCGTGCAAGCGTCGACGTCAGTCGCCGTTTCGCGCTCGGACCTCTTGCGGGACGTGCTCGCCTCTCCGAGCGAAGGGATCGACGTGCTCATCCAGCGATGGAACGCGCTCTGCCCGCTCGTCGGGAAGCCGATCGAATACTCGTTCGCGCCGCGTGGTGAGGCTCATTCCCGAGAAAGCGCGCAAAAAGGCGTTTTTTTAGGCACCGACGAACGAGGCTCCGCGCGCATCGCCACAGCCGAAGGCGGAGAACGGCTATTTCCACCGGGTATAATCTCTCTTTACAATAAAGGAAGGAACACATGAAAAACTCGTCGCTGAGATCGGTCTTTACCGCGCTCTTCGCCGCGCTTATCTCCGCCGGCTCCCTCTTCGCGATTCCGATCGGGCCCGTCCCGATCGTATTTCAGAATGCCCTCGCCGTGTTCGCCGGTCTCGTGCTCGGGCCCGTGCAAGGCGCCGGGGCGGTCGGCCTTTTCTTAATGGCCGGCATTCTCGGGCTTCCGGTATTTTCGGGCGGGCGAAGCGGGATGGCCGTCCTTGCCGGCCCGACCGGAGGCTATCTCGCGGGATACTTCTTTGCCGCCCTCGTGGCGGGCTTCGCGATGAAGAACGCCGAAACCGAGGGACGCGCCGTGTCTCCCGCGAGCGTGATCAGCGCGACGATAGCGGGTTTCGCGTGCATTTATATACCCGGCGTCATGATGCTCGGCAAAAGCCTTTCCTTAAGCCTGCCTGAGGCGATCGCGAAGGGTTTTGCCCCGTTCATCGTCGGGGATCTCGTGAAGATGGCCGTGCTCGTGCCGCTCACGCTCAAGATTCGGCCCATCGTCGCGCGCGCGCTCGGGAACAATGAACGATAACGACTCGATTATCGAAATCGACGGCGTCTCCCGTTCGTTTTACGGCATGGAGCGGCCCGCGCTCGACGGCGTAACCCTCTCCTTTCGCAGGCGCGAGTGCGTCGTCATATCGGGCGCGAACGGCTCGGGAAAGAGCGTACTCATGCACCTGATCGCCGGGCTCGATCGCCCGACGCGCGGGTCGATTCGCGTCGCGCTCGGCTCCGACGGAAACGGCGAGAGAATCGGCCTCGTGTTTCAGGACGCCTCGGCGCAGATACTCGGAGACACCGTCCTCGAGGACACTGAGTTCGGCCCGAAAAACCTCGGCCTTTCCCCGCGCGAGGCGACGGCGCGCGCACGGGATGCCCTGTCACGCGCAGGGCTTTCGGGCAAAGAGCTCCTTCCGGCCCGAACGCTTTCCGGCGGGGAAAAGCGGCGACTCGCCGTCGCGGGGATTCTCGCGATGGACGCGGAAATCATCATTCTGGACGAACCATACGCGAACCTCGATTGGCCGGGCGTCGTGCAGGTGAACGAAGTCATCGCCTCGCTGCGCGCCGAGGGAAAAACCGTCATCGTCCTGACCCATGAGCTCGAGAAAGTCCTCGCGTTCGCGAGTAGACTCATCGTCCTGCACTCGGGGCGCGTCGCCTTTGACGGCACGCCCGATGAGGCTTTATCGGAAGCCCCGCTCGAGTCCTGGGGCATTCGTAATCCGCTCGGCGCGTACTCGTCGGCCGCCGATCTCGTATGGGCCGCGGAATCGGCTTCGCGGGGCGGAAGATGAGCCGACCGGGCGACGTGCCGCTTTTTCTCTATACTCCGGATACGACGCCCCTCCATCGCTGTCCCGCGCTTATAAAGCTCGGCGCGCTTTTCTTGACCGCCCCGCTTGCCTTCGCCGCGGAGGGACCTTTTCTCATCGCCCTGAGCGCCGCCATGGCGCTTGCCTGCGCGCTCTCCCGCCCGCGACTCGGCGAGATTATCCGCCTCTTTCGCGTCGTCCTCGGGTACGGCTTCCTCATGGCGGCTTTTACGCTTATCGGGAGGCCGTTCACGCGCGAGATCGCCCGCGCGGGTCTTGCCGATACGGCGAAGTATCTGTGGCGGCTTTCAGTCGTGGTTTTGTCGGGCAGCGTTTTTTACCGTACTACGAGCGGTATCGAGCTTCGCGACGCGCTCACCGCGGTTCGCGCGCGAGTAGTCTCATGGTTCCCCCCGCTCGGCCGCCTTCCCGATCCCGTTTTCTCCCTTTCGCTCACGCTGATATTCATTCCCCGCGTCTTTGCCGCATGGACGGCGCTCGATCGAGCCTGGGTTGCGCGCGGCGGTAACGGCTCCGGACGAAGAAACCCGATAACCCGCGCCTGGCGCGAGGGCAGAAAACTCATCATCCTCATGCCAGTTCTCCTCTCGAACCTCCTTTCCATGGCAGAAGCCACCGAACGGGCCCTGCGAAACCGAACCAACTGAATTTTCGCTTTTCTGCTGATTTTCGTTTACAAACACCATAAATAGTGCTAGACTCATTTTTACGGGCCTGAGACACCATATCTGGGCACTATTCGTAAACGAGGTAAGACGATGCGCTGTCCCCATTGCGGCAGTTTCGACGATAAGGTCATCGAGTCGCGCACGCTCGCGAACGGCGACAGTATACGCCGAAGGCGTGAATGTATCGGGTGCGGCTACCGTTTCACGAGCTATGAGCGCATCGAGGAAAAGCAGTTCATGGTCATCAAACGCGATGGCCGTCGCCAGCCCTTTGATCGATCAAAGCTCGAGCACGGCATCGAGCGCGCCGTCGAAAAGCGCCCGTTTTCGAGCATGACGATAGAAAACATCGTCAACGAAATCGAGGATATGGCGGTCATGGCGGGAAAGGGCGCGCACGAAATACCGAGCTCAACGCTCGGGGAATTGGTGCTTTCGAAGCTCCATGAGGTGGACAAGGTCGCCTACATTCGCTTCGCGTCCGTCTATCGGCATTTCGAGAACCTGGACGAATTCATCGAGGAAGTTAATAAAGTGGGGGGAATAGATGGCGGCAAATAATGATGTAACGGGCGTGGATCAAGGGGTATTCCCGGAATGGAAGAACTTTCTCGGAACGTCGAAGGACCCGGAAACGGCCTCATTTCTCCGAAGCGTCGTCAAGCGCTCCGGCGAGGTCATGTCCTATGACCGCGCCAAGATAGAGCATGCCATCGACATGGCCTTCGGCGCCGTCGCCGGAACGCGAAATCCCGATCGGGCGAAGGAACTCACCGATCTCGTAGAAGAAAAACTCCGCGTCTTGATGGCCGGTCGCCACGCCCACTCGATTCCGGCGATCGAAGAAATACAGGATATCGTGGAAACCGTCCTCATCGAGGCGAACGAAACGCGCGTCGCGAAGGCGTACATACTGTATCGCGCGCGCCACGAGGCGATCCGCGACACGCAGACCCTCTTGCTCGACATCGACGAGACGATGAACGGCTACTTGAGCCAGTCGGACTGGCGCGTCAAGGAAAACGCGAACGTCAACTTCTCGCTCGGCGGGCTTATCCTCCATAACTCCGGCACCATCACCGCCAACTACTGGCTTAAAAACATCTATCCCGAAGAAGTCGCCGAGGCGCACCGCACCGCGGCCTTCCATATACACGACCTTTCCATGTTTTCGGGTTACTGCGCCGGATGGTCGATCCGCCAGCTGATCGCCGAGGGCTTGGGCGGCGTGCCCGACAAAATCACCTCGAAGCCCGCACGCCATCTTTCGACGCTCATCCAGCAGATCGTGAATTTCCTCGGCATCATGCAGAACGAGTGGGCGGGCGCCCAGGCATTCAGCTCCTTCGACACCTACCTCGCGCCCTTCGTCAAAAAGGACTCGCTCTCGGACAAGGAAATCAAGCAGTGTCTCCAGAGCTTCATCTACGGAGTCAACACCCCGAGCAGATGGGGAAGCCAGGCTCCCTTCACGAACATCACCCTCGACTGGGTGTGCCCGGCCGACCTTGCCGACAAGAACGCCGTCGTCGGCGGAGGCGAAATGCCGTTCACCTACGGCGAGTGCCAAAAGGAAATGGACTCGATTAACCGCGTTTTCATCGAGCTCATGCTCGAGGGCGACGCGGCCGGCCGCGGCTTTCAGTACCCGATACCGACGTATAACATCACGAGCGACTTCGACTGGGCGAGCGACAACGCGCGTCTCCTCTTTGAAATGACCGCCCGATACGGCACGCCCTATTTCCAGAACTTCCTCAACTCCGACCTCAACCCGTCAGACGTTCGCTCCATGTGTTGCCGTCTTCAGCTCGACAAGCGCGAGCTCAGAAAGCGCGGAGGCGGACTCTTCGGATCTGACGAGTTCACCGGCTCCATCGGCGTCGTCACGATCAACTTGCCCCAGATAGGCTATCTCGCGAAAACCGAGGCGCAGTATTTCGCCCGACTCGACTTCCTCATGGAACAGGCAAAAATCAGCCTCCTTCTCAAGCGAAAGGTAATCGAACGGCTCCTCGCGGGCGGTCTCTTTCCCTACACGAGACGCTATCTCACGCACCTCAATAACCACTTCTCCACGATCGGCATTTGCGGCATGAACGAGACCTGCCTCAACTTCCTCGGCGTAGACATCACCGATCCGCGAGGCAAGGATTTCGCGGAGAAAGTGCTCATGCACATGCGGCAGAAACTCGCGGATTTCCAGGAGGAGACGGGAGACCTCTTCAACCTGGAAGCGACCCCCGCGGAAAGCACCTCGTACCGGCTCGCGCGCCATGACAAAAAGGCGTATCCCGACATCATTACCTCGGGAGATGCGGACCCCTTCTATACCAACTCGAGCCAGCTTCCCGTCGGCTACACAAGCGATATCTTCGACGCGCTCGACCATCAGGTTGGACTTCAGACCAAATATACCGGGGGGACGGTATTTCACATCTTTCTCGGCGAGGCGATCAAGGATTGGGAATCCTGCCGCGACCTCGTCAAGGCGGTGGCCTCGAACTATCGCATACCGTATTTCTCCGTGTCGCCGACATTCTCCGTGTGCCCGGTGCACGGCTACCTGACCGGGGAGCACTTCGAGTGCCCAAAATGCAAGGCTGAGCAGACCGAGGAACTCGCGATGCGGCTGACGGCTCTCGAGGAAGAACGGAAGGCCACGGCCGGCTAAATGAGACTTATGGGACAAACAATAGTATATTTAATCCTGGGAGGGAAAAAATGAGAACGATTACCGAAATCGACGCCGACATCGCGAAAGTCAAAGAAGAGATGGTTGACGTGCACGGCCGACCGACCGAAGTATATGCGCGCATCGTAGGCTACTATCGCTCCGTAAGAAACTGGAACCGCGGAAAACGCGAAGAATATAACCACCGAAAGCTCTTCGTCGCCGAAGAAAGCCGCGTGACAAGCCACCTTCCCGTCGAAACCGGCTTTGCCCCGTCGATCGACGCGAAACCCGCGGAGACGCGGAACGTCGTCGCCGTAGAGGCCGGCATAGCGGCGAGCTACGAGCTTTTCGTCCGCAAGACCTGCCCGAATTGCCCCCCGGTCAAGGAAGCCTGCACGGCCCTTCCCCTTTCGGGCGAGCTCATCGACGTTGACACGGACTCTGGACGCGCGAGCGCCGAGCACTATGGCGTATACTCCGCGCCGACGGCCATCTTCTTCGACGGCGCCGGAACCGAAGTCGGACGCGCCCATTCCGTGCGCGAGATCGGGACGCTCTCCTGCCTCGAGCGCCAGACAGTCGCGGCAGGCGCCCTTTTCTGAAAACCATGCTCGTCGGCCTGCAGAAAACAAGTCTCGTGAATTACCCCGGCCGCGTTTGCGCGGCCGTTTTTCTTCCCGGCTGCAACCTCCGCTGTCCTTACTGCCATAACGGCGAGCTTGCCGCGGCAAGCGTCGCGAGCGGGCCGCGAGCGGAACACGCAGATGGCTACGTCACGCTCGAAGACGTGTATGCGCACCTCGAAAAGAGGCGCGACGTAATCGGCGCGGTCACCATCTCGGGAGGAGAGCCACTCCTTTCGCCAGCCCTCGACGGCCTTATCCACAAGGCGCGTTCCCTCAATCTCGCCGTAAAAATAGACACGAACGGAACGCTCCCCGACCGGCTCGCGTCCCTGCTTGAGGATCCCGAGCGACGGCCCGACATGATCGCGCTCGACGTGAAAACGAGCCCCGCGCGATACGCGGAGCTTGCCATCGAGCGAGAGGCCGGAGAGCGCGCCGGAGGCGAAATGCTCCGTTCGCTCGCGCTCCTTCGGGAAGCCGAGAACGAAGGTACGACGCGCGTTGAGTATCGCACGGTACTCGCGCCCGATCTCGTCGGCGAGCGTGAAATACGCGAAATCGGCGAGCTGTTGGGCGAGAAAGCGGACTGGGAGTTCGCGCAGTTCTCGCCGGGACACTGTCTCGACCCCGAGTGGAATAACCGAGCGCCGTATGGACCCGCGGAGGCGGCACGCCTCGTGGAAATAGCCAAAGAATACGTCCCCGGAGCACGACTCAGATAAGAGGCTGGCGAAAGGCGCGCACTCGTGCCGTTAGCGAACCGCGCGCGCGAACTCAACCCTTAGTGACTCGGTCATCGCTCCGGGCATTCCGTTCCCGATATCGCGCCCGTCGATTTTCGTGACGGGAATAACCTCGGCGCCGGAGCCGGTTAAGAAGCATTCATCGGCCGTATAGAGGTCGAATTTCGTCATCGTCGTTTCCTCGACGCGCTCGAACGAGCGACGCGCGATGTCTAAAATCGTATTTCGAGTGATGCCCTCAAGAAGGCCGAGCCAGGCGGCGGGCGTTTTCAAAACGCCGTTTTTCACGATAAAAATATTATCGCCCGTGCACTCCGTCACGTAGCCTTCGCGGTTGAGAAACACGGCCTCCATACAGCCGGCGACCTGCGCCTCGAGTTTTGCGAGGACGTTATTGAGGTAGTTGAGCGATTTAATGCGCGGATCGAACACGTCGCCTTGCAGGCGGCGAGACGAGGCGGTGACGACGGCGATACCGCGCTCGTAGCACTCACGCGGATACAGGCGGATGTCGTCAAAAATCGAAATAACCGTCGGCCTCGGGCAGAGGCCCGGGTTGATGCCAAGATCCCCGATTCCGCGCGTAACGACGAGCCTGATATACCCGTCGGATTTCGCGGCGCGCGTAACGCCTTCGGCAAGCATGCCGGATAACTCCGCACGCGAATACGGAAGGTTAAGGGCGATCGCTTTCGCGCCGTCCCACAGGCGGTCAAGATGGGCGTCGAGCCTGAAAATCTTGCCCGCGTACCAGCGAATACCTTCGAAAAGGCCGTCGCCGTATAAAAGGCCATGATCGTACACAGAAACCTTCGCGTCTTCCTTCGCGTGCCATGCACCGTCAATCCAGATAGTCGCCATCAGAGTTCCTCCGTGTCGGAAAAGATATCCCTCAGTCGCCAGTACCCACGGCCGAAGCGCTTCACGAGCGGTCGGTCGAAGCGCGCGACGATTTTCATGATATAGACGTCGTGCTTAATGTAATCCTCCGCGAGAAGAACGAAGCCCTCGCTCCGGCTCCAGGCACCCGAAACCCGTTCCGCCTCTCCGTCGCCACCCGATTCGCCGTCGCTCTGGGCGATCGTGCCGGTCAGGGCGACCACGCCGTCGACGACGACGGCAAACCCCCGACCACCCCGTTCTTCATAGAGCGTGTCGGCGATCGGATGCTCATAGAGCGAGCCGACGGGCCGCGAGTCG
>CAYSEA010000047.1:10784-13595 GCA_964429975.1 uncultured Treponema sp.
TAACGCCTGCGATCGCCCTCGCGAAGGTCGAGAGCCATGCCTCGCTCGACGAGTCGATCCATAACCGGATAGATTTTAGCCGTCGGTATGCCGCTCGAACGGGCCACCTCATACGCCGTTGCGGGATTCGCGGTCAAAAGGGCTACCCACGCGCGGCTTTCATACTCGCTTAATCCAAGCTCCATAAGCCGTTCCGTTATAGTAACTACCATGGTAGTTACTATCCATTACAATGATTGTTTTGTCAAGTAAATCGATCGCGCACAGAAAAAAAACACGACCAAAAATAAGCGTTTTTTGTTTGTCTAAAACGCGATTTTAGCAATATACTATAGGCATCATAGCTTCTCGTAAGGAGGTTGATATGCCGAAAGGTAAAGACAAAGGAAAGGCTGAAGAAAAGAAAAAGCCGCAACACACGCTGAAAGAAAAGCGGGAGATGAAAAAAGAAAAGAAAACCAATCAAGCTTGATAGAAGCGCGTAAACGCGAAGCCCTCCTTAACGGAGGGCTTTTTTTTGCGCGCGATTTCAATTAAACGCGAGATTCTGAGGCAAACAAACCTTACTGAGCCGGCATTTCCTCGATACCATCCCATTCAAAGGCGATACCCGACTTAATGATGCGCTGTAACTGAGTCATGAAGGTGAAGACGGCTGGATCATCGGGGTTTTCCGTGGCGAGTTTTCGAAAACCTTCCATTGCCTTTTCATAGTCGCCGTTTCGATACGCGTGCAGCGACTCCTCAAAGCGGGCTTTAGACGCATGGATTCCCTCAAAACTGGTTTCGGGGAGACCGTCGTAAATGTGCGCGATCTCGACGGGCTTTTTCCGGCCATTCACCCTGATGAGGCCGAGATATCTCCAGTGATAGTCGTCCGGATTCTCGATGCGATCAAGAAACTCAAAGGGAACGATCGTGCCCTTCCCGTAGAGCTTACTTAAGCCCTCAAGCCTGCTGCAGAGGTTTACCGAGTCCGCGATGACCGTCGTGTCCATTCGGTGTTCCTCGCCGACGGTCCCGAGGATAAGCGGGCCAAAGTTAAGGCCGATGCCGACTTCGATCTTCGGCTCTTGTGCGCTGGTACGCGATTCATTGTACGCGCTGATCACCCGCTGAATGCCGATCGCGGTCTTAAGCGCCGCGTCGGCCGATCGCGGGAATAGGGCGATAAAGCCGTCTCCCAAGTATTTGTCGACGAAGCCGCCGTTTTCCCGTATAACCTCCCCTACGCGGCTAAAGTAGTCATTCAAAAATTCAAAGGTCTTCGCGGCCCCGAGCTGCTCGGCGAGAAGCGTAAATCCCCTGATGTCGGCGAACATGATCGCCATGTTTTGCTCGATCTGATCGCCGAGTTTGATCTCGCTGACATCATTTCGGTTGAGGAGCATAAAGAACTCTTGCGGGATAAATCGCTTCAGGGATTCGTTCGTGGAAAGAAGGGTTCTTCCCAGATGCTCGGACTCATCGAAAGCCTTGGAAAAACGCATCGCTATGAGGATCGACTGCGTGAACAAGAAGAGCATAAGGCCGATGGAAAGGGAGTTAAAGGTATTGATAAGCCCCATGTTAAAGAGGATCTCGTTTATCCCGAAGCCCAGAAACAGGCCGATGCCGATCATCGTGGTCAGGGCCCCTTCCCGCCTTCGCGCGAGCGCGCGCGCGATGACTATCAGGAGATAGACGATATATCCAGCCGTGATAATCTCATAAATCGAGACGGTTGCGTTAAACACGGAAGGCGGCAAAAAAAGGAACAGCGCGAATACGAGCCCAAGGGCTTGATAGATATATAGCGCGATGCGGGATATATCCCGGGCGAAGATAATCATGATATAGGCGCTGAAAACGGGTATGCCGATATAGAAAGTAAGGTGGTCGAGGCGATTAAAGACCTCCCAGGGAACGGCGGGAAAGAAGTCGAACAGGAACCGTTCGCCGTAGATGAGGCTTCGCAGGGCGATGATGATGCAGAATACGCCGAACCACAGCGGCGAATGATCCTTCTTTCTGAGCCAAAAAAGGCACAAATGATAGAGGCCAATCGCGAGAAGTGAGCCGAATATAATGAGGTCCATGGCAAGGCTCTGAATAAAGAGGCTTTTAACGATCCGTTCGTTGCCGATAATGAAGCTTTTATTGAAGCCGCCGCGTCGTTCCACGAAGTTGGAAACCTGTACGAGAAGCTCGTTATCCCCTGCCCTCGGCGCGATTCTGACGACTTCGGGGCTGTATCGCGGTTTTGTTGAAGCCGATGTCGTTCCAACCGTGCCCGCCGAGTAAATTTCCTGACCGTTCAGAAATATCCGTGCGGCGGAAAAAAGGGAGGGAACTTTGACGGCGATGGTACCGGGCTCTTCGGAAAAGGCAAGAATCAGCCGATACGTCGCGCATCCATAGTCCGATAGCCGTGTTGCCCCGGTATCCACGTTATGCCAAAGACCCGCGTCGGGAATCGGGACACATATCGGATCCGCATGGGCAGCGGTAGCAATGATTCCAGAGTCATCGGTCGGCAACAAAAGCTCGCCCTGAAAGAAGTCCCACTGCCCGTCAAGAGGGAGGGCTCCCCGCTGAGAAAAGGACCAGTCGGTCAGGTCGATTCGCCCGGAAATTGCCTTGGGTACCGATAGGTTTGGCCGCACGCACGACCCAAGCAGGGTAAGCGTCGCCGCCAGGAGGACTACTATTGGCGCGAGTATGGAAAAAAGCACGGACTTTCTCGCTTGCATTACTACCCTCTCGATGTTTTCTACGGTAATTATCAGTATAGCATGGCGAGGGTATTTCATGCCACACGGAGTTGCTAAA
>CAYSEA010000047.1:13695-16683 GCA_964429975.1 uncultured Treponema sp.
AAGAAATCAACATCGTCAAGGGTAACCGAAGATAAATAGTGTAGTGCCTCAAGATTCTGCGTTTCTTGTACCCACACAAAAATAATAGATCGAGACGCGTCGGCAAGCAATTCCTCGCGCGTACCAAAGCTTTTTACCTCGAAGCTACTATTGGGCTTTAACACCTCGTAATATGGTCCAGTCGTAGTAAATATCTCGATATCTCTCAACAGTGATTGTAATAGATACTCTTTGGTATCTGACGTATCCTCTACATAGTAGTATGAAAATACTATATCCGACGATGATTGATTCACTATCGAATAGGGCGTGTGTTTCCTCGCGGGATCGCAAGCACCGGATGAGAACATGCAAATCAGGACAAGAACGACAAAAACCTGTATCACTTTTCTCATTAATGGTGCCTTCTAAATAAAATACATGTTTTCAAAAGTAGCATTCGTCATTCCCCGCACCACGATGAGTGTATCGTCACATAACCATTAGCTTAACCTGCGCCGTCTCTGACGGCGTCAGGTTGAAGCATCGTTGGGATTATCTGAGAAGAAAATTGAAATTGAGTTTAACTGAAATCGCGCCCGAGGGCGCTCGCAGGTTAACTCGGTTCTTCCTTGACTCTGGAACTAAGAAAAAATTATCCCAACAAGTAATGAACAATATAACTGACTAAGGTAATACTACAAATAAAAACAATAGCAATACTACGATATAATGTTATCCTTTGTGAAGAAGAAATCCCATTTTCCTGTTTTTTTACAATCTGTTTAAATTGTAATAAGTTGATTACTGCTGCGACAAAAAACATCGACATATAAAAGGGAAAACCATTTTCATAGCCTAAAAGGAAAACCAATAATACTCCAACTATTACTAAACTGAATATCACAGTATTTGCAATCATGTTTCTCATATCTTTATTCTTCCTCATTAACCTTAGTATAGACCTTGTCTACGGCCTTTGCGGCCAGTATGCCTGCAAAATAATTCACAACTGCGTCATATTTTTCAAGACCTTTTTTAATAAGAAGAGCTGACGTTACTTTTCCAGTTAAAACTCCAACTGCATTATTTAGTACAATTTTTGCAACTTTATCGAAATCACCTTTAGCAGCATCGACAGATGCATTAAGGATATCTGACGAAAGGGATAGAGCGCCAAGCTTATTTATAAGTCCATCAATTCCTTTTGTTGGTCCAGATATAGCGATGGTCACAGCATTAAACAAACTCATATCCAACTCTAATCCACCAGTTGCTTTATCTGCATTCGGAGACATTAATTTGCTATTAATTTCTTTTTCATATTCCCGATCTCTACTAAAAGTTTTTGTACTTTGTGTAACCAAAGGACAAGAGAAAGAAACAGGTATATCGGGTTTTTTGGGATCATACCCGTCCATTTTTTTTACAATACTAGATACAGTATCAGGTTTAACTGCTCTCCCATCTGGATCTAGGTACTTTACTGGTTCCGTCCCTAAGCCAATACCGGTATAGTATTGCCGCTCTCAACTCTGCCGGTTTTTACGGCTAAAACCTTCTTTTCAAAGAACATTGCCTACAGAAGACTAAAATCATTGAGCCGATCATTTTTATATACTGAACAGCCCAATCTATCTTATATTACTTTGGGGTCTAACCTTATATAATTGTCACTTTAATAATCTAACTGTTCGGAGTCAATCGTAACTTGATAGTAACGTGTATAGTACTTCTCAGTAAAATCCTTGCGCATGATTTTTTTAGTTGTGTAAAAGGGAAATGGAAGCAACACCCGATACGTAATTGTAATATAATTACCTACAGGAATTACATATCGCAAGCTTTCACTTATTTTACTCCAGGATAAACGTCCCTCTTTTGTCTTTCGAAGCTCCATTATTATATAATTGAAACTACTTAATCTTTCAGTTTTAATTCTGTCAATACTAAAATCTAATTCATACAAAATCGGATCAAACTGAAGTTCAATGGTCTTCCCATCAACTTCAATACTTTTAATATCGAGAATCAATGGAGCATCACAAGCAAATACATATTTTGTATTTTCATCTACTTGATATGGTAAATATACATCAAGCTTACGATCCTTTTTTTTTACAATTACGTTATCCATTTTCATTAAAACTTCTTGCGCACATATATCACAACAAACAAATAAAAATATAAAAATAAAATTTTTCAATTATCTTAGACTCCAAGGTTTACTATTTAATGTCCAGGACTTTGTTTTCTTATCATAAATTGGCATATTCCAATCAACATGTTTACCTGAATAGATCTTCCTTTGTTGATTACTTCCCAAGATTTCAACACGATACTCATTCTCCATTGCAACAGCGCCTTCCTCAGATAGCCCTCGAAGTACTGCATCAATCATGAATGTTCCTTTTGTTGGATCCATTGGTGAAGTCCCTTTATAATTATCGTAAGCATGTCCAGAAATTTCATGTACCAACAAAGAACCTAGAGTCCTCGTAACTCCATCAGCCTTTTTCCCAGCAGAATTAATATTAATATTCACGTCAGTTCCACTACCGACTCCGGTTGATGCATCATCTGGGTAAAAAGCCTCAGCATCATTCCCCCCACTACTATTGACATTAACTCGTACTTTTGTTTTTGAATCTGAAAGCTCCTTCATTCTTTTTCCGGAAACTGTATCAGATTCCATTATTTTATTCGCTTCATCCTGAATTGATTTAAATTGCGCATCTGTTACACCTTCACCTTTTACCCAATCAAGCTCCCTTCCATCGGGATCTAGGTACTTAACCGGGTTATTTCCCGCATAGTGATACAGGTGGAGGTTGACCGTGTTGAAAACACCACCCATGCCGGGGAGGTTTCCATTGCGTTCCTTGGCTTCATCGTTTACTGGCGCTCCGGGGATGTAGTCTCCGAGGGCCGGGTCAGCAGAGAGCCAGCGTGAATACTTCGGATCAAGATACCTCGCTCCATAGTAGTAAAGGCCCGTTTCCTCGTCAA
>CAYSEA010000048.1:0-15286 GCA_964429975.1 uncultured Treponema sp.
TCGCGGATTTTCGTATTTGCGGGCTGAAAGACGTTTGCTTCCGTGATTATGTTTTCCGCTCGAGTGAGCTCTTGCAGCACGGGGAAAAGGTGGCGATAGCGGACGGCGAGCGAATCGGGATGCATGGAAAACTCCTCGGTCTATGGTCGCGCCGTAACCGCATTGCGTGTTCGTGGCGCCGTAATAGTAATACTCCTTCGAAATATGCCTGTCAATGATTCTGGAGCCAAGAGGCGAGTTCGTAGATGGATTCTATCCGGCCGAAGCCTTCCTTTTCCGCAATCTCCGCGTATTGTCTTTTTTGATCCACGAGTACCGCCTGTCCTCCGATCGCCTTGTAACCGCGCGCGTATTTCGGCAAATCGTCGACGAAGACCGTCTCTTCGACCGTTTTGCCCACGGCCGCAAGCGTATTTAAAAAGGATTCCGGGTGAGGTTTCCCGCGCCCATTATGAAAGGTAAGATCGAAGACGCCAAGAAAAATATTTTCGATATCGAAGAAACGGAGAAGACGGCGCGCGTGCTCGATCGGCGCGTTTGTAAGCAGGGTCAAGGGAAGGCCAAGCGAAACGAGATATCCCCTGAGCTTCGGGTCGGGCCTGAGTTCCGATATCTCGCTTTCGGGGTGAACCGCGCGGAAATAAGATTCTTCGTCCGTAAGGCCGTGGCGCATTTTGAGCCATTCGAGAGTCGTGGCGTACGAGGGCAAACCCTCGGCGCGAAGCTTGATGGCTTCGTCGAGCGTCACTCCGAGGTATTCGGCCACGTACGAAATCATCCGTATCCTGATCCCCTCGTCCATTCCGTCGGACGCGGGATACAGGGTGTTGTCGAGGTCGAGCAGAAGGTGTCGAATCGGCGATTCGCTCATGCTGAGACTCTATCATAAAGCAAGCCGCCGGCTCTACGGTGCCGCCGACTCTACTGAGCCGGCGTGCGGGCATTACGCCCGAGTCATAAGTCCCGGGAGAATCACCGCCGTTATGCCCGAGATAGACCCGTCGCGCGCGAGAAGTCGGGACGACGCGTCGGCGTCGAGGGAATCCCCGGCGAACTTTTTTTCCGTTCCGTCGACGATTGCGGAAATCGACGGCTTTTCTCCGTCTGAGGCGAGGCGATAAAGCACGCGCGCGCCGCACCAGGTGAAAGCGAGCGTTCCATCGGCGCGAAATTCGCTCGCCCGCAGAATCTCCGGCCTAAAGGTGACGATACCGTCGTGTACCGAAAGGCCAAGTTCGCCCCACCGAGTGATGATTTCTTCTTTCACCTGCCCGGTCATTCCCGGTTGCTTCGCGCCTTGCCCCGCGGGCGTATGCGAGTAGGGATCGGTCGGGAACGCCCCGTATTCGTCCGGCTTTTTATTGAAGCCGATGCCCTTGCGCACGTCGTAGTAGCGCTCGGCGAGCCGCTTTTTGAGCGCGGGGTCCCGTTCGGCAAGGCAGTATTCCTGAGTGGCGAGCATGAGCTTCGAGACCATGTGCCAGTAAATGCTGCCGAGTCCTTCGTAGGCGTAAAACGTTCCCGAGCGTCCGGTGAAACTGCGGTGATTAAACGTTTTTTCGTATAAGTCGTGCACTGCGCGGCGCGAGGCTTCGTCCGCGCCCGATGTATCGAGCGCCGCGTCGAGATCGCGCGCGTTTCTGAAATCGGGGTTGAAGTGACACGCTCCCCGCGCGTCCGCGTGCGCGATCGACCTGTCGCCCGCGTCGAGCATACCCGCGAGAAGCGGAATCGCCCGAGCTGCGCGCGCGTCCACGACGTTTTTTTCCGTAAAGGACGGAAGTTCCTTTTCCGGGTACAGGATATACGAGTATTGATCGGCGCGAAATAAGCGGCTGGTCTTTAGCGACTCGAGGAGGGCGAGCGCTTCCTTCGACGAGAGCATGCCGGAGGAAAGCACGGCGACTTGGCCTTCGAGCATTTCGGTCAAGGTGTGCACCGCCATTCCCCCGTCCGGGAGTATCTCCATCGTGTTGTACGAGTGGAAGAGCCCGTCGTCGCGGCGGTTTGCGCGAATGGTAGCTTCGGCATGCGCGAGAAAGGCCTCGAATCCCGCGATGATCTCTTCGCGTGTGACGGCGCGCGCTTTCGGGGAATATCCCGATCGGTAGAGCGACTCCCGAAATTTCTCGAAGCTCGCGCCGAGCGCGTCCATGAATCCCTTCCTTCCGGCAGGGGGAAAGAGAGACGCGGGAGCGGATTTCCTATAGGCCGCGGAGAGCGCCTCAAAGAACGCGGCGGTCTCCTCGCTGACCGAATAGGAAGCGGTCGGGGACGATCGGTACAGGTCGATGAGGAATACGAGAAAGCGCCTCAGGTAGCAGAGTGTCACTACCGAAAGTCCCCAGCCGGCGAGGGCGTTGTTCGCGTCGTTCCATTCGGGCCGCTGCGTGTTAAGCCATATGCCGCCCCCGGGAACGAGATTCGCCATTTTTGCCCCGACGATCGCGATAAACTTCGCCGTCATGGACACGAGGGCGACCGAGCCCGACTCGTCGTGGACGAGGCGCGCGTCAGATCCCTCGGTTTTCTCGCGAGCGAGTATTTCCTCATGAAGTGCGAGGCTGAAAGAGATAGTGTCGCGCGGGTTTCTTACGATGTCCGTGTACGGCTTGATGCGATAGGGGACGGCGCCCGATGAATAGAGGGGCGTATCGAGCGACGCGGAGAGGCCCGTTCGGTCGATGCGATTCCAGAGTTCGAGGAGCTTCGCGAGATAGATGACCTGATGATCGCCCCAATAGCCGATGTTCGACCACGGATTGTCCGGCTCCTGCACTTCCCAGTCGATGCCGTCGCGCGTGATCCGGTAGGGGTTGAAGCCGTCTGGCGTCATCGCGTTGAGGAACTTCGCCGTCATTCCCTCGGTGAAGACAGGCCAGGACATCGCGAGCGCTTCCCAGTTTTGGAAGATGTCCCGCCAGTTGCCCTGATAGCTGAGTTTTCGGTTTCCGTCCCGATCCTTGAGATCGATCGAAAAGCGGTTCCAGGGGCGACTCGGGTCGCCGTGGCGGCGCGAGAACGTGAGCGGCAGGTACTCGAGAGAGAGGCGCTCAAGGTGCGGGTTTCCCGTCCCGCGCATTGCCGCGCGATATTCCCGTATCGGTGCCTTGGGGGGAAGGGAAGCGACGGCCGCGGCCGCCCGTTCGGCGAGTTTGCGGTTTCGCGCGCCGACGAAGGATAAAAAGTCCTTTTTTTCCACGAGGTCGTTTTCCGCGAAGATGCCGCCGCGCATGATGTTAAAAAGTATGTTTGCCTTATGGTGGACGCACGTGGCGATGTCCGCGGTATCCTCGACGCCGTCGGCTTCGGCGACGAGACGCTCGAGTTGGGCGACGCAGGATGAAATGTCCGCCTCCAGTTCTTTCGTCGCGCTCGCGCGGTCGGAAATCCGTTTCGCAAGGTCCCCGATGCGCGCGAGGTCAAGGGAGGTGTCGAAAACCTGATACCACGTTTCGTCGGCGCCTGATGCGAGCTCAAGGTCTCGCGAGAGGAAGAGGGCCGGCCTCTTTCCCTTGACGGGATCGCTTCCGGGAAGCGGGTCGCCGCGACGGAACGCCTCTACCGCGTCCGGGGAGAGGTGTACCGTTCCGGGGGCCGAGAACCATCCAACGTTCGCGTAGAGCCCTTCGCTCGGCTCGGCTTTATCGGTAACGATGGAGGTGACCGAGAATATCCCAAGCCCTGACTGTGCGTCGAGGTCGGCGCGTTTGTACGCGTCGAGGAGGACGCTGTTGTCGTTTTGCAGCGCGGTCGTGACGCAGGCGGGAAGAATATTGCGGCATCCGTCGAGAATCGTCACGCGCGTCGGAGCGCTTGCGAGATTCACGATACGCGCGCGCCGCACGAGACCGAATTTCTCGCTCGAGGTCCATCCATAGAGGTACGCGAGGCCGAGGTCGTGGTTGATTTCTTCGAAGGTAACCCGGGAGCCGGTGTCGTTTTTATAGATGTTTCTTTCCGTGGCCCAGAGTCCCGCGGCGGAGTCCGAGAAGGGTTCCCAAAATAAAGTTTGCCCGTCTCGCCGGGTCTTTACCGCCATATAGGGTCCGGTGCTGGTTCGACCGTCGGAAACTTTGTCCGCGGTGTAGTAGGGGAAGATAGCGTGCTCGCTGTTTATGCGGCCGGCCGTTAGCCCGCCGTTTGACCAGAGATAATTCCAAATATCCGAGGAGCTGACGATCGTCATGAAAAAGGCCGGCATCGCGTCGTAGTTCGCGATTTTATAGCAGCGCTCTCCGTCAAACTCGACAAAGGACCCACTAACAGTTCCGGGGCGGGTAGCCGAAAGCCGCTCAAGTGACATACCGTTCATGTTTTCTTCCTCCTGAATACTGTGAGTATGTCGCTAAATGTTGTTTTAGTCAACAAAAGAGATTTGAGTCTGTAAACTGAGGAAAACTTGCGCAAAATGACATATCATGATAATTTGTTATTTATGGAACAGAGCCTTCCCAAACTGCTCAAACGAGTCGCCTTTGAGCATCCTTCGCTGACAGCCCAGTATACCCGGAACGCAAACGGGGAATTCGATCAGCTTTCTTTTGCAGATTTTTACGAGATTATGCTCGACTTTGGCGCCGGTCTTATCTCGATGGGACACGCTCGTGGCGATCATATCGGGCTCATTGCCGACAATCGTAAGGAATGGTTTCACGCGAGCATGGGGATTATGGCGATCGGCGCGGCCGACGTTCCCCGAGGATGCGACGCAACCGAGAAAGAAATTGCCTATATCCTTTCGTTCGCGGAATGCCAAACCGTCATTCTCGAGAACGAGGCTCAGGCCCGCAAGGTCTTGGATAATCGCGCGGCCTTGCCGGCTCTTTCCTCCCTTATTGTCATGGACGCGCCCGACGCGACGGCCGCGGTTACCCTACGCGCCGCGGGGTTTTCTCTCTATGGATTCGGGGAAGTGATCGCTCTCGGAAAAAAATGGCGTGCTGAAAAAAGCGGCGCCATCGAAGCCGAGCTGGAGGCGGGCGCGGAAGACGAGATCGCCACCATCATCTTTACGTCGGGCACGACCGGCGAGCCGAAAGGCGTGATGCTGTCCCACGGGAACTTTCTCTGCCAGCTCGAGGAGCTTCCCTCGCGGATTACCCTTGCCGCCGGAGATCGCGCGCTATGCGTCTTGCCCGTCTGGCATTCTTTCGAGCGCATGTGCGAGTACGTCATTCTTACTTCCGCCGCGGGGATCATATATTCCAAGCCGATCGGAAGCGTCCTCTTGGCGGACTTCGTCAAGATGAACCCGACCCTTATGCCCTCGGTGCCCCGAATCTGGGAATCGATTTACGACGGCATCTATCGCGCGATGCGCAAGAAGGGCGGCGTTTCCCTCGCGCTCTTTAGCTTTTTCGTGAGCGTCGGCATCGCGCACGCGCGGTGCTCGCGCGCCGTGTTCGGCCGCGGGCCCGTATTTAGCCGCGCGCGCAGGATTTTCGGCGCCGTCGCGTGCGTCCTTCCTTGGCTTCTCCTTACGCCCGCGCGCGCACTCGGCAACGTTCTCGTGTTCAGCAAGCTTCAGGCCAAGCTCGGGTCGAAATTCGCCGGCGGCGTGTCCGGAGGCGGCGCGATGCCGCCGAACGTCGACGAATTCTTTTGGGCGGTCGGCATAAACGTCGTCGAGGGATACGGCCTTACCGAAACGGCGCCGGTCGTTTCGGTTCGGCCCTTTGAGAAGCCGATCTTCGGCACGATAGGAACGCCGATTTCCTGCTGCGAGGTGCGTATCGTCGACGACTCGGGCAGAGAGCTGCCCGTCGGGAAGAAGGGCACGGTCATGATTCGCGGCCGCAACGTCATGAAGGGCTACTATCGCAAGCCCGATCTCACCGCGAAGGTCCTCTCGCCCGACGGGTGGCTCGACACGGGCGACATCGGGCTCAAGACGCTGCGCGGGGAAATAATCCTCCGCGGGCGAAAGAAGGACACGATCGTCCTTCGGGGCGGCGAGAATATCGAGCCGAACCCGATTGAGATGAAGTTAAACGAGTCGCGATACGTGGCGCAGTCCGTCGTGCTCGGACAGGACCAGCGGTATCTCGGGGCTCTTCTCGTGGTAAACCGCGACGAACTGATCGCGTGGGCGGCCGAAAATGCCCTTGATACGGGGAACGTTCCCGCTCTGTTCGAAAACGCGCAAGTACGCAAGCTCTTCGAGCAGGAGATCGCGGATCTTGTGAGCTCAAAGAACGGCTTTAAGCTCTTTGAGCGCATCAATCGATTCGTGCTTCTTGAAAAGCCATTTGAGCAGGGTGTTGAGCTTTCGGCGAAACAGGAGATCATGCGCTATCGCCTGAACGATCTCTACAGAAAAGAGATAGCGCGATTGTTCGCGTAGGCGTACAATAGTCTACATGGAATCTTTTATTGAAGCATTTACGCGTTCGCTGAGGGAGTTCGCGGCCGCGAAGGCGACGCCCGAACGCATTTTTTCGGTCATCTCGGTAATCCTCATCGTCGTTGCGCTACTCGCTTTTTTTCGCGTGCTCCGGAAGCTCGCCGAGCGCGTAACCGCGCGGTCGGGAAGTCCGCAAGTCCGCTACCTCATCGACAAGGCGATTCATTATACTGGGGTCGTGCTTGCCGTTTTGACTGTATTTAACCGCCTGGGTATCAGTTTTTCCGCCTTGCTCGGGGCCGCGGGAATCGCGGGTATCGCGATCGGGTTCGCGGCGCAAACTTCGGTGTCTAACGTAATCTCCGGTCTTTTCGTAATGACCGAACGGGCCTTTAAGCTTGGCGACGTCCTGAAGATCGACTCGATCACCGGGGTCGTCGAGTCGTTCGACCTTCTTTCGGTGCGGCTCAAGACCTTCGACAACCAGCTTGTGCGCATTCCGAACGAGACGGTGATCAAGGCAAATCTCATGAATATGACGCACTATTCCGTTCGAAGGTATTCTCTGACGGTAGGCGTTGCGTACGGCAGCGATCTTGAGCGCGTTCGAGAGGTGCTGTTAGACATCGCGGACGGTTGCGAGTTTGCCGTATCGGACCCCGCCCCCGTCGTCATCTTTGACGCGTTTGAGTCGTCGTCCATACGCGTGCTATTCGGCGTCTGGGGAGCCACCGAGGATTTTCTGTCGCTGAAAAACGCCGTGATGCTCGCGGTGTCGCGTCGGTTCGCGGAAGAGGGGATCGTCATTCCTTTTCAGCAAATCGACGTGCGCGTTCAGCCTTCCTAGCTGTGGGCTTCCTCGGCGAGCGCGCCGCGTACGGTTGCGAGCAGCTCGTCGATCGTGAAGGGTTTCGGCAGGATCGAAACGACGCCAAATTGATGGGCGAGTACCTTAAACGTCGACTTGCTCATGTCGATTTTTCCCGAGGTTATGATAATCGCGAGGTTTGGGCAGAGTGAGTGGAGCTCAAGGATCAAGTCCATGCCTCCCTGGCCGGGAAGAATGATATCGACGATCGCGAGATCCGCGGGTTTAAGCTTTATAAGTTCTTTTGCGGCTTCGGCCGAGGGAGCGATAAGGACTTCAAAGTGTTCTCCCTCAAGAACGGTTTGTACGAGATCTGCGACTGATTCGTCGTCTTCAACGACTAATATGGTATTCATAGTACATTAAACTCCGTTTCTAGCGCTTTGTTTCAGACTCACTGTATATCTTCTGCGAAATGTCTTTCGCGTCAGCTCAATAATGGGGCGGTCGCTTGTTCGGGATTTCCTGTACGAGGTCGTCAATCTCGGTCAATTTTCCCTTAAGTGCCCTGTTTTCCGCCTTGAGGCGGTCAATGGACTCGGTGTGTTCTATAAGAATGGCCTGTAATTTACTGACAAAGTCCTCGAGGTACGCGAGTTTTGATTCTACCGCAACAAGGCGCTCGTCAGATTGGACATTCATGGGGAGAGTATAGCACATTTTGGACATTTCAAGCAGGAACCTCGTGTTTCTATCCCTGTATAGGGGTAAACTTTTTTCTTACTTACTGCTAGAAAACAGCAAGGAATGTGATAAAATGGAGATAATAGATGAAGCACGATCCGAGCATCTCCTCTGCATCACCCCTCTCGGCCTTTGCTCGCCCTCGGTTAACGAATGTCGGCCGTTCTTTGTATTTTGCCGAGCTTTTTATCGGAATCGTAATCGTCGTTGTTTTTTTTGGGGTTTTTATCAGTACCGCGCTCGTACGCGACGCTCTACCCCCGTCTTCGCTTTCGGCCGACTTTCGCTATTATCTCACGGATACGCGTTTGACATCGGAAGAGCTCGCGTCCGTGGGTCGGGAATGGCCGCTGCTTACCGGGAAGATCGAAGCAAAAACCCGGTACGCATACGTGCGCGCCGATGTATATAACGGAGAGGCGGGAGCGAGGGAAATCGTTCTTGGGAACGATGTGGGAAATGAGTACACGGAACTTCTCGAGCAACGGTTAGGCGGCGCCGTTACCCTTTTTCGGCATGGGGATTCCGTGCCCTTGAGTGAAAGCCCCATCAGGCACCATACCGCGGCGTTCCCGATCGTCATTCCCTCGCGCGTGGCGGTCTCGTACATAATCGAGTACTTCGGGTCCCGCCGGCTCCTTCTCGCGCCCTCGGTCGCGACTTGGAGCGAATGGCACGCGCGCGCCTCGTATGAGCGCGGTCTTTTGTTTCTCTATTTCGGCGCGTTGTTTCTTTTGCTGACGCTCAATGTCTTTATTTTTTCTCTGGGTCTTCGCAGGTTTTTTGCCCCTTTCATTGCGCTGACGGTTTCAACCGCCTCTTTTTATATGGGCCAAACGCGTTTTCTCAGCTATCTTATCGATCCATTTCCCATTCCTGCGTGGTTTTTCCCTGTCGCCATTTCCGCGAGCTTGTCGAGCGTGATGCTTCTGTTTCGCGCGGTATTCGAGGACCGGTACGCGCGGCGCGAGCGGAGCGTTATGCTTGCGGTAATCGTCGTTTCGACGGCTCTGGCGTGCGCGTCTCTTTTAAAGCGAGATGTCTTTTCGGCGAACGTTCCTTACGTGCCGATGCCCGTGGGATTCGCCGTCGTGATTATCGCGGCAGTAAAGGCAAAACGGGCCCGCGCACGGGAGCCCGTCGTCGTAGTCCTTTCGCTTTTGCCCTGGACGCTTGTTTTACTCGTCGGAGGCACCGCGTTCTTGATCGGCGGGCGACTGAGTTTTCCGCGCGAGGCTCTTTCGCCGCTGTCGTTTCTTTTTTCGATCGGGCTTTTGACCGTTTCGCGGCAATACCTCGCGTCGCAACAATTGTTAGGCGCGAAACGCGAGCTTGAGCGAAGCGTCGCGCGCTCCCGCGAAGAAACTGCCCGTGCGCTTGCGGGTATCGCCGGTCTTCAGTCGGCGCTTTCGCTGAGACTCTTTCGGAGAATTAGCGTGCCGCTCGATGGGATCATATCGCGCGCGCGTATCCTTTCAAAGGAATATCCAGACGCGAGTGTCGTGGCCTTATCGCGCGCGATCGCGGAAGAGGCCCGGGCAATCGGCGCCATGTTGCGCGAAAGCGCGGTGGGCACGCATGATGGCGCGGAGTCAATGCATGCCGACGCGGGACCTCTCCCGAGCGGAACCGCCTCCGCCAGTACCGGCGATCATGCCGGCAATCACGAGGGCGGCGAGGGTAGTTCGCGCGTGTATCTCTATTTTTCCGAGTGCGCGGTTGCCGAACGGCTATGCCCCATTCTTCGCGCCGAAGGGCTTGTGCCGATTCTCGCGACCGATCGGTATCACGTCCTCGACGATTCCTCCGCGGGGAAGGTCGACGTTCTCGTCATTGACGCGTCTTCCGCGGACGAGTCGGCGTTTTCCCTGTGCCGCCTCCTACGCGATTCCTTTAGTCCGGTTCAGCTTCCGATGTTGCTCGTCACCGACTTTCTCGACGATCTCGCCGTCGAGCGGGGATGCGCCGCGGGGTTTAATGATTTTCTGACGCGTCCGTTCGACGCGAACGCGCTTGCGTTGCGCGTCGGGTCCCTCGCGCGTCTTAGCGAAGCATCGTCGCGAAACGAGAGTCTCGCGAGATCTGAAAGCGAGAAAAACGCCTTTCTGTATTTTTTGACTCATAACGTCAATACTCCGCTGACGGTGCTTATAAACCGCGTGCGCGAACTCGAACGCGAGGGCGAGGCTTTCGCGTCCACTCACGAGTTCGACGATATTCAGGCGAGCGCGCGGGAAATAAACGATATCGTCCAGAATGTCCTCGTATCGTTTCGCCTGTCCGACGGACGTCAGACGCTTTGGCTTGAGGGCGTTGACGTTCCGTCGGTGCTCGACCGGGTGTTTCACGAGACGTCGAAGAAAGCCGACTCAAAATCTCAGCTTCTGGAATTTTTTGTACCTGACGATTTCCCTGAGGTAATGGCGGACCGCGTCGCCCTGCACGGGATTCTGTATAATCTCGTCGATAACGCGATTAAATTCGCGCCGCGCGGCGGGCTCGTTTCCGTGCGCGTGTCGTTGAATCCCGTAAAGGTCGTCGTTTCTGATTCAGGCCCGGGCATTCGCGACGAGGATCGCGCTCGTCTTTTTGGGCGCTTCGAGCGCCTCTCCGCGCGTCCTACCGGAGGCGAGTCGACGACGGGCCTTGGTCTTTACGTGGCGAGAGAACTCGCGGTTATGCAGGGCTTTGAGCTTGAGTGCCCCGAGGGCGTCCGCGGCGGCGTCTTTGAGCTAACCTTGTGGACGCGGACATGAGTGGAGGTAACGCATGAAGCGGTGGATACTCATTGGAGCTATTACCATTGTCGTTGCCGGATCGGCGAGCGTCGCGTTTCTCTCTCGCGCCGAGCGGATCAAAGCACGCCAATTCGTCAAGGAGCGCGAGCTTCCGGCCTTCGGTCAGGCGATCGTCGCCCGTCTTTCGCTCGAAGTCGCGAACTATCGAAGGGCGGGCGACGCAATGCTCGCCGACGGAATTATCCGCGACTGGATACTCTCGGGCGAGCGCGACGTTCCCCGACTTCTATCTTTCATGAACGACACGAGAAAGTCGTTCGGTCGCGAACTCGTGGACATGAGCATCGTCAGCGACGCGAGCGAGACGTTTTATTGCACCGACGGGAGGGTCATGCGCCTTTCCCCCGAGATGAAGGAACGCGACGGATGGTACTACGCGTATCGCGCGCAAACCCCGAGCGGAAACATCGATTCATGGTATAACCCCGAGACGGGAGTCATCGGCATGTACGTAAACGTTCCGATTCGAAACGATGACGGAGGCTTTCTTGGCGTCGCCGGCGGCAGCATTAACTCGGACCAATTCATGGAAACGGTGAGGGCAATCGAGCGCGAGCATTCCGTGCGTGTGTATCTCTTTCGTGCCGACGGTGAAATAGTGTACGCGTCGAGTCGCGCCCTCGTTCAGGATCATTCTCGCTCGGCGGATACCATTTGGGGCGAGCCAATACTGCCGACTTTGATGCGCTCTCAGGATACTCAGTTTGGCGTCGTTATCGAACCGAACGGTCCTCAGGGGTCGCTCTTGTGGGGAGGGAAAATCCCAGAATGGGATACTTTTGTCGTCATAGAGCGGGGTGCGGGCGAGATCCGCGCTCTCTCGCGAAAGGACTTCGCAAAAGCCTTGGCGTTCGAGGGCGCGCTCCTTGCCTTGATGATCGCGGTGCTTCTCGTTTCGATAGCCGTCGTCGCGAGGCGCTCGTTGAGCGAAGAGCAAAAAAAGATTGCCATAGAGGCGCGGCTACGCGCGATCGTGGATGGGCACTCGCGTCTCATGGCCATGGCAGAACGGCTGCTCTCCGGAATGGGAGAGGCGATGCTTGCGAAAAACGAGGTCGATCTCGGCGGTAAGGACGCTCTTGCGTATGCGCGGTATCTCGCGGATTCGCGCGTCGCCCTATTGTCGCTTTCTTCCGACCCAGACGAAGCGCCCGAGCTCTCTTTAATCTCTCTCGCCGAGGCCGTTGCGGCAGTTCGTGGATCGTACGCGCCTGAGCTTTCGCGCCGCAGTATCTCTCTCGTTGTCAAAGAGATTGACCGCGGCCTCGTCGCGCGCGCCAACGAAGCCTTGACGCGACTTGGTCTCGGCGAGCTTATAGGCGCGGTTTCCTCGCGCGTTCAAGGCCCGGCCGAGTTTTTTCTCTCGATCTCCGGTACGCCTGAATGCCCCTGCGTCGATTTTGCCGTCCCGCGCGCCGATCCGATCGTGCGGGAGCGCGAGGAGCGACTGCCTGTTCTTCTTTTCGAGTCGATGGGCGCCCGCCTAAGATATCTTGAAGTAAACGAGAATGTTGGCGTGTATCACGTCGAATTCGACGGGTCGGCCGAATAACGATACCCGGAATGGCGGACTGTTTGGATGTAGTGCGGCCTTGACGGATCGTCTTCGAGAAGCAGCCTGAGCTGACGGATATGGACGTACAGGCTATTGTCGTTCACGCCGTCCTCGCCGTTCCACGCGCGCGCGAAGAGAACCTCGTTCGTAAGCACGGTATCGGGGTTTCGGATGAAAAAAAGAAAGAGATCGAAGAGTTTTTTTCTGAGCTCGATTGGCTTCCCGTTTTTTCGTATTTCCATGCTGACGGTATTGATTTCGAACGGGCCGCTTTTCAGCACTTCGACTATCGCAGGGGCCGCGCGCTCGTCGGCGTTCGATTTTTTCAGGAGTCGTCGCACGCGAGCGAGTAGCTCATCGACGTAAAAGGGCTTGGTGATATAGTCGTCGCATCCGGTGTCGAATCCGTTCACCTTAGCGCCGCTTGCCGTCACGGACGAAACGATGATGACGGGAAGATTCTCGTCTTGCCGTCGGATCGTCTTGAGAATCTCAAGGCCGTTGACGTCGCCGAGATTTAAGTCAAGGAGCACGAGATCAACGCATGAGTCCCGAAGCGCTGAGTACGCTTCCTTCCCCGACTCTGCCCCGATGACGGAATATCCTGCCGCCTCTAGGTTATCGGAAATAAACGCACGAAGGCGTGTGCTGTCCTCGACTACCAGGATCGTTTTGTTTGTCATCTTCCTTACCAGTGTACCCCAAGCTTTGGTAAATTTACCACGCGCTTGTTTAACTTTCCCTTAAAAGGGGATAGGATACGCTATGGCTCGGAACAGTAGCAGCGGCTTTGATGGTTTCGCAAAATTGCAGAAGGGACTTACGGGCGAGCGGTCCTTGGCCGGAGTTTCCTACATGGACGACGCCGCGATGCTCGCCGCTTACGCCGAATACTATCATCCCGTGTCTCTCGCTCAAGGCGACTGCGTTCGACGCGCCGTCGCGCCCTTGTTTCCGCGCGGGCTTGCCCGGCTCGTGGATTTCGGTACGGGTTCCGGGGCCGTCGCGGAATCGTTCGCTCGCTCGGGAACTCGCTCGTTTTTTTTAGTCGATCGAAGCGAACCGGCCCTCGCACGGGCTGCCGCGCGCCTGTCGGCTCTCCAAGGCCCGATCGAGGTGCGGACCCTGCTGCGCGATCTCTCGCGGCTCGCCGAACCGGACGCCGCTTTCGCGTTTCCGCCGGAGCTGGCGGGGTGGGCCGACTGCGCGACGTTCGGCCATTCGCTCAATGAGCTATGGTCTGATCGGGACGATCGCGCGACGCTTCGCGCCGACCTTATCGAATCTATCCTTCCCCTTCTTGCCCCGGGCGGCGTGGTCTTCGCGATGGAGCCGGCGTTAACCCATACGAGCCGCGATCTTTTGGCGGTACGCGATATTCTCGTCTCGCGCGGATGGTTCGTCGTGGCCCCGTGTCCCGGGCGCATGCGTCTTCCTTGTCCCGCTTTCTCCGCGGGGCCGTCGCATACGTGCCATGAGGTTATTCCCTGGAGCGCCCCTCCCGCAGTCGCGCATCGCGCCGCGGAAATGGGCCTTGAGAAGGACGCGCTTAAAATGACGTGGTTTGTCTTTTTCCCGCCTGGTGCTGATGGGAACTTCGCCGGAGAATGCTTCTCTGACGCCAACTTCCCCGCCGATGCCCTTCGAGTCGTGTCAGAGCCCATGCTGAATAAAGGCGGGAGAATCAGGCGGCTCGTGTGCGGCTTGCAGGGGCGTTTTCCCCTGTCGGTAAAGTCCGGCGATCGGAATGCCGAGTTCTCGGGTTTTTCTGGTCTTCGCCGGGGCGACGTGATTCGCGTCATGAATCCCGAAATTCGCGAAGGGGGATGGGGCATCGTGGATGGAACCGTAATCGAATATATTTTTAGGAATTAAGGTTGCTGTAAACTTGGGGGTGTATCCTGTTACTAGGTAAAACGCCCAAGTAAAAATAACAATCGCCGTCCGTCAGGACGGCTTTTTGTTTTATTCGCGGTCTTTCGCGTCGTCGCGCTGTTCGCTCGGGTCTTCACTACGGGCATGTCCGGCGGACATCTCGCTGAGGTGCCGCTTTAGCTCGTTTTTGCGCCGTCGCTCCGTCTTGCCGTGTCCGCCGCCCGAGCCAAAGCCCTTGAAGAGGATCGTGCTGAGGAGAAAGAGTCCCCAGGCTTGCCAATAGGAAATCTCCTTAAGCCCGAAAATATCCGGCATGAGGGCGTTCCAGAGCTTCATCACCAAAAAGCCGAAGCCGAATATGAGGGCTATGCCTAAAATTCCGAAGCCGATACCCATGGCGATCTTCGCGGTGAGACAACGCCGTCCCCACCATTCCTCTCCGTTGCATTGAGACTCGTAACCTGGTTCGTTCGTGCAATTCATCCTATCCTCCTTAGTATTCGATCCAATGTCTGAGTGCCTTGGCGAGATTCGCCACCGCGTAGCGCTTTCTCGCCGTGAGCGTGTCGATGCTTTCTCCCGTAAATTCGGCGATTTCGCGAAAGGTCTTGTTACCGAAAACTTGCGCTTCGATAACCGCGCGCTGCGGGCCGGGAAGCGTTGCAATCGCCGTGTTGAGCGCGTCGACGAGGCTTTCGCGGACGCAAGTATCCGCTGGGTCAACGCCGACTCCGTCGACGATCTCCCGGATAGTTTCTTCCGAGATGCCCGTTTCGCCCGACCGAACGCGAACGCGATCGTGCCGCCATGCGTCGATAACGCGCCGCGTAAATACGGTGTTAATCCATGCCGGAAGGTTGCCGATTCCCGCCACGATCGGGAGACGCTCCATGACTTCGGCGTAAACGTCATGTACGATATCCTCTGCCTCTTCGAGGGAGCGTCCCGCAGAGCGAAGACGCGAGAGAAATCTGCCTTTTTCGCTCGTATAGGCGCCTTCGAGTCGTCGTTTTGCTTCGGTCATCGATTGTTTCGGTGTCGGTTTCATAGGCTTACTGATATATATCGACGCGCGAGAAGGATTTTTAGTGTGAGAAGCGAAAAGTTTTGTAAGTGCTCTCAATTTTGTTGGTACAATATTTATGTGAGATAGGGCTCTT
>CAYSEA010000049.1:0-14649 GCA_964429975.1 uncultured Treponema sp.
GCCTCGATTCGGGGCGACTTAAAATCCGTCTGTCGGCGCAGGAAAGCGGGACGCCTGCTGACGTGGCCGTCGGGGACTGATCGGGATCCTGCACGGGGTCTGACTCCTGGTTGCCGAACGGTGTCTATGTTTCCGCGAAAATTTGTCTTGACGGATGGATCATGTCATGGGGTAATGGACATGAAGCGCGATGGATCCAATGTTGTCCATCGTCGGGGATCGAGGAGCGGTGTAATGATTACGAAACGTTTTACCATAGGCGCTTTTCATGCTATCGCGATTTCATGTGCGGCGATTGTCGTTTGTCTCGCAGCTTCCTGTTCAGTTTCAACCGAAAAGGCTTTCGATGCCGCCTGGAAGGGAGATGCGAAGACGGTGGCGAGGTACCTGTCGTCAGGCGGCGACGCGAACGCCGTCGATGGCACAAAGAATACCCTCGCTCATGCCGCCGCGTACAATCGTCATCCGGGAGTCCTCAAGGTTCTTGCCGATGCAAAGGTTCCTCTGTCAGTAACGAATGCAACGGGTTTCATGCCAGTTCATCTCGCAGCAAAAAATAACGACGTCGAGTCACTTCGGGTGTTGCTCGACGCCGGAGTTGACGTGAACGCGGTAAACGCTCTTGACCGAGGGAAGGGCCCGATTCACTACGCTGCGATAGAAGGCTCTGTCGATGCCGCTGCATTCCTTCTCGAAAGGGGCGTTGATATCAACGTCCTGTGCGGTATTCGAGCGACTCCGGTCAACTGGGCGGCATACCGTTCAACGCTCGAGATGGTCAAGTTTTTCGTAGACCGCGGGGCTGATTTATCCCTCAGGGATGATAATGGTGATACGGCCTTCACCTCGGCTAAAGTAAGCAACAGGGAAGATGTCGTTCAATACTTTCTTGGCATAGGAGTAACGCAATAAGAAGTTGAAACGTAGGGTCAGACCCTGAAAAAAAAGATCCGCGATAATCGCGGATCCTATATGGGGTTTGTCCCTCCATGTTTATATTATTTTTTTATCCCTTAGTATTTTGCGTAAATCGTGTAATTCGACTTTGTTTTCCTTATCATAATAGTGATCTTTTATTTTCTGGTATGTGTAATTGGGTACATTCGACCAATCTTTACTCCAGATCTTGTCAGGCATAAAAAACGGGTGTGCGTTTTCTGAAAACAAAGGATATATTTTACCTGAATACTTATTGTCTTTGCTTTTACAAACCTCTGCTTTAAATTCGCCATTAACATTGCCGGATGATTCAAAAATAAAAAAAACTTTCTCGGGACTAATGGAATAGTGTTCAGCTATTTCATTGATCCTTTCCAGATATCCATCTTCCAAAACCAAGTCTCTGTTCCATCCCACTGTTGTTTTGATCTCAATTATTGCAAGGATTTCATCCTTTTTTTTGATGATAATATCAGGCCGGAAATTGGAATCTTTCTCCTCAAGGAAAACCGTGCAGTTTTTCTTTAATAGTGATTGAATGTGTTTCGCAACAATGTCCTGAAAGTAATCGGCAAATGAATATTCCTTATTCCTGTTAACATTTACGCAATAACGCCACATCGCCATTCTCATTTCAAATACTGCTACATAAATTGTAAAGCTGTTTGAATTTTCCAATAGAACAGGTTGTCGTTCCAGGGCCTCTAAATACTTCGAAAAATATTTTCCTTCGTCCGTTTTCATGTTAAGCATCCTTTTCTTTGCGATCAATCTTTGCAAGCTTCTGATTTATTGCACCACAAAAAATTCTGAACCACCCCTATAGAATTGTAAGCATATGGAATTTTCCTCCTTCCCTTTTTATTAACTGCAACCGACCTCGGCGAGGAGACCTTCCATCGGCATATTCAGCCATAGGCCGAGTACCGGTTTGCCGGTCTTCGCTTTCAGTGCCTGACGATAGAGCGCGAGCTGCGTTGCGTAGCGGGAGGCAAGGGAAACGACGTCATCGCCCGCGGATTCTGAAAGTTTGTGATCGACGATATACAGGGCTTCGTCGGTTTCGACGACAAGGTCGAGTCGGGCGTCGATATACCGGCCCTTGCCTGCGTCGGCCAGAACCGAAAGCTCCGTGTGCAAGCGTCCGTCCGGAAAAAGTTCTTTCAGCGCACGCACGCACGCCATGATGGAGTCTCGCCATTCCCGCGGAAAGTTGGTCGCTCCGGAAAAATCCGCATTGTTCGCGAAAAAGGCAAACGCGGCGTGGAACCTCGTACCTTCCTCGCGGATCATGGCCTTCTCTATTGCCGGGACTGCGACGCCATACCGTATTTGTCGCAGGACGCTAACCGTGGGTGGGGCGGTCGCGGTACCTTCGGTTGCAGAAGGGATAATGGCCGCCTCCGGGAATGTCGCGGTTCGCGCGGTATGGGTGAACCAGTGAAGGGGAGAAACATTCGGCGGATTTCCGGAATCGTCAGGACCGCCCGGAATTCCGTTGTCCGGGGAAAAAGTTTCCACCACGGGCGCGCCCAAAAACCGCGCCTGGGCCGTCGCGCCGAGGCATTCATAACCCGGAACGACCTGCGAATTTCCTGGCCCTTTCGCGCTTTGCGTAATCGCGAGATAATCGCGCGCCCGCGTACAGCCAACGTAGAGCAGGCGCTTCTCTTCGCCCTTTGCCTTTTTTTCGATCGTCGCGCATACGGGATTACGCGAATAATCGATCCCGGAAACAATGCCCTGAGCGCCCCATGGCCAGGGCCAAAGGCGCAGCTGTGAACCGGCAAGCGGGTTTTTCAGATCGAATTCTTCCGGGGTGAGAGCGGTCACGGAATTCCAGATTCCGGTCCTGATTTCCTTCGCAGTCTGATGCAGAATGACGACGGGCCATTCCAGTCCTTTCGATCCATGCCAGGTTGCGACGGTTATCCCCTCAATGACCGAAGGAGGAAGCTTGTCGAGCGTGGTTGCTGCCTGCTCGCCGAGCCAGAGGAGAAGACAGGCGAGACTCACGGCTTTGCCGCTCGATTCATCCTCATATTGGGCGACAAGAGATCGATAGGCCTCAAGATTTTGCATCCGTTCCCGGGCGCGATCGACTGAGGGAGTCCACCCGATCAAATAATTCTCGAGGTGACAGCGAACGATCATCGTATCGAGCAAGGCAGAAAGCGAAAGGATGCTCGCCAACGGCCGTATCTTCTCAAGCTCCGCCAAAACCGGATTTGCGTCGGTTCCAACGCATTTCCATGACGCGTTAGCCTCGTAGTCCTTCGCCTCGACCATCTTGATGCGGTCGGTCAGCCAGTCCGTAGGCGCATCTCCCGCCGAAAGGCCGATGATTTCGGCGCTCGCGAGCGTGTCTTCCCGATCGTTAAGTCGGCGAAGGCACGCGGTGACCAGACGGCCTTCGGGCGTCGAAAGAAGTCCGGTTCCCGACGAGCGAAGCGGGATGCCCGCCTTGCGGCATTCGGATCGAAGAATGTCGCATGTCTCATTATAGAAAGAGAGAATCGCGATGTCTTTCCATTCGACGGGTCGCGATTTTCCGGTATCCGGATCCACGACTTGCAATCCGGATTCGATAAGGTTCCGCAGTCCAACGGCGATTGCCGACGCTTGATCGTCTTTCTTTCCCTCAAGGTTCCAGCGCGCAAAGTACGGACCGTTGATTTCTTTCCGTTTTGCCTTAAGACATACCGAGTCCCGCGTCAGTTCTCCGGCAAAGGCATCGGAAAAGATATCGTTGCAAAGATTGACGAGGGCGGGGCGTGAACGCCATGAATGCTCCAGCGAAATGGCCGAAGACGTACCCTGGCCGAGAGCGGACAAAATCTTTTCCATCAGCGTGGAATCGCTTCCCCGAAAGCCGTAAATCGCCTGCTTGACGTCGCCGATCCAGTACGTTTTTTTCGCGATGCCCGCGAGAGCGAGAAAGATCGCCAGCTGGATCGGGCTCGTGTCCTGGAACTCATCGACGAACACGATCTCTATGCGTTCTGCCAGCCGCGAGCGGATATCGTCGCGCTGAAGCAACTCATGGAGTTTTACTTCCTGATCCGTAAAGTCGATTTTTCCCGTCCGTTCCTTTTCCTCGGCGTACAGCCTGAGTGCCTCCGCCGCGGTTTCGAAAAGAAGCGCCAGGTATCGCCTGACGTCCCGATGGAAGCGGGGATGCGTGCGCCAAGCGGCGACTTCAAGGGAGATATCATCCGCGAGTTCGATGCTCTTCTTGTTGCTTTTCGCGGGGCGCGCCTTCTCGCATTTCACCCACTTGTCCCAGGAATCGTTTCCGTTTTTTATCGCTGCGATGAGATCCCTGCACGCCTCTATATAGTCGGCGGTCGTATCGTAAGGCTTTTCCCGTTGCTCGGCTTCCATTTCCGGAAGCGCATCCTCGATTATGCTAGTTACGCGATCGTCGCAGTCGACGAGCTCCGTACCGATGCAGGCGAGCATGTCGGCCGCGTTTCGTTCTGCCATGGCGGGAAAAGTCGCGGGATCGATGTTGTACGAGCGGGCTTGCTTGATGATTTCCTCAAGATGGTCTTTCCACTTTGACTCGCCTTTTTTGCTCTTTTTCTTGCCTGCGGATTTCCGCGCGGAGATCCGGGCTTCGATACCGAACCTTCGTTCGAGCGTGTCGAATTCCTCGATTACGGCCGGATCGATGTCGCGGCCGATAACCCGCGCGAGAATCGCCGAGGCCTCGCTCGCCTCGCAAACCTTGAGATCCGGGCTTAATCCCGCCTCGAAGGCAAAATCCGAAACAATCTGCCCGCACACTGAGTTGACGGTGCCGATATGAACGGCGCCGGCCTTGCCCGCGCCTTCATAGTCTTTTTTGTCAATGAACCATTTTCGAACCCTGCCCTGAATCTCGCCCGCGGCCTTCACGGTAAAAGTCGTGGCCAGTATCCTGTCGGGAGAGATGCCCGATGCTATTTCCATGGAAATGAGTTCCGTCAATTTGAATGTTTTACCCGAACCGGCGCCCGCGCTGATAAACTGGATATTCATGCCAAGTCGCTCCATCCATAAAGGCCGAGATAATCGTCGAATCCATCGTTGGAATCCCCGAGAGCCAGAGCCCCTGCCGGAGGCTCTTCGGATGTCTCCTTTCCCGCGTCAACGAGTTTTTGCGTTGCGTCGCAGACGACCTCTATTCTTCCCTCGGCAAGTTGCGCATTCCGCCAGGCGACGGTATCGGCGATCATGTCGATACGGTCTTCGTGGGAACTTCCGGTAGAAAGCGTAATCGCGCCCGGATAGAAAGAATCGTTTCTCGCGAGAAGCTTTTCTTTCGGAAACAGCCAGTAAGCCGTTTCCGGAATTTCGCCATGGCCTTGCCGCCATAATTCCGCGTAAATCGTCAACTGTATATCCGTGTCCGTCTCCAGCTTTTTCCGGAATATGTTCATCCAGTGCGAATATTTCATGTCTATAATGCCGGTCAGTCCTTCGCCGTTCTCGAATACAAGATCGGCGAATCCTTTGAACGATGCCTCGAAACAGTTTCCGCCCACTCTTTCCTCGAACCGGATATTCCGGGCATCGACACGCCTGAGAAAATCGCGCAGCGCCAGGATTGACGAGTTCAATCTTTTACTGAACGTGATCCTTGCGTGCGCCATGTCGGCGGACAATAGCGGGAAAGCAAGCTGCTCGATTACGACGGGAAAGGCTTCGTCATACCAGCGATTATATTCCTCCTTGCCGAGCGTGAGGGCCTTATCGCCGAAATCGGCAAAAAAGGTTTCTATCATTTTATGCGCGCAGGTTCCGGTGAACTGCGGAACGTCGGGCAAGGAAAGGACTGAACCGTTTCTGATACCCGCACGGTATTTCAGTAACCACTTCGCGGGACGTTCGAGAAAATCGTCAAGAGCGGTAAACGAACAGGCCCAGTCGCCGGCGGGCGAAAGATTCGTTTTGACATCCCACCATCGACCGAGCCGCGGGAGTGGCCGAGCCTTGACCGACGTCGTTTCCGGGAACTCGCCGGAGAGAATGCGTTTCTCGCCGGAAAGAACCGCGAAAGACTTGTCTCCGTTACTTCCCGACAGAACGAGCTCTGCGAGCGATTGTCTTTCATTGCCGGACATACTGACAAGGATGATTTTTCCTTTGACTAGCGCGATCACCCGCTGCGCCACTTTAAATTGCCGCGCGCTCATCACAGAAAGTTCGGGGAAGGAACAACCGCATCGTGAAAGGAACTTCATTTCCGCCGCCGACCATGGCCATGCTTTGGTCTGATCGGGAATTCGCGGGAGATACCAAACGAGAGTGTCGCACGGTTCGATTATCGCGCCGGGTTTGCGCCAGACCGGTTCCGATCCCGCTTCCCTGCGGTTATCAGCGTTTTCTCGGCCGGATGCCTGGACTATCGCGAGAATTTCCTCGACGATAGACCAGTTGACGGTGTTGTACGAGGCCCCAAGCAGTTCGATCGCCCGGGTGAATGCCGCAATGCGCTGCAAGGCTGTGTCGACTTCGAGATCGTCGTCTCTGGAGCACAGGTGCCCGGCTACGCGACCCGCGATCTCGAGTATGACGGCGCGGGGAAAGGAAGTGTCGGAATACCGCGTTTGAGGGAGCCAATCGGAAACGAATTCATCGAAAGACTCTCCCGTGCGACCTTTCTCGATCCAGGCATCGCGCGCATGATCTATCGCTTTCTGCCATTTCTCGCCTTTGATTCCACCGGTCTTGGCAATAGTCCGGGCAAGATCGTATCGCATGGCACCAAGAGGACAAACCGGCAAGGAAAGAAAACCAAGCCAGTCTTTCATATCGGGCGGATCGCGATACAGCGATAGCGCCAGCGGGAATATTTGCGAAACGGGATTTCCTGTTTCTTTTCCGCGCGTTCCCGTCTGAGGTCGCCCGGTATCGAGCAAAACCTCGTCGCGGAGCGAGGAATCGTCCTCGTAAAGGAAAACGGTCTTACCGCACGACGTCCCGAAAAACGAATGATTTCCGAGTGCGCGCGCGGCCGCGATGGAAGAATCGAACTTCATGACGGAGACGTCCGGCGAAGAAGCGCGCGGCGGCCATGTCTTCCAGTTGCAGGGAAGATGATTGAATACCCTTAGCCAGGCCGTCGGCCAGTCTTCCCTGCCGTCGACAATCTCGATAATCGAAACAGGGACGCGGACACCCTCTTCGAGAGACCGGGCGACGGCCAGAAGTCGTTGCCCGACTCCCGGAGCGACCGACGCGCGCGATTCTTGCTCGATACTCATCAACTCGACGATACGCAGAACGTCTCCGCACGGCGTCGCGGAATCCGTCAAGGGATCCATTCCCTCCCATCCATGGAGATACCAGGCATCAACCCAGTCTAGCATGCGTTTGGCCACAGCAAGCGGCGCGTTAACCCATGATGCGCGGTAAGACGGGAACCGTTCCTTGTTATCCGCGAGAACGCCCATGAAGGCGGCCAGTCGCTCGATCTGCGATTGCTGCGCGGGGACTATTCCGCAATGGGGTTCGAGGAAGTCGAGAAATGCGGCGGATCCCATTCGGCTTGTCCCGAGCGGATCGGTAATTTCCTTCGGCGCTTCGGCAAGTTCCAATCCAAGAATTATTTTTCGCTCGATATTTTTCATTTGTCCCTGCTTGACGGTCTTCAGTGCAATGACGTAACGCGCGTCGAAACGGTGATAATTTTAACATAGTTTCATCGCGCCGTGAAGCAAAAACGAAACTTTATCGCCATGCGCTTTACACCTCGACCGGATCGCGAAAACGTTGCGTGGACGGATTCATCTGTACCCGCGCAACCCTCGTCCTGTCAGCCCCGCGTTTCGTCACGAAAATCTCGATATCGCGCCATTTCAGCGAATAGTCCGGAAGGCCACACTCGGATAGCACGACGATTGCGTCACAGAAATCAACGATGAAATCGCCTTTGCCCGAATCAAGAATGTCGGCCGGCGTACCTACAGGGCCCCTTGCCAGCTCAAGGGTAAACAGAATCGGCAGTTCAAGTTCTTGCCGTATATTCGCCAAAGCGGCGAGAATCTCGCGGGACTGGTCCTCAGCCGATTTTGTTTCGTCGGTGGCGCGCAGGAGCCCCAGATAATCGATCATTGCCCATTGAACGAGGCCGTTCTGCCTCAGTTCGCGAAGCCGCGCGGCAATATCCAAAATGCCGAAACTGCCATCCTCTATGATAATCGGCAGGGCCTTCGTCGCGCGGTAATCGCGGGAATGCTCGATCGCTCGCTGCGCGAAAAAGGGTCCATTCATCTCGAGCGTGAAAAACACTCCGGGAACGCCCTTCGAGGCAAGGGCTTCGGCGATAAACATAAGGAGACATGTCTTGCCGACACCGGGCCTTGAAGCGACCGCGATCAGTTCGTTCCGGATTCCGCCGAGCGCCCCGTCAAGCGTGTCCAAGCCCGTGGCGAAGCCGGAGATCGAAGGCCGCCCCTTGGGAATGGCGGGAAGACTGTCAAGATCGATATAGTCGCCGAGCATCGTTACAGGTTTTTCCATCATTGTCTCTTCTCCTCGTTGTCTGAATGATCGCTTTTCGTTTCCGGCTCATCCGTCGATACAGGGCATTCGCGAAACACGCCCAACAAGGGGGAGAACTCGAGGAGCACGCTGCCAACAGGTCCGGCGCACTGCTTCAAAATCGATATCTCCTCGGGAAAAAACAGGGGGCCGGTCGCGGTATCAGGAAGGTCCGTCTCCGTCCGGTCCGATCGCCGCAGAAAGAGCACGGTGTTGGCCTCTCGCATAATCGGTCCGGCCTCGTGCCTGAACGCCACCCCCGGGAACCGGTTTTTCGTGTCGCCAAAGACATGACAGAGAACGATAATCGAAATCTTGAGTTCTTCCTGCAGCGATCGAAGCGCCCGTACCTTCTCCGCAAGCTCCCGTTCAGGCGAGATATCTCCCGTATCGGGCAGAACATGATCGAGCCGGTCGATTATCGCCCACTCGCAGGATTCCCGACGCGAAAGGACGCGAATCCGTTCGCACAGTTCGCTGACGGTGTAAAGCTTCCGTTCTTCCAGCAGGAGCGGAACCTCTTCGATTCTACCTGCGGCGATCATCAATTTTCCGAGCTCGTCAAGTTTCAAAAGACCAGTCCGGAGCTTCATGTCGGCAAGGCCCGACTCCATCGCGAGCAATCGCTGCGCCACCATCTCGGGCGTTTGCTCAAAATCGAAGATCGCGCCCCGATGACCGTCGCGGGCCATCCGCATCCCGATTTGGCGGGCCAGCGAGGAAAGGCCCCCTCCCGGCGCCGCGCCGATAACCGTGAGATCCCGGCGAATTCCGCCGGTCATGAAATCAAAATCCGAAAAGCCCGTCAGGAAACCGTTCGGCCATCCCTTGCCCATATACGTCCGCTCGATTTCCTGCAGTACCGTCGGAAGAAAGTCGCTAATGGTTCTTTTCATACCGCAAATTTAACCCCCAATGGCGTCAAATCACGTCGGGATTATGCGCCTTACCCGGCTGAAAAACCGATTGGCGTCGAAGTCGAGCGCGTTTTTGCTCGAGCCATCGCGCAAAGGCTTTCAACGACGTATTCGCATGATACTTCTTCGGGAGAGAGATAGTCGGTTCGCCCCTTAAGGGCGCCGAAGTCGCCGGGTGTTACAGGACCCGAGGCGAGAACGTCGGCGATATGGGCGTCGTCAAAGACGATGTTCGGATAATATCGCGAAAGAAGCGTCTCGAAGGAAGCTCGCGAAAGGGGGCGAAATTCGACGGTCTCATGGAAACGTCTGGCAAGAGCCGAGTCGAGAACCGTCGCGAAATTCGTGGAACAGACGAGGATGCCCTTGAATTCCTCCATTTGAACGAGAAACTCGTTGACGAGCGTACGTTCCCAGGAGCGTGTTGCCGTCGAGCGATCGAAGAAAAAGCTGTCCGCCTCGTCGAGAAGGAGGATGGATCGTGAGGTCTCGGCTTCGCGAAAAATCCGTACCACGTTCTGTTCCGAGCCGCCGACGTAGGGATCGAGAATATCCGAGGCTCGCTTGACGAGGAGGGGCCGATCGACCGTTTTCGCGATATAGCGGGCAAACTCGGTTTTCCCGGTGCCGCTCGCCCCGTGGAAAAGAAAGCGCAGCCCGATCCGCCTGTCGCGCGACCGGGAACCTTCCGACTCGATGCGAGCGAGTGCCTTTCTGACGAGTTCGACAAGACGCTCCGGCGGAACGGAGGTATCAAGCGCGTCAAGCGAGTACGCATCCTCGATTTCCGGGCGGCGCATGACCGTTCCGGAGAGCAGTCGGGCATTGGACTCGAACAGCCGCTCGATGCGCTCGAGGATAGCGCCATCGTCCTTGCCCGTCGCCAGTACCGACCTCACGGTATCCCTCAAATACTGCATGGAGGCACCCGTGAGCCCGTAATTGCCGGAAAGGGTGACGAGCCGGTCCCTCAGGACTGCGGACATCGGAATATCCTCGAGACATGTGCGTGCCAGGGTCTTGATCGACGATGATGAGAGGGCCTCGAATTCGATCGAGAAGGCAAACCGCCGTTTCGTCGACGCGTCCATGCGATCAAGCCGGTTAACGATCCAGATGATCGAGCACTTCGTCGAGTCCAGCACGTCGTGGATGCGCGCCTTCTGAAAGGTTCGCGCGGGCGGCGCGAAAAAACCGCCGACCGATCGCGTGGCCAGCAAGTCTTCCGCCTCGTCGATGAGCAGGATGGAATCTCTGCCGTCAAGCGACGAGACGGCGCACAGAATGCGGAAGATATCGTCGTTCGTTCCGCCGCCGGTATAGCCATCCTGCTTGTATTCATAGAGTTTTTTCCCGGCCGCTGCGGCCACGGCACGCGAGAATTTCGTTTTCCCGGAACCTTCCTTTCCATAAAGAAGAATATTTTGATTTGAATCCCCCGAGGCGTGCGAAAGAAGATCGACGACGGTATCTGTCAGGCCCGACTCTACCGGAAAGCTTTCCAGCGGATAGGTCGGTTCGTCGACGAGCGATACAAAATCGGCCGCCAGATTGTCCTCGCCGCCCATCGCGATATACGTGTAAAGATCGAACGACAGTGTATGGGAAATGGCCGAACGCGAGAGTTGCTCGGAAGGCATGATTATCCCTTTTTCGACGAGTGGCCCCTGGTTTGAAAGCCTCGCGTGACATCGGGCCTCGGGCAAACCGATACAACTCGCGATTCCATAATACAGCTCGCTGACTCGCCAGGAATTGATAACGGACTCAAGCGGCTCGCTTGAGTGGGCGCAGTAAAAGAAGACGAGAATGGCGAGATCGTCGTCATTGAGGCCGAATATCTTTTTTATCATGGCGAAGGACTTCACGGAGGCGATTTTTGCGACATCAGGCAACTTTCCGCCCGAATCTGCCAGACTTTTCAGGACAAGGACGCGGATTTTTTTCGCTACCTTGGGGTTGCTCGATTCCTTGGCCCAGTAAAAAAGCCCTTCCAGCACGGACGATTCGGGCGGACGACGGGTCTCGCCGCCATTAACCCATTTTTCCGCGTCTTTCCTGAGACCCTCATTGCTTATCCCGTCGGCGCAAAGCTCGTATAATCCCAAAGCGAGATTCGCCTTGGCGACGTCCTCGATCACGCCCAAGACCTGTTCGATAAACAGGTCGTTGAGGACGTGCTGCCTGGCCAGTTCGGAAAAATAACCGACGACGAAAGCCCTCTCGTCGATCTCGGAGGGGATTCTCCCGACGAAACTGTCTGTCCGCGATTCGCGTGGGCGCCTGAGGCGCATCCTTCTTCTGTCTGTCATGCCCCTAATATCGCGGAGAAACCCGCCATTTCAGGTCAGGATTCCGCGATATTGTCATATCGCGCGAGCGCGAGCGAGTGTTCTTCCATAACCATGCGCCTGAGTTCCGCGGGCTCGAGGACGGCGGCGTTCTTGCCGTACCCGAGAACCCAGCGGAGAATCTCGAATTTGCCGGACGCGGTAAACGATATAACGATCGATTTTCCCTCGTCCTCGATTTTTTGATCTTTGCCCCATGTCCGATCGCGCGCGAAGAATGCCGCTTCGTCGAAAAGCCGGACGACGACTCGCATCGGCTCTTCTACCGTGATGCCGAAAGATTCGCCGAGATGTTCTTCGGGGTCATAGCTTGCCGGCATCTTGAATTTACGCCCG
Organism: uncultured Treponema sp.; assembly: GCA_964429975.1. Classification (GTDB taxonomy): domain Bacteria; phylum Spirochaetota; class Spirochaetia; order Treponematales; family Treponemataceae; genus Teretinema. Next base: position 12,074 of record CAYSEA010000049.1, read on the forward strand.
GTGGGCACGAAGGAGATGATTCGCTCGATGGCAAGCCGGATAAGCCCGTTATCATGCGAGGGAACCGCGCAGATAAGATAGAGTCCCCCATCATGGTCGACGAGCGTGTATGGATCGATCTCGTATTTTTTTTCGCTCTCGCTGGCGAACGCGCGATATGTCACGCGCGCGCTTTCATTGTTTCGCAGGCATGTGCCGATAGACGCGAGAACGGCCTCGCTGCCCGAATAATCCCTCACGCCCGAAAACTTCGCGTAGGAGGTCGTCAGATGGCGTTTCTTGTCGCGGAGAAACGTAGACTCCAGGGCGATCCGGAGTCTTTCCTCAACGTCCCGTTGCTGTTTCGTCTTGAGAAACCCGCCGCGCCTGAGTATGAGCTGAAGCGCGATCCAGCTTTTGTCGTCGAGCCAGAGCGGTATCGGCAGGCGAAATGTTTTATCGGGAATAATCCAGAGTTTGGAATTGGTAGGCCCGTCGGGGTCGGGTCTGTCCTCGATAACGACTGAAAACAAATCCTCGGCTTGATCCCGGATGCGGGAAACTTGACGGGAACCGAGGTTAAGCCGCTTGCTGATGTCACGAAGCGGTACGCCGCGATCGGAAGCCTGGAGCATGGTGATAAGATCCGTAATGTTTTTGAGCGTTTTATAATCCACTGACATGATATCAGTATAACATTCCCATCGCGGCGCGTACAAGTTCAAAATGGATATAATCGGGTTAACGGCAAAACACTTCGATAAACGGATTGAGGAACCGTCGGTCAACCGTCACGTCCAGAATCGGGAAGATTACTCTCCGGAAACATCCGGAAAACTCTCCCTCAAGATAGCGACGGAAACTTTCAGCCGTCAAAAACGGATTATTGCCGAACGCCCCGCAGCCCCAGGCGCCCAGCACGAGCGTTTCATACGAAAAACTCGAGGCTATCCCGTAAACCCGTCCGATCCGCCGGTCGAGGAGCCGCTCCGATTGCCCTCCGCATACATCCTTGATCGGCGCGGCGCAGGTTATGATATCGAGAAAGAAAGGCCGATCTGCGAGACGGTTGGCGCCGTCCCGGAAAAAGGGAACGCGGGGCGTATAGATAGCCCAGTCCGACGAGTCCCGATTGTGTTGGGCCCGATGGAAAGCGTACATCGGGTCTCCTTCAAGAACCGCATGTAACGCGCCTGCGCGGCAAAGGCTTTCTTCCTGGGCTCGCGCCCCATGGAGATAACCGCCGCCGGGAACGATTCCGTTCGCGAAGTTGAGAACGAGACAGCATGAACCGGCGAGCGGACTCGCGACCGCGAGCGTCGTCGCGTTCATGATTATCACTTCGGTCATCGGCCACCGATCGGAGGAACGACGCCCTATCGGATCATCTGGGCGAATGCTCCGTTTATCCCGGATGGCGGCTTCAATCATAGAACCGATCCGTACCTCGATTCCTTCCGCGTTTCGGTAGCGGCCATCACGGCAAATTCGGGTATTTTCCTCGGCGACCGAAACCGGATCCTGAATCGAATCTGGTGCGGGAATGTCTTCAAGAATCTTGACGCAAAGCATATCGCCTCCGGGGAACAAAATCCGTCTCGCCCTCAATCGCCATGGGTTCAAACCCGACCCGATCGCACTCGGACGCGACCAACGCGAAAAGACCCTCGTCCGGGCAAACGATGTAAAGTTCCGAAAGCCAATCCGCTACGCGACACGACTCCTCAATCGCCCAAACCATTATCCGCGCCACTCGATCCCGTGGCCATTTATACACGCCGGTTCCGAGACAAGGCAGGGCGACCGACGACAACGAAGCGTCGTTCGCCAATTTCACCATCGTATCGACGCAGTCGGCTAGCCGCGGAGATGAGTCCTCGTCGCCGGAAAGGAGCGCCATACGGGGAACCACGACGTGAATCACCCACCGCGCGCGAAGACCGTACCCGCGCGTGATGATGCCGGCGCCCGTCGGCGCAAAGGACTGAGCGCCCCACAGCCTCGCGCGGATTTCCTGGCACTCCGCCTCAAGTTCCCGTCCGGCTTCCTTGTGAATCGCGCCGCACAAACCGGATCCCGCGCGAAGGGAAAAATGCGCCGGACAGACGATCGCGTCCGCGTCGAACGTAACAAGGTCCGCAACACATACTTCAATAACCATTTCATCTCCCCGAAATCGAGTATTTATCATAATTACGCTTCACAAACACGCCATTCCATGTCGGTATTCGACCGTGGTTGCTTCCCGTTTGTCCGGTGGTAATTACAGTACGATTGTCAAGGGGGCGATTATAAAAAAACGAAAGAGCAATCAGACAAGTCTTTACTTATATAATAATTTACTGTCGAATCTAAAAAATGACATTTGAATAGAAAACGTATCCCTTAAGTTTTTCTGCGATATTGTGATTCCCTTTTTTATTTATAGTGATATAATGCCTTTATTAATCATCAAGCTAAAAAAATACTGAACCTTTTTTCATTACCGACATCATTGCCGATATACCGTTCAGTGTGACTGATGGTAGGTTGACCCGCCGTTGACTGGAGGGATACAATAAAAGTTCAGTACCAAAACATCCGAAAATACACATGAT
>CAYSEA010000050.1:0-3194 GCA_964429975.1 uncultured Treponema sp.
CGACATTTTCAAGAAGTCGATAGAGAACCGCGCAGGCGCGGAAGAATTCGTGTTTTACGACGGCCCCCCCTTTGCGACCGGGTTACCGCACTTCGGACATTTCGTGCCGAGCACCATTAAGGATATTATTCCCCGCTATCAAGCCATGAAGGGCAAGAAAGTCGAGCGCCGCTTCGGCTGGGACTGCCACGGCCTTCCCGTCGAGAACCTTATCGAAAAGGAATTGGGTCTTAACTCAAAGACCGATATCGAGAAATTCGGCATCGCCAAGTTCAACGAGGCGTGCCGCGCGAGCGTGCTTCGGTACGTCAAGGAATGGCGCGATACCATTACCCGGCTTGGGCGCTGGGTTGACTTCGATAACGACTATAAGACGATGGAACCCGATTATATGGAATCCATCTGGTGGGTCATGAAGCGCCTCTGGGAAGAAGGCCTCCTTTATGAAGGCCATTATATCCTGCCGTATTGCCCGCGATGCTCGACCGTACTTTCGAACCACGAGCTCAATCTCGGAGGCTACAAGGACGTTCACGACCCGGCCATCACCGTACGCTTTGCCGTGACGGGAACCGTGAAGGGGAGCGATGCCGAGCGAACGTTTGCGTCAGGGGGAGACTCGGCCCTCGCGAACGGCTCGACGTACCTACTTGCGTGGACCACGACCCCGTGGACGCTTCCGAGCAACCTCGGGCTCACGATGGGCCCGGATATCGACTACGTCATGGTAGAGGACGGTTCCGATCGATACATCCTCGCGGAAGCGCGTCTCGGCGCGTACTACAAGGATCCCGCGTCCTACAGGATCATCTGGAAAAAGAAAGGCTCCGAGCTTCAGGGCCTTACCTATGCGCCGCTCTTTCCGTATTTCGCGTCGCTCGCCAAGAACGAGGACGGAAGTCCCGGCGCGTTTCGAACCTTTCTCGGAAGCTTCGTCACGACCGAGGACGGAACCGGCATCGTGCACACCGCGCCCGGCTTTGGCGAAGAGGATAACAAGGTCTTTAAGGGATCGGGCGTTCCTCCGGTTTGCCCCGTCGACGCCGAATGCAAGTTCACCGCGGAGGTTTCCGATTACGCCGGAATCTTCGTCAAGGACGCCGACAAGGCGATCATGGAGCGGCTCAAAGCCGAGGGAAAGCTCGTCAAGCGCGATCAGATACTGCACTCCTATCCGCATTGCTGGCGCTGCTCGAGCCCGCTCATCTATCGCGCGGTGGGCAGTTGGTTCGTTTCCGTCGAGAGCATCAAAGAGCGCTTGTTGACCGCGAACTATTCGATTATCTGGCAGCCCGCCCACATACGCGACGGGCGGTTCGGTAAATGGCTCGAGGGAGCCCGCGACTGGGCGATCAGCCGAAATCGCTTCTGGGGCAATCCGCTTCCGATCTGGAAGTGCCCGGACTGCGGAAAGACGCTCTGCGTGGGAAGCCGAGAGGAACTCAAAGAGCTTTCGGGAACGTACCCCGAGGATTTGCACAAGCACTTCGTCGACGGAATCGCGATTCCCTGCGAGTGCGGCTCGTCGATGGCCCGCATACCCGAGGTTCTCGATTGCTGGTTCGAGTCGGGCGCCATGCCGTACGCGCAAAATCACTATCCCTTCGAGAATAAGGAATACTTCGAGAGCCATTTTCCCGCGGATTTCATATCCGAAGGACTCGACCAGACGCGGGGTTGGTTCTACACCCTGACCGTGCTTGCCGCGGCCCTCTTTGACCGGCCGGCGTTCAAGGCCTGCGTCGTCAACGGGCTCGTTCTCGCGACCGACGGCAAAAAGATGTCAAAGTCGCTCAGGAACTACACGGACCCGAATAAGGTCGTAAACGAGTTCGGCGCCGACGCCCTGAGGCTTTTCCTCATGCATTCCGCGGTCGTAAAGGCCGACGACCTGAAATACTCCGACGACGGCGTCAGGGACGTTCTTAAGGGCATTCTCATCCCGCTGTGGAACAGTTACAGCTTTTACGTCACCTACGCGAACATAGACGGCATAGATCGTCCCGCCTCGAAGACCGTCCGCGAGGGCGGAGTCGAGAGTTCCAATCCCCTTGATCGCTGGGTAATCTCCATTACCGAGAAGATGGTCAAGGACGTCTCGGAAGCCCTCGATGCCTACGATCTTTCCCGGGCCATCGATCCGATCGTGTCATTCGTGGACCAGCTGAATAACTGGTATATACGCCGCTCGCGGCGCCGTTTCTGGAAAAGCGAGAACGACGGCGACAAACGATTCGCGTACGACTCCCTCTATGCGGCATTGCGGAAGTTCGCCCTCGTCGCGGCGCCCGTCATTCCGTTCATCACGGACACGATCTGGAGAAATCTCCGCGTTGAGGGAGATCCCGAATCGGTTCATTTGGCCGACTATCCGACGTACAACGAATCCTTGCGCGACGACGCCCTTGAGTTCAAGATGGAAACCGTCCAAAAAGCGGTCTCCATGGGACGAAGCCTCCGCTATCAGTACAGCCTCAAGACCCGCCAACCGCTGAAGTCAGTCGAGCTCGTGACCAAGAACCCCGAGGAGAAAAAAGTTCTTCTCGAGATGGAAGAATCCATTCGCGAGGAACTAAACGTCAAGGAAGTCGTGTTTCACGACAAGGAAGACGAGCTCGTCGAGTATTCGGCGAAGGCAAACTTCCGCACGCTCGGCAAGGAACTTGGCTCCTCGATGAAAGTCGCGGCCTCCGCCATCGAGCGGATGTCCTCGCTCGAGATTCAGTCGATCATCGAAGGCTCGACGCTCAGTATCGACGTTGAGGGAAAGGCAGTCGAGATAACCGCGGAAAAGATCGTAGTTAATCGCGTTGAAAAGGCGAACCTTCGCGTCGTGAACGAGGGCACGCTTACCGTGGCCCTCGATACCGAGGTAACCGAGGAGCTGCTGCTCGAAGGATGCGTGCGCGACCTGGTGCGCGGAGTGCAAAACCTCAGAAAAGAGCGCGGCCTCGAGGTTACCGACCGGATAGCGCTGTCAGTTTCCTCGAAGACGGACGGGGAGGGCGCCGACCTTCTCAAGCGCGCCTTCGAGCGTTTTGCCGAGTATCTGAAAAGCGAGACACTTGCCTCGAGCGCGACCTGGGTCGAATCGCTCGACGGAACCGGCTCGGTAGAGATAGAGGCCGGCGACGCGCTGTGGCAGGCGGACCTTGTTCGCGCGTAAAGCCATGGCGGCTCGCATGGCGGCTCGC
>CAYSEA010000050.1:3294-14601 GCA_964429975.1 uncultured Treponema sp.
TGCCTCGTAGTGGCATCCTGCCTCGCGTTGGCCGCTTGCGCGACGGCCCCGTACGGGTTTACGCGCGATCCGCTCTCGATAATGGGCGGCGATGCGGACGCGTGGATCATCGTTCCCGTGAGCGCGCATCGTGCCCTTGTCGAACGAGTGGCGAAAGCAAAGGGCTTCTCGGTTTCGGATTCTGCCCTGAACCGCACGAGCGTTTTGTATATCGGCCTATTTCCGGAAGGCGACGTTCGCCTGCTCGCTACCGGTTCGTTTCCGAAAAGCGCGAGTTCGGTCGTATTTCCGAAATCCCGCGGCTGGGAGCGCGCGGGCGCGGATTCGGGCGTTACCTGGTATCGCTCGGGCGCGATGGGCGCCGCCATCCCGAGATCAGGCCTTTTCGCCATGTCCCGGGATATGCCCACCCTTCTTGCGAACCTCGCGCGCTCCGATGTCGCCTCTCAGGCTTTACCGAAGGAGCTTTCCGACTATCTCGACTCTCCGGAGCGCGACGGCCGCGTCGCGTTCATGACGACTTCACCGCGCGCGAGCCTCGCGGGGTTTCTTCCGCCGGGCATGACCGTGCCGATAGACCACGCGCTTTTTTTCGCGCGCGCGGTCGAAGGGAACGCGCCGGGTACCGAGCGGGACTATGCGCTCGACGGATACCTTCAGGCGAACGACGAGCGCTCGTCGCGCGCCGTCGCGGCGATGGTCCGGTTGGCGACGGGCACGCGCCCTCGCGTGGAGCTCGCCCGCGTGTATCTTGACGGATGGATCGTGAATTACGACACACTTGCCGCGCTCGCGGGATTTTGAGTATCTTAAAGCATACATAAAACACGCGAGAGGGGAATGTATGCCTACCTATGAATATGCCTGCGATTCGTGCGGACACGGGTTTGAGACCGTGCAAAAAATGTCCGACGCGCCGCTCACCGCCTGCCCGGAATGCGGGAAGGCCGTCAGACGGGTACTGTCGGGCGGAATCGCCATCAGCTTTAAGGGAAGCGGCTTTTACGTCAACGACGCGAAGGGTTCGTCATCCTCGGATAGCAAGAGCGCGGCATCGGCCAAGGGATCTTCCTCCGGCGACGCAAAGCCCGCGCCTGCAGCCTGCGCCTCGTGTCCGGCCGCGGCGTCAAACCACTAACCGCGCGGATTTCGGATAACGCGAACCGTGGGTAAAAAGCCGAAGTTTTTTTGCGAATACTGCGGAACCGAGGTGAAGGGAAACGACCGGGTCTGTTCCCATTGCGGAAAGTTTTTCGCGTCGGTGAGATGCCCGTCGTGCGGCTTCTCGGGCGCGGCGCGGGATTTTCGCGCGGGCTGCCCGGTTTGCGGCTACGCCTTCGGGACCGGGGACTCGGCCGCTGGCGGGGCGAAGCCGAAACGAAGGCGTCAGTCCGCCGATCCGCTTCCTTGGTGGGTGTTTGCGTTCCTCATCGCGGCGGCGGCGGCCCTCTTCGCAATCATCATTAGAATGAAGTAATTGCCGGAGAGACCGAAGAGCCGATAACGCCCTCCACGGCAGCGGCGAGGCCCTCATTCGGGTTTATAAGATCGAGAATCATGAAATTACCCGTTTTTCTCACCACGCACGCAGGAGTGAATTCCACCCCGTCGATCATGAGCGTGCACTGGGTGATTCGCTCGCCGGGCGAAAGGTCGGCGACGGCGGACGGCGAGTCCGGGCGGAACATAAGCGTCGTGGCCGAAACCGAGTCGAGCTTTCCCGTGATGATCATGTCGCTCAGGGGGTTCGTAAACATGAGAACCATCCGCTCGCCGACCGCGTCGCAGACGCGCGGATGCGTTTCGACGCCGACGTAGCGATACCGCGAAAAAACCTCGACGAGACGGGGTACGTCGTTTCCGCCGGTCATTGACTCCCCGACGATGGCCTGCACGCCGATGTGGACCGCCTTATCAGCGTCCTCCGCGGTAAACCGGTTGGTGACGAGAAGAACAATGACCGTGCGGTCCTTTCCGGTATCGGAGCGGATGTATTGCACAATCGTCTTCCAGTGACGCGGAAAATCGCCCGCGCTGATGAACACGGCGTCGGGAGCTATCTCGTCGACGTTGTCCAGCGCCTTGACCGGCGATCTATAGCGTATTATGTCAAACCCGTACGGCTCAATGGTGTCCGAAATCGCGCGGACGGAGACGTCGGTATCTGCTATGAGCAGTGCTTTCATTCCGTATCCTTTTTTATCACTCGGTACCGAGATTGTCGACCTTGTAGTCGAACACCCTCCATATACCGTCGCGCGAAGCGAGATAGTACGTAAAACGTTTTTTCTCGCGGAACTTATTATAGTCGAACCATTCGATGACGGTTACTTCGCCTTCGTTTTCCGTATAGGACGTGCGCTCGATCTGGAATTCGACCGGTATGGTGGAAATGTCCTTGTCCACGATAGCCTGCGACAGGTCAAACTTGTAGTTTTCCAGTATTTCATAGCGGTCTCGTTCCGACGCAAGCTTGAAACGACGGCCCCGCGCGGGATCTTTGGCGATCATTTGCTCGAGATCGAGGTAAAGGAAAAACTGATCCCATCGGGATTTCTGACGGGCGGTCAACAGGTATGAAACGACTTGATCGGGGGGAATCGGCAAGGGCTGGAGAACCTCCGCGGTAGCCGGCGAAATGTGAAGTACGCGCGCCGAAGCGGCGGCGGGGGAGGGTTTTACCTCGAGGGTGAGGCGGTTGGATCTGATGACCGGCTCCAAGTCGCCCGACAGACGCTTTAGCTCGGGATAGAACCCGCAATCGAGTACGTAAATCCCCGGTTCGACGAAGGACAGGTAATCCTTGACGTTTTCATCGAACGAAAACGACTCTCCCGGCTCGATGCTGACTTCACGAAAATACACATGACGGTTTGAACTGCGCTTTCGGAGCCATGCGGGGGTATGGTCGAGCGGCATGCCCTTCATCGTCAACGCGCGGAAATCGACGCTGAAGATGCGGTCGTCGGCAAGCTTGAACCTGAGCGTTTCCGGACTTCGATTCGTGATGGTAAGGTTGATCGTAATGGGTTCCGAGGGGCTGTTCCCGGGATAATAAATCGCGCGATCGAGAAAGCGTATCGAGATGTCCGCCGCCACGGGCGTATCCGACTGGCTCGACAGGGGGGCGAGCGTACCCGCAAAGAGAGCTGCGCATGCGATAAACGGAAAGAGTTGTTTCACCTGAAAATCTCCCTTTTTCATTATATCGGCCTTTTTATGTTGCGTCATTAGTGGTAATATCCCGGCGGTATGGAGATTGAAACGCTGACTAGTGAGATACGCCGGTGGTCCGGAATGACCGGCGTATTTCGTCGTTTACAGGAAAACCGCTGGCCGTGCGAAATAGAGGGCTTGCAGGGCGGCCTGCACGCCTTTTTCCTTTCCGAATTCGCCAGAAACATGCCGGGCCTTCTCGTTATCGTCGTTCCGACGGAAAAAGACGTTGAAATCCTTCACTCCGACTTGGAGCTTGGTGGGTTGGAAAGCGCGGTCTTTCCCTGGTGGGGAACGATCGCGTACCGGCCCGTAGCCCCGGGCGCGGCCGTGTTCGGCGAGCGTGCCGCCGCTCTCGCGCGCCTGTGCCCCGCGGCTTCGGGCGTTCGCGGGGCCGAAACGGGAGTTCCCGGCGGGAAACGCGTTCTCGTCATGACCGAACGCGCCTTTTTAACCCCGGTTCCCCCTCCCGAGTATTTTGCCTCTCTCGTCACGAGCGTCGCCGTCGGCAGGACCTTTGACCCGACCGCGTTTGCGACCGCGCTATCATCTCAGGGCTACGTTCGCGTTCCCCGCGTCACCGTTCACGGCGAGTTTGCCCTTCGCGGCGAGGTCCTTGACGTATTCCTTCCCGGCGAAGCGTACGCGCATCGCATAGTGTTCGACTTCGATACCGTCGAAAAGATAACTCGCTTCAACCCCGAGGATCAGAGTTCCACCGGCGCGGTAAACTCCCTCGTGGCGTATCCCGCGCGCGAGGTCCTCTGGACCGAAGACCGCATAGACGCGCTCGCGAAGCGATTGCGGGAATCCCGCGAATTTACCGACGGCGCCTCTCCGCTCGTCGAGCATCTGCGTCTCCATGGCTCCTGCGAGGGCGAAGAGCTTTTTTTCCCGCTCGCGTTCGACGCTCCCCATTCGGTCGCCGATTATCTCGCGGCATGGAACCGGGAACTCGGCGACTCCTTTCCCGCGACGATCCTTTTCGTCGACTACGACCGCCAGGAAAACGCGCGCGAAAGCCTTGAGCGCGAGTATCTCGGGCTGTACCGCAAAGGCCGCGCCGCGGGCTCCCCCGAGGGCCGAAACGCGCTTCTCGCGGAGCTTCCGGAGCCCTCAAAGGAACTTCTCGATTTTCGCGCCCTTTCCCTCGCGTGCGAGCGCCGCATACTCCTTCGCACGATTCACGGCGGCGAGGGACGTTCCGAGGGCCGCGTCTCGATTTCCTGCGACCCCGCGAGGAGTTTTTTCGGCAATATCGTATACCTCAAAGAAGAGCTCTCGAATCTAACGGCCAATGGCTGGAGCGTGTACGTTTTCGCGGAAAGCGAAAACCAGGCGCTTCGCGTCGGAGAGCTTCTGAAGGGCATCCCCGCGGCGATCGTGCCGTTGACCCTCTCGACCGGATTCGCGATAAGCGAACTCAAGATCATCGTCATACAGGAAAACGAGATATTCGGCCGTCGCCGCCATATACCGCGCTCCGTAAAGCACGCGAAAAGCTCGGTGCTCGACACCTTCGTCGAGCTCAACCCCGGCGACTACGTCGTGCACGTGAACTACGGCATCGGGCGATTTTACGGCATCGAGCGGGTCAAGGCGCTCGGGAACGAGCGGGATTACATCAAGCTTGAGTACGCGGAGGAAGAGACCGTCTTCATCCCGATCGAGCAGGTGAATCTCGTCCAGCGCTACATCGGGAACGAGGGCGACACGCCCCGGCTCGACCGGCTCGGCTCGAAGAGCTGGGAGAACCGCAAGAACAAGGTCAAGAAATCGGTCGAGGACATCGCGGGCCGTCTTATAGACCTCTATTCGAAGCGGAAGGCCGCTCAGGGCTTTCCGTTCCCGAAGGACGGCGAATGGCAAAACGCCTTCGAGGCCGCCTTCCCGTACGAGGAGACCGACGATCAGCTCACCGTGGCCGCAGAGATCAAGGCGGACATGGAAAAGCCCGTTCCCATGGATCGGCTCGTGTGCGGCGACGTCGGCTACGGCAAGACCGAGATCGCCATGCGCGCCGCCTTCAAGGCCGTCATGGGCGGAAAGCAGGTCGCCTTTCTCGCGCCGACGACGCTTCTCGCCGAGCAGCACTACGACACCTGCGTCGAGCGCTTCGCGAAGTTTCCGGTGCGCGTCGCCCAGCTTTCGCGTTTCGTCACGCCGGCTGACCAGAAAAAGACCCTCGAGCGGCTCGTCGCGGGCGACGTGGACATCCTCGTCGGCACGCACCGGCTCATCCAAAAAGACGTGCGCTTCAAGGACCTCGGGCTGATGATCGTCGACGAGGAGCAGCGCTTCGGCGTCAAGGACAAGGAGCGTCTCAAGGAGATCCGGACGAACGTCGACTCCCTCGCGCTTTCGGCGACGCCCATTCCCCGCACGCTCCACATGAGCCTCCTCAAGATACGCGACATGAGCCTTCTCGCCACGCCGCCCCAAAACCGGCATCCCATCGAGACGGCTATCGGCGAGTTCAATCCCGACCGCGTCGCCGCGGCCATCAGGCGCGAAGTCGAGCGGGGCGGACAGGTTTTCTATCTCCATAATAGGGTCGAAAGCCTCGAGGAAACGCGCATCATGCTCGAGGGCCTCGTTCCCGAGATGCTCGTGGACACCGCGCACGGGCAGATGAGCTCGACGGACCTTGAGGAGCTTTTCCGGCGGTTCAAGATGGGCGGCTTCCACGTGCTCATCTCGACGACTATCATCGAAAACGGCATCGATATACCGAACGTCAACACCATCATCATCGACCGCGCGGACATGTACGGCGTGTCCCAGCTCTATCAGCTCAGGGGCCGCGTCGGGCGTTCCGACCGCAAGGCCTTCGCGTATCTTTTTTATCCGCAAGGAAGGGCGATCTCCGAGATCGCCATGAAGCGACTGCAGGTCATTTCCGACTTCACCGAACTCGGAAGCGGCTTCAAGATCGCGATGAAGGACATGGAGATTCGCGGGGCGGGAAACCTCCTCGGGCGGGAACAGTCGGGCGACATCTACTCGGTCGGCTTCGACCTCTATCTCCGTCTTCTCGAGGAAGCAGTGATGCGCCTCAGAAACGAGGGCTTCGAAGAGGAAACCGAGGCCCTGCTCGAGCTCGAGTATACGGGCTTTATCCCGGACACTTATATCGAGGTTCCGCAAACGAAGATGGAAGTCTACAAGAAGATCGCCTCCGTCTCGCGTCAGGAAGAACTGGAGCGGGTGTACGCCGAATTGCAAGATCGCTTTGGTCCGATACCCGACGAGGTGCAGAGCCTCCTTTCACTCGCCGAGATTCGCATCATTTGCAAGCGGCTTTCGATTGCCGTTCTCAGGGAGCGCTCCGGTTCCGTCGAAGTCGTGTTCTCGCGTGTGTCAAAGGTCTCCGTCGACCGGCTCCTGCGCATGATGCGCGAGTCCGCCGGACGGGTGAAGCTTGACGCGAAACGGCCGAACGTCATCATTCTCGAAACGGGAAAGATCGGCCTCAAGGAAAAAAGCGAGTTTATCAGGGAGCGTCTCGAATCGCTCGCGGCGGGCTGACGCGCTTCGCGTCCATTCTCGCGCGACAAACGCTACAAGGAGTACAGCATGATACGGGTTCTGGCGCTTGATTACGGCAATGTCATCTCGGAGCCTCAGGATACGGGTTGCTACGCGCGCATGGCGGGCTTAAGCGGTTTGAGCGAGGATTTTTTCAGGGAAGCGTTTTGGCGATACCGTCCGGCCTATGACCGCGGAGAGCTTCGCGGCGTCGAGATGTACGAGCGGGTCCTCGGCGAAGCCTTCGGCTCGCGCGACGCCGCCGAGACGCGTTCGCTTGCCGAGGCATTGCTCGCCGAGGACTTGGCCTCATGGCGTCACGTGTCGTCCGAGGTCACCGAATGGGCTCGCTCCCTGCAGGGGCAGGGCTTTACCCTCGCCATCCTGTCGAATATGCCGCATGATTTTCTCGAGCGGTATGGCTCGGCGATCAAGCTTTTTCGCGAGGCTGACGTTTCCGTTTTTTCCTGCGAAGTTTCGCAGATCAAGCCCGAGCGCGCGATCTATGAGACCCTAATCCGAAGGCTCGGAGTCGAACCGTCGGAAATCGTTTTTTTCGACGACATCGAGGCGAACGTGCAAGGCGCCCGCGCCGCGGGGATGCACGCCTTCGTATGGGCGGGCCTCGAGCGCGCGCGGGAGGACTGGGCGCGCGTGACCGATCCGGCGGGGTATACCCGGTAAATTACGTCAGGAGAATCGCAAGGATCGGGATCGTCGCGACGGAAAGAAGCGTCGTGATAAAAATGATCGACGAGCCCGTTTCGGTGTCCCCGCCGTACACCTCGGCGATGAGGCTCGTGTTCGACGCGGCGGGCATTCCCGCCATGATGACGGTGATGGCCGTGAGCTGGAAGCCGACGCCGGCGGCGCGGCAGGCCGCCCACGTCACGAACGGCCATACGCCGAGCCTGAGGGCCGTCACCGCGTAGAGCCGCCAGTCGCCCACGACCGCCCGCAGGGGCGTTCGGGCGAGCATGAGACCGACCACGATCATGGCGAGGGGCGTCGTGGTGCTTCCGAGAAGCTCGAGGGGCATGGCGATCGCCCGCGGCAGGGTAATGGAGCCGACGAACAGGGTAAAACCGACGAGGGCGGCGATAACGTTAATGTTTAAAAGCCTGATGAGCGGGAAGCCAAAGCGATAGCGTTTCGTCGTTTCTCCCTGTTCTGCCGTTCCAGAAACGATTGCGATACCTACCGAAAAGGCGAGAAGATTAAACAGAATGTTGTGGATCGCCGCTAAAAAGAGGGAATCTTGCCCTAAAATTGAAACTATGACCGGAAAGCCCACGAAGCCCGCATTGGAAAAGGCAAGCGAAAATACAAGGGCCCCGACCTGCCGCTTCGGGGTTTTGAGGAGCCTGACGGCTGCATACGAAAGGAAAATCATGGCGAGGTAAAAGACCGTCGCTACGACCAAGGTCAGCATCGCGCTCGAAAGGAGTTCCGAGCTAAAGGGACGCTGTAATGAGGTCAGGATAAGGGCGGGTAGGGCCGCCTTGATGATAAGGTTAGAAAGCCCTTTGAGGGCCGTTCCTTCAACAATAGCGAGCTTTCCAAGGAGAAAACCTACCGCCATGAGGGTAAATAAAGCGCCAATTTGCATCAGAACCGTCATATTTGCATTATCCGTAATTTCAATAATTGACACAACCGGTGCGTGCCACTATAGTTCAAAAACAGCTCGCTTTCCAAGGGAGGGATCTTTAAACTAATTGAATAGAGATGACTACATTGGCGATGCCGATTGGCACCGTTTTCTCGAGTTTTCGGAAAAACTCGAAACGCCCTGTTTGGTAATTAACCTGCGGACTATCAAGAAAAACTTCATTAAGCTGCAGAATTCCTTTCCCTTCGCGCAGATTTACTATGCGGTCAAGGCTAACCCGGCCCCGAAGGTTATCACGCTTCTTTCCGAGCTTGGTTCCAATTTCGACATTGCCTCGCGCTTTGAGCTCGATAAGGTGATGGGTCTTGACGTCGCGCCCGAGCGCATCAGTTACGGCAATACCATTAAGAAAGCCAAGGATATCGAGTATTTCTTCGAGCGGGGCATCCGCATGTTCGCGACGGACAGCAAGGAAGATCTCAAGAATATCGCGAGGTACGCTCCCGGCTCGAAAGTCTACGTGCGAATTCTTGTTGAAAACTCGGTGACCGCCGACTGGCCCCTTTCTCGCAAGTTCGGGTGCCACCCGGATATGGCCTACGACCTTCTCGTTCAGGCGCGGGATCTCGGGCTGACGCCGTACGGGATTTCCTTCCACGTCGGAAGCCAGCAACGCGACATCGGACAGTGGAACGACGCCATCGCCAAAACCAAGTATCTCATGACGAGTCTTGAGGAAGAAGAAGGCATCAAGCTTCAGATGATCAATATGGGAGGCGGTTTCCCGGCGAGTTACACTCAGCCGACGAACGACCTTTCCGAGTACGCCTCCGAGATTACGCGGTATCTCCGCGACGACTTCGGCGACGAGATCCCGCAGATCATCCTCGAGCCCGGCCGCTCCCTCGTGGGAGACTCGGGTATCCTCATCAGCGAGGTCGTCCTCATCTCCCGGAAGAATAACACCGCGCTCAGCCGCTGGGTCTACTGCGACACCGGAAAGTTTAACGGACTGATCGAGACGCTCGGCGAGTCCATAAAGTATCCCATCGTCACGAGCAAGGACGCGCCCTCGGTCAAGATGGGCGAAGTGATCCTCGCGGGCCCCACGTGCGACAGCATGGACATCATGTACGAGGACTGCAAGTACCGCCTGCCGCTCGATCTCAAGATCGGCGACCGCCTCTACTGGCTCACCACCGGCGCGTATACCTCAAGCTACGCCTCGGTCGAGTTTAACGGCTTTCCCCCGCTCAAGACCTATTTTATGGAATAAGGCCTCTTTTGGCAGTCGCGCCCTGGCGTTTTCGTCGGGGCGCGACTACTATTGAATTGGGGGCATTAACATGAGCATATCTCGCACTGCTAGTACAGCTCCCCAAACGCTCCGTACGCGTTACTCAATCGGTCTCGTCGCGATCGTTGTTTTCATAGTAGCCGTGACCACCACAGCCTGCTCTTCGGGAGTTTCGAGCGAATTCTCGGGGCCGCCGAACGGCGTTGGCGTCGTGTTTTTCATTGGCGACGGCATGGGTCCAGAGCAAATTCGCGCCGCGAGTCGATTTTTATCCGGTCAGGATGATTCGTTATCATTTTCGCCTTTTCCCGTTCAGGGCACGGCTACGACGCGTTCGGCGAGTTCGGCTATAACCGACTCGGCCGCGGCTGCGACTGCTCTGGCCACGGGTTATAAAGTTAATAACGGTGTAATCAGCAGGCAGTTTCCCGGTTCAGGGCGCAACCTCATGACGCTCGCCGAGTACGCGCATGCCCTTGGCAAGGATGTTGGTTTCGCGACGACGGCCGCCGTCACGCATGCGACCCCGGCGGCGTTTTTTTCCCATGCGAACAACAGGGATCAGTATGGGGTAATCGCGGTTTGCATCGCGAACCAAACGCGACCTCTCGTGTTATTCGGGGGCGGTGGCGAGGAATTCTCCGCTGAGTCCTCGTTTTTCGCCAATGCGGGGTATAACGTCGCCCAAACCGCCGCGCAGTTGCTCGTTGACGAGCCCGCGTTACCGATGTGCGGAATCTTCGCCGACGGTCATTTGCCCTACGAATACGACGGTTACTCCGCTGCGCCGGACGCGCCGCATCTGGTCGATATGGTACGAAGGTCTCTCGCGATTCTCGACGATAACGAGGCCGGTTTTTTTCTTCTCGTGGAGGGTGCCAGAATCGACCACGCGGGGCACGATAATAACATCGAGCGTATAATTCACGAAACGCTCGCCTTTTCCGAAGCCGTTCGCGCCGTCACCGAATGGATCGACGCGAATCCGACGAGGAAGGTTCTGTTGATCGTGACGGCCGATCACGAAACGGGCGGACTCGCCATCGTTGGCGATCCGGCGGCAGGCGTCTACCCCGAGGTAACTTGGTCCACGACCGGCCACACGGCAACCCCCGTTCGTTTTTTCGCCACCGGATATCGCGCGTCCGATATCGCCGCGGTGAGCGACAATACGCACTTCGCCGGCTTGCTACGGGACGTGATGCGGGAACCGTAAAGCGCGGGTGATGGGTTTAGCGGTGACGAAGGGTGTATACAAACGACTTCAGGTGAAGAAAGGCGCTGGATACTCCATCTATGACTCGAAATAGTCCGCTCTTATACGCAAATATAAAGCGCAACAGACGAAACGTCTGGGTATTTAGAAGGGCTATCGTCTTCTGGTCGCCGACAATGGTCGTATGCCGTTGAAAGGCATTTCGTCCGTGGCAAAAGTCAAGTTCTCCGAAATCCGCGCGATTGCTTTTCATTAGGTACTCTTTGTCCGCTATCCGGTAGGGATTCATCAACCCCGTTTGCTCGAGGAAATACCCGTAGTAATGCACAATCTTGGCGTCAGCGAGAAAGGGTACGCTTTATGTCAAGATAGATGACACAGGCTCTTTGAAAAATAACTCACGAAGCTTCAAGCTCAAGAGTTTCCAGGGAAGGGTTA
>CAYSEA010000051.1:0-7169 GCA_964429975.1 uncultured Treponema sp.
GCCTTAACCTTGAACGTCTCGGCCGAAACGGCGGCCATATCCTCGATCAATTCAAGGTCAAAGCTCCGGCCGTCCTCGAGGAGCACGTCTATTCTCGCGACCGCCGACGGCCGCTTCGTGATCACGGGCAGGGCGATTTTTATCCAGTTCTTTCCATTGAGGAATATCCGGTCGACCTTCTCGGTCTTGATCGGGCCCTTTCCGCTGAAACTGATGACGTTAATGCGGCCCATCCCGCGAGGGACGGTTAGCTCGTCGTCGAGCGACTTCGGAACGGGAAAGGCATAGACGTTTTTTTGATTCGCGAAGGCGAGCCGCACCTGATCGCGATCGATGCGCGCGTCGTCGTACATGCCGTCCGCGCGGTAAAAAAGCATTCCGAGATACCGCGCGAGCGCCGAGTTGGCGAATTTAGTCGAATGCGCCGAGGCGTCGAAGGGAACGTCCTTGTTTTTTTCCAGCGCCGCCCGTTGCGCGTTCGACGTCGCGACCCCGTACTTCGTCGTGAGAACCTTGAGCTTGTTGTCGATTCGCCTGATCTCGACGAGGGCGCCGTCGAGGGAGCCCGAGCGGTAGAAGTTCAGGGAATTAAACACGTTCAGGTAGATGTCCTCGTAGTCCTCGCCGGGGTATTCCTTGGTGGAGTCGTTCACGAGATACGAGGAGACACCCTGCGTGACGCTTTTGGTGAACGCGCGCTCGATGCCGCGCTCGGCCTCGCGAAGACGCTTCGAGGACCCTTCGATATCGCCGGAATAATGCAAGAGCATGCCAACGTCGAGATCGAACAGGACCGCGTCCTTGTCTCGATAGCCCTTGCCCTTCTGTTTCGTAACCTGCTTCAGGGCGGAGGCATAGTCTCCCGCCCCGAAGGAAGCGTCAGGTCCCTTATGGTGCTCCACGCTCGCGCACGACGCGAACGCCGAAACGCATACCGCCGCGAGGACGGCAAAAGACGCCTTGTTCATCCCAAACATTTATTATTCCGAATCGATCGCGTCAAAGCTTGAGAAGCGGGGCCTTGATGACCTTTTTGATCGAGTCGTTCTCGCCGATCCAGACTTTTCTGTTCGACTCGAGATCGATTAACTCGGCATAGACGAAATACGTTCTCGTCGACGTCTTGCCCGCGCGGTCGACGATCGTCTTGACCGAGCCGATCATCATGAAGTCGGCCCCGGTCTCGTTGGCGAGCGCCTTGGCGGTTTCCTCGCTCGACCATGACTGCTGTTCCCTGCGCTCGTCGCGAAGCTCTCCGCGCTCGCCGCTTGAGGCGACGAATTCGGCCTTGCCGCTATTGAGAATCGCGGTCTCCATCTTCTTGGTTATGATCGAAGTGTCGATATGCTCGTCGCTCTGGTTGCGGAAGGAACCGACGATGACGACCGGTTGCTTACCGGTCTTTTTCTCGAATTGGGCGACGCGCGCCGACGAAAGGCAATCCTTTATCAGCGTCTCGCAGACGATACGGACGTCGGTATCGTTCCAATAGCCGCTCAGGTCCGTTTGGGTCTCTGACGGCACGCGGGTAACTTTCGGCGCGGACGAACATGACGCGAACGCGATGGCCGCGACGCAGACGAACGCGAATACTATACGGGTTTTCATCGATTGCCTCCCTTTTTCACGCTACACTATACACTCATGCCCGGGGTAAAAACAATAAACCGCGGGCCTCTTCGGTCATTCCTCGATAAAATCGAGCTCGACTCCGTTCGGGTCCACGGCCGTGAGAATCTTCTTTCCATCCTTGATAGTTCTGGGCGGGGAAATAATCCGCACTCCGTTCGCGATTAGGTACTTCTCGGTTTCGCCGATTTGATCGACGCTGAAAGTCAGGGAAATACTGCCGCAGGAAATAGACTTACCCCGCTCGTTGAACAATAGTTCGATAGTTCCGCCGCCGTCTTTACCAGTCAAGAAGGCGATTTGCTTTCCTGGCGCCGCAGATATCATCGAGTCGAAGGTAAACCCAAGCGTCTTCTCGTAAAACGCAATCGATTTTTGGATATCGGTAGTCCTAATAACAACGCTTTTCATCTTCACGGAAGCACTCCTTACCTGTCGGTTAAACGCCTAATCTGTATCAATGATACACCGAATTCACCGCCTGGGGCAAATGATTCGTGTCACTTACATGAACACGTCGTCCCATCGGGACCTGCGCTTCCAGCGGCGCTTCCGGCAGCGCTTCCGGCGGCGCGAAGTTCCCTGCACCTCGAGTTAAGGTTGAGCGGCGTTTTAAGCCCGTTCTCGTCAACGGCGACGAACGTGACGTTATTCGTGAAAATGAGCGTCTCGTCGACGGTTCCCGGCATGTCGGCGAACACGTCCACGGAATAGAGAACGGAAGTCACGCCGAGCTTTTTCTGCTCGACTCGAAAGCGGAGAATGGAGCCGTTCGGCACGCCGTACTTGAACTCGCTATTGTCCATGGCCCTCGTAACGAGGACCGATCCGCAAAAATCGCGGGCAGCCGCGAGCCAAGCGAACTCGTCGACCCATTTTAAGAGTTGTCCGCCGAAAAGCTTGCCGTTATGGTTCAGGTGTTCGGTCCTGACCAGGGTAAAAGTGTCCATAAAAAGCGTCCTTTCGCCGTCCGTGGCCGATCAGCCGTTTTCGGCGCCGAATAGCCCGCGGAAGACCTCGGGATCATACGGCTTCACGATGTAGCCAGCGACCACGTCGCTGTTTTTTTCGAGCATCTCGGCGTTTTCGCTCGTAGCGGTCACGGCCAAGATAGGACAGACGACCTTAAGCTCGGTCTTCAGAATCCTTGCGGAATCATACCCGTTCATGCGCGGCATGTGAATATCCATTAGCACGAGATCGTAATAATCGGGAGGGAGCGATCGGCACAGCTCGACCGCCTCGAGACCGTCTACGGCGCGGTCTACGACGCATCCGGCGTTCGACAAAAGCGTCTCGGCAATCTCGCTATTGATATCGTTGTCCTCTACGAGAAGGACGCGCCCGGTTTTCCTCCGGATAGAGGGAAGTGCTGCGGAAAGTTCGCCGCCTGAGACCTCGAGGGGCTTTTTCATGACGACGATAAAATAGAACGACGATCCCTTTCCCGGGGAGCTGTCGACCCATATCACGCCGTGCATCAGCTCGACAAGGCGCTTGCAAATCGCGAGCCCGAGGCCCGTTCCCTCGTGCGTCTTTACGAGGACTTGGCCGAACTGCTCGAAGTCGGTGAAGAGCTTCGTCATGTCTTCCTCCGAAAGTCCGCACCCGGTATCCCGAACGGCGCATCTCAGGATAATGTCCTGTCCGACCTGTTCGTGATTGAGCGAGACGGAAACGAAGCCGCGGTCGGTAAACTTTATCGCGTTCCCCACGAGGTTAATGAAGATCTGCGTCAGGCGAAACTGATCGCCGAATACGTAGAAGCGCTCGGGACAATTGAACTCGACGAGAAACGTCAGCCCCTTTTGCAGGATCTTGAGCGTGAAAAGATCTGAGATGATCTTCTTGAGATCATAGAGATTAAAATTCTCGGGGTTCAGCGAGAATTTATGCTCCTGCATCTTCGAGAAATCGAGAATATCGTTGACGACCGAAAGGAGAAGCTCGGAGGCGTTCTCGATCTTGCCGATGTACTCGAGGCATTTCGCATCCTTGCAGAGGTTTCGCGCGAAGTACGTCATGCCGAGAATCGCGTTGATCGGCGTCCGTATCTCGTGACTCATGTTCGCGAAAAAATTGTCCTTCGAAACCGCGTAGCGATGCGTCTCTTCCAGCTGTTGCGAGAGACGTTGCTTAATCTCGTCTTCCCGCGTCCGATCCTCGAGGGACACGATGCTCACGAGCCCGAGGCGATTATCCCGAACGGTGTAGAAATCGCACTCGATGCAGCGAACCCCGCTCGGAAGGAACACGCGGTACTCGCGCGAAAACCTCTCGCCGGTCTCGAGCGAGGCGGCAAGCCGCTCGGCGACGGGAACGAGCAGGGGATCGATAAGCTCGGCATAGTGGACAAGCTGCGGAGGCGAACCGCTTTCCCACCCGAGCAGCCGACAGCAGGCCGGATTGATGTACCTGACCCGTCCATGGGAGTCGAGGACCATGAGGCCGGTGGAGAGCCCATGAAATACATACTGATAGAGTTGGAAAAGACCGTAATGAAGGCGTGCGCGAACGTCGGTGCGCCGTATGGAAAAAAGCGCAAGGACGGTCATCACAAGGGTAAACGACGGAAGCGCGATGAGCATGGCGGTGCGAAGAAGCGGGCGTTCGGCGATGACGCACACGCCGTTCGCGATATGTCCGTTTATCAACGATAGCAATCCCACCGACAACATGCCCGCCAGCACGAGGCAATACAAGATGAATAGCAGTCTCGTAATGGTTTTCATCGCGTTCCTGGGGCCGAGGCGGCCCATGTATGTTATTACACTCGATTATAGCCCCATTGTGCCTTGAAATGCAAATCCGTCATGCGCTCAATCCGGTAAGTTCCCGGGCCGTTTGGGCGATTGCCGTTCTCACCGCCTCGGGGCCGCCGGCGGAATGTTCCGCGATGACGTTCACGAACATGGAACCGGCCACGACGGCATGCACATGCGGAGCCAGCGCGCAGGATTGAGCGCCGGAACGAATCCCGAATCCCCCGAGCACGGGCGTTTCCGGCGCGCCAAGGTTACGCAAGAACTGAAGAGTTTCCCCGTCGATTGTGGTTGCCGCGCCGGTGATTCCCGCGCGTAAAGCCGCGTAAACCCAGGGAAACTTCCGCGCGGAAAGAGCGGTCATGCGCTCGAGAGACATTGACGGGGCCGCGACGGGTATCGAAACGAGCGATCGGGACTCGCAAGCCGCCCGCAAGCCCTCGTCGGAGTCAAAGGGTAAATCGGGGACGATGAGGCCCGCCGCTCCCGAGTCGGCGGCTCGCGCGACGAAATCCCGAATGCCGGGCTTCCACACGAGGTTCGCGTAGCTCATCAAGTATACGGGGATTTCGGGAAACGCAGATCTGAGGCGGCTCACGAAGGCAAAGCCCTCGGAAACCCTGAAACCGTCGGCGAGGGAGCGGGCACACGCCGTTTGAATGGCCGGCCCGTCGGCGCTCGGATCGCTAAACGGCAGCTGAATCTCGAAATACGACACTCCCCCGTCCGCAAGCCCTTGGGCGGCCGCGAACGCGACGTCGTCGGAGGTATACCCCGCGACGAGATGGGCCATGACGCGGATATCGGCCCGCGCGCCGGTTTTCGTTTGCGCGATCATATCGATCCCCCAAAAAGGTGAATGTCGACGCCGGTCTCGAGTCGCTCGAGTTCGGCCTTGAGAAATCGGCGCCACTCCTCCGGGCGAAAGACCGGCGAGGTAATGAAGATATCCTTATCCCCGCGTCCCGACATATTGACGATGACGGACTTTTCCTTAGGGGACTTCCGCGCGATTTCGAGCGCGGCGGCTCCCGCGTGGGCGCTCTCGAGCGCGAAAAGAACTCCTTCGGAGCGCGCGAAGAACTTGAGGGCGTCGAGCGCGGCAGCGTCCGACACGGACGTAAACTCGATGCGGCCGGCTTCCCCGAGTGCGGCGAGCTCAGGGCCTATGCCGGGATAATCGAGTCCGGCTGAGATCGATCGGGTCTCGGCGACCTGCCCGTCCTCATCCACGAGAAAGCGGCTTTTGTAACCCTGCAGTATGCCGTCGCTCGCGGCGGTGCCGGTCATGCGCACGGCGTTCTCCCCGACGCCGGGACCAACGCCGCCCGCCTCCGCGCCCACGAGACGCGGGGAAGAAAGCGCCGTGAACGGCGAGAAAAAGCCGATTGCGTTCGAGCCGCCGCCGACGCACGCGACGAGAGCCTCGACGTCAAGGCCGCGCGCGCGGATCTGCTCGGCAGTCTCGTTTCCTATCACTGACTGAAAGGTTCTGACGATATCCGGAAACGGCGAGGGACCGAGGGCCGAGCCGATGAGATAGTGCGTGTCGGCGAAGCTCGAAGCCCAGTCGCGCATCGCCTCGTTGATCGCGTCCTTGAGTACGCGCGAACCCGAGGTTACCGCTACGACGCGCGCGCCGTAGAGCTCCATGGAAGCGACGTTCGGCTGCTGCCTCCGGACGTCGACCTCGCCCATGTACACGACGCACTCGAGGCCGAGCTTCGCGCACGCGGACGCGGTGGCGAGTCCGTGCTGGCCGGCGCCCGTTTCCGCGATGACCCTTTTTTTGCCCATGCGTTTCGCGAGCAGGGCTTGCCCTATCGCGTTGTTTATCTTGTGGGCTCCCGTATGCGCGAGGCCTTCCATCTTGACGTATATCCGCGCCCCGCCCGCCTCTCTCGTCGCGTTTTCCGCGAAAAGAAACGGCGTCGGGCGCCCGATGAAATCCGCCCGAAGGGATTCGAGCTCCGAGACGAACGAAGGGTCCGCCATTGCCTCGGCGAAGGCGCCCTCGAGCTCCTCAAGGGGCCGCCTCAGAATCTCTGCCACGTATCGTCCGCCGAAGCGGCTAAAGTATCCGTTATCGCTCATGCGCTCAATCTCCCGTCAATCATCGATCTATCTCCCTGAAAAAGGCTTTCAACGCGACGTGATCCTTCTTGCCCGGCGCGGACTCAAGTCCGCTCGAGGCGTCTATCAGCTCAGGCGCGAACTCGTCGATATAGCCACGCACGTTCGTCGGGTTAATTCCGCCGGCGAGCCAGAGCACGCCGCGGTCGGCGAGCTTTCGCACGAGGCTCTTGGGAATCGTCGCGCCCGTACCGCCGGCTATTCCGGCGACGCGCGCGTCCACGAGCACGCGAGGCTCGCCGTTCGCCGCGAGGGCGTCGATTTTCGCGAGGTCATCATCCGAGCCGAGCCTGACGACCGCGTAGCGGCCGATGCCGTAACTTCCGCCCGCCTCGTCTATGCGCGAAAAATCACCGAACGCGTCCTCCCCGTGGTACTGCACCGCGTCAAGAACGCCGTCGAGAGCAAGCTCATAGGCGGCCTTCGCGCGCGCGCCCGACGCGTCGACGATAATGCCGACGAGCAGGGGGCGAACGGGCAGCGCGTCGAGGGATGCGGCTATCGCGCGAACGGTCGCCCCGTCCGTCTCGCGCGGACTCTCGGCGAACACGAAGCCAAGCAAGTCCGCGCCGAGAGACGCGGCCAAAAGAGCGTCATCGGCATTCGTGATCCCGCACACCTTGACGAGCGGCCGGATCCTGCCGG
>CAYSEA010000051.1:7269-14493 GCA_964429975.1 uncultured Treponema sp.
TTTCCGCCGGATTCCCGGCGCGCGCTCGCCCGTCGGGCGATCTCCCGCCAAAACTGCCCGACCCAATCCGGGCGCGCGGAAAGAAACGCGGATACAAGCTTCCCGGCCGAGGCGGGATCGCGCGACGCCGCCTCGCCGATGAGTATTCCGTCGAAGCCGAGTCGACGCGCGAATCGGGCCGCCCCGGGCGTCGACGCCCCGGACTCGAACACGGTTTTGCACGGAAGCCGGGAGCGCAGAGTCGCGGGGACGAGCGGATCGAGCCTGAAGGTCGCAAGGTCGCGCGAATTGACGCCCGCGAGCACGTGACCGGCCTTCGCCGCGCGCTCGAGTTTCGCGAGATCGTCGGCGTCGCGCACCTCGATAAAGGCCGTCATCCCGAACGAGCGGCACGCCGCGGCGAGGGCGATAAGCTTCTTCGCGTCAAGCACGCGGGCGATCAGGAGCACGGCGTCGGCCCCGGCGCGGTATGATACCTCGATCTCGTCTTCGTCGACGATGAAGTCCTTTCTCAAAAAGGCGATGTCGGGATATCGCGAAGACACGGCGACGAGATCGTCGAGCGAACCCTTGAAGAAATTCCGCTCGGTCAGAACCGACACGTTCTTCGCGCCCGCGGCCGCGTACTGTCCCGCGACCGTCACCGGATCGAGATCGGGCGCGATATCTCCCTTCGACGGCGAGGCCCGCTTGATCTCGAGTATCGCGCCGGGCCCGTCGAGAAAGGGTACGACCGCGCGGAGCCGGTGCGCCGGCACGGACGATCCGAACTCGGCTCCGAGGCGCGATCGGTCTTCCTTCCTGCGAGAGAGTATCTCGTCGAGGATATCAGGCACGGCTCGCCTCCCTGACCTCGTCGATCTTGCGGCTCACCGAGCCGTCGGCGAGCGCGGCACGGGCGCGCGCGTATCCCTCGGCTATCGACGGAACCATGCCCGAGACGTAGAGCGTCGCGCCCGCGTTGAGCGCGACCGCCTCGCGGATTCCCGCCCGTCCCGTGCCCGACAGGACCGCGAGCGCGAGGGCCGCGTTCTCGCGCGAGTCCCCGCCGAGCAAGTCCTCGAGCGAGCAGGCGGGAACCGAAAGGGCGGCGGGATCGATCTCGTACTCGCGAAGGACGCCGTCCTCGCCGATCTCGACGACGTCGGTCTTGACGCAGGGGGAGATTTCGTCCATCCCGTCGCGGCTGCACACGACCATGACGCGTTTCGACCCGAGCATCTTCGAGGCCTCGGCGACCGGCTTCATCAGCGAGCGGTCGTAGACGCCGAGCATTTGGTAGCGGGCGTCCGCGGGATTCGAAAGCGGCCCGACGAGGTTCATGATCGTCTTGACGCCGAGGAGCTTTCGCACCGGGGCGGCGAAGCGCATGGCGCTGTGGTACACCGGCGCGAACAAGAAGCCGAAACCGGTCTTCTCGATTATCTCGGCGGTTTTCGCGGCCGGGTTGTCGATCTTTATGCCGAGAGCCTCGTAAAAGTCGGCCGATCCCGACTTGCTCGACACCGCGCGGTTACCGTGCTTGGCGA
This sequence comes from uncultured Treponema sp., assembly GCA_964429975.1. Taxonomy (GTDB): domain Bacteria; phylum Spirochaetota; class Spirochaetia; order Treponematales; family Treponemataceae; genus Teretinema. Next base: position 8,799 of record CAYSEA010000051.1, read on the forward strand.
TCGCGACCCCGCAGGCGGCCGCGACGAGGGCGGCCATGGAGCTGATGTTGAAGCTTCCGAGTCCGTCGCCGCCCGTTCCGACGATGTCCGTCAGCGGCTTCGATATCGGCACGGGCTTTTTCTTGCGGCAGAGCACGGCGGCGCATCCCGCGATCTCCTCGGCGGCCGGTCCCTTCGCGGAGATGGCCGTCAGTATTGCGCTCGTCTGCCGCTCGTCGAGCGAGCCCTCGGTGAGATCCTCCATAAAAAGTTCCGACGTCTGGCGGTCCATGCTCTTTCCCGCCATCAAGTCCGAAAGGACCTTGCTGAACGAAAGCCCGTTCCTGCGATACGAAAGAAAGGCTTTCAAGAGCGCCTCGCCGTGCGTAGCGGCGATGGACTCGGGATGAAACTGCACGCCCTCGATCTCGAGTTCGCGGTGGCGAATGCCCATGACGTCGCCGTCTGCGGCGCGCGCGGTTACCTCCAGGCACTCGGGCATCGTGGATTCTTCCACGACGAGGCTGTGATACCGCGTGAACGTCCCGCTCTTGCCGATCGTGCGAAAGAGGCCCTTTCCGTCAAGGCTCATTTCTTCGGCGATTCCGTGCTTGATGTATTTCGCGCCGACGATCGTCCCGCCAAAGGCGTAGCCGATAGCCTGATGGCCGAGGCAGATGCCGAGTATCGGTATCTTGCCCGCGAAACGCTTGATCGCCTCGACGCTGATGCCAGCGTCCTCGGGCCGCCCCGGTCCCGGGGAGATAACGAGGCGCGACGGGCGAAGGGCTTCGAGCGCGTCCACGGTGATCTCGTCGTTCCGAATTACGCGGACTTCCTCGTCGGAAAGGCGCGCGAGATACTGATACACGTTGTAGGTAAACGAATCGTAGTTATCTATGAGAGCGATCATCGCATGACTCCTTCTTTCGCGGAGAGTTTCTCGCCTGACGAGCCGGTATCGCCCGACTTGCCTGTATCGCCCGACTCAAGGGTCGCGCGCATCGCCATCAGCTTTTCGTTCGTCTCCTCCCACTCGCGTTCGGGGTCGGACGCGTGCACGATGCCCGCGCCGGCCTGCAGTATCCAATTTTTTCCCTTGCGAAGCGCGCACCGGATGGCGATGCAGAAATCCAAGTCTCCGTCCGGCTCGACGTACCCGACGGCGCCCGCGTAGAAGCCGCGCCTGACGGACTCAAGACCGGAGAGTATTTCGATCGCTCGAATTTTCGGCGCTCCGCTCACGGTGCCCGCCGGAAACGCCGCGCGCAGTACGTCGATGCCGCGAGCGCGAGGCCCCGAACCCGACGCGCCCTCGGACGTCTGCCCGACGACGTCGGAGACGATGTGCATGACGTGGCTGAACGGCTCGACTTCCATGCTACGCGCGACGCGGACCGAGCCGGGAAGGCACACGCGGCCGAGATCGTTTCGCGCAAGATCGACAAGCATGAGATGCTCCGCGCGTTCCTTCGGGTCGGCCAGCAGTTCCTTCTTGAGTATCTCGTCCTCGGCGGGAGTCGCGCCCCGGCGCCGCGTGCCGGCGATCGGGCGAATCGAGGCGACCGAGTCCCTCACGCGCACGAGGCTCTCGGGCGACGCGCCGATGAGCTGGTATGAGCCGAAATCGAGGTAGAACAGGTAGGGCGACGGGGACTTCGAGCGAAGCCTCCGGTATGCCTCGAGCGCATCCTCGTCGGATTCGAGCGTAAGCCTGCGGGACATCACCGCCTGCAGGAGGTTTCCGGCCACGATGTGCTCCTTGATCTTCGTCACGCCCGCGACGAACCGGTCGTGGCTGTCCTTCTCGTCCGACACGACGCGCGAAGGCTTCGTTCCGGTCGGGGCGGCGAGATATGAAAAATCGAGGTCGCCGAGCCGGCGCTTGATGTCCTCGACGGCCTCCTCGAGATCGATTTCGTGCTGATCGTAGTTGAGCGCGAAAATATGGATGGTGTCGGTGAAATGGTCGAAGACGAGGTAGACGTGGCCGACGAGAAACTCAGATTCGGGGAGTTCAAGGACATCGGTTTGGTCACTGAGATGAATCGTATCGCAGCGTTTGCAAAACTCGTAGCCAAGGTAGCCGATTCCGGCCGCGGGAAGGGGGATGCCGTCGGGGGGCAGGACGTTTTGCGTCGCGACCTCAAGGAGCGCGTCAAGGATATCCCCGCCGAGATACGGCACGTCGCGTCCGTCGATGGTAAACCGAACGCCGGAATCGTCCTGACGGATGCGAAAGGCTTCGCGCGCCAGAATGATCGAATACCGGTCCCGTCCGTGAGTGAACGAGGCCGATTCAAGAATCGCCAACGCGCCGAGCTTTTTCGCGAGCGCAAAGGGGGTATACCGTTCTCCCGGGATTGATGCGGCACGGGCGTCGCTGCGCTTGATTGTCATACTCCGGTCTCCTTACCGTTACTATTTATAGTAACACGGTGAGAATACCGGGATGTCGTGTTACTGTCAATAGAAACATGACAAAATTCGGTATGTCGACAAAAAAAAACCGCATCCTGATGAGGGATGCGGCGGGAGAGAATTCCAACCCGGTCGTTTACATATACAACAATTACTTAGCTCTAGCCCGCTTTTTCGACATAATATCGAATACGACAGCGGCAAGCAAAACAATACCCTTGACGGATTTCTGCCAGTTCGCGTCGATACCCAGGATGGACATACCGTTATTCAGAACACCCATGAAGATAGCTCCGATGATCGCGCCGCCGACAGTACCGGTTCCGCCGTACGCGGAGGCGCCGCCGATGAAGCACGACCCGATGGCGTCAAGCTCGTAGTTCGTGCCCGCGGCCGGGAACGCGGAGTTGAACCTGGCGATACTGGCGAGCGCGGCGACGGCCGAAAGGAAGCCCATGTTCGCGTACGCGAAAAACAGAACCTTGTTCGTGTCGATACCGGAAAGCTTCGCCGCCTTCTCGTTGCCGCCCAAGGCATACAGATGGCGCCCGGGAACGGTCTTCTTCGTGAAGTAGCTGTATATCAGTACGATTACGGCAAGCAGTATGAGAACGACGGGAATACCCTTGTGTCGGGCGAGGAACCAACCGACGAGCAGGACGACGACGCTGATCGTCAAAAGCTTCAGGATCATGAATACGAACGGCTCGATCTCATACCCCTTGCGCTTTTTATTGATCCGGTCCCAAATCTGGAGGACTATGAATAGGCCACACACGATGAGGGAAACGGCCATTGTGACGGTGAATATCGTTCCGGCGTCAGCCGTTCCCGGCAGATAACTCGTGAAGTATTTCAGGTAGTTGTCCGGGAAGGGGGAGATGGTCAGACCGTTAAGAATGGTCATGGCGAGACCCCGCCACAGGAGCATGCCTCCGAGCGTGACGATGAACGGCGGTATTCGCACGTACGCTATCCAGAATCCCTGCCAGGCCCCGATCGCGATTCCGAACAGGAGCGAAACGACCATGGCGACATAGATATTCATGCCCATCGTGACGATCATCGTTCCGGCGACGGCGCCGACAAGACAAACGATCGAACCGACGGAAAGATCGATATTACCGCCCGTGAGGATACACAGCAGCATACCCGAGGCGAGAATGACGACGTACGCGTTCTGGCTGATGATGTTGGAAATGTTCGCGGGGTTGAACAGCGATCCCTTGTTGAAGGAAACGATGAGTCCCTGGAACAAGATCATGACGACAACCAACGCGATGAGCATCGTGTTCTTTTTGAGGGTATTCTTGACCCCAAGCATGTGTATCATTATTCGACTCCTTTTCCGGATTGTAGGATATGCGTCATTATCACTTCCTGTGTTGCGTTTTTCTGATCAAGCTCGGCGACCATCTTGCCCTCGTTCATAACGTATATCCGGTCGCTGATACCCAGGATTTCGGGCATCTCGGAGGATATGAACAAAACCGTCTTCCCCTCCTCGACGAGCTGATTGATGATGCAATAAATCTCGTACTTCGCGCCGACGTCGATTCCGCGCGTAGGCTCGTCCAGTATGAGAATCTCCGGATCGGCGAACATCCACTTCGCGAGAAGGACTTTTTGCTGATTACCGCCGGACAGGTTGCCGGTGTTCTGCATGACGGAGGTGCACTTTGTCCGCAGCTTGGTTTTCAAATCCTCGGCGACCTTGATCTCGAGGTCGCGGTCGATTATGTTGAACCGGCTGATCTTGCTCATCTTGGCCATCGTGGTATTCTCGCAGATCGGGGTGGACAGGATCAGTCCGTTGCCCTTGCGATCCTCGGTGACGTACGCGATCTTGTTCGCAATGGCGTCCTTGACGGAATTGAGATGCGTGCGCTTGCCGTTTATAAAGACCTCACCGGTGATATCGACGCCGTAACTCTTGCCGAAAAGGCTCATCGCGAGCTCGGTTCTTCCCGCGCCCATGAGACCGCTGATCCCGACCACTTCGCCCTTTCTCAGATTGAAGCTGACGTTGTCGCATACCTTCCGACCCTCAAAGAGGGGATGGTATACGGTCCAGTCCTTCACCTCGAAGGTCACGTCCCCGATGTGATGCTCGCGCTTCGGGAATCGGTCCACGAGGCTGCGACCGACCATGCCGCTGATGATATCGTCGTCGGTGAAGGTATCCGTTCGCTTGTCCAGGGTCTTGATTACCGCACCGTCGCGAATGATGGTTATGCGGTCGGCGACATAGGACACCTCGTTGATCTTGTGGGAGATAATGATCGAGGTCATCCCGTTCTTCTTGAACTCGAGGAGCAGGTCGAGCAGTTTCTTAGAATCGGTCTCGTTCAGGGAGGCGGTCGGTTCGTCGAGGATCAGGAGCTTGACGTTCTTCGCGAGCGCCTTCGCGATCTCGACCAGTTGCTGCTTGCCGACGCCGATGTCCTTTATAAGCACCTTCGACGACTCTTTCAGTCCGACCATCTTGAGCAGGGAGTCAGCCTTGGTATAGGCCTCGTCCCAATCGATATTGATATAGGAACCGCGCTCGTTTCCCAGGAACATGTTCTCGCCTATGGACAGATACGGTACCAAGGCCAGTTCCTGATGGATAATGACGATTCCCTTGTTTTCGCTATCTTTAATGTGATTAAACTTGCAGAGCTTGTCTTCTAACAGAATTTCGCCGGAATACTCCCCGAAGGGATAAATACCGCTGAGGACGTTCATCAGCGTTGACTTACCGGCTCCGTTTTCTCCTACAAGCGCATGGATTTCGCCTTCAGTAATTTCCAGATTAACCGAATCGAGTGCAACAACGCCTGGAAACGTTTTGGTAATATTTCTCATCTCGAGAAGTGCGTTACCCAATTTGTCCTCCCAGCAGATATCAAAAATACAGACAGGCAGTAAATCTGCCTGTCTGTGGAAGATCGAGAATATAGCCCGATTTACTTAACGGCTATATCCGCTTCTTTGTAGTATCCGCTATCGATAAGGAGAGCCTTGTAATTATCGAGAGTGGCGAAGACGGGATCGCAAAGGAAGGACGGGATGATCCCGGTTCCGTTGTTATAGGTCTTCTTGTCGTTGACGGGAACGGTGGCTCCCTTCGCGATGGCGTTAACCATCTCGACGACCTTCGCGGCGAGAGTGCGGGTATCCTTGAAAATACTCATGCTCTGGAGACCCAGGAGCATGTTCTTCACGGACGCCTTGTCGCAGTCCTGACCGGTCAAGAGCGGGAAGTTGGCCTTGGTGTATCCGGCTCCGACGAGAGCGTTGGTAACGCCCT
>CAYSEA010000052.1:0-13868 GCA_964429975.1 uncultured Treponema sp.
TGGCGATCCTGTCAACTTCCGCAACCAGCTGGGAAACCTCGACCTGGATCTGCATTCGGTCTTCGGACGAGTAGATACCGTTCGAGGCCTGAACAGACAGTTCGCGAATTCTCTGAAGAATGTCGGTGGTTTCCTGCAAATAGCCTTCCGTCGCCTGGATGAAGCTGATGCCGTTCGCCGCGTTCTGCGAAGCCTGGTTGAGGCCGCGAATCTGGCTGCGCATCTTCTCCGAAACCGCGAGACCGGAAGCATCGTCGCCCGCTTTGTTGATCCGCATTCCCGACGACAGTTTGGAAACGTCGTTGTGAATGCCACCGTTGGTGACGCCGAGTGTTCGCTGAGCGAACATTGCAGAGAGGTTGTGGTTGATAACCATAGGTATTCCTCCGTGGAATATGTGTAACGGGAAGCATCCATGTTTCCCGCCCAAACTGACGATCCGCGCCACCCGGCGCTTTTCGACCAATTCGGTAGTGGAGAGGGAGTCCGTCTTCGTGGTATCTTCAACGAAGGCCACGGGACGATTCCTTCCCCGTACCTTTTATCGGCACTAGGGTAAAAATACTTGAGGGGAATTATGGAGAAAATGAGCGAATTCTGCCGATTTTGCGGTTTTTTTACGCTAAAAGACGTGATCGTCCGTGACCGAATCTATGCGCAGTGCGAACGATGCGGGGGAATAACCCTCAACCGGGCGCAGTTACCCGATCCAGAAGCGGAACGAGCGCGCTACGGCCTCCATCATAACTCCCTTTCGGATTCGGGATATCGCGCCTGGTTATCGAGTTATCTTGAAGACACGTTTCGGGGCATTGCGGCCCATGAACTTCGTGGGGCATCTTCGATCCAGACAGTACTGGATTACGGAAGCGGCCCGGAGCCTGCCCTCGTGACGCTATTACGCGAGCGAGGCTTTGACGCTCGGGGGTGGGACCCGTATTTTGCGCCTAGGGAGGCGCCACTTCCCGAATCGGCCGATCTCGTCACCTGCCTCGAGGTCGCCGAGCATTTTTATGAGCCGGCGCACTCCTTTGCGGACCTTGCCCGGATTGTGCGGCCGTCGGGCTGGCTCGCGGTCGGCACGCATATCATACCCGAGGCGCCGTTTGAAACGTGGTGGTATCGGGAGGATAGCACGCACGTAGCTTTTTGGACCGAGACCGCATTCGAGCTTCTGGCGTCTCAAAACGCCCTTAGTTGGCTCGGTCGCGTCGGGGAGAATCGGTTTCTGTTCAGGAAGGAAGGCGCGGGCCTACAGGGCGTCGAGCAATAACGAGATGAGCCGACCGGCCTTGCCCCGATGGGAGAGGCGATCCTTGTCGGCGTCGGAAAGTTCCGCTACGGTCATCCCTTCTTCGGGGATGAACATAACCGGATCGTAGCCAAAGCCCCCCGTGCCGCGTTCATCTTCGATGATGAGCCCCTCGAGGGTTTCCTGAACTGACCAGTATCGGTCGGGTCCGAGATAGAGGACGAGATTGCACACGAAACGCGCGCGTCGGTCGCTCATGCCCCGCATGTTTTCCAAAAGGAGGCGGTTTCGCCCGGCCGCGTCGAGGTTGACGCCGCCCTCGGAGCCATAGCGGGCGGAACGAATCCCCGGCTCCCCGCCGAGGGCGTCGACGCAAATACCCGAATCGTCGGCGATAACCGGCCCGCCGGTGAGCGCAAAGAGGGCTTTCGCCTTGATGAGGGCATTCCCGTGAAACGTCGACTCCGTTTCGTCGGGATCGAACGCGAGGCCGAGGTCGGTGGGAATCACGATATCGTGATCGGGGAAGATGCGCGCGAACTCAAGGCGCTTGTGGGCGTTGCCCGACGCGAGGAAGAGCTTCATGATACGCCAGAATACCCTCGTTGCGCCGCCGCGGCAAGGGTCGAGTCGACGGTTCCCCGGCAAAAACCGAGCGTTTTGGCGAGGAAGCGATTGCTCGGCGTCTTTTGCTGGCGCTTTATCTGATCTCGAATCGAGGCTATCCTCCGCTGGCAATAGGCGCGTTCGCGCTCGAGGGCCTGATATCGGTTCGTCGCCTTGTCGATCTGCCCCATCTCGTAGAGGCACCGGCTCGCGCGGAGGTAGTAGCGGTATTCGCGCTCCCGCGAGAGGCGAAGGCGGTCCTGACAGTGGAGGCTTTGCCGTCGCACGAGATCGACGCGCGCGCGTAAGGTTTTCGCGTCAAGGCCGGTGCGACGCGACACCGATTCGATCGTCGCGTCGTCCATCTCATAGCCTGCCTTACAGGCGAGTAAAAGCAACGTCCGCGCCTCGATTTCGCGCCGTTTTCGCGAGGCGTTCGCCGAGTCCTTGGCGCGCGGTCCGGGAAAGGGCTCGCCCGCATAGAGTTCCCATATCCCGGAGTTTTCCTGCTCGGCCATCTCGCTTCGTATCCTCGTTTCCTCTTCGGCTTCGTAGACTCGCTGGCGGGCCTCGGTGCCGTAGCGGCTTCGGCAAAACGAGCGGAAGGTGAGGCGCACGTTCCAGTTCAGGAAGGTGCCGAAGGAGGCGCGCTCGGGGTTAAAGCGGTCGATCATCCCGCCAAAGCGGGGATAGAGCCAGACGATAAAGTCGCTGCGCGTATCCTCGTCCCGAATCGAAAGGCGATACTTTTGCAGATTTTCGTACAAGAAGATACCGAGCGCGTCGATTGCGCGCTTTCTGTTGTCGGGCGTCGGGTCTTGTTTGCAGGTAGCGATTGCTTGGTCGAGTAAGGATTCGTTCATTCCATACCTCCGCTGAGGTATTGCAAGAATCATGCCAAGAAAAAGCGCTATTTGGCGGGAAAAACCTTGAATAGTTGGTAAAAATAGCCGGTTTTCTCAGGTAAAACCTTGAAAAAACGCGAGAAGCTTGAAAAACGCTTGGTTTTTCAGAGAACCTTGAATCAGGAAAACTGGGGCCTGAATGCCTCGACGAAGCGGGGAATGAGTTCCTCGATCGTGCCGGGGGTATTGAGGCCCGAGGCTTGTCGGTGTCCGCCGCCCCCGAAGGCCGTGGCCACGACGCTCACGTCGATGCGGTCGAGCGAGCGGAGTCCCACCGAGCAGGTCGTTTCTGATTCCTGCCTGACGATCACGATCGCCTCGACGCCGCGGATCGCCTGTATGAGTTGATAGAGGGAATCGGAATCCCGGCCCTCAAGGCCGTATTCGCGGGTATCATCGATAGTTTCGCTCGAGATGATGAGTCGGCCGTCGTAAAAGCGAGTCATGCGCGAGAGAATGCGCGACATGAGGATTCTCGACTCGAAGGATTTTCCGCCGTTCATGCGCGCGAAGGTTTTTTTCGGGTTTGCCCCAGCCGCGACGAGGCGAGCGGCGTGCTCGAAGGTACTCGCGGCCCGTTCGTCGAGGTGGCGGAAAAACCCGGTATCGGTACAGAGACCGAAGAGGAGGAGTTCGGCTTCATGAAGGTTCGGCGCGTCTCCCTCTGCCTCGATTATTTTTTGTACGAGCACGGTCGTCGAGGGGGCGGTACCGTCAATATAGTCGGCTTCTCCCGAGGAATCGTTCGTGGCGTGGTGATCGACGATGGCGCGCGGCAAAGATGCGACGCTCGCGCTCGCGTCACCGAGCCGCTCGACACCGGAACAGTCAAGGACAAAGAGGGCGGAGCGGTCGGTCAGGTCGAAATCGTCGGCGTTTGGCGCGAAAAGCGGTTCGAACTCGCGAATCTCAGGTCGTTTGAAAGGGCCTGCCGACACGAGGTTCGTTCGCTTGCCCTTCCGCGCGAGATACGAGGCGAGGGCGAGAGAACTTCCGACGCAATCGCCGTCGGGCTCGCGGTGGCTCGCGATGATAAAATGATCGAATTTTTCGATAAAATCGAGCAGTGCTTTCGGTACTGGGTTCATGGCATTTCCTATAGGGTCAACAATTTTGATTGAAGGGGTTGCGTACCGGATACTACCGGTTTTCCCCCGTGAATGTAAACGTTTATCTCGGAGCGGAAGCCGAAATCGGTGAAGTAGATGCCGGGTTCGACGGAAAAACAGCTACCTTCGAGCATGACGCGCGTGTCGGGAAACTCGATGGAATCGAGATTCACTCCGGAACCGTGACAGGCGGTATCGATGCCGTGTCCGGTTCTGTGCCGTAGCCCGCCCGCGAACCCGGCTTCGGTTACAGAGCCGCGCGCGACACGGTCAAGCTCGGCGCCGGTAATGGGCATAGCGCGTTCGAGGGAACGGGCGAGGGTGGACACGACGAGGTCGCGCGCGCCGACGACGGCGGCAAAGGCTTTGGCGATCCGCGCGGGAGGCTCGGTGCCCGTATAGCCCGCCCAAGAGATGTCGGCGTAGATACCGCCCGGCTCTTTCGCCCAGAGGTCAAATTGCACGACCTCTTCCGGCCGTATGCGGTTTCCCGCGCCCGATCGTTCGTAGTGCGGGTTGCCCGAGGCGGCTCCGGCGGCCACGATGGGCGGCGAGGAATGCACGAGCCCTGCCCGCGCGATCGCGGCGGTAAGGCGATTCGCGACGTCGCCTTCGAATACTTCGTCGCTTCGGCGAAAGGCTGCCGAAAGGAAGTCCCAAGCCTCGTCGACGGCTTCGTAGAGCACGCGCGCGGCCCGCTCGTGACTCGCGACGCCTTCTTCGTCAAGGAGCGACTGGACGCGCTGAACGAGGGTCGCGGCGCTCACGGTTTGTATACCCGCGGCCTCGAGAAGATCGCGCGCGCCTGCGGGAAACGTGGAAAGAAAGGGCAGGGCTCGGTCGGCGAGTATGGCGAAACGCTTTCCTTCATGACGGGAAAGCGCGGAGGCAAGTTCGGTTTCACCGCCATAGAGGCGCGTCGTTCCCGGAAGAGAGTCGAGCGCTGAGGGTTCGATGGTATGCACGATGCGCTCGCAGGGGCCTTCGGCGGGAACGAGATACAGCCAAGGTCTCGTGGACGTTGCGGCAGGATCAAGGCCGAGGAGGGAATCGGTGAGCGAGTCGCGATGGGCGAGATTATAAAAAAGCCACCCGTCGAGGGTTTCCTCGCGGATGGCTCGTTGTGCGGCGCTACCCGCGAAACGCGTTGACACGCTTAAAACTCGAGATTCAGCTTTTCGACGTTGAACTTCTCGGCCTCGATCGCGCTCTCGCTGATCGTTCCCCACGTAACGTGCCGGGTGTCCTTTTTCGCGACGATTCGCACATGGTCAAACTCGCCGTTTTTCATCATGATCGTCATGTAGGGATTGATGTTTTCGCTCGTGAGGTTCAAGACGGCCCTGCTGTCCCGACGGTCAAACCACGTGTGGGGGATGTACGCCTCGCCCGCCTTGAGGCCGGCACGTCGATAAATGACGAAATATCCGAGTTTATGGGAGAATATTTTCAATATCTGGACATTAACATAGTACAGGTCCGATTCGACGGCGGAGGCCGGTAGTACGCCGAAAACGCCAAAAACGAGAACGAATGCCGTTACGAGAAGAATCGCTTTTTTCATTGTTCAACCTCCGAATGTACCCTAATTATATATCCTGCTTTCAAATTGTTGCAAGCATAATTGCTTTTATCGTATGTTTGCGGTTTTCCGCCTGGTCCCAAACTCGGCTTTTCGGGCCTTCGATAACGGATTCCAAGACTTCTTCGCCCTTAACGGCGGGTAGGCAATGGAGGAAGATAGAGCTGGAAAGGCCCGTTTTTGCCATCAGTTCCTCGGTAATGCGGTACGGCGTTAATAAGGGCACGCGCACGTCCCGCTGCGCTTCTTCGCCCATTGAAACCCATACGTCCGTATAGACGGCGTCAGCGCCCGCGACGGCGCCAAGGTCGCTCGTTACGGTGATTTTTGCCCCCGAGGCAGCCGCCCACGGCGCGACTTCATCGAGGAGGTCCCGTTCGGTCGCGAGCTCGGGCGGGCAGATAACCGTGCAATTGATGCCGAGCTTCGAGGAAATGACGATGAGGGAACGAGCGACGTTGTTGCGCCCGTCGCCGACGAAGCAAAGCGTCCGGCCAGTCGCCTTGCCGAAAGCTTCTTCGAGTGTCATGACGTCGGCAAGGACCTGCGTCGGGTGAAATTTGTCGGTGAGCCCGTTATAGACCGGAACCCCCGATTCACGCGCGAGTATTTCAACCGTTTCCTGCTTGTAGCCGCGGAATTCGATGGCCGAGAACATCCTTCCGAGCACGCGCGCGGTATCCTCGATCGATTCCTTCGCGCCGAGCTGAATGTCCGAAGACGAGAGAAATACCGGATGACCGCCTTCCTCGCCGAAAGCGGTTTCAAAGGCGCACCGCGTGCGCGTGGACCTTTTTTCGAAGAGCATGGCGAGGGTTTTGCCGACGAAACGCTGATGGACGTCCTTGAGACGGAGGGATTTCTTGACTGAATGCGACAACTCGAGCAAGTACTTGATCTCCTCAGGAGACCAGTCCTTCCAGTTGACCAAGGATCTTCCCTTTACATCGGACGGTTTCATTCCTTTCCCCTTGCGCTGGTATCGAGTTCACTCGAACGAGAGTCTCTTCGATTAGACTCGATTTTTCTGTAGTATCGGTTTATACTAGCAAGGCGCCGGGACGGTGTCAATGGAATTGGGCGCGCGATCGGGGGATCGATGATTTACCTCTATTTACAATTGCGATACCATCGCCAGCTCAACAGAATTTGTCCCGACGTAACCGTCAGTTTTTTGTCCGCGTTGGCGGATTCGGTTCGCAAGAACGGCGGCGTCACGACGAGGCTTTCGGGCGGTAACCTCTATCAATTCGACTCATCGTCGGTCGGCTACGCTTTTTCTGCCTCGCGCGTGCTCGCCGATCTCGACGCCTTGCTGAACGAGAACCGCGAGCGAATCCGCGAATACTTTACGCTCGTCGACTTTCTTAAAAATACGATATCCCCCGAAACGTTTCAGGAATGTCTTTCGCGGTTCGACACCGTGGTGACTCCCGACGAGGGAATACTCTTGACGGATTCGGCGCTCGAATGTCTCTCGCCGTACCTGACGGCAAAGGCGCTTCCCGAAACGGGTTTAAGCGTTTTTTCCGGTCTCCGCGCGAGCGCGGCCGGCGAGGCGGGCGCCGGCGAGGCGAACGTCGAGGAAGGTGCCGCCGCCCACGCGGGCGGTCAAGCGGGCGCGAAGTCGGGACTGTCCGCCAAGAGTTCGGTATTATCGCTCTACGCGAACCGGGGTGGGGATATCGTCACGCTGATGAGGAACCTCGTCGCGAGCGTTTCCGAAACCTTAACCGAGGTAGACGAAGAAGTTCTTCCCGACGGAAATGCGTATGCCTTGGACATGCATGCGTTGTGCCGATTCACGACCGCTCAGCCGGAATGGCGAGTAAAAGCCGCGCTCGACTATCTCGTGTCGCGTCTGCAATCCTTTGAGCGCGCGGCGGGGAAAAAATTTCGGATCGAGACGGTCGGCGGCGATTTGGGAGAGGACCTCGCATCCTCGCTCTCGGACGTGCTGGGAAGCCGATTCGATTCTTCGTCGAGAGGCGAACAGACGTTCGCGCAAGCGGACGTCAAGCGCCTTCCGCAGGATCTCGCAGAGCTCGCGTATCTCGTGTATCGCGGTCTCGATTTTTTGTTCCTCGAGGAATTGCCGGCCTTTTTCTTGTATCTCGACAAACAGCTTGATTTTCTCGTATCGCTCGGCTCGTGGATGGCCCGGCTCGGCCTTCTTTCAGACTCGGCCGACTTTCGCTCCATCAACGAAAGCCTCAGGGCTTCCCTCTACCGGAAGGTCGGAGACGAGGCCGCGCGGCTCGACGCTAAGATCGCGGGCTTTCTCTGGGACAAACTCGATCGCGGCGAGCTTCTCGCGGATTTTTCGCTTTATGAGTCGCTCACGTCGCTTGGCTTTCAGGTCACCGACTCGTTTTTAGTTTCCTGCATATACCATTCGGACGAACCGCTTGCCGCCCTCGGTTCTCATTCGTCCGCGTTTCGCGACAGTCGGATTCCCGGCGTGATCAACGATCTTGAGCGAGCCATCGCGAAATATCGCGACGGGCAGTACGAGGAAACCTCGCGCCTTTCGAAAGACGTGCTCCACTCTTTTCAGAAAGAACGCGTGCTTCCCGGCGAGCTTCGCGCCCTCGAGCTCATCTCCATGCTTTCGCTCGCCCGCAAGAAGGGGGACGACGCCGTGGTGTATCTCGAGTACGCCATCGAAAACGCCGAGCGCATGAGGGATCCGCTGACGCTGTTGGCCGTTCGGTTCGACATGGCGATGGTTCATTTTGGTAACGGCAACTTCCATTTCGCGCAATGCGCGCTCGATTCCGCCGGACAGACCGCCGAACGGTGCTTCGCGAAGGACCGGGAGGTTCTGATTCTGTTCATGAAGGGGCGCGTGTCCTTCGAGCTCGGCGACTATCGAAACGCGGAGCTCGTTTTTCAGACCGCGTCTTCCCTCGCGTCATCGCATCGCCTTCCGGAGCAGGTCGCGCTCTGCAGGACGTGGTACGCGAGAACGCTTTCGCACCAGAGCAGGTTTCACGCGTCCGATCAGATTTTTCGCGACTGCATGGATCGCGTACCGGAGGCCTACACGTTTTTACTCGAGTCTTCCGTCCTTTCGGGACGGCCGATTACCGGTCAGGAATTTCCCGAGGATATTTCGGTCCTGTTACCCGCATACGGATTTTGGCCCGACTATTATCGCGTTTGGGCAAGCGGTTTTTTCTTCGCCGAAGATCTCGCGACGGGAGCCGCGGATTCGCGCATCGCCGCGCGGATGCATCGCGCGTTTCTCGCGCTCTATCGCGCGCGTTTCGAGGCCGGGTCCCCGACCGATGCCGGCGTAGCGAGTCTCGCCGCGATCGCTCACGAGGCCTTTGACGTTTCCGATCCGTACGCCGCGCTCTATTACCACTTCTGCTTCGAGATCGGCAGCCGGATGCCGGGGACGATACAGGCGGACGTGGCGGTTTTTCTGAGCCGGGGCTTCAAGTACCTGCAAAAGCGCGCGAACGAAATCGGCGACAATAGCCTCAGGGAACGGTTTATGCAAAATCCGGTATGGAATAACCGCATCTATCGCGCGGCCCGCGAGAATATGCTGATATAGCCGGCCTTCCTGTCCGTATCCGTTCGGCGAACGTCTTGACTTTTTTTTTAGCCTTTGGTAGTTTTACCGGGCAACGCGGCGGTATAGCTCAGTCGGTAGAGCAAACGGCTCATATCCGTTAGGTCAAAGGTTCAAGCCCTTTTGCCGCTAACTCCCCGGAAACACTTTTGTTTCCGGGTTTTTTTTTGTCCAGATCGCCATGGGCCGGCCCGCAAGTCCGTTGCCATTTCGCCGCGCGGGGTATATACTCGCCCTTTGTTACAAGGGGGTAACGGGTTATGCGCAAGGGCTTTGACAACGAGCGTTATTTGGCCGAGCAGGCGTCGTACATTCGCGAGCGGATGCGGCGGTTCGATTGCAGGCTGTACCTCGAGTTCGGCGGCAAGCTCATGAACGACTTTCACGCTTCCCGCGTCCTTCCCGGTTACGACCCCAACGTCAAGATACGCCTCCTCAAGGAACTCAAGGACGAGGCGGACATCATACTCTGCATTCACGCGGGCGCAATCGAGCACCGAAAGATCCGCGCCGACTACGGCATAACCTATGACGCCGACGCGATGAAGCAAATCGACGATCTCGGCGAGTGGGGCCTTTCGGTCTCGGCCGTCGTCATTACCCGCTGGGAAAACCAACCCGCCGCGCGCGCGTTCAAGACGAAAATGGAAAACCGTGGAATCAGGGTCTATACCCATGCGCCCACGAAAGGCTACCCCACGGACGTTGACCTCATCGTCTCCGAGGACGGCTACGGGGCGAACCCGCGCATCGAGACGACGAAACCGCTTGTCGTCGTGACCGGTCCCGGACCGGGATCGGGAAAGATGGCCACCTGCCTTTCGCAAGTGTATCACGACCACGCGCTCGGCATTCAGGCGATGTACGCCAAGTTCGAGACCTTTCCGATCTGGAGCCTTCCGCTCAAGCATCCCGTCAATCTCGCCTACGAGGCCGCGACCCTTGACTTGCGCGACGTAAACCTTATCGACCCCTTTCACCTCGAGGCGACCGGCGAGACCGCGGTGAATTATAACCGCGACGTCGAGTCATTTCCGATACTGCGCGGCATTTTGCAGAAGATCACCGGATCGGCCGACGCCTATCGCTCGCCGACGGAGATGGGCGTTAACCGCGCGGGCTTCGCCATCGTCGACGACGACGTCACGCGCGAGGCCGCGAAGCAGGAAATCGTGCGCCGCTACCTGAGATGCGCGTGCGAGTTCATGATGGGCATGGCCGATCAGGAAGCCCTCAATAAGGCCGATCGCCTCATGAAGGAACTTTCGCTGACGGTGGAGTATCGCGCCGTGCTCGTCGCGGCGCGAAAGACCGCCGGGGAAGCCCTCGCGGCGTCGGGCGAAACCGACGGAGGGGAGGCGACCGACGAGCGCGGAAATCCGACCGTGCGGTGCGGCGCTGCCCTCGAGCTCCCCTCGGGCGAGATCGTGACCGGAAAGAACTCACGGCTCCTCCATGCCGCGACCGCGGCCGTGCTCAATGCGATAAAGCGGCTCGCGGGCGTGCCCGACAGCATCCAGCTTCTCTCTCCGCTCGTGATCGAGTCGATTGCGAATTTCAAGAAAAAAACGATGAAGGGAAAAACCGCGAGCCTTGACGTCGACGAAGCGCTCATCGCGCTCGCGATCAGCGCGGCGCTCACTCCCATGGTGCAAAATTGCCTTGACCGGCTTACCGACCTCCATGGCTGTCAGATGCACCTCACCCATTTCCCGACGCCGGGCGACGAGGCGGGCCTGAGGCGGCTTGGCGTCAACCTGACGTCGGACCCCGTATTCGCCTCTCATCGGCTCTTCGTGGAGTGATTTTTCTTCAATGCGGGAAAAAGGTGCTATAATAGAAAGATGAAAGGAGCATTCCATGCAAGATAGTTGGATTATCTGGGCCGTCATCGGGATCGCGTGTATCGGTCTCGAGATGCTCATGCCCGGTTTCGTCATCTTCTTTTTCGGCCTTGGCGCCTTGGCCACCGCGGCATTGACGCTCATTCCGTCGGTCGGTTCCCAAGTCTGGCTGCAGATACTGTTGTTCTCGGGCCTGTCGGTCCTTTCGCTTATGTTTCTCAGGAGGCGCTTCACGCGCATCTTCGAGGGAACGCTGTTCATCCCGGGAACGTCGGCCTCGGCCGAGGACGGGGCGGGCGAGACGTGCGAGGTCGTCGAGACGGTCGGTACGGTCAAGGAAGGTCGTATTCGATTTCGCGGGACGACCTGGAACGCGCGGTCGGTCGACGCGGAGATTCAGGCGGGTTCGCGCGCGCGCATCTTAGAGCGCGACGGGATGATGTACAAAGTCGAATCGCTCGCATCGGGCGAAAATACTCGAAAGTAAGGGAGAGACGGAATGCCGATTGTATTGATGTATTTGATCGCCTTCGTGGTGGTCGTCACGCTCTTTAAGATCGCGGTCGTGGTGCCGGAACAGGAAAGCTTCGTCGTGGAGCGGCTCGGTCGCTATACGAAAACGCTCGAGGCGGGCTTTCACCTGCTCGTACCGTTCATCGATCACATCGCCTACAAGCAGAACCGGAAGGAAGAGGCGCTCGACGTCGATCCCCAGCTCTGCATCACCTCGGACAACGTGCAGGTGCAGGTCGACGGCATCCTCTACCTCAAGGTGATGGACCCCGTCAAGGCGAGTTACGGCATCGACAACTACCGTTTCGCGGTCGCGCAGCTCGCCAAGACGACGATGCGAAGCGAGATGGGAAAGCTCGAGCTCGACAAGACCTTCTGCGGGCGCGAGGGAATCAACGACAATATCGTGCGCGCGCTCGACGAGGCCTCGGGAAACTGGGGCGTCAAGGTAACGCGCTACGAGATACGCGACATCACGCCGACGGCGAATATCCTCGAGGCGATGGAAAGCCAGATGCGCGCCGAGCGTATCAAGCGCGCGAGCATTCTCTCGAGCGAAGGCAAGCGCGAGGCGAGAATCAACGTCTCGCTCGGCGACAAGCAGGACGCCATCAACCGCTCGATGGGCGAAAAACAGCGCCGCATCAGCATCGCCGAAGGCCGCGCCAAGGCAATCGAGGTCACGAGCAAGGCGAGCGCCGAGGGCCTTTCCCTCGTCGCCGCGGCGCTCTCGGTTCCCGGCGGCAAGACCGCCATGGGCATGCGCCTCGCCGAAGGCTATATCGGTCGATTCAGAAAGACGCTCGCCGAGTGCGAGGTGTCGGTATTCCCGGAGGAACTGGCCGGAATCGCGGCCGTCGCCGAGCTCGTCAAGGGCGCCGGCAAGAAATCGACCAAAGGAGGCGCCGCATGAACCCGCTCGCCCCGCTATTCGTAATGCTCGCGGTTTTCGCGTTCGTCTTCGTCATCACTTTGTTTCGTTCGGTGCGGGTCGTGCCGAACCGTACCGCGCTCATCGTGGAGCGGCTCGGAAAGTATAGCCGCACGCTCGAAGCCGGCTTTCACGTGCTCTTTCCGTTTCTCGACCGCGTGCGGTACCGCCAGACGCTCAAGGAGCAGGCGATCGACGTGCCTGCGCAGGACTGCTTCACGAAGGACAACGTGCAGGTGCGCGTCGACGGCGTCCTCTATCTTCAGCTGATGGACCCGAAGAAGGCGAGCTACGGGATCAGGGACTATTCCTACGCCACGGTGCTTCTCGCGCAGACGACGATGCGCTCGGTCATCGGCCAGCTCGAGCTCGACAATACCTTCGAGGCGCGCGAGCAGATCAACGCGACGGTCGTGAAGGCCGTCGACGAGGCCTCCGATCCCTGGGGCGTCAAGGTGACGCGCTACGAGATCCAGAACATCCGCGTGTCCGACTCGATCATGGACGCGATGGAAGCCCAGATGAAGGCCGAGCGCGAAAAGCGCGCGGAGATCGCCCGCTCGCTCGGCGAGATGGAAACGAAAATCAACCTCTCGAAGGCCGCCTACGAGGAAGCCGTAAACTTAAGCGACGGCGAGCGGCAGCGGATGGTGAACGAGGCCGAGGGCGAGGCGAACGAGATCGTCGCCGTCGCGCGCGCCACCGCCGAGGGAATCCGCAAGATCGCCGAGTCGGTGTCGATGAAGGGAGGCGAGGAGGCCGCGAACCTCAAGCTCTCCGAAAACTGGATCGATGCCATCGGCGGCATCGCCAAATCAGGCTCCCGCGTCATCATCAGCTCCGACCTCACCGACCTCCGCGAGGTAATCGGCAAGGCCACGAAGATGATCGAGGAAAAGTAAGAGATAATTTTGATAAATTGAAAACGCCGTATGACGAGGGTCATACGGCGTTTTTTATTTGGTCAATCGTTGATCTAAATCTTTTCAGCCATCGCTACGGATATACGTATCCGAGCAATTGCTTTGGATATGAGCCGTATTTGGTAACGATCTCGGGATTGGAGGCATAATAGATCAAACCGGCAACATGTATTCGATAGAACGGTAGCGCGCCTTCGATTGGTTCTCCAAAGATATATCCCGCTATACCCTCAAAGTGCCAACCGAGTTGATTCAAATACAGGACTTCAGACGGGTTGGTCGTAAAGAAATGTATTTTATGTGAAGGGTTGATATACCGTAACAACGGTTTAAGACCGGGTTTTGAATCTTGTTTGGGATACACGCCGCCCATCATTCCATAAGACACATAACCGCCTTGTACTATTATGGCGATTTCCGCAAGATTGGACGTAAGAAAAAAATTCATGTTATGATACAGCTGGTATAAATTATAACCGCCGTCAGGCCGTAGTTCCGGAACGCTCAATATATGTAATCTGGTGAATATGGGCGAGTTGTCGGGATAATACGCCGTGAAAGTAATCGTCAGGTACCCTTTGTACGCGGACGGGATCGTATACGCGGTGGATTGTCCCTTC
>CAYSEA010000053.1:0-12823 GCA_964429975.1 uncultured Treponema sp.
GCTCCGTGAAAAGTAGCCGTTCCGGTTCCAATAGAAAAAGCATAATCCAGCGCGGCAAAACTTTTTGCCGTTCCGAACGCTCCATACAGGACGCCAAAACTATTCTTTTCTATAAACCCTTTCACCAACCATTCGGGCGCGAGCAGTGGCATATTCCCAGCGGGTGCCAGTTTGAACGGGGAACGGGCGCGGCGCTTTTCTTTTTCGATTATCGCGGCGGCTTGTTTGTCTGCATCTTGCGGAGACAGCCCCGGATCGGCTTCTATCAGCCTTCCGGCAACCTCGGTAATGCGTTCGGCTTCGTCCGGGGCGGTTTCGACGGCGTAGTGGTTGTTCTGCATCATTGGCTACCGCCTACGTTATGCAATTTTTTTGCAACCTCGGCGCCATAAATAACCCGGGTAATCTGGCCATCAACTAGAATAAATTCGGCTTTTACCGAACCATAAGCAGGGGCGTCACGTAGAACGCTTTTAATATGTTTTTCAACAATTCCAAACAGGCGCTTTTCTTTCGCTTCGGGTGTTTCCCTCAAATACATACTTATACCCCCGCCTGTTCAGCGGCCAGCGGTTCAGCAATAACCGGGGCATCAATCCCGAAAGGAACGGCCATATCTGCAAGGCGCTGTATCTCGCTTTCCGGTATCAGTACGCGGGAGCCTAGGCGACAATACTTGATACGGCCGTCTTTGAGATGACGGTTTAATGAGGACAAAGAAACGCCTGTACGGAGAACGAACCCTTGCTTTGAAAGTAGACAACTGGACATAAAAGTACCAACCTTTAGCCGTGAAACATCTGCACGTGTCTGCAACGTTTCTGGAAACAAACCTACATACCTTTTCAGGCTTTCGCATTTTGTCCCCGCCATGGCTTCGGCGGTCTCCCGGGTCTTCCCGGTTGTCCAGTAATAAGATATTTTCAACCGCAACGCGGCTATTTACATTTTATAGCAAGGCTAACCCTGCAAGGCTGTACATGGCTCCCGCTCAAGGCCAACAGGAAAAACCGCATTGACGATTCCCTGCCAGCGCTCCCGCGACATCCAGCGCGGCCGCTTCCGTCTGTCATCGTCCGGCATCCGGTGAAACGCTGTACAAGCCAGATTGACCCGGCAACCATACCGACCGGCGGCTAGATCATTGAACGCGGCGGCATCCCCACTATACGCGGCAATGACAACCCGAACCGGACAACCAACCCGCCGGGCAACGTCAGCGGGTTTACCCCAGCGGCGGAACTCAATAGCCCAGCGCGGTAGGGGCATGGTGTTTGTATTGTGTTTGTGTTCCGGTTTCATTCTATTGGCTCCTCTAGTGTTCACTGGTATACAATGGCGTGTTATTGTTCCGCCTGCGTTATTGATAGAGTGTAAAAAAGTACCCGTCGTCAAGGGTAAAATGCGAAAAAGTGAAAAAAAGTTTCTTCCTGTAAGGTTTATTTAAGGTTAGGACAAGAGGCCGGGAGGAAAGGAAGCAACGGGCGCCCGTGGCGTGGTGGTGGTATGGCTTCTGGTTCCGGTTTACTGTTCGATAACGATTCTACCGTCAACGATTTTGACAAGCCCCGGATCATTGCCCAGTTTGTCCGCAATCTCACGGCATCGGTCAGTATTGCCGGCGGTCTCTGGCTCCGGTAGGGCGGCGCGGTCTTTTGGCGCCTGTGCAAGGCTATTTTCCAACCGTACCCGCTCGGCTTGCAAGTCTACGATATTTCCAACATGGCTGTATCCTTCCAGCATACGGGAGCTTTTCCATCCCATCATATTCATGATCGTACCGTCAGGTATTCCTGCCGTTCGGTGTAATGTTGCCGCTGTATGCCTCAAGCAATGAAGCGATAATTGACGGCGTACCCGTTCGGCTTCCGATACCCCTATAGTATGCAGTATCTCAATGAAACCCCGCTGTAGTACCTGTGTAGAGCAAGGGCGGTCACGGTGTAGCGGTTCATCATTTGGCGTCAATTTAGGGTCTTTGTAATAAAATACAAAATCGTCCGGCTTTTGAAATACTGACCGTTTATACAACGCCTCAAGGGAATATGAAATCAGTTCCGGCAAAAATACCGACCGGCAACCGTCCCGGATCCCCCGCCATTTGCAAGGCTTGTTTCCCTCTCCGTCAACATAGTTATGAATTATGGACAGCTCCCGCGTGTCACGGTTTATATCTCCCCAGCGCAACCCCCGCAATTCTCCCCGGCGCATTCCGACAAGCAACGCAAGCTGTACGGCAAACAAAACCCGCGGATCGTGCCAATCCCTCAAGGAAAGGATCGCGTTTATTTCACCTGTAGACAATATGCGGGCGTTTTTATCGGGCGGCGTGTATCGTCCTTTCCCGACCCCGGCAATAGGATTATATTTGATATGCTTTTTTTTCTCTGCCCATGATAATGGTACTTTAATTGCCTGTAGTGTAACCTGTAGTTGTCGCGTTCCGCATCCGTCTTTTTTTGCCTGCGTTCTCCAATTGTCTATTTTCGCCTCATCCAGCTTTTCAATTTTGACCTGTGCGATACTGTACGGTATTATCCATTTTCTAATTGCTCGCTGGTTCAGGGCAATGTATTCAAGTGCTATTTTTCGGTCTATATCGGTTTCTTTACTGATAATCATTTTTGACCCCGGTTCCCAACATTCAAGAAGGAAATCGACAAGGCGCTTTTTGACCAGCTCTGTGGTTTTCTCAATTTGTGGTAGTAATATATCCGTTGCATAGGTAAGCGCTTCTTGTCTGCGTTCTTTTTTCCCTGCAACCAATACGCCGGTGCTTTTCGTGACGGTATATTTTTCAAGGTCAAAGTCCCAAAATCGGGCATACCATACCAACCCCTTGCTTGTTTTCTTCTTGTATAGTGAAAATCTGGCGTGTTCGTTTATACCCATAAAATCCCCCTTGCCCAGTCAAAATGTGACTTTCAATGTGACTTTTGTCTACAGGGTTAGTATAAAGGGTATTGTTGGTTTTCGCAAGGCTTGTCTAAAGTGTTATATTATATAGAAATAATCAAAAAAGAACTTACAGCGGATGAAGGGAGTCGAACCCTCGTCACGAGCTTGGGAAGCTCGGGTAATAGCCGTTATACGACATCCGCGCGACGAATATTCAATGCGTCACATCGCTTTACGCTCATAATAGTGCCAATTTTCTGACAGGTTGTCAACAGATGCGTTTCTGTTGCCCCGAACGTCCCAACGCGGTATAGTACCGCGACGGGAGATCGTTCCATGGAGTTTGAGCCACTCGACATACTGAATCCCTTTGGGGCACCAAGTTATTTCGTACGGGAAACTGAAAGCACCATGGCCGACGCGCGTATTTTAGCCGACGCAGGATCCCCGTCGGGAACGGTTATCCGGGCCGATGTGCAAACGGCGGGACGGGGACGCATAGTCGGTCGCCGTTGGGATTCCCCTATCGGACAAAGCCTCCTTTGCACGATACTCCTTCGCGTGCCGCCGCCTGTCGGCTTTACCCTCCGCGTCGGTCTCGCCGTCGCGCGCGCCTTTGATGCCTTCCTTCCCCCACAGTCCCGAACGAATATTAAATGGCCGAACGACGTCCTTTCGGGCGGCGATTCTCCCGCGTCCGGAAGAAAGCTTTCGGGTATACTCTGCGAGTCCTCCGTCTCGCCCTCGAGCGGCGGATCGGTCCTTTTCGCGGGAACCGGGCTCAATATCGCGCAAACTTTTTTTCCGCAAGACCTAGCGCGAAAGGCGACGTCGCTTGCCCTCATTCCCGGCGCGCACGTCCCTTCAATAGACAACATGCTCGAGACCTACCTTGCTTGCCTCAGAGAAACCCTCGAAGGCGACGACTGGCGCGAGGCGGTTTCCAGTCGGCTCCTCTACCGGGGCGAGCGCATCAGTTTTCTCGCGGGCGACCCCGAAAAGCTCGAATCGATCGACGGCACGATCGAGGGAATCGGCGAATCGGGGGAACTCCTCTTCGCGCCCGCGCGTGACGCGCCGTATCGCGACTCCGATTCCGCGTTCAAGCCAGATTCGGCGGGACTCCTTCACCTCTGGTCAGGCGAGATCCCGTACCCCGCCGAGTCGTAATACCCTGCAATCAGGCGCCACCTTACTGTCGGGCGACGCGCTCCAGCCAGTCGCGCACAAGACTTTCAAACAGAGGAACGCGCTCGGTTTGCACGTTGTGCCCGGCGCCGTCAAGGCAGGCAAAGGTCGCGCGCGGGAAATTCTCGATGAGCGACCACATGTCCCTATACCCGACGCTCGCATCCTGCCGGCCGGTAATAATAAGAGTCGGCCGCCCGAAGGGAGTCATTCCCGCGTCGGGGTTCTCACTCAAAAAAGGATTTTGACCGAGGTTCCGCTCCAGAAACGCTCGATCGGCGGCGCGTATCCCCGGAACCACGTCCCGCGAAAAAAGACTCCACGCGTCTTTCGTAAGACGCACGCCCATGAACCGAAACGCGTCGCGCTCTTCGGCGCTCAGCGAGCTCATGAACTCCGCGTCTTCCTCGATAACCCGATGTTCGGGCACGTCGCCCTTGTCGAATCCCGTTTCCGTCTTGATAAACGGGCGAACCGCCGGCGCGATGAGCAAGAGTCCGTCGATCCGGTCGGGCAGCTTTCTCAGTAAGGCGCGCGAAAGATATCCGCCAAACGATTCGCCCGCCAGTAAAAACCGGCCCTCCGGAATGACGCGCTCGATAAAGCCGAGCAAGGCCGCGAGAAGGTCGTCGGAACCCGAAATGGCGTCCGTGCCGGGCGACATCCCCATGCCGGGAAGGTCGGGATATATCCTGCAGTACGGCCCGAAGGCGACGCTCTCGGAGAAAACCGGCTCGAGGCATCCTGACATCAGTCTATGGTCGACGCCCCATCCGTGAATGGCAAGTACGGGGAGACCCTCACCCATGGTTTCGTAATAAAACTTACTGTCACCGACGCTTACGTTCATAGCTTTTGTGCGTTCCTTTGAAAAATTTAATGCGCCTATAATGCGACGGCTTACGTCCCGTCGTCAAGGATTTGCGCCACCTCCCCTTGAAGTTTCCGTCTCCTCCGCGCTATTATCGAACCATTATGCTAGACTATCGATTTATCAAGGACAACCTTGAAGCCGTTAAGGCGAATATCAGGGCGCGAAACATGAACGCCGACGCGGACGCCGTCGTGGCGCTTTTCGACAAACGAACCGCGCTCGTAACCGCCCTTCAGGCCCTGCAGGCAAAACGCAACGATAACGCGAAGGCGATGAAAGGCAAACTCCCCGACGACGAGCGGGGTCGCCTTATCGACGAGGGCAAGGCCATTAAGGACGAGATCGCCGCGGCCGAGGCTGAAGTCGCGAAGGTCGAGGAAGAACTCGACGTCGCGGGCCGCACGATCCCGAACATGGCGCACCCGGACGCGCCCGTCGGCAAGGAAGACAAGGAAAACACCGAGGTGAAACGCGTCGGCGAACCGACGAAGTTTTCCTTCGAGCCGAAGGACCACGTCGAGCTCGGCGAGGCCCTTGACCTCATCGATTTTGAGGCGGGCACGAAGGTATCGGGCGTAAAATTCTACTATCTTAAAAACGAGGCCGTGTTCCTCGAACAGGCGCTTATCATGTACGCCCTGAACGTTCTCAGAAAGCACGGCTTCACGCCGTTCATCACCCCCGACGTCGCCAAGGCCGACATCCTCCAGGGAATCGGCTTCAACCCGCGCGGCAAGGAGTCGAACGTCTACAATATCGAGGAAGAGGGAACCTGCCTCGTCGCCACCGCGGAAATTACCCTCGGCGGCTACCATAAAGACGAGATTCTTCCGAAGGAAAAGCTCCCGCTCTTCTATTGCGGGCTCTCTCACTGCTTCCGCCGCGAGGCAGGGGCTGCCGGGCAGTTCTCGAAGGGACTCTATCGCGTGCATCAGTTCAACAAGCTTGAGATGTTCGTGTATTGCGTTCCCGAAGACTCGGATGCCCTACACGAGCGGCTGAGGCTCATTGAAGAAGAAATATTCTCCGGCCTCGGCCTCCCCTTCCGCGTCGTGGACACTTGCACCGGGGATCTCGGCGCGCCCGCGTACCGCAAGTGGGACCTCGAGGCGTGGATGCCCGGGCGAAACGGCGGCGATTGGGGAGAGGTCACCTCGACGTCGAACTGCACCGATTTCCAGGCTCGCAGGCTCAACGTGCGGTTCAAGGACGACGATGGCAAAAATAAATACGTTCACATGCTCAACGGAACGGCGATCGCGCTTTCGCGCGCGATGATCGCAGTCATCGAGAATTGCCAACAGGCGGACGGGTCGATCAAAATACCCGCTGCCCTCGTTCCCTTCTGCGGTTTCGACACGATCAAGCCGCGGCGCTAGCGGGCAAAGGGCACAAAAAAGGCGAGACGGATTGAATCCGTTTCGCCTTTTTTTGTTCGCTTTTCGGGATGACGCGCCATCGATACTGGCGCGCAATCGGTACTGGTCAGGGCACCTGACTGAAAGAGCCGGCAATATCTCCTCGCCATTCGGCGCGCGACTCGCGACCTTCCCACTCGATCGTGCGAATAATCTTGAAGGTCTTCAGGTCAGAGGGATTTTCGAAGCGCATTACCGCGAATTTCCCCTGTCCTATGTACACGATCTTTTCGTCGTCGGAGACGTTTTCGGCTCCATTGAGGAACGAAAGCGCGCAATCAAAATGTATCGGTCCCCCGCCTGACTTATCGCTCAAGGCGCTTGAAACGTCCAAAATGGGCTCGCCGCAGCGCGCGCACGTTGGCGTCGGAAGCTTCGGAACGGGTAAAAGATCAAGCACGTGATCGTACTTCGACTCGGGACGCCGCGTGCGCCGGGGTTCTTGGCGCGCGCCTTGCTCGCGAACTGCCTGAGGCCGGACGTTCGCCGGCGCCTTTCCGGCTTGGCTCTGACTTTGGCCCTGAGCCGGCTTTTGCGCCCCGCCGGACGATCCCCGTCCCTTATGCCTTCTATGTCGATCCCGTCGCTTTGGGCTATCAGAATAGTCGCTCATCGGTTTGTTCCTTCACCTCGATTATTTTACTGCTCATAACAAGAGCGAGGCGGAGAATGGCGCCCTGAATATACCCCTCATCCTTGATCTTTTCGCGCAATTCCTGGATTTTAGGGTCTTCGGCACTAACGGTCTTGGTCATCCTACACGCTCCGCAATGGCATCTTCGAGGTGGCGGTACCGCGGCTTTCCGGCCCCCCGGGGGTCGGATACGATCAGTACCACGTCAAACCTGACATACATACCACTATATTGTCGATTCGCGTTAAGGAAACATTTAGCCGTTTCCACCATTCTTTTTCGTTTCGTCCGCCCGATCACGTACTCAAGGTCGCTCGCGTCACCGTGGGGCCAAGTTTTGACCTCAACGAAAACGATCGCGTCCCGATCTATACCTATTATATCGATTTCTCCCCGCCGTGTCCGCCAATTTCGGGCAAGAATCGCCCACTTTTTTTCCTCGAGAATGCGGCACGCACGGTCCTCGCCTTCCCGTCCAATCTCCTGCCGCTCCGACCGTTGGGGACTGAGCGGGAGATTATCGGGCGTCACCGGTTTTTTGATACTCCGCGGGATCGATCGCGCGGGCAATAAACATCATGCGATTCTTCGTCAAATCGATGACATCTCCCTCATTTTGGGTATAAGGTTTGGCGAATTCGTCGATGAGCACCCTGATTTTCGGGCGTAACGGCGCTTCGCGGTTACTTTCGACGACACGCGCGATTACCGAGTTATTCATCAGAACGATGGAACCGACGGGATAGATACCCATACTCTGAATCATCGCCTTGATTATGTCCGGGTCAAACCGGCGGGCGTTGTCGGAAAGCAGGTTTTTCATGGCCCGATAACCGACCATCGAGTCGCGCCAGCTCTTCGGCGAAACCATCGCCTCAAAGGCGTCGGCTACCGAAATGATTCGGGCTCCGATATCGATATTCTGGCCCGAAAGCTTTCCGGGATAACCCTCGCCGTCCCAGCGTTCATGATGCTGCACGGCGGCCTTTCCGACCTCGTCGGCATACATGAGCTCATTGACGATCTGCTTATAGCCGTAAAAGGTATGGCTCTTCATCACTTGCTGCTCGTTTTCGTCGAGCTTGCCGTCTTTATTTATGATGGTCGAGGGTATTTTCAGCATGCCCACGTCGTGGAGCAAGGCGCCCGTCGTAACCTGCAAGAGCCGATGGCGCGGAAGCCCGATATGCTCGCCGATGATAATCGAGAGGATAGCCGTGTTGATGGAGCTTTTCGCGAGTTCCATCTCGCGCACGTCGCCGCCGAGGATAAAGCCCAAGACGTCCGAGCGTTCCCGCTGGACGAGGGCGATGAGCTCGTTGACGATCTGGTCGATGGCCCGCGCGCGAATTTCCTTTTGGTCGCGAATTGCGCTAAAAACAGTATCCAAGGAATCTATCAGCTTATGATAGGCAAGATAGAGCTCGGCGTTCTCGAGAACTTCGGGAAGCTTCAGTATCTGCTCGGTCGTGTATTCAAGGCCGTCGATTCCCGCAACCTCGCCTGAGTCGGCCGATGCCGGACGATTGGACGAAACGCCGTTGCCGAAATTCGCCTGAGCGCGAGCTCCCGTGTCGCCTTCATCCTCGAGCTCGTCGAGGTCTTCGAGTTCCGATAGCTCTTCGGGTTCGTCGGCGTCATCGTGAAACTCGCCGGTTACGGGACCGCCTGCGGTCAGTACATAGGATATTTTCCAGCGGTCCAGCGCCTTGAGCTCGCGGGCCTTTATGGGAGATCCCTTGCTCACGAGCATGTTTTCGCCGTCGTCGAAAAAAACGGGAGCGGAAAAGCGCATGCCCTCCGTCAATTCGTTGCGATACACTTTTTTCAGCATTTCTAACCTCTACGCACTTTTAAAACTTTAAAACCACTTTTCAACTCGACCTCGTTCCAGAAAGGCGAATAAGGCCGCGACCGCTTCCCACGTCTCGACGGGTATGAAACTTCCAACTTCTTCATCGCTTAATATATCGGCAAGTATGGGGTCACGCACAACCGTAATGCCGTTTTCTCGCGCTATCTCGAGCATGCGATCGGCAAGCGCGCCCTTTCCTCGCGCTATCAGAGAAGGCGCCGGTTCCGCTCGATCATACCTGAGAGCGACGGCAGACGTTCGTCTCACTAAACCTCCAGATCAATCGCGGGAATATCCCGCGCGAAGTCTTCGACGAAATCCGCAGGATAAACCTCAGTATACCCTGTCGACGCTAGAATATCCCTTAAATATAGAGCAAATTCCCCGTTTTTTACAGGCGTAAACGGGGGATTCGCCCGGAATTCACATTTGCTGCCTGAAAGATCGAAGTCCCATTCCCGCTCTCCGTCATTGGCTGTCAAGAGCGTCTCAAGGCATCGACCCGAGGCGAGGTCAATCATGCACCGAATCGAGCCGCTGACGACTCTCCCGCCGAGCTCGCGCGAAAACGGCACGACGATCCAATGGCGCTCATGCCCTTTTTTATGATTGATAAATGCCACATAGTCTCGTATTCGCATGCGTTCCGTGCCGTCGCTATCGCGATCTCGCGTGTCATCAGGGCTGCCGCCGTGAGAGCCGTGAGAGCCGTGAGAGCCGTGAGAGCCGCGCGAATCGTGCGAGCTATCTGAATCGCGCGAGCCGTCAGGGTCCGTCTCATCGGCGTCCTGAGCACCGTCTATCGCGTCCATCAAGCGAGCGACGCGTTCCTCGTCCGGGAGCAAGCCATGCGTCTCTAGAATGGCCGCGGCCTCGACGGCGCGCCGTTCGCGGCCCGGAAACCGCGCGGCGAGCGAGAGCAAAGAACGGCAGAGGGCCGCGTCGAGTTTATACAGCGACCGTTCGAAAAAGCGAACGAGATAGGCAGCGGTAGGCGTATCGGGAAGGGAGAGGCGCGCAAGAACGCCCGCGCGGACAGAAGCGGGATTTTTAACGGGATCGAGAAATACTTCGCCGCGCGAATAGCGAACCTTGGCCGCAAAGGCGTCGCCCGGCTCAAACGGACCGACAGAGGCGGCTGACAGGCTTTTCCCCGCGACCCGAACGCGAAGGGTCCCGTCGGAAGAGCGCGCCATCACCTTGACATCGAGCGTCGCGCCCTCGGGAAGGGGGCTTCGTGAGGGTTCGACCCCGTCAATTCGTACCCGAATATTCGGATCAAGGCCCGTTCGCACCGCGTTTCGCCTCCGTTAAAAAAAAAGGCCGGTCATGGCGACCGGCCTTCGTTCGCCGTTATTCGGCGCTTTCTTTTCTGGCGATAAGGGTCTTGATTTTCGCGGCCTTACCGATTTTTTCGCGGATGTAATAGAGCTTCGCTCGGCGTACCTTACCGGGCCTGACGAGCTCGACGCTCGCTATGCGGGGCGAATGCAGGGGGAATACGCGCTCGACGCCGACGCCATAAGAATTCTTGCGAACGGTGAAGGTCTTTCCGATTCCGCCGTTCTTGAAGCAAATGACGAGGCCTTCATAAACCTGAATACGCTCGGTCTTTCCTTCGATAATCTTAAAGTGCACCTTCACGGTGTCCCCAACCTTGAACGCGGGCACTTCAGCCTTTTTCTGTCCCTCTTCGATCGTGCGGATAAGGTCAATTGCCATTTTCCAGCTCCTTAGCTATCTTCTCCGCTTCCTTTGAAAGGGAACCGGACGCCCTCGCCTTCGCAAGAAGGTCGGGCCGCACGCTGATCGTTTTCTCGATGCGTTTCCGCAAACGCCAGCGGCGAATGTTTTCATGATGCCCCGAAAGGAGCACCTCCGGAACCGAAAGGTCCCGAAATAGTTCCGGTCGCGTGTACTGAGGGTATTCGAGCAGGTTCCCCGAGAAGCTTTCTTCCTCGAGAGACTCGCTTGAAATGACCCCGTCTATGAGGCGGTACACCGTGTCGATGATGACGGTCGCGGCGAGCTCGCCCGACGACATGACGTAATCCCCGATGGAGATCTCGTCGTCGACGAACAGATCGATGACCCTCTGATCGACGCCCTCGTACCGTCCGCAGACGAAAACCAGCTCCGTTTCGCGGGAAAGCTCGGCGGCAAGCGCCTGATCCAGCGGTTTCCCCGAGGGGGAAACGTAGATCACGCGCGCGCGCGCCGTACCGTCTCCGCCATCCGCTCGCGCGGACTTCGGGACGCACCCGACCGACTCGAGCGCCAAGGACAGCGGTTCGGGGAGCATCAGCATCCCGGGAACGCGCGAACCGAGCACCCCGCCATAGGGTTTGTCGTCGCAGGTTTTGTGCCTGTCGTACGCGAAGTCGCGTATGTTTACCAAATCGTAGTCGATAATCCCCCGTTCCACCGCTTTGGCCATTATCGAACTTTCGAAAAAGGCCCGCGGTATCTCGGGAAACAAGGTTAGCACATGGAACTTCATGGATTATTACTCCAGAATCCAGCGGTGCATCAGCTCGACGGTTCGCGCGTCCATGTCGACTTCGCCGACAAATTCCTTGCGGAATGGCACGAGACGTCGTTGCGGCGCGGAGCTATCCGCGTCGCCGCCTTCGGTCAGGGTAACCTCGAGAAGGTCACCCGCGCCGCCTTCCAGTACGTTGGTAATGGTTCCGACAGGAACCCCTAAGTACAGTAGAACGCAATTACAAAGATCGCTGACATAGTACTCGCCCTCGGAAAGAGGACAGGCCTTGTCTCGGGAAACGAGTAACTCAAGTCCAGATAGCGCTTTCGCCTGCTCGGGAGTCTCGATACCCGTAAATTTAACCAATAGAAGATGGCTTGAACCCTCGACAGCCTCGATAGTGAGGCGCCGTAACGGTCCGTCCGAACCCGGAGTTCTTCCGAGTACCTCGGAAAGGTCGGCGAAGTGATCTACCTCGCCTGAGGCACTTTCCACCTTCACGAATCCGTCCAGTCCATGGGCCGAACGAACAATACCGGTAACGAGAAGATTCTCATCTTCCCGAAGTTTCCCGTCCTTTCCCATCAATCCAGGATTTCCAGGGTTACCCTTTTACCGGACTTGCCTGACGAGGCACTCAGCACCGTCCGCATGGCCTTGGCGATGCGTCCGTACTTACCGATTACCTTGCCGATATCCTCGGGGGCGACACGAAGCTCGAGGACAGTGGCTTTATCGCCCTCAACCTCGCTCACGCTCACCGCTCCGGGATCGTCCACGAGGGACTTCGCGATATATTCAACCAGGTCTTTTTCCACGCCGCTTGCCTTATCCGGGCTTTACAGGGAAAAGTTCTTGCGGTTGAGAATCCCGCGAACGGTAGGGGTCGGCAGGGCGCCGTTCGCAAGCCACTTGCGAACCTTATCCGCGTCGAAGGCAATCTGCTTGTCTTCGGCCTCAATCGGATGATAAATGCCAAGCTCGTCGATTGTTCGTCCATCGCGGGGCTGGCGGGAATCCTGTACCACGATGCGGTAATAGGGACGGGCCTTGCTGCCGAACTTCTTTAGTCTGATTTTAACGCTCACTGTCTATCCTCCATGGGTTATCGCCCATAATTTCAAGGTTAATATGAACCCTATTTATACCTGAAAAGAAAAAAGGCGTCAATAGAATCAAAAGTGCGGTTTTTGGCGTATTTCTGCGTTACAATTGCATAATATGGGAAAGAAATCAAAATACCGGGATACTTCGGCGCTCAAGGCAAAATTTATCATGATTAACGATCGTAAATCAACGTTTTGGCCGGCGGTGCGCATCGGGATATATTACTTGGCTTTTGGCCTTTCCTGGATCATCTTTTCCGACAAGACAATGAACTTACTCGTGACAAACATGGAGCTCCGTCACGAGATTGAAATTTGGAAAGGCTTTATCTTCGTCAGCATCAGCGCCGCCGTTATTTTTATCC
>CAYSEA010000054.1:0-12727 GCA_964429975.1 uncultured Treponema sp.
ATTTGAGTGTGATGTGCGGTACGCGTTCGTACACGAAGCCGTGTTTGATGTTCCGGTAGGTTGGCTTGGAGCTCGGCACGCTCATGGTAATCTCGCCCTCTTTCGCCTGTCCCTCCCGCGAGTCCGCAAGGAGGTAATACGGATACCGCGCTCCCATGATCCGCGCCCGCGCCAACGCGAGCGACACGCGCGAAGTATCGATCGTAATCCACCTCCGCCCCCACTGCTCCGCGACATATGCCGTAGTCCCCGACCCGCAGGTAGGATCGAGCACGAGGTCTCCGGGGTCAGTGGCCATGAGGAGACAACGTTCAATCACTTTAACATTAGTTTGAACAACATAGATCTTATCTGCACCATACCCACCGGATGCAGTATCAATCCAACTATTGGTTATAGGGAAAAAAGGAAAATCTGTTGTATATCTACGGTAAGAAGCTGTAACTCCATATGTCTCAATTCTATAACTCTTTGATAAACGTGATAATCCTACAAGGTTTGTTTTCCAACCACCCCGTCCAGGAGAATATTCTCTTCCTTCAAAACAAAACGGTTGTAAGGTTGATTCGGAGGCAGATGTTGAAGTTAACGGTGATCGTCGATAAACTCTTTCATTGGTATCTATCTTTTTTAATCCTTCTTTCTCATCTTTATCGATCCTTCGATTTCTTAATTCTTCTGACATTACATAATCATAATTTACCCAATCATATCCAGATCGCTCCTGTTGGAGTGTCCTGAACTTAGCAATTCCCTTATTCTTTGCATACCACAAAATATAATCATTACTATCAGCGATAAAATCGCCACTTTGCATTGTTGTTTTTCTGAAGTAAATGGTAATAATACAATTATCTTCCCCAAACACCTCATCCATCAACGAGCGAACTCTATGCACATTCTCATCGCCTATTTGAACAAAGATCGAACCGGAATCCGTGAGGAGGTCGCGGGCTACGGTGAGGCGATCGCGGAGATACGTGAGATAACTGTGGATACCGTCGCGCCAGGTGTCGCGGAAGGCTTTTACTTGCTCGGGCTCGCGTGTGATGTGCTCGGCGTTGCCGTCTTTTACGTCGCGGCTCGTCGTGCTCCACTGGAAATTGCTGTTGAACTTGATGCCGTAGGGCGGGTCGAAATAGATGCACTGCACCTGACCGCGAAGCCCTTCGCGCTCGGCAAGCGAGGCCATTACCTGCAGGGAGTCGCCGAGAATCATCCGGTTCGTCCAGTGCGCGTCGTGCTGATAGAACTCCGTCTTCGCGCCCTCGTCGGGAAGGCCGTTGAAGTCCGCGAAGAGATCGATCTGCCCGTCGTCCTTCGCTCCCTCCTTCGACCGGCGCACTAGATCGTCGATCAGCACCTTCGGGTGCACCTTCTCCTGAATGTAGAGGGGCGGCGCGTTCACCACTAGATCGGACCAGTCCTGCTCGTCCTTCCCGCGCCACACAAGCTGCGGGTCAAGATCGCGATTCCGCCGCTCGTACGCGATCCTGATCGGCGACTTCGCGTCCTTTTCCACCATAGATTGATACTCCGCCGTGGGTATATTCTTCCGCGTCGCGTCCGCGTGCGTGAATGCTTCAACCTGTTTGTCTTCTTTGTTTTTTGCCATTATTCAATCCTCATCCTCTGCGGAATCGTCTTCTAATTCAGGATCATAGAAATCATCATCCATACCAAGAGTCGTATTAACCACGACGACCGGCTTATCCATTGCTTGTTCTATCATATGGGCAAGTCGCTTTTTACGATCCTCATAAAATCCTTCAAAATCGTCTTTTCTCAACAAGACCGGATTAATCAAATGGCTTTCCAGTATCTTGTCAAGTTTTTCCGGAGTAATTGAGTATTCATCCTCAATAGTTTTCAGATACTGTGACGGTGCTACTCCCTGAATCAGAATATTGGTTTTCTTCGAGAGCGGCGTTTTATTGATTATTGAATTATATACCGCCGGTTCTATCTTCTGCTTTTTACACCAGTCCTGGGGGAAGATATGATGAACATCTATTTTATCATTGAAGAACGTCATAATATCGACAGGTTTTCCGGTGATAAAATCCATACAGCCAGAGTTCATCAGCAACGCATGAACGCCTTTATAGGCGGCAGACAGTCTGGATCGAAGCGTATTCAAGCGGTAATCCTGAAATATGGCTTCATCTATGGATCGCGTTTTCGTCGCGTTTCCCCGAATCCATTCAACCAGTTCCGGAACATCCCTCGAGAGCCGTGAGTCTGTCATGGATCCATACAACTCACCAAGGGTAATCGACCAAAACCATTTACGGAGTATCTCTTTGGATTTTGCCGTTTGCGCGATATGGCCCGTGGCGGCAAAGACAGCCGCCAAGGCTACGATACTCGGAGGGTACGGAACGTCTTTATGCCAGATTATTTTAGACTCATTCAGAAACGCCGCTGCTTCAATGAAACCCTCTTCAACCGGATCAGCGTATTTCTGATACGCTTCCAGGGGCAATTGTAACAGCGATTCCCTGTTGCAGGATACCTGGGGCAGTTCCTTATCCCGCTTTCCTTCTTTGTATCTCGCCGTACGATTTTCCATGGTATGAAGCAATGTACACGCCTGAAGAAAATCCGTATTCGAGATTTCCTTCAACACATCACGAGGATTGGGATAGCCGATTATCTGCGCTTTTCTTCCGGGTTTTTTTGCCGTACGGGGACTTAACCAATCCTCCCGCAAATCAAAGTTATCCGCGGCATAAATCGCAGTTACGAGTTCAAAGGCATCGAGCTTTTTCCCGCCAACATTGACCTTTTCAAAAACCAGACAGATTGCTTCCCGGCTATTTGATTTATCAAGCCGAATGATGGGCATCTTATACCGATCGATCTTCTCGAGAATTTTCTGATCAAAATCTCTTTGAATGGCATAGATATCCTTTCCTTGCGCTCTCCAATAATCGGTCCATTGATACAGCCATTCATGCCGGTCAAATACCTTATTAAGGGGAAAGTGATTCTTTGAAAACTCCAGCTCCTTCGTTGACACATCCAGAACAACATCGCGCCCGAATACCCCTTTCAGGACCCTGTCAGCAGGAACGCCGATGATTGAGTTCATGATGTCTGCATTCGGTTTAAGCGCTTCTTCAATATCGATGTAATAGTACCGATCAATCGTCGTATTGCGAACCGTCAAAGTCTTTACCGGTTTGTCGCTAAAGGTAGCTTGATAGAGCGAAGTCATACGCTGTTGCCCGTCGAGGAGCAGTTCTACCGGAGCTACCTGCTTTTCAGGTACCCCTTCGATCAGACGAGGCTTAAAGCGTACATCTCCACCGTTTTCAAGCGTCAACAAGGCGCCTACGGGAAAACCTTTCGCGATTGACGCAATCAAACTTCTCACATCGTCATCAAGCCATACATAGCTTCGTTGAAAATCGGGCAACTGAATCGCGGCGGAATCAATCTTCTTAAGGATATCCTTCAGATCTTCTTTTGTTGTATCGAACATATTTTTCACTCTCCTTAAAAGCAGCTATCAAATAAACCAATTATGCGTCTTTTATCAATAAATCAATCAATATTTCTTTACATTATAAGCAAATAGCAAATATTTATACGACATTTTGATATTTGACGCATACTTCATGTTATCTCTCGTTCTAGAAATACTTCTTGAAAAAAAAGTATTTCACCGATATACTATATATAGGTCCTTGGAAGGTGAAAGCAGGCTTCACGCCTTGCGTTTCGTAAGAAACCTAGCCTCCTAAAGGACTTATTTTTTTCTGTTCGAGCGGCTTATCTGGCGTATAGTACGTATTTGGATAATTGGCCGTATCAAAAATATCCTGTACCAGCGAAATCCTTTCCTTCATGTAATTGTAGAATCGATAATCATTCTTTTCATACGCTCTATGAACCGTCCATAACATGTAATCAACGACTTGTAGCATGGGAACCTTTGATGGTTGCTCGATGATAATTCGAATTTTATTATGATTTTCTTGACCCCACTTTTTCCTAAAAAGGGTTATAGATTCATCAATTGCATGTCTCATCGTCCTTTCCCGAACGACACTCCCCATCGTTGCGAAATAAATATCGATATTACTGTACTTATGCAATCTATTCTCGAACAGCTTCGTAACCAGATATTCGTACAGTTTTCCGGTGTCCAGATCAAACTTGTTTCTGAAAAGCTTTTCCGATTTTCTCGCAACAACCATGTAGACTTTGAAATCGCATGCCTTCAGTAATTTGAATACCCTTTCCTTGACTTCCCAAGAGTCTGCATTGGCATGAAATGCGATCTCGGTTTGCGAAAGAGACGGTATACCGTGAAGGTACTCGTCTGACAAGATCTCCTTTCTCAAGGATTCCAGTTTACCTGTGAGAGTTTTAGGATCCGCGGTTTCAACATATCCTACCGTGAAGGTTTTACTGACTAATCCTTCTCTGAGTAAATCCCGTCCCTTACGGCCTAGTATTGTAGGATCACCCGATTCATCAACGTAAAAGAACATTTTGATGTCTTGCGTTTGCTGCATGTTTTACGCTCTCTTCGGGCCAGGGACAGAAGCGAAAAGCCCACAGGGAGGAATCCGGAGGATTCCTCGCGAGGACTTGAAGCGGATGGCCCGGTTGACTTCGCGCTCCTGCGCGAAGTCAAGGCCCCCAAATAACGCGCTCACGTCTGAGCCCCCGAGACAGCTTTGCCGATCATCGCATTGAAGGCGTCCTCCACCTTGAGCGAAAAATCTGACTCCATCTGATACACGTCGGTGAACTCCGCGAAAGCCCAACGACCGTAGGAGGCGCAATTATTTACGCCGGGAACCCAATAGGACTCCATCGTGTTCTTCTTGTCCTTCGCGTCCTCGCGGCGATAGCCCTTGATCTCCACCACGAGATGGAGAAGATCGTCGGCTCCAAGGCCATCGTCCACGAGCACGATATAGTCGGGGATATACGTCCGCGTCTCCGAACCGTAGCGATAGGGAACCTCGAAACCGAGATTCTGATTCTTCACGTACGCGCGCACCCGCGGATGCGACTCCGCGACGCGGCAGAATTCGCCTTCCCAATCGCTGTCGAGGATGATCCAGTTCACATGAGAACGGGGGCCCAAAGAGATTCCTGTGGTTTCCCAGCGATTTTGCTTCGACGTATTGAAATTGACATTCCGCGTGGTGCCGACCGGATTGTAGGAATCGAGCACGGCCTTCACCGGCTTCTCTCCGAAATATGCCTGCGTTATCGCAGAGGTGATCCGCTCGCAGGCCATATCGCGGAGCTGAAGATACATCAATAGTCCCGGATATGTGTCGCCCTTACACACGAGATACCCGTCAAGCCATTCCTTGACGATTTTCTTGAGCTGACCGAAAAGGTGCATTTTTGGCTGCTCGTGCGGGTCGCGCCATTTTGTGTAGAGGAGACGTTCGGTGATATTAAAAATCAGTGTCGAGTAACGAACGTTCTTCGATTCCTCAAGCGACAATGTCACACCCTCTCCGATAATGCCCTGATTATGCGTGAGCGTTGGGCCGACGAGATCGGGCGTAAGCTCGAGGATGGAATCGGCCGTGAAGTTCGCGCGGAGCACCTCGTTCGGAAGGTCAACGCGGTAGCCCTGCACGCGAGGGAACGTGATCTCGAGGTGATCTCGCTCGGGGCGGATCGCTTTGACATGCACCGTTTCGCGTGGGGGAACGGGAGTTGAGACCACTGGCTTCGCGGTAAAGTCGAAGGGAATGCCGAGTACGTCCGCGTACTCGACATTGAAAAGGTTGTCCTCGTTTAAGTCGTAGGACTGCCGGCGAAGCGCGCGGCCGATCACCTGCTCGCAGAGAAGCTGCGTGCCGAATGCTCGTATGCCAAGGACGTGCGTGACCGTGTTCGCGTCCCAGCCTTCGGTGAGCATCGATACCGACACCACGCAGCGGATGTCGCTTCCGAGCGTGCCGGGTTTGCCGACCGTGTTCATAACTTCGCGGAGAATCGCCGCGTCGTCGAGATCCTTACCCGCGCGAAGTTCGTCCGCGAGCCGGCCGCCGCGCTCGAAAATCTCTCGACGGAAGCGCTCGATCTCGTCGGAGGCGGCGTCGCGGAAATCCCCTCCGAGCGACTCGCCCGATTCAAGCTGTTCGCTGTCGATGAGAAGCGTGCGCGGACGGGATAGAGGCTGACCGTCCTCGGTGAAGTTTCGGAATAGCTCGAGCCGGCCGTTCTCGATCGGGGGGAGCGTTCCGTCGTCGAGCGCGGGGGGCTGGAAGCCCGAGACATAGTCGTACACGAGCTTTGAGGTTGAAGTGTTGTTGCACACGATGATGAAGCACGGCGGCACCTTCATGCTCGACTGTTCCCAGAGCCGGAAGGTTTTCTCGTAGTGGCCATATAGCGCCTTGAGGGCGGTTTGCAGTTCAGGCGGAATGCTTAAGGGATCCAGGTTCTTTGCGCTGCCGCGGCCTTTTTTCGGCATCTTGTCGCGAATGTTCTCCCAGAGGTTTCGGAACATCGGCATCTCGACGCCGGGGATGTTGTCAGCGACGGGTACGCGGGGAAGCTTGACGATGCCGCACTCGATCGCGTCCATGAGAGAAAAATCGCTCATGGTCCACGGGAAGAGCGTCCCTTCCACGTAGCCCGAGCCGCTCAAGAAAAAAGGAGTCGCGGAAAGGTCGACGACGCGGTTAAGCCCGAGGTGACGATTCACCGTCTCGAGCCCCGTGATCCAGAGCCGGGCGGCCTCGCGGTTTTCCTCGGCTTCCTTTCGTTCGTCGCCCTTCAGTGCCGCTTCCTCGTCGGAGTCGGGCTTTTCGCGGTAGCAATGGTGGGCCTCGTCGTTGATGACCATGACGTTCTTGATGCCCATAAGCTCGCCCATCGCACGCTGGAGCATTTGCCCTTCGGTCTCGGTGGTTTCGAGCGCGTCGCCCCGTCCTTGCAGGAGTGAGCGTGTGCCCTTCGCGAGATCGAGCCGTTCGCGGAGTTTGAAGGTATGGTAGTTAGTGATAACTATTTTCGCCTTGTTGACCTCGGGAAGGAGATCTGCCGGCACGAGTTCGCGTTTGCCGTAGTAGCTGTCGGGATCGGACGGCTGGAGCACGCGGAGTCGGTCACGGATGGTGAGCCCGGGCGATACGACGAGAAAACCGCGTGTAAAACGCTTGCTTCCCTTGTATCGAACGGCGTTGATGGTCTGCCAGGCGATGATCATCGCCATGACGGTCGTCTTTCCCGCGCCAGTGGCGAGCTTCAGCGCGATGCGCATCAATTCGGGGTTCGCGTCGCCATTCGCACGCTCGAGGTGGTCAAGGAATTGTTTACCCTTGGCTGTATGCGGTGCGACCTCGGTTAGCCAAATCAGGGTTTCAACGGCTTCAACTTGGCAAAAGAACGGTTTAATTCCAGAAAAGCGGTAATGCCGCCAATGCTCCAGGAGGCGGGCAGTTTCCGGTGTGACCTTCCATTCTGCGGGATTTTGGATCGCGCGCCATTCGTCGACATTACGACGGACATCGTTGATGATCGCCTGCATGTCGTATTGCTGTTCACTCGTCGAAATATGCTCTGCGGTGCCAAGCTCGAGCTCGGCTTGCTTCGTTTTTTGTTTGCGGGGTTTCGGGATCGGCGTAATAAAATCAGCGCGGCGCCGGTTCTCGATGACGCGTTGGGTCGGCTGGCCCGTATCGTCCAGTTCCCAATGGCGGGATGGGTATTCGTATGGAGAATTGAGTATCGGATGCGAAAAGAAATCGTCTGACATCACGATTTATTCCTTCAAATGTATAGATTTTGTTTATAGCTATTATATCATGTTTTTATTCATCGCACATTAAAGAATGGAGATTTTGCCTCCCGATCCCAAAGTTTCCTCAATTCTTGATGGGTTTTCTAATCTTTATTTCCCTTCTACTGTCAATAAAAGGAAAAAAAATTACTTACTACTTAAAAGCTTCCAACAAATCGGGTCTTCAAGCAACAAAGCCCCTTATATTACAAGCATTTACGTACGTCTGTAGACAGCATTCAGAAAGATAACCCATAGCCCGCTAACCATTTTATCCGTCCTTCACTTCACCCTTTCCCCATCCTTGATGCCTTCCACTACTACCAGACTCTGATCGTTTTTTTGTTAGGCGGAATTCCTGATCTTGAAGTAAAATAACAAAAAAAATAGTAATCAATAATGGGGACAAAACATGAATCTCCGTGAAAACATGATAGTTGCCAAAGGTAAAGTGATAACTCCGGAAGTTACCCGATGTGACTATAAACCGGAGACAGATAAATACGTTATCCGGTTCAATTCCGGAAAAACCTTTACGTATAACGCCGACAACGTCGAATGGATGACGAATCCTGTCTTGCTCAATCCTGTCGATTATGAGATTGCTCATAACGACAACCCGCTCTTTGATATCAGCGAGATCTACGAGTTTCAAAAGCATGCTACCCGGTATTGGCACATTTGCTTCGAGAACGGCCTTCAAAGGGATTATGAACGAAACTCGTTGACCATTAGGAAGTCTTGCCTTGCCGATTCTCGATCGAAAAACGTGTTTGATTATCTGAAGGAAGCCGCGGAAAAAATCAGTCTTGAGACTGACGAAGGCACAAAGCTCCTTTCGGTGCAATACGAGAAAATCGAGTATGTCGGAGAAGACACGGTCTTCTCGGCATACGTGAATCCGAATAACGAGAGTCCCGCTCGCGCGGGGAGCGTATCGATACCGATATTTCCTTTTGGGTGTAACGCGAGTCAATACCAGGCGGTGCAAGCCGCGCTCAAAAACAGAATCAGCGTGATTGAGGGTCCGCCGGGTACGGGTAAAACGCAAACCATCTTGAATATCGCGGCGAATCTCGTCATGTCCGGAAAGACCGTGCAAATCGTGTCCAATAACAATTCCGCGACGGATAACGTGCATGAAAAAATGGAATCATACGGTTTGGGCTTCATCGTCGCCCCGCTCGGGAAACGCGATAATAAAACGAAATTCATCAAGGCTCAAACCGGTACGTATCCCGAGGAAATCCAGTCATGGAACAAAGCGTCCTCCGGACCGGGAGTTTCATCTGAAACGATACACGGTTTATCGACGGAATTGCATGGACTCTATAGTATCCAGCAACAGTTGGTTACGACAAAACGCGATCTCCTTGATATAGAAACGGAGTTTAGTCATTTTATACGATTCATCGAAGAATCACGATGGACGAATGCGGAAAACCGAATCCGTAAACGTATACACTCGGACCGGATACTCAGTCTTTGGCATGAATTCCAGCAATTCAAGGAAAGAGGCGCAATGCCGTCGCTGTTCTTCAAGCTTAAGTGCCGATTCTTATATGGTATTTCCTCGTGGAAGGTCTATCAAGACGACCCTCAGTCGCTCATTACGCTGTTTCAATTTCTTTTTTATTCCATGAAACAGGCTGAACTTAAATCGAGCATCGAGCACCTGGAAACCTCGCTGATTAACGCGGACCTGGAAGGTAAATCCGACAAATTGCGTAGCCTGTCGATGCGATACTTTAAGGAATTCCTTTTCAGTGAATACGGAGGCAAACCTAACCGGACAACATTTGACGAGACTGGCTTATGGAAAGATTATAAAAACTTTCTACTGGATTACCCGATCATCCTCAGCACGACGTTCTCGTCGCGGAGTAGCTTGAATACGAAGGCGATATTCGATTACGTGATCGTCGACGAAGCATCGCAAGTGGACGTCGCGACGGGAGCGCTCGCGCTCTCGTGCGCGAAACGCGCGGTAATTGTCGGGGACTGCAAACAGCTGCCGAATGTCGTCACGGAAGACAATAAAAAGGTCCTTCAGACCATCTTCGATTCATACTCCTTGAACCCCGGTTACAATCTCGCCGCGAAGAGTTTCCTGCAATCCGTTTGCGATATCTTTCCCAAGGCGCCCAGGACGCTCTTGCGGGAGCACTATCGCTGTCATCCGCAAATCATCAACTTTTGCAATCAGAAGTTCTATAACGGCAATCTCCTTATCATGACGACGGACAACGGCGAAAAGGACGCTATTTCCGTCATCAAGACCGTTGTCGGGAACCACGCGCGGGGTACGATGAATCAACGTCAGGCAGACGTGATTGCCCAAGAGATACTCCCGTCGGTTTCGTATGCCGACAACGAAATAGGTATTATCACGCCGTATAATAAGCAGGTCGACGCGATCAAGACCGCCTTGACGAACCACGCGATCGAGACGGCGACCGTACACAAATTTCAGGGCCGGGAAAAAGACGCGATCATCATATCAACGGTCGACGATACCTTTACCCCGTTCACCGACGATCCGAATCTCTTGAACGTCGCGGTCTCTAGGGCGAAAAGGAACCTCTGGTTGATCGTTTCGGGTAATGACCAGGAGAATAAAGGGAACATTACCGACTTGATCGACTACGCCGAGTATCACAATCTTACGGTAACGAACAGCGCGATTCATTCCGTCTTCGATTACCTTTACAGTCATTATACCGAACGTCGACTCGAGCTCCTTCGCGATAAACGAAAGATATCCGAGTATGACTCCGAGAACTTGTTATTCGCGGTTATTGATGAGGTACTCCAGCACGACGCTTTCGCGGGATTACGGGTAATCTGTCATCAACCCTTACGCACGATCATTCGCGATTTTAGCCGGCTTGACGCAGAGGAGCGTGCCTATGCGACGCATTTTGCTACCCACCTTGATTTCCTTATCTTTAATCGTATCACGAAAAAGCCCGTTCTTGCCGTCGAAGTCGACGGTTACGCTTTCCATAAAGAGGGCTCCGATCAATCACGGCGAGACAAGATGAAGAACCATATCATGGAATCGTACGGTATTCCCCTTCTACGGCTTGCGACTACCGGCAGTAACGAAAAAGAAAAAATTACCAGTAAGCTGGAAGAAGTTCTCTAGTATTAACTACGCCCGAATAAAACGACTCTTCCCTCTCCCCCGGGCCAGGGACAGAAGCGTAAAGCCCGGAGCCCGAGGCACGCGCGCCGCGCGGGCTTCGGGCGAGGACTTGGAGCGGATGGCCCGGTTGTGTTCGCGCGCTCTCGCGCGCGAACACAGGGCCCCAAAGTCGTCGCCATAATATTAGCGCTACTTTGGGGTTTGTGCCCTCTGCCTCAACCTTCCACGTACTTCCTCAATCTGCTCAAGGTCAGGACCCGTGGGTCTTGTAAGAGTTGCTTGGCGTTACGGTTCGACACGAGGGCTTGGTGTTAGCTGGTGCCGTCGTCGTTGGACCAGTCGTGCCAGGAGACCCAATAGGCCGCGCTGGGATAGGTGTTCAGGAGTAGGTGCGCGAGGAGGGTTGTATCGAACTCGCCTCGTAAGCTGTGCATGCCGCCAGATGCATACCACATTGTGTGGATACTCAATTTTTCATGACTTCATTTTTCATTGTTTACTTGGAAAAAACGGTAATTAACATATACACTGTTCGAATAGAGTGAAACAAAAAAGGGAGCCATGGAATGATAAGTAAAACAAAACGCCGGATGAAGGTAGCGCTCCTTGCCGGGATGATATCCTTTCTGAGCGTAGAAATCATGATGACCGGATGCGGCTCGGCTAAGACTCCTCCGCAACCCCAAGGCGCGGTGAACGGCTCAATACGAATTGGCGCGAACGAATACGCGAAAGAAATCGTGATAGTCCCGCAGGGCACGCAGGCTTTCGTTTCAATGACGGATGACACGCACTGGAACGCCTTCTACAGCGGAAAGTGGGATTGCTTCAAGGGGGCGTTTCCGAAAGGCCGCGCGGTAACGCTTAACCCGTTCGTGATGAGTCGGTACGAAGTGACGCAGGAACTATACGCGGCGGTGCTTTCAGGCGACGCGGAGTCGAACAACGGCCCGAGCGCCTTTGCGGATAACCCGCCCGTCGGGGAAAACCAGGGAAAGCGTCCGGTGGAGAGCGTGACGTGGTTCGACGCGGTGTATTTTTGCAACGCGCTGACGCGGGCCGCCATGTCGAAATCCGACTGCGTGTACGCAATCGGAAACATCGTGCGTGATCCCGC
This sequence comes from uncultured Treponema sp., assembly GCA_964429975.1. GTDB lineage: Bacteria > Spirochaetota > Spirochaetia > Treponematales > Treponemataceae > Teretinema. Next base: position 12,037 of record CAYSEA010000054.1, read on the forward strand.
CACCAAACACATCACAAGCGCGGACGTGAAAATGAACATGAAAAAGAAAGGGTACCGCCTGCCAACGGAAGCCGAATGGGAATTCGCAGCACGTGGCGGAGACCCGAAAGCCGCGGCATGGAACGATGCTTTCGCCGGGAAAGCGTCCGCTGGCGGCAAAAAAATACATGACGATGCCGAGAACCTGGTGGACACGAACCTGGCGATGGCAGGCTGGTACTACTACAACAGCAACAGTGACAAGACCACGCGCAAAACGCATGAAACAGGACTCAAGCTGCCGAACTCGCTAGGACTGTACGATATGTCCGGAAACGTATGGGAATGGTGCTGGGACATATGGGGTGACATCTCCTCCGACGAGATGGTCACCGATCCCCGTGGTAACGAATCGGGACGAAACCGCGTCTCCCGGGGCGGCGCCTGGAGCTACTACGCGTGCAGCTGCGTAGTGTCCTACCGGGACTTCGTGGATCCGTCCTGCGGCTTACACTACCTCGGCTTCCGGGTCTGCCGAAGCTTGCGCCAGTAGCGCCCCCTGCCTCAATCTGTATCTTGTTCCTCCCACTTCCTCAATCTGCTCAAGGTAAGGACTCGGCGGTCTTGCAAGAGTTGCTTGGCGTTGCGGTTCGACACGAGGGCTTGGTGTTCGCTGGTGCCGTCGTCGTTGGGCCAGTTGTGCCAGGAGACC
>CAYSEA010000055.1:0-11746 GCA_964429975.1 uncultured Treponema sp.
GACATGGTAGGGGTCACTGGTTCGATCCCAGTATTGCCCATAGAAAAGTCCTTGCGCTGCAAGGACTTTTTTTGTTTTTTCTGATGGGTTTACTATACCTACCGGTAGGTATAGTAAACTGGTATCATAGTTTTAATTATACCTACCGGTAGGTATACGTATCAAAAGCTATTTCTCTCTACCTACCGGTCGGTATAGTGCCGCTCGTCTCATCTTCGCCCAAACGTCTTACTTTCTCTCATACTCCGCGAATATCGCCGCAATACGGTCAGCGAGGTCGCGATACTTCGGCGCTTTCGGGATCAACTTGTCGAAGATAATGCTCATCCTGAGCGCGCCGTTCGTCGTATTGAGGCCAATGACCGTTTCGCCGTTCACGGAGGTAAAGACCGGCCCGAAAAACTCGAGCACCGCGAGGTCGGTGTACGAATCCTTAATGATCGTCCGGCCGAGGTTGGAAAACGAAAAATCATAATCCAGCGGATCGGACGGAAATCCCATCATGAGCGATTCGGGATCAGGGACGTTGTCGAAGGAATCGCGGAAGTGAAAGTACTCCTCGATATCCTTGAGACCGGCGCGGCTTTCCTGAATGCCGTCGCGAATACGCTCCGCCATGGCCGCCAGGGGCAGGGTACAGTCGACCTTTACCTTGACGATTCCGTTGTAGACCCCGGCGAGCGCGCGATACTCTTCCTTGAGGTACTGCCTGAAATCGACGGGACACTGAATCGTTCGCTCGAAGCCCTCATCGGGACCGAATATCTCGGACGATGCTTTGAGTACGCGCGCGCCGAGGTAGCTGTTGACCGTGACCCCCGCGGCCTTGGATTCCGCGGCGAGTCGCGTCGTGCCTTCGGCCGTGAGCGTGAAGAGACGCACGAAAAAGTCGGGAGCCGCGTAGGCGGGCAGGTCGAAAGGCTTCGGTGGCGGCGGATCTTCCTTTTTCCAGTCGGGCTCGGGGCGCGTCAGGAGTTCCGAGCGAACTTCGTCGAGAAGGACGTCATAGAGCACGGGCATCTCTCGGCACTCGGGAAGGGAGGCGGACAAACCCGAATACAGCGTGAGAAAATCATGGATAAACCAGGTTGCGGCGATTCCGTCCGCCGCCCCGTGCTGAAAGACGAAACAAAGCTCGCACTCTGCGGCGGTACCTGTGCCGGTTATGCGCCAGTCGAGTGAAAAAAGCGGGCCAGTAAACGGGTCGAACGCGCGGGTCATGTGCGACAGCATAAAGTCTTCGCGGCTCGGGCGCGGCTCACTCGAGGCTCCGGCGTCATGGGAGACGAGGAGGCGGATATCCCCCTCGAGCACCATGTCCATGTTTTTTCCCGTCGTGTACTCCTGATGGGCAAAGAGCGCCGGGTGACGCGCGCTGAGAGCCTGTAGCGTCGCTCGTACGCGCGTTTCGTCAAGTATGCCGGAAACACGAACGAGAAAGGCGAAGTTGAGGGGATACTGTCTCCCAAAGAAGAGCATGTAGCGCTCAAGGCTTGATGTTTTCCTTCTCATAGTTGTGCTCCTCTTAAATGCGGACTATACTTTTGCACACGCAAACGTTTGCGCAATCGTTTGCTATAGTAATACATGGTACTGAGTATTTTGACAAGAGGGTGTAGAAAGTTTACTCAGGTTACGCCTGTTTCTCCCAAGAGGGATTCCAGAACACGTGCTTGGATGCATCGATCTTTTTTTCGACGAACACGCGTTCCTTTTCGGGATAGCCGACGGCGATAGCGGCGAACGGGACGAGCGGGGCGGGGATATCGAGTACCGAGCGGATTTTCTCGACGTTTTCTTCGACAGGCGCGATTCCGCACCAGACGCTTCCGAGGGAAAGTGAGCGGGCAGCGATGAGGATGTTTTCGGTGGCGGCAGCGCAATCAACGACCCAGTATTCCGTTTGGGCGCATACTTTCGGGTTTCCGAGGACGAGAATGGCGACGGGCGCGTTAACGATGGGCTGAAACCAGCTCATCACCGAGGCAATACGCTTGCGGATCGCCGCATTTTCGAGAATCGCGAGCCTGACGGGTTCTTTGCCGTGCGCCGACGGCGCCGAAAGCCCCGCGCGTGCCAGTTCTGAAAGGATTTCCCGGTCAATCGCCCGTTTCTGAAACGTTCGTACGCTCCGCCTCGTCGTAATGTCGGTTATCGTGGAATTCATATTCGCTCCTTATATCGAGTCTCTCACGATGAGCCGCGTCGTGACCGGTCCTTGTTGGACGTGCCCGGTCATGACGAAGTCCGCGGCGGCGGCGCCCATCGCGTAAAAGTCCGCGCTGAGGACGCTGACTGGCACGGGCAAGTGCTCGTATAGCAAGCCCTCGTTAATCATGATGACCCCAATATCCCGACCGGGAACAAGGCCGAGCGACGCGCTTTCGGCGAGTAGCTCGGAAAGGAGGTGGTCGTCCAAAATGATAAAGAGGTCTCCATGCTCAGGGGCGATTTTACCCCGTATTTCCCGGTCGGTAAAGCGCGTTCTCGTGCGAACAAAGCTCATCTTCGCCTCCCGGGCGAAGCGCTCGATGCCATCCTGCATCTCTTCGATGATCAAGTTCGTATAAAATTTCGTCAGGAAGATACACCGGCGCCATTTTTTCAGTACGGCTAGTTCCTCCCTGAGCGCGCGGTAAAAACCGAGAGAAAAGTCCTGCCACACCGCGGGGTGCGCGACGGCATTGACGCGACGGTCGAGGAATAGGAGGTTTCCGGGGTTAACGAATTGAAAGTACTCCGTTTCATGGTCTTGCGCCGAGGTCGGAATTATCAGATACGTCGAGTACTTTCCGAGGCCGCGACTTTTTTCGTAGACGCTTTTGAGAATATCGAAATTGTCGCTATGGGAGATTAAGTCGATGTAATAGCCCGGCGTGAGGGAGTCTATCAATCCAAAGTAGATTTTTTCCTTATAAGGAGTGAGTCCGTCAGTTAAAAACAGTATGCGTTTCAGGTCTTCGTGAATGAGTACGTTACTGACGAAAAAGGCCTTATTTGGGGATGATTCGACGATTCCCCGGTTTTTCAGCTCTTGGTAGGCTTTTACGGCGGTGTCGCGGGAGACGGAAAAGTGGGTAATGATCTGATTGACCGAGGGGAGCCGGTCGCCGAGCGAGAGGGTGCCTGAGTCAATGAGCTCGCGGATGCGATCGGCGATTTGCAAGAATTTCGGTTGTCCGCTTTCGTTATTGATGCGGCCAAGATCCGCTGATGTCAGTTTCACGGTATGCCCCTTGTTATACCTATCGATTTTTTTGAAGGAGTACTCAAACTTTTTTGTGGCAGAACGGAACAGAACGATATGTACTACACCCACTATCACTCATCTGATAAGGAGATTGTCATGAAAAAGATCCTCTGCATACTGTCGGTTGCCGTTCTCGCCGGCGGACTTCTCGTAGCCCAAGAAGCCGCTCCCGTCGGCGTTCAGCCAATCGTCGTTCAAGCCGCGTTTTATACCCCGAGTTATCAGTGTATTTACCTTAAAAGCGTTGATGAAATCGGCGGATCGATCGAGGCGAACAAATGGAATACGTATTCCACCAAGATCGACAAGAACTCGGTTACCTACGACGGAATGGCCGGCAAACGCTCCGGGTATAACGTGATTCGCGTCAAGTCGAATACCAAGAAGTCCGGCGAGGAAGTCGTCCTCTACGTCGATAATGTCAAGATCGTCGACGGCGCCGGCAAGACGGTTCTTTTGCTTGATTTCGAAGACGGTGATACCGGTGCGGTATACGTCTCTCAGGGACGCAAGGTCGCCAAGGACTCCGAGCCCGCGGAAGCGGTCGAATTTGACGGCAAGAAGTGCTTTCTCATGCGCATGAAGAGCCAGAGCCTCTATGGAAGCATCGGCCTCGAGGTGCAGTGGCCGCTTCCCGAGAACGCAAACGACCCCAAGAAGACCTGGGATTTTACCAAGGGCGACTATACCGTCAGCTTTGATTTCTATATAGCAGTGGCGAAATAATCGTTTCCGAGCCGCTCCTTCCGGGGCGGCTTTTCTTTTTTCGTCGTTTACGGTACATTGAGCGACAATGATTCGCCGTTCCGCTTTGTCATCCCCCGTAAAAAAACGAAATTCGTTCATCGGTACCTGCTTTCGTTCGCTTGGACGGGCGATTTCGGCTATTGTCGGTCGCGCGGCGGGCTGGGTGGGCTCGATTATTCGCGCGGTATGGACCTCGCGCCCCGGTTCTCGTTGGTACACGCTGTGGCTCAGGAGAGTCGCCCTCATCGTTGCGCTCGCGCATCTCGCCTTCATGGCTCTCACCTCGGCGTTTCTTCTTTCGTATAAATTCGTTAACCCGCCCACGACGGGCATTCGACTCTATCGCGCCCTCGGCTTTGGCTGGAAACTGCAAAAGCGGCGGTATCTCAAGCTCGTGGAGGTGCCGAAGCGGACGCGCTCGATGATAATCCGCGTCGAGGACGGCGCCTTCTACTCGCATCGCGGGGTGCAGTTGTCCGCGCTCAGGAACGCCCGGCGGCTCAACGAGCACATCGGACGAACCGTGTACGGCGGAAGCACGATTACGATGCAGACGGCGCGAACCCTTTTTCTCGTACCCGAAAAAAGCTATCTCCGGAAATATCTCGAAATCATCATCGCCTTCGAGATGGAGGCTATTCTCTCGAAAAACCGCATTTTCGAGCTCTACCTCAATAACGCCGAGTGGGGCAAGGGAGTGTTCGGCATCGAGGCCGCGGCGCGCTATCATTATGGGCGCGGAATACGAAATCTCACCAACGATGAGACGATCAGACTCGTAACCTTGCTATCTTCTCCGATCAAGTACTCTCCCGCCACGATACACAAGAATGGAATCTTGAAAGCTCGCTATGAGTATTTGGAGAGCCGGTTCCAGTAATCCTCCCGTAACGTCGCAATTGCCACGAAATCGTCGTATTTTTCTTTTCACGCGACATCGTTCTTCAGTACACTTGAAGTGACGGGACGAAAGCCCGGGAGGATGACGATGAAACAAACGATACGCGTGGCTTTTTTCGATACGAAACCCTATGACCGACAGTACTTTGAGGCGATGGCGAAGTCGCCTGAGTTTTCCGCTATAGATTATGCGTTCGATTTTTTCGAAGCCAAGCTGACTGCCGCGACGGTTGCCCTCGCGAAGGACCATGACGCGGTATGCGTGTTCGTAAACGACCGCGTCGATGCCGAAGTCGCGGACCGTCTCGCAGAGTTCGGCATTCCGCTCGTAGCGCTTAGATGCGCCGGATATAACAACGTCGATCTCGAGGCCGTGTTCGGACGCATTCACGTCGCGCGCGTGCCGGCTTACTCTCCGCATGCCGTCGCCGAGCATGCCGCGGCTCTCTTGCAGACCTTGAACCGGCGGATACACACCGCGTACAGCAGAACCCGCGACGGCAATTTCGCCCTCTCGGGCCTCGTGGGTCGCGACCTCCACGCCAAGACCGCCGGAATCATCGGCACGGGAAAAATCGGTAAGATCCTTGCGACGATACTGCACGGCTATGGAATGAACGTCCTTCTCGACGATCTCTTTCCGGACGAGGCGTTCGCCGCGGGAATCGGCGCGAAGTACGTGAGCCGCGAAGAATTGTATCGCGAGGCGGACGTCATCAGCCTTCATTGCCCGCTCACGCCCGAGAATCGCTACATGATCAACGCCGAGTCGCTCGCGCTTATGAAGAAGGAAGTCATCATCATCAATACGGGACGGGGAGGGCTCATCGATTCGAAGGCCCTCGTCGAGGCGCTGAAAGACGGGCGCATCCGGGGCGCGGGGCTCGACGTGTACGAGGAAGAGGAAAAATACTTTTTCGAGGACTGGTCGCTCGAGCCGATACAGGACGACGTGCTAGCCCGGCTCATTCAGTTCCCGAACGTGCTTCTCACCTCGCATCAGGCCTTCCTCACCGAGGAGGCGCTTTCCGAAATCGCCCGCGTAACGCTCATGAACATGCGCGATTGGTTCACCGCCGAGAAGCTCGAAAACGAGATATGCTATCAATGCACGGCCGTCGGCGGCAAGAAGGAGTGCCTTCGCGAGGCGACGGGCAAGTGCTGGGGCGCGTCGGCGTAGGCGGGAATAAAAAAAGCCCGGGGGTAAACCCGGGCTTTTTTCGATAGTCGCGCGCGCTACTCGTGTTCGAGACGCGCGGTATCTGCGGGAATCGAAATCGTCACGCTCGTTCCCTGTCCCTCGCGCGAGGCGATGTCGACCGTCCAGCCATGAGACTCGACGACGCTCTTGACGATCGATAGACCGAGTCCCATCCCCTCTTCCCTGCGCGACGAGGTCCCCCGATAAAAAAGCTCGAAGACGTGCGGAAGGTCATCGCTCGCGATGCCGCAACCGTCGTCGCGCACCGAGAGGGAAAAGCCCGCATCGGTGCGTTCAAGCGCCACGAGTACCGTGCCGCCCGCTTCCGTGTAGCGAATCGCGTTGTTCACGAGGTTTTCCAGCGCGCGCATAAAGAGCCGCTCGTCCATCGATACCGACGTCGGACAGTCCACGCTCGATACGAAGGAAATGTCGCGGCCAAGAAGTTTCGCGTCCTCGGATATCCTGCCGACGGCCGCGCCTACGACCGCGCGGAGGTCGACGTCGAGAAACGTCTTTCTCCAGTCGCCGGAATCGAGCTTGACGTATCCGATCAGGTCGTCGATCATCCCGCCGAGCTGGTCAACCTTGCTCGCGACGAGCGCAAGGGACCGCTCCCGTTCCGCGGGTTCGTCCATGAAGCCATCGGATATCGCCTCGGCGTAGCCCTTGATGAGCGCGAGCGGGGTTTTCAGGTCATGGCTGATGCCCATGATGAAGCGGGCTTTCCGCGAGCTTTCTTCCTTGAGGGCGACGCGCATTCGGTTGAGCGATACCGCGAGCGAGGTTATTTCGTTGCTTCCCCTCAGCTCAACGGGCGCGTCGAGCTCTCCGTTCGCGATCCTCCGGGTGGATTCCTCGAGAAGCGTCACCGATCGGGCGATCGAACGCGCGATGACGAGAATCATGATGCCCGTAAAAGCGAAAATCATCCCGATAAGCAGAAGTATCCACACGAAGAGCCTGAGAAAGGGATCGGGCGGGCGGTGCTTGTGCCTTTCGAGCAGGGTGAAAACGGTTATCGCGGTCGATTCGGTCTCTCCCGAGGTCTCTATCTGCCACAGGTACGTGTCACCCGTCTCGCGTATCAGCGCGAGAATCTCGTCGTTCGCAAGCACGCTCTTTTGCGCGATGGACGGCATCGTCGAGTAGAGAACGAGCGCCGAGCTATCCAATATGATATGCTCGATTTGGCTCGGCTTTCGCGAGATGAATCGCGCGATTTTTTCCCACGCGCCCTTGTCGACTTCCGTTCCCGAGATGGACCGTATCTCGGCGTAGTCGGGCACCCTGGCGCGTTCAGGCGAGCGGTAATAGTCGACGAGTAAGATAAGCGCAACCGAGAGAAAGGGCATGGCGATAATACCCGCGAGAAGCAAGACGAATTGCGAGCGTATTTTCACGGCGCGGTATCCTCCGGTTGGCAAAAGCGATACCCCATGCCGAAGACTGTCTCGATGTAGCGAGGCGCGGAGGGGTCGTCCTCTATTTTTTTTCTGAGCCGTTGCACGTACACGGCGACGGTGGTGAGGTCGCCGTACGCGTTTTTCCACACGGCGTTATACACGTCCTCGGGCGAATGCGGCTTGCCGGGATTTTTCGCGAGATACGAAAGTACCTCGAATTCCTTGGCGGACAGCGGGACGCGTTCCGCGCCGCGTTTGAGGACGCAGGAAAAGAGCGAGAGGGAGTAGGGGCCGAACCGAATGGTTTCTTCCGGGTCCTCCGCGTGCGCCACGCCTTGCGCCGATTCCTGCGCGCGGCGCAGGAGTGCCCTGACGCGCGCGGAGAGCACGCGCGGCGAGAATGGCTTCGTCACGTACTCGTCCGCCCCGAAGCCGAGCCCGGCGATGACGTCCTCGTCCTCGGTACGCGCCGAGACGATGAGCACGGGACAGGAGCTTTTTTTCCTGAATAGGGAGAGGAACTCGAAGCCGTCCATTCCGGGAAGGTTGATGTCGAGTACGATGAGGTCAACCTCCCAGGTTTCGATGATCTTGAGCGCGTCTTCCGCGCTGAGCGCGTGCTTGGTTTGCATTCCCTCTTTGCCCAGATAGAGAACGACGAGATCGGCGAGTTCCTGTACGTCCTCTACTACCAATACGTTTGCCTTCATCGCGTCTATGAACTCCTGCATCTTGAAAATATACCGATTTCCCGCTTTCGCGCAATGACGCGCGCCCTCCGTCGGGGCGGTTATAACAGAAAGTTATAATCCCTTCATGACGCGTTAATGGGTCCCGACTCCGTTTCTCTGTAGAATCTCATCAATACCAACGGGAGGATGAGTTTCATGAAACGTTTTACTGCGGCGGCTTTGTTCGCTTTTCTCGCAATCGCCCGCGCGAGCCTTGGCGCCGAGACGGTGATAACCGTCGATTCGGCCGTGTCGATGGCCATGGAAAGTAACGTTTCCGCGGAACGGAGCAAACTAGCCTACGAGGCGCTGAAGCGCGCGTCGGATACGGCGTGGAACGTCGCGATTCCGTCGGTTACGGCATCGGGCGGCGTTCGACACGGCACCGAGTCCGATATCACTACATACTCGCTCGGCGTCACGGCCTCGCTCGGCGTCACGGCCTCGCTTGCCGTCTCTCCGGCCGTCATCAAGGCTGTGGAAAAGACGCGACTCGATTACGAGTCCGGCGCGATAACGCGGGAGACCGCGCTCCGCGAAGTCGAGCGATCGGTTCGCAAGGCCTTTTATGGAATACTCTACGAGCGGGAATACGTCGCCATGCTCGAAGGCTCGCTTGATACGGCCCGGCGCCAATACGAGCAAACCCTCGCGAAACAGCGTTCGGGGCTCGTTCCCGAGGTCGATGCCCTTTCGTCCCGCGTGGCGCTCGAGCGGCTCAAGCCGAGCCTCGAATCCGCGCGCACGGCGCTTCTGAACGACACCGCCGCTTTTAAGCGCCTTATCGGGGTCGATCAGGAAGAATCCGTGACGCTTTCCGGCTCCCTTTCAGACGCGCTCATCGCCGATGACGTCGACTTATCCGGCGTATCGGCGACTTCCGCGTCGGTCGCGAAGCTCGAAAAGGAACTTGAAGTCACGCGAGCCGCGAAGGCCGTCACGGCCGGCTCCTATCTCCTCCCGACGCTTTCGCTCGGGTACTCGTATAACCCGACGAGGACGAGCGCAGGCGGTTCCGAATGGACGGACGCGGGGTATCTCTCCGCCTCGGTTTCGCTCGCGCTTGACGGCTATTTGCCCTTTTCGTCCGCCGCGAACGCCATTAAGTCCGCGAAAGACGGCGTTCGCGACGCCGAGCTCAAGCTCGCGGACGGGCGGGTGAGCGCCGCGATCGAGACGGAGTCGTATCGGCGCGAGATACGCCGATCCCTCGCGTCGCTTTCGGCGCTTCGACTCGCGGTGGACCTCGCGGAGCGGACGCACGAGCTCACGGAGGAGGCGTACCGAGGCGGCACGAAGGACATCCTTCGATTGCAAGACGCGGCCGACTCCCTGCAAGAAGCGAAAACCAATCTCAAGAAAGAAGAGTATGCCTTAATCTCGGCAGTACTCGATCTCGAATACGTTACGGGCGTTTCTTTCGGAACGCTCGGGAGGCAATGATGAAACGAAGGAATATTATTTTGGTAGCCGCGTTCGCGGCGGTGGTTATCGCGCTCGTCGCGGTACCGAAGGGAAAGAAAGCCGGGGGCCCGAACGACGTCGCGGCGGACGCGTCGTTTCGCATTACGTCGGTGACGGCCGAAAAGGCCGATCTCACCGACTATCTCGAGATGAACGGCGACGTCGAGGCCGACAATACCGTCAACGCCTATCCCGACATCGCAGGCAAGCTCGCGCGACTGCGCGTCCATCTCGGATCGGCGGTCAAGAAAGGCGATCTCATCGCGGAGATCGATCCCTCGAAGCCGGGCGAACGGTATTCGCTGAATCCCGTGTACGCGCCGATCTCGGGGACGGTCACCGCGACGCCAGAAAAAACGGGCGCGACCGTCACGACGGGGACGGCCATCGCCACGGTCGGCGACATCGCGCGTCTCCAGGTCGTGGCGAAGGTTTCCGAGCGCGACGTTGCCGTGCTGAAAAACGGACTTTCCGCCGTAGTTACCTTCGAGGCCTATCCGCTCGCCGAATTCGCCGCGACCGTCTTTCGCGTCTCGCCCCTCGTCGACTCAACGTCGCGGACGAAGGATATTTATCTGTCGTTCGACTCTCCCGACGCGCGCGTGAACTCGGGTATGTTCGCCAAAATAAAGCTATATACGACGCGCTACTCGGACAGCGTCACCGTTCCCGAGGACGCGATCGTCCAGAATCAGGATACAACCTACGTCTTCGTCGTAAACGGCGATAGTACGGTCACGAAGCGCGAGGTTACGCGTGGCGTTACCGTCGACGGCGTCAGTCAGGTCGTGAGCGGACTTGAAGCCGGGGAACGCGTCGCCTATCAGGGCGTCACGGTGCTGTCCGACGGGGCGCGCGTCCGCGACGTCGGAAACACGGAGGCCGGCCAATGAGCGTTTCGTCCAAAGTCGTAGATCATCCGATCTTAACCGCGATCGTTTTCGCGCTGCTCGGCATCATGAGTCTCTACGCGATATCGAACGTGTCGATCGGGCTGTTTCCCGAGATCGAGATGCCGATCGCGATCGTGTATACCACGTATGAGTCTGCCGGACCCGAGTCCGTCGAGAAGTCGGTCACGAAAACGCTCGAATCGAGCCTGTCGGGTCTTTCGAACCTCGAATCCCTCACATCGACGTCGTCCGAGGGCGCGTCGGTCATCAAACTGGAGTTCAATTACGGAACCGACCTCGACGTCGCGACCATGGATATCCGCGATAAAATCGACCGAGTCAGGGGCGCTTTACCCGACGACGCCGACAGCCCGCAAATCATGAAATTCGATACGTCGAGCCAAGCGATAATGAATATCGCGATTCGCGGTAACAGAACCGCGGAGGAGCTCAAAAAAATCGCCGACGACCGGATCGTCGACCGGCTTCAGCAGGCGAACGGCGTGGGCCAGGCGAGCGCTTCGGGCGGACGGGAGAAAATCGTCCGCGTCGAAATATCGCAGAACCGGCTCGAGGCCTACGGCCTCACAATGACAGGCGTCGCGACGGCGCTCGCCGCGCAGAACCTCGAGCTCGGTGGCGGCAAAATCGACGACGGCGCGAAGAGCTATTCGGTGCGCACCGTCGGCGAGTACTCGAGCGTGGCTGAAATCAATAGCGCGATAATCGCGAACAAGGGCGGATACGTCGTGCGGATATCGGATCTCGGCCGGGCGTTCATGGGCTACGAGGACACGAGTTCGTACGTGTACGTGAACGGCGATCCGGGCGTGTACGTTTCCGTGACGAAGCAAAGCGGAAAGAATACCGTCAGCGTCGCGGACGCCGTTCGCGTAAAGCTCGACGAGATACGGCAGGATATTCCGGACGACGTTACGCTCGAGGTCGTGTATGATTCGAGCGAACAGGTGCGGAGCACCATCAACGCGCTTCTCGACGCGGCATGGCAGGGGGCGATTCTCGCCATGCTCATCCTTCTGCTGTTTCTCAGAAATCTTAAAAGCACCCTTATCATGGGTATCTCGATACCCTTCTCGATAATCATTACCTTGCTCTGCATGAAATTCGCGGGGATCACGCTGAACATGATGACC
>CAYSEA010000055.1:11756-12648 GCA_964429975.1 uncultured Treponema sp.
GGACTCATACTCGGGGTCGGCATGGTAGTCGACGCCTCGGTCGTCGTGCTCGAGAATATCTATCAATACCGCGAGCGCGGGACAAAGCCGACCGTCGCGGCCGTCCTGGGGACGCAAGAGGTTTTCTCGTCGGTCTTGTCGGGAAACCTCACGACGATATGCGTGTTTCTGCCGATCATTTTTTTCAAGAGCGAGCTTGGATTCGTCGGTCAGTTATTCTCGGACCTTATATTCACGATAATTATCGCGCTCGTATCGAGCCTCTTTGTGGCCGTATTTCTCGTTCCGGTGTTAACGAGCAAGTTTCTTCCGATCGAGACCCGCCGAGAAAAGCCCCTGAAGAACGCCGTTCTCGCACGCGCCGACCGCGCGGTAACAGGCGCGCTCGAATCGCTTTCCGCCGCATACGCGAGAGCCCTTACGCGCGTGCTCAAATACCGAAAGACGACGGTCATCGTCGTGCTTGGCCTCTTTATCGTGAGTCTCGCGGCCATAACGCGCCTTAACATCAGGCTCATACCGAACATGAACGATGACTCCGTGACGCTCGAGGTGGAGATGCCGCTCGGGACGAAGCTGGAGGACACGAACGGCGTATTGCGGCAGTTCGAGCAAATCGCGCGCGATGAGGTGAGGGGATACGAATCGATCATCACAACCGTCGGCACCGGCGGGCATTTTTCCTCGTCTAAGCCGTACTACGGAACGATCGCCATAAATCTTCCTGACGCCGCCGAGCAGATCGATTCGGCGGATGCCGTAAAGGCGAAGTTGCGCGACCATTTCGACGGATTCCCTCAGGCGACGTTTTCGTTCTCGTCGGGAATGATGCGGAATATGACGGGATCGGATATCGACATCACCGTGCGTTCGGACGACCTCGACGCGGCGT
>CAYSEA010000056.1:0-12413 GCA_964429975.1 uncultured Treponema sp.
CCACCAGCGTCGGGCCATGGCCGACCTCGATAAAGAGATCCTCCCCGAGGCCCAGGCCTGCTTTGCACTCCGGCTTCAAGAGGTACTCCCGCGAGAGACAATTGTCGTGGAAGAGGTTGCGTGACACCCTGGTGCCCTGGGTTTGCCAGTCAAGCCAGATGCCGCGGGTGCAGTCGTGAAAATGATTGTTCCGGATGATCACGTCGATGGCGGCGTGGAATTTGATCCCGCCGATTTCCGCGCCCGCGAGGTTGCGCTTGTTGTTGATATGGTGGATGTGATTGTTCTCGATTACGGAGAATACGCAGCCCAGGTTTCCCACGATGCCCGTCTGCCCGCAATCGTGGATGTCGCAGTTTTTGACCGTATGGGAGCCGATGGTTTCCTTGCTCCATCCGTCCAGCTGGGCGATCAGCGAGCAATCCCGCTGGGTCTGGGCGCCGTCCTTCAGCTTGTACCTGGACCATTTATTGTCGTTGCGCTGCTGCAGGTACTTGCCGAGGGAGATGCCGGAACACTTGGAGTGGGATACCTCGCAGTTGTCGATCACCCAACCCTTTGACCAGTGCGGGCCGATCAAGCCGTCCTGTAGCGCCGTGGGGGGCGCCCATTGCGTGGCCGCCATGGTGACGACGAATCCCGTCAGGGTAATGTAGTCCACGTGTTCCCGAGCGGGGAAGAAACAACGCGGGCGCACGTTGATCTCCACTTGTTCGCGGTTGGGGTCGGCGCCCTGGAAGTTGGCGTAGAGGATCGTCTCGTCCCGTTCTTCCCCCTGGCGGGTATACCAGGTATGCAGGGTAAAATCCCGGTCCCATGAGGTGTCATCCATCACCGGGTTCGTCACCTTCTCGAGCGAGTCTTTTTCGTACAGTGATTTGCCGTTCAGGTAGATTTCCCCGGTATGGCATGGCACGTTCTGGTTGAGCCAATCTCCCCATACCAGGGTGGTGTAGGGGTTGTAGCCGCGGAAGTAGTCATTCGGGACGGTCAGCTTCCAGACATCCCCGGATACCTTCTCCCAGCCGTCAAAGCGATCGGCGCCGGTGATCACAGCGGATCGCGGTACCCGTGAGCGGTACACGATCGGCTTTTCCCCGGTGCCGGCATAGACCGGGCGGACCTCTTCGCGGTAGACGCCCGGCTCCACCAACACCTCGTCCCCGGCCTGGGCCACCTCCGCTGCCTGCTGTATTTTTCTGAACGGACGCTCTGCGCTTCCGTCCCCATTAACCGCCGCTTGATGGTCTACGTGAAGAATCATGCTACTAACCTCCTGATAATTATTGCTAATGGGTCGGCGTAAGCGTCTGTTACCGCAACTTGTCCTTTCTGTACACTACCGACACGAACTCGCCGTTCCGGAATACGTCTTTATCGATCATGTCGATCTTGCTAAATAGTTCCTCGAATGAGCGAACGTCGTGCCTTTCCAACAGCGGCTCCAGCCCCTCGCAGTACAAAAACGATTTCTTGCAGAAGGGATTATTGTATGCCGTGCTTTTCCGTACGTCAATATTTCTGCAGCAGCGAATCATGTTCTTGATGACGACCGTACGTAAAGGAACGTCGCTATGCGACGCCACGATTTGATACGAATCGTCAACGCGTGGAAGCAGTCTCTCGAGGCTTTCTATATACGTCCGGACGGATACAGACTCCTTCAGGCATATCCATACGTGATTTGAAATGATGTCGCCGCCATAGATGAAACGGTTTGCGGAATCCAGCAAACATACGGATCCCTTCGTATGACCCGGTGTCTCGACTACCGTTAGGGATGTGGTGCCAAGATCGATTACGTCTCCGTCTCGTATGTACGCGATTTTCGGTTTCCTGACGGTCAGTGTTTTCAAATATCGTTTCTTGTCGGCTTTTGACGATTTCGACAGGTACAGAAAATAGAAAGCCAGTTTAGTAAGAATGCTGTTGTTTTTTTTCAGGAGCGGAACATCGTCTTTATGGATCAGTACCGAAGAGAAGGCGTTGTTCGCCTGAATATGATCAAAATGCCCATGACTATTGAGTACTATGAGCGGTTTGTTCGTGAGCGCCGAAACGCGTTCGGGAAGGTCGCTGCATCCGAAACCCGAGTCAATAAGCAATGCCTTTTCGGATCCGATGACTAGCGTGCAATACACCCCGTTGGACTCGTACATATGATACACGGAGTCATTGAGTTTGACGGTCTTGTTCATGGTCTCTCCTCGCAGCTTCGGTTTTATTCCTGTCGATTGAGTCTAACGCCTTATTCCATGGCGGCAAGTTCGGCGCGCATCGCGGCCTTGGGATCCTTCCGTGATTTTGCCAGGACTCGCATTTTCGAGATGAATACGTGCAGGTCGCCATCGCAGAGCGAATCGCAATAGCGCGCGTAGAGGTCGTTGTCGTCCCAGTATAAGCGGTAGAGATCGAGGTAGGCGTTGTTCACGCGCGCGAAATCGAAGTTCCCGTACGCCTCGTTCCCGAAGAGTCGTGGCGCCGACTCCGCGAAGACGCGGGCGCGTTGTTCGAGGAGTTTCGCCTTGCGTTCGAGTGTCTCCTCTCTCGGCAGTCCCTCGGAATACAGCAGTTCGAGCTCGGACGCGGTTTCGCGCATGAAGGCGATGAAGGCCGCCGACGATCTCCGTCGCGCCTTCTCGGCCTCGAGCGGTTCGGAGTTCGGGCCCTCCAGAATTTCCAGATAGAGGAGAGAGCCACGTTCTCCGACGAAGGTAGCCACTTCCTCGTTGAAACTTTCCTGTCCCTTCCGGTACGCGGTGGCATGGGTCAGTTCGTGGATTATGAGCTCAGAGAGTTCCGCCTCGGAATAGTCGCGCATGAAGGTCCAGAGCGGGTCTTTGAAGAATCCAAGGGTAGAGAATCCGTCCACGGGACGGTTGATGACGTCGTAGCCTTTCGCCCTGAGGGCGGCAGCTTCTTTTTCCGCCGAGGGGCGGTCGAAAAATCCCTTGTAGGGCAGTTTGCCCACGAACGGGTAATTCCAGAGATAGCGCTCGAACCTGTCGGCGGCGCAGGCCTGGACGACGTCGGCGATGTAGGGGCGGCCCGAATCGGCCAGGGTCGTGTAGCTGTCGCTGTCCCGCAGTCCGAGTTCCGTGACGGCGAACGAGCGGATTCTCATGCTGCGCTCGAGGAAGACCCGAGTGTCCGGATCGAGGGACGGATCTTTGAGGAGCTTGTCCACCGGGCGCGCCTGGGCTTGGTAGGAGAGGTACTTGGTTCCTACCTTGAGGGTGTAGCAGGAGGACAGGAAGGGAAGACAGAATGCGATAAGGAGTAGCGGACCCGGTGCGCTCTTAATCATGGCGTTTCAGTATGCCCGGTCAAGCCTTCCGCGGCAAGCGCCGCGTCCGGCTTGCCAGCCGCAGCGACCTGCCCCTGCAAGGACTTTCGCCTGAGGGGGCTCCGAACGGGGACGTTCGCCGATCGTGGCGCTTTCTGCCTCGATCCAATCGTGTGTCGGTACAATAAAAGTGTTGCTTTCTCGGGGAAGAACGCTAAAATGGGGGAACGCGGGCGGGACGTGCCGGCCGTGGCAAGGGTGGAATGAATGGGCGCGGAAATCGAGATCGTGTATACCGATGAACGATACGTAGAGGGTTTCAACAAGGTCGTCGACATCGTCGCGAGGGAACGGAACTATCTGTCCATGACAAGCGGATTCCCGATGGAAAGTTCGCGATGGTTCGTCAATCACATGGTGAAACACAAGTACCCGCAGTATTTTTTGTTGGCCGACGGGGAGCTTGTCGGGTGGTGCGATATCGCGCCGAAGGAAATCCCCGAGTTCGGTCATGTCGGCAACTTAGGTATGGGTGTGCTGGCGCCGTATCGGGGAAAGGGATACGGAAAAAAATTGCTGCTCAAGACGATAGCGCACGCGAGGGATGTCAGTCGTCTGGAGAAGGTCGAGTTGACGGTATTCGAGTCGAATGCCAGCGCGATGCGCCTCTATGCGTCAGTGGGGTTCGTGGTTGAAGGAAAACGGATCAAGGCGCGGAAGATCGACGGTCGGTATGACAATGAAATAGAGATGGCGCTGTTTTTTTGATGACGGGTTGTGAGGCGCGGGCAAGACGCGACTTGCAGGGAAAGAGATGAATAACGGTATTACGTTCGAATGCCTTCCTTTATCAAGCTGCCTCCGGAGCGGAGGTCGGCGATCCAGCGCTCTTGGGCGGCGGTCCACTCGATTACGCTCCCTTCCAGCCGTAAGGTTTTCAGGTTTCTCAAGGCCGTGAAGGATTCCGGGACGCGAGTCAGGGCGTTACCTTCGGCGATGAGGTATTCGAGGCCGGCGCATTCTCCCAGGCTTGGGGGAAGCTCGTTGAGGCCGTTGTCCGAAAGGGCCAGTTCCCGCAAGGATGACATACGTGCGAAGGCGTCGGGCAAGAGCGCGATGCTGTTTCCATAGAGGGACAGTTCGCGCAATCGCGCGAGTTCGCCGATTCGGGGGGTAAGGGTTCGGAGGTCGTTTCCCCCGAGCGTGAGAATCTCGAGATGTTTCAATTGACCGATCCAGTCGGGAACGTGCGTAATCCGGTTATGAAAAAGCACGAGGACCTTCAACTGCTCGAAGCGGCTCAGCCACGGCGGGATGTCGCGCAAGTTCATGCGGGCAAGGGCAAGTTCTTCAAGGTCGGTTCTGTCCCTGAGCCATGATGGAAACTCGCCGAGGGGGTTCCCGCTCACGTTGAGGCTCTTGAGGCTTTTCAACGCGTTCATGCCGTCGGGAAGTTCGGTGAACCGGTTATCGACAAGCGACAGGGATTCAAGACGGGGCAGTTCGTAGAGGGAGGGCGGAAGGGAGTTCAGGCCGTTGCGGTTCACGTCCAGGCGCCGCAGGGCGGAAAGGGAGCCGATCGAGGACGGAAGGGTTTCCAGGTTCTTGTTGTTGAGGCGGATCTCGACAATCTCGTTCCCTTCGCAGGCGTAGCCGAAGTGCCGGAAATCGAATCGTTCCACGCGGGGCAGGCTTTCGCCCAGTAGGGCGTTTATGTCCTCCAAAAACTCTCGCATGTCGTAAAGGTACGGATAATTTCTCCGTCGAGCAAGCGCGAAGGGAAGATCATTAGTCTCGCGTCTGGCGGGCTATTCTGCAACGTGATAGACTCGTGCAATGGACGGAAAAAATCGAAGCGCGATTCATGCGGGCTTGAAGGTAGCGATAGTGCTGAAAGAGGACCAGCGGACGGGTAAACGAACCGAAGGTATCGTTCAGGACATTCTCACTAATTCGCCGAATCATCCCCACGGCATAAAGGTTCGTCTGGAATCGGGGCTCGTGGGACGGGTGCAGGAAATTCTAGGATAAGTACTGCGTATGCATAAGACAGTATCGTGTTTTGCCCTTGTACTCGCCTCGTTGATGACCGTCCCGGTCGGTTGTACGCCCGCGCCCGAATGTCTTACGGACAAGTCGTTTCTCAAGGCCGTCGGCACGGATTTGCGTAACGACTATGGAAAGGGCACGGCGGTCACGCTTCGGGGCACGAACGCCGGAGGCTACCTCCTGCAAGAACTGTGGATGACGCCGACGCTGGGGACGGCCCGCGTCAGGGACGAAGCGTCCATACAATCGATTCTGGAAAGCCGCTTCGGGAGGGAGAAGGCGCGCGAGCTCGAGGCGGCGTACCGAGACTCCTACTGGACGGCGCGGGACTTCGATAACGTTCGTGAGCTTGGGGCGAATTGCGTTCGCTTGCCGTTTTGGTATCGTACCATAGTCGAGGAAACGGGCGAGCTCCGCGAGGACGCGTTCGCGCGGTCGATCCCGATCACGTCATCATCTTGGAAGCCGTCTGGGATCCGGTCGATTTGCCCGACCCGTCGCGATTCGGCTGGGAGAACGTGATGTACGAGTACCACAAGTACCTCTACGACGATTACGACAACGCGAAGGGCAAGCAGATCGCCAACATGGAAAAAAAACTCGCGTTGATAGCAAGCGCCGATTATCCCGTTCCCTCGCTGATGGGCGAGTTCAACTACTTCGCGAATTACGACGCCTGGGACAAGGGTCTCGCGCTTTTAAACGAGGCCGACATACACTGGACGACGTGGACCTACAAGACGACCGCCGACCGCGGCAACTGGGGCATCTACCATCACGCGGGTACGCGCGGGAAGATTAACCTCGAGCGGGCCTCGTTCGAGGCGATCAGGGAAGCTTGGGGCGCGATGAACGATGTGACCCCGAACGAAGGGCTGATCCGGGTGCTCAAACGGCATATGCGAAGCGGAGAGTAAGTAGAAATAAGTGATATTGTAATGAGAAAAATAGCAGAGAGGCTATAAAATCCTGGGAGTTGACACCAAGTGAATATATTGTTAGATTTCTAACTATATGATACCAGGTGATTTGGTGCCGTCTTTGCATAAAATTCTTAGTCTTAAACATGTTCTCTTCACTACGTTCGACACCGCGCCACTCGGATTGTCCCTCAATAAGACGCAAGAGCGCGTACTCATGATTGTCAGACGACATGAGCGGGCTTCCATGCAGTTTTTGAGCCGTGAAGCGGGCCTTGAGAAAGGTTCGCTGACCACGGTTATCGATTCGCTCGAAGAGCGCTCGTTGGTAAAGCGAGAACGTCCGGATGATGACAAACGGGCGTTTATCGTTACGCCAACTCCTGACGGTATCGCGGTAACGCGGCAAATCGACTCATTGTTTCGTGTTCATCTCGAAGCACTTCTCAAGACGTTCTCTTCAAGGGAATTGAATGAATTCGAGCGGTCGGTGTCTTCTCTCGCGCGACTCATTTCTCGTCTTGCATCGCGCGACACACTCTAGGAGCAAACATATGCAATCTCACGACTCACGTATAAAGATATTGGCCGAAGCGCCAGTAGTCAGGGCAATTTTCACGATGGCGTTACCAATTATCTTCGGTATGTTGGTACAGGTGTTTTACAATATGGTAGACACCTTTTTCATCGGAAAGATGAACGATGTCAATCAGCTTGCGGCGGCCAGTATCGGCTTTCCCTTTTTTATGCTCTTTATGGCGTTCGGGAGCATAATCGGAGTCGGCGCCTCCTCACTTGTGTCCCGGTATCTCGGCATGAAAAAGATTCAGGATGCGGGCGAAGTAGTGTCGCTTTCCTTAATTTTGGTACTCCTGATGTCGGTCGTCATTACAATTGCGGGTCTCCTTTTTATCAATCCCATAATTACCATACTCGGCGCACGAGCCGACGTTGCGGTCGCGACACGGGCGTATGTCGGGCCGCTCATTATTGGAACCGTCTGTATTATCGGTAATTTCGCGCTTGGGGTCATCCTTCGAGCGGAGGGAGCGACCCTTTCGGCGATGAAAGGCATGCTTATCGGTACCGTGGTCAATATCATCCTCGACCCTGTTATGATATTTCTGTTTGGCTGGGGAATCGCGGGCGCGGCTTGGGCAACGGTTATCGGAAACCTTGCCGGATTGCTCTTCTATATATCCTGTTATTTCAGGACATCCATCCTTAAGCTGACTTTTTCATCACGCATATTTCGAAGCGAGTATTTTCGTGCAGTCCTTTCGATTGGTATCCCCTCAGGGCTCAACATGGGGCTCATGTCGGTATCCAACATTATCACAAACAACCTGGCCTCTGCGTATGGAGCGGTTATTCTAGCTGCGATGGGAATATCCGGCCGCATCACCAGTCTGATAATCCTCTTATTGGTAGGATTGGCAACCGGGTGCCAGCCGCTCATAGGCTATAACTACGGGGCAAGAAACAAACATCGTCTGTATGCGATTTTGAAAACCAGTATGGTTATCTCCGTGCTTATGGGCGCCGTTCTTTTGGTGATATTTACGCTCTACGGAAAATATACGATTGCGGTTTTCACGACTATTCCCGAAGTCATCGAAACCGGGACCTTTGTCCTTCGGGCCATGTCGATAGCCGCCCCCATCATTGGTATAGTACTAATCTGCATGAATAGCCTTCAGTCTCTCGGTAAAGCGCTACCGTCGCTGATCCTTTCGACCGGACGGCAAGGGCTGTTTTATCTCCCACTCCTATTCCTTCTGAATACCTTATTCGGGTTTAATGGACTTATTTTCACACAGGCAATCGTGGATTTCCTGATGATGATCGCATCAGCCCTCATACTGAGGCATGTTCTTAGGGTCGATACGTATCTTCATTCGGTTGGAGAACCTGTTCCCGTGACTTCACCGATCGCATGCGGATTGCCGGATGGAATTAGCAAGTAAAATAAATCAGTTATTAGTTATCTGTCGAGTACCGGTCTGAACCCGATGTCTGAATAGCCGAGTAGAGCAGGGGGTTGGTCGATGCACTGCCGGAAAAAATAGACGCTCACCGGCTGCTTGTTCCACGCACCCCCGCGCCAGATTCTGTTGGAGGTTAGTATACCGCCGTTTTTCCCGAATCCGTTTTCGTCAGGCTTGTAATATTCGTTTCGAAGCGGACTCCACACTTCGGTTGTAAACTCATGAAGATTGCCGCTCATGTCATATAACCCGAGTTCGTTCGGTTTCATCATGCCGACCGGGTGCACCGTACCGTTGGAATTTTGCTGACCCCATCCGACTTCATACGGATCGTCAGAACCTGAAAATTTATAGCCCTTTGACAATATACCGCCGCGGGCCGCATATTCCCACTCCTCATATGTCGGCAAGCGGTATCCTTTCGCGTTTTTTTTGTGCACCCAGTCTATTACATCGTATACTTCGGTTTTTCCCTCAATGCGGCTGAGCAGATTGCAGAAGATCGCCGCGCCGTACCAGCTGACTCCGACAACGGGCAACTTTTCAGTACCCGGCTCAGTAGATATTTTGCCGTTATCGATATGGATTTTACAGCCGTCAATTCTTGTGTCCAGTAACGCGAACTGGAAAACCTTTTTATACTCAGGATCAAACCGGATCTCTCCGTTATTGGCAGTAGCAATATGCCATTGGATGCCTCGGTTGTACACTTTGACAAAAAGCTCATTAGTTATTTCGTATGGGGAAATGGCAAAGCTTGAGATTTCGAATTCGTACCGTGGCGATTCAACCCCGTTCCCAATCGTGATATGTCCTCCCTGGACCTTTACCATCTCTTTGCCCATAATCCGGTTTTGATATGAATGTACGGCGAAGAAAAGAGCCGAACACAATACGGCTGAAACCAAGATTACCGCGATCCTTCTTTTTTGCATTGTTATATCCTTTATCATGAATTAGCATTCGTAACCTTGTTGTATTGACTGATTGGAACGGTTGTTCCGGCAATGCTGGTACAGAAAAGTGTAAACCCGGTCTACTTCTAACGTCAATCATTGATTATTGCCAATGGACAGAAAATCTTGAGGCGCGATACGCGCGGGCGCGTGCGCGAGGCGTAGGGGCTATTGGCGCGGTGCGCGATATCGCGCTATGATTATAAAATATTTACAACGGAGTTATCATGGAAAACGCGCTAAAAAAGAAAACGGATTACTGGCAGGTTTGCTGTATCGTCATCCTCGTCGCGGGTTTGCCGGCCATCGGCAAGATCGTGGCGCCGCAGGTCAACCAAACGCTCGTCGCGGCAGTTTGCGGCGCGGTGGGCGCGCTTGTCGGGTACGGGTTATACGCGGCCGTCAAGAACGCCAAGACGGTTGTCAAGGTCGTGGCGCTGATTGTCGAAGTCAGCCTGCTTTTCGGGGCGATCGCGGTCATCAGCCGGTATTCGAGCGACGACCAGGTCTTGCGGCGGGAGTGGGATACGCGCGTTATCGATTCGGTTTCCTTCGAGTATCCCAATAAATTTAGCGAGATGAAGCTGGACGACTCGGGCCTCGTGTGCGCGATGCGCGCCTTTTCCGATAACCGCACCGATCGACTCGCGATGTATTTGATTTTCGATTTCCAGGACCACCCGGTCAAGAAAGAGGATTCCCTCGAGGGAAGCGTCGTCAACGCCCTGACGAGCAACAAGGCGACCGATATCGAATTTTTCGACGTCAACGTAACCGATTCAACGGTCGAAGCGAAGTTCAAGTACAAGATCGGCGCGAAAGACTTCAGGGGATTCGGCTTTATCTACAACGTCGGAAATCATTTCGAATCCGTGTTGTTTCTCCCGATAACCAAGGACTACCCGGACGAGTATATAGAAAGAATCAGGTCAAGCATCAAGGTGCGAACGGAAGGATAGCAGATCGTACATGGTGTGTATCCAGGAAATGAAGCGATACTTGGTGGCACTCGGCCGCTAGCGTCTCGCGGCTCGTGCCCTCGCGGGAATCTTTACGGTAACCCGAAATCTAGTGTTGAGTGACGGGTTGTTGAGAGTGTTCTTGTCAATGATTGGTTGGCTGTACGATTCTGGAACTTTTATTAAATTGACGTTACCAGCACCATGGGATATACTTCGCCTAATAAATATTATGAGGAGATGAAAATGAAGCGTTATTCGATGGTTTTATGTATCCTTTCGATCGCATTTTTCGTTTTCGCGAGCTGCTCGTCTGGCGGTGGAGATCCTGCGGAAGATTTTTGGGGACACGAAGAAAATGGCAATTTGTCACTTTCGATCAAGAAAAGCATGCTTGACGAGTATGGATTTATGCTTTCTCAAAACGGGAATGTCTACGTAACCGTTGATGGGACGGAACCCTCGGATTCAAATTATGATTATCATTTTGAATATGATTACTCGCAAGGCGTCAGTTACTCGTACACGAAGCTTAAACTTTATGACGTATGGGAGGCAAGGATACGCGCAATAGCAGTAGCAGACGGTTATCCGACAGTCAGTGAAAACGGCCATACCATAATCTATGACCCCCCAGTCGCACCGGAGGGTACGACCGTGGTGTTTGACCGGTCTATACGGCTCACGGAACGTTCCGTATCCTCGAGTTCAACGGTCAGCGGAGCAACCCCCCTGGATATCCCGGAATGGGCGTCTGTTTCTTGCTCGGGATATTGGGGCGATGTTCTCGGTAGGGAGGAGTATTATTACGTAATGGAGGCTGGTTCTTCCGGAACGTTGCGGTATGTAAGAAACGCAACCAATACGGGCACTTTCGGCGCGTACTATATGGATGATTCTCCTGTGACGGATGGAGATACGATCACCTCCGGCACGCAGTTTTACCTTCATGCCAAGCAAGGAGATACGTGGTCTACCAATCCCAGTGTCACTCGGTACTCATTTGATTTTTGGGTAGAAGAGTAAGTCATGGATCGGGGTATCTGACGGGATGCCCCGATCGCTTTTTCATAGCAGTGCGATTTTGCATAGTAGAAGGCGATCCCGAGACTGACCTTCGTTGGAATCGTCCAGCCCTGCCATTCTTTAGGCGTGACATGAGCGGCCCCAAGAGAAAAGTTTTTTCGACAAAGCAGGCGCCTGAACATATACTGGTTTTCGTATGTCGATGAACAGTATTCGTTTCGCTCTCTCGCTTGCCGCGATCGCGATGGGCGTCGTTGTGTTTGCGTTCGCGGGAAGCAAGCGTCGGGCCGTGCGCGATCCCTCGCTCCGGTTTTTATGAATACCGATAATCCCCGAGCTTCTCTATACCTCGTTCGAGGCGGCGTTTAACGCGTTCGCCCTTGCGGGAAAGGTCGCGCCCCCGTAACTTTCGCTGGACAGATTACGGCGCTCAGGGTCATACTGTGGCGTCGGTTCGCGCATGAACCGGCGCGGATCGGGGTGCTCATGGGAAACAGGGAAAAAGCAAAGCCAGTCATCGGATTATTGATCAATCAAGTAGAAGGACGCTACCAGTCTCTTATTCGCCGGGGCCTTGCGGATCTCGCGCGGGAGCGCGGCTGTATCCTGAAGACATACGTTGGCCGCTCGCTTGGGTCTCCGTACGGAAACGAGGATCTCTTTAATGCGATATACGGACTCGCGCGCGGAAAGGCGGGAGAGCGGGTCCCCGACGGACTCGTGGTCGCCGCGGGATCGATCGGGAGTTTTATCTCTCCCGACGCGATCGCCGAATTCCTTGCGAGCTTTCGTCCAATCCCACTCATCACGATCGGAATGGCGGTGTCCGGGTTTGAGTGCGTGCAAACCGATAATCGGACGGGGATGGACGGTCTCGTCGATCATATCGTCACGCGGCACGCGTTTCGGCGTTTTGCCTTTCTTACCGGACCCGCGCATAGCCCCGACGCCCTTGAGCGCTTTTCAGCTTGGAACGACGCCCTTGACCGTCACGGCATTCCGAACGAAAGCCGCGCGTCCTTCGAGGGGGACTTCAGCTACGGTTCCGGCCACGCACTCGCCGCGCGGTTCGAACCGTCGGCGCCGCTTCCCTTCGACGTGCTCTCGTGCGCAAACGACGACATGGCGCTCGGCTTTCTTCGGGCGATGGAAGCCCGCGGCCTGCGGTGCCCGCGCGATTTCGCGATAACCGGCTTCGACGACATCCCGGAGGCGGGATTTCTCACACC
>CAYSEA010000057.1:0-12338 GCA_964429975.1 uncultured Treponema sp.
TCGCGTTAGCGATCTTAATTATCTTCGCCGCGCCGAAGGCGTCGCTCTAACATTAATTGGGCTGTTCCTTGCTATAATGGTTGTACTGTAAAATTGCTATGTAAGCTGTGTCGTAGGTAATAGAACGCCGGAGGATGATGGGCAAAAGCACAGAGTTTGCTTGGGAGTTTGGCTGCAGAATCCGTGCCGAAACTACGTGATGTCCGCAGTCGATCGAAAGAAAAGGCCTGTTCGATCGAATTAATTGCTTCCTATCAAAAAAAGCGTCTGTGAAGACCCGAAAAACTCAGCACTAGTACTTTAGATTTGCTGAGATATTAGGCAGAACAGTATAAGCTCTTTTAAAATTAAGACCTTCGACAGCCTTTGGATTAGTATAGCATGATTGTCGCTTTTGTCACTGAAAATAATTAAAATGTCCATACGGTATAAAGGATTAAAACGAAAAGGATCGATCGTCTTGGAATCTTGTTTGGATGTAGGTGCAAAGAACTTGCTCGGGACAGTGTGTGATTAGTTTCTTTTAGTAAAAGACGAGTGATAAGGCAATTGATTAGCGAAGACTAGTGATCAAGGTTATCGAGAGGGCTTCGAACGCCGGAAGGGCCTTTATTGAGCACATGCGTATAGACCATCGTTGTTTTGAGGTCGCTATGCCCAAGCAGTTCTTGGACCGTTCGGATATCATAACCGCTTTCGAGAAGATGCGTCGCGAAAGAGTGACGAAAGGTATGGCATGACGCTCTCTTGTTTAGGCCAGCCTTAAGAACGGCCTCGTGAACCGCTCGCTGGAGGCTTGTTTCGTCCATGTGATGACGGCCTTGCTCGCCTGTTTCGCTGTTTTTCCAACGGCGATCTTGCGGAAACACCCATTGCCAACACCACTCACTCGAGGCGAGCGGGTATTTTTTATCGATCGCCCCGGGGACCGGAACCTTACCGAAGTTTTCGGAGAGATCGAGCGAGTGTATCGCGCGGACTCGTTCGAGATGCTCGATCAGGGGTGTTTTGAGCGAGTCGGGGAGCATCGTTACGCGATCTTTGGCTCCTTTCCCATTTCTGACAAGAATTTCGTTTCTGTCAAAATCGATATCCTGAACGCGAAGGCGAAGACACTCCATGAGGCGGAGACCGGTACCATATAACAAGCGCGCCGCGAGTCGCTTATCGCCTTTAAGGAATGAGAGTACCAAACGAACTTCTTTTTGACTCATGACGACCGGAAGTTTGGTAGGTTTTTTTGCGCGAATAACGTCGCCAATTGCGTCAACGGGACGATTCATCACCGTGCGAAACAAGAAAAGAATGGCGGCCAAGGCCTGGTTTTGCGTGGACGAGCTGACCTCCGAGGTCACCGCGAGGGACGTGAGAAAAGAATTAATGTGCCTTTCCGACATGGATACCGGGTCTTTTCCCTTATGGAACGCAAAAAAGCGCGTCATCCACGTGAGGTAGGCGGTTCGCGTTCGCGGGCTGTAGTGACGGGCATCGAGGGCAGATCGATATCGCGTGAGAATGGCGCTTTCGGGGGAAGCCGTGAGAATAGCGGTACCGGGACCTGTGGTCGATCGGTTGATTGCGTGGGTAGTAGGTTGGGCGATGGGCTGGGTAGTAGGTTGGGCGATGGGCCGGGTAGTAGGTTGGGCAGGAGGTCGGGTGATTGGATGGGCTCGGGCGGCAGTCTGGGTGAGCAGAGTTCTCTGAGGGGATCTCTGCGGAGATGGAGATGTACGAGCATTCGCTGCCGTTCGTGAGGGTGGCGGAGCGGTGGAGCGTGGCAACAACGCGGCCGCGCTCGTCTTTATAGGAAGTTGATGGGTACTTTTATCTGGCCGTGCAATATCCTTTGGATGGGGAGCGGGTGATAGTGATTTCGATCCAATGGTTGAACGTTGTGTGGTTGTAGTACCCTGCGGAGGGACTTTATAAGGCGCCGGGCACGGAAGTTTCGGGTCATCCTGTGGGTATGGGAAGGTAAATAGACCGGTCTTATATAGAAGAAAAAGAAGCATGTCAATATTGGATTGAAGTGCGGGAATCATCCATGCCTTCATGGTTTTATCCCAAGATGCACCGGGTATCTTGTAGAATGGTGTTTGAAAGTCATAGTTTTCGTTAGAAGAGACTGAAACCCAGTTCATATGATATGTATGAATGCTCAGGACCATGCCATGAATATGTTTAAGAATCCAAAATATGCCCAAGAAAAGCGAAAAAAAGTGTCTGTACAAGGGTGGATTTCAAGAAAAGATCTCGAGAACGTCTGTCCTAGCGCTTAAGTTTATGCAGTGGGATTGCATAAATATGCAGGGATGTGTAAAATGACGACATTCACGTTACTGTCAAAGAGGACAAGAAATGCATACGATTATCGAGAAAAAGCAGTTCTCGGCCGAGGTTTTTTACCTGAAGGTAACCGCGCCCGAGATCTCGCGGAACAGAAAAGCGGGCCAGTTCGTGCTGGTTCAGATAGATACAGACTTTGGCGAGCGTATCCCGCTCACCATCGCCGACGCGAACGCGGATGAGGGCTGGATCGCCCTCGTCTTTCAAACCGTCGGGGCGACGACCCATAAGCTTGCCCTGAAAAACGTCGGCGAGAAGATCGAGGCTATCCTCGGACCGCTCGGGAGGCCGACGCACATCGAGAAGATCGGTACCGTCGTCTGCGTAGGCGGAGGCATCGGCGTCGCGCCCTTGTACCCCATCGTCAAGGCGCACAAGGCCGCGGGCAACAAGGTGATCACGATTATCGGCGCGCGGACGAAGGAGCTCGTCATCCTCGAGGACGAGATGAAGGCGGCCTCCGACGAGCTCATCGTCGTGACGGACGACGGCTCGTACGGCAGAAAGGGCCTCGTCACGGAGCCGCTCAAGGAAGTGTGCGCGGGCGAGTGGAAAAACCCGCTCAGTGGCGCGACGGCGGAAGTTCCCGCCGAGGCTGTCGCGATCGGCCCTCCCATAATGATGAAGTTTTGCGCCGCGACGACGAAGCCCTTCGGCGTTCACACGGTCGTATCCCTCAATACGATCATGATCGACGGCACCGGTATGTGCGGCGGTTGCCGCGTGACGGTCGGCGGAAAGACGAAGTTCGTCTGCGTCGACGGTCCGGAGTTCGACGGACACCAAGTCGACTGGGACAACATGATGATGCGGATGAAGGCGTATAAACCGCGAGAGGAAGCCGATCATCACAAGTGTCACATGGATATGGAGGCCGCGCGGGTCGGTGACCCTGACGCGGGCGACGGCGCCGGGGGGAAGCGATGAGCCACAAGACGAAGGAAGAATTGACGAAGAACGCGGCCGCCCTGTGGGCGACGCTGAAAGATACGGCGCTCTCGCCGAAGGACCGCATGGGGATTCCCGCGCAGGAGATGCCGGCTCGGGAACCGCTGACGCGCGCGCGTGAGATGGACGAAGTCGCGCTCGGGTATTCGGACGAGCAGGCGAGGGTCGAAGCCGCTCGCTGTCTCGGGTGCAAGAACCGGCCGTGCGTGGCCGCGTGCCCGGTCGGTGTTCCGATCCCGGAGTTTATCGCGTGTATGCAGTCGGGCGATTATGCTTCGGCGGTCGCGACGATCAAGACGGCGAACCTCCTTCCCGCGATTTGCGGGCGCGTATGCCCGCAGGAGCGGCAGTGCCAGAGTCAGTGCACGCTCGGGAAGTCCCTCAAGGACGTCGACAAGTCGGTCGCGATCGGAAGGCTCGAGCGGTTCGTCGCCGACTGGGAGCGCGAGAACGGCCTCGTGAGGCCGCCCGAGGTCGCGAAGGCGACGGGGAAAAAAGTCGCGATCGTCGGCTCCGGTCCCGCGGGACTCACCGTCGCCGCGGACGTCAGGCGCGCCGGCCATGACGTGACGATATTCGAGGCCTTCCACAAGACGGGCGGCGTCATGGTGTACGGTATCCCTGAGTTCCGCCTGCCGAAGGCGATCGTCGCGAAGGAAGTCGAGACGTTGAAGGCG
This sequence comes from uncultured Treponema sp., assembly GCA_964429975.1. Lineage (GTDB taxonomy): Bacteria > Spirochaetota > Spirochaetia > Treponematales > Treponemataceae > Teretinema. Next base: position 3,972 of record CAYSEA010000057.1, read on the forward strand.
ATGGGTGTCGCCTTCCGCACGAACTATCTCGTGGGAAGGACGGAGACGATCGAGAACCTCCTTGATCGGGAGGGCTTCGACGCCGCGTTCATCGGAACCGGAGCGGGACTACCGAAGTTCATGGATATCGAAGGCGAAAACCTCATCGGAGTGTTCAGCGCGAACGAGTACCTGACGCGGGCGAACCTCATGAAGGCGTACGACACGACGCGCGCGGCCACTCCGCTCTACGAGGCGAAGACGGTCGGCGTGGTCGGCGGCGGGAACGTCGCGATGGACGCGTGCCGCATGGCTCTCCGGCTCGGAGCTGAGAAGGTGTATTGCGTATACCGCAGGACGCGCGAGGAGATGCCCGCGCGCGCGGAGGAAATCGCGCATGCCGAGGAAGAGGGCGTCGAGTTCCTCTTTCTCAGGAACCCGACGAAGATCGTCGGCGACGAGACGGGGCGCGTGCGGGCCGTGGAGCTTCTCGAGTACGAACTCGGCGAGGCGGACGCTTCCGGAAGGCGGAGTCCCGTCGCGAAGGCGGGCACCGAGTATGAGCTTCCGATCGACGCGATGATCGTCGCCCTCGGCAACGAATCGAACCCCCTTATGGCGCAGACCACCGCCGGGCTCGAAGTTACCAAGCGCGGAAACATCGTGGTTGACGGAAAGCAGCGGACGAGCCTCAAGCGCGTGTGGGCGGGCGGGGATATCGTCCTCGGAGCCGCGACCGTGATCCTTGCGATGGGCGAGGGACGGAAGGCCGCGGCGAGCATCAACGCGTATCTCGCGGGCGATGAGCTCGATCAGGCGGACTGATCGCTCGGTGCACTGATCGCTTGATGGACTGACCACTTGACGGGATCACCGGGTATTCCGTAATCGTGATGTATATGGAAAAGCGCGGCGACGCCATGGGGCGTTTCCGCGTTTTTTTTTGAACTTGCACTGGAAGTTCGGAAAATCGGGGTTATACTAACAGACGCGATGCGTTCGTATCGCATTAAATTGCAAGGAGTATTTTCCATGAGAAAAATTCTCGCATTTGCGCTCGTCTGCGCGTTCGCGCTTTTTCCCTCGACCGTGTTCGCTCAGGCGAACGGAAAATCGTACGTCATTAAGGAAGGCGCGTCGCTGTGGACGCTGAAGGGAAACGCGATGACCTGGGTCGCGAGTCTCGGGCTCGGGCAGGAGCTGACGTCCGTGTCGAAAAACACCACGAAGGGCGCATATAAGGGAAACGATTTCGATCTCCTGAAGGTCAAGACCGACATGGGAGACGACGGATACATCATCGAGTCGCTCGTCGCGCGTGACGTGCGCTCGCTTGCGGCGGTGACCGGCTCGATCACGACGCTCTTTTCCCAGCCAAATGATCGGGGAATAACGGATACGATCGTCCAGCGCGCTTCCGTCGTCGCCGTGTCCGACGTGCCAGGCAGTTCGGAATATTTCAAAGTGATGGGATACGACGCGGCGAGCGGAACGTATATAAACAACAAGTTCATCCTCGTGTCCGACGTTTCCGTGCTTGACCGCGACGTCGGCGTTGCGCTTCTCCTTTCGTCACTCAAGGATCACAAGAAAAAAGCCCTCAAGGAAAAGACTCTTCAGATTATCAACCAGAAGTACCCGGGTTCCGCGTTCAGCCAGGTCATCGGCGAGATCAAATCGGCGTTCGATCCTGGCACGATTCAGACCGAGGCCTTCGCCACGGCGCTGACCGCGACTGATACCGTTAATATTCGCGACGTTCCTTCTGTGTACGGCGTCGCTCTCGTCGCCGTCAAGAAGGGCGATAAGGTGACCGCGGTCGAGAAAACGACCGCCGAATATTCGGTCGGTAGCGACACGGGACGTTGGGTGAAAATCTCCGCCCCGCAGGAAGGCTGGGTGTTCGACGCTTGGTTCGTCAAGGCGGAATAGCGGCGCATGATACGCGATTACGTCGTCACTACCGCGAGCGAATGCTTCATTGACGTGACGGAGCGCGTCGCAGAGGCGATACGCGAAAGCGGCGTCGTCGACGGGTTATGCGTTGTCTTTTGCCCGCATACGACGGCGGGAATGACGATCAACGAGAACGCGGACCCCGACGTCGTGCGCGACATGCTGCTCGGACTCGACCGGGCCTATCCCGACCGGCCCGAGTTCCGTCACGCCGAGGGCAACTCGGCCGCGCACCTCAAGGCAAGCGCAGTCGGCTCGTCGGTCACGGTGATCGTCTCGGCCGGAAGGCCGGTGTTCGGAACCTGGCAGGGAATCTACCTCTGCGAGTTCGACGGACCGCGAAGCCGGCATGTGCTCGTATCGGTGACGTAAGAGAGTATGTTAAAAGGAAAAGACCGGGACTCGTCCCGGTCTTTTTTTGTCGTATGACGCGACGTCAATGCGTCTTCGGCATGACGTCGGCTTCACATCGCCGTTACTTCTTGACGATCGCCTTGAGGACGGTGTCCTTGTCGATCTTCTTGGTGCAGAAGAACCAGTCGTGGCAGGTAACGCCCGCCTCCTTGCCTTCCATGCGATCCTTGGCGACTCCGCAGGAACCGGCGGTCGGGACGATGACGTCGTCTCCGGGGCGCCAGTCAGCGGGAGTGGCGACGGAGAATTCGTCGGCGGCCTTGAGTGCCTGGACGGCGCGGAGAAGCTCGTCGAAGTTACGGCCCATGCTGAGCGGATAGTAGATCATCGCGCGGATGATGCCTTTCGGGTCGATGATGAAGACGGCGCGTACGGCCTTGGTGTTTGACTCGCCCGGCTGGATCATCCCGTAGGCCTTGGCGACTTCCATCGTGATGTCCTCGATGAGCGGGAACTTAACCTCGACGTCCTTCATCCCCTTGTAGTTGATCTTGTCCTTGATGGTGCGGAGCCAAGCGATGTGGCTGTAGAGGCCGTCGACCGAAAGGCCGACGAGTTTGCAGTTGAGCTCGTCGAATTTCGGTTCGAGGGTGGCGAAGGTCATGAACTCGCTCGTGCACACGGGCGTGAAGTCCGCGGGGTGACTGAAGAGGATAACCCATGATCCTTCATACTGTTTGGGGAAATCGATCGGGCCCTGGGTGGTTACCGCCTTGAAGGCCGGGGCCTTTTCGCCGATGCGGGGAAGCGTGGTCGGTGCGGTTTGATTTTCCATGTCTGTGTCTCCTTGTAATAAGTTTCTTACATACGTATTGCAATTACCATGCCAAGAATTGAGGAAATTCGTAAAGCTTTACATCATATAGAAATGGAATCTGTCTTTTAGGTACTGCAATAGATTGGAGTATGATTTTGCTTGTGAAACAACGAATTATCGTTGATAATCAAACCGAAATGTCGTTTTACACCGAAAATACGTTGTCGCAATCGGCAACGATGGAGATCGTCCTCGAGGCATTGCACGAGCTCGTCGACTATGAACTCGCCGTCGTCCTTGGCCTTGAAGGCGGGGATACCTTACGGGTGCATACCGCGACGGGGCCCTTGTCGGGGCCGCGGCTTTCGCGGTTTTCCCTTTCGCTCGACAAGCGGCCGGATTTGCGACGGCTTCTCGCCGAGGCGAAACCGAAATTGTTCGGCGAGGACGAGGATCATCTCGATACCTACGAGGAGATCCTTGAGATGCCCGACGGGCACTCCTGCCTCGCCTCCCCGCTTATCGTCTCGGGCGAGGTGATCGGGTTATTGACGCTCGACCATCGGCGGTGCGGGGTGTTCTCCCCCGAGATTCTCCGGTTCATCGGGGTAATTTCGCGGCTCATCGCGATCGCGCTCGTGCAGGCGGGGCACGAGGCGGAGTTGCAGGACCGCGCCGCGCGGCTCGCCGAGGAGCGGAACCGGCTTTTGTCGCGGGACGCGGACGTCTACCGCTCCTTCGTCGGTGAGTCGCCCGCGTGGAAGGCGGTCATCGATCTCGTGACCCTCGTCGCCTCCGCCGAGTCTCCCGTGCTCCTTCTTGGCGAGACGGGAACCGGAAAGGAGGAGGCCGCGCGACTCGTTCACCGGCTGTCCGCGAGAAAGGACGGACCCTTCGTCGCAGTGAACTGCTCGGCGTTCCCGGAAACGCTCGCCGAGAGCGAGCTCTTCGGGCACGAGAAGGGCGCGTTCACCGGCGCGAACGCGCTCCGGAAGGGGAGGTTCGAGCTCGCGAACGGGGGCACGCTCTTTCTCGACGAGATCGGCGACCTTCCCGGCGAGATACAGCCGAAGCTTCTCCGGGTTTTGCAGGAGGGGCGGTTCGAGCGGGTCGGGGGAGAACAGGCGGTGCGCGTCGACGTTCGGGTGATCGCGGCGACGCACGTCGACCTCGAGCGCTCGGTGGAGTCGGGTCGCTTCCGCGAGGATCTTTTTTACCGGCTGTCGGTTTTTCCCATCGCCCTGCCGCCGCTTCGGGAACGCGACGACGACGCGATACTGCTCGCCGAGCTTTTCGCCTCGCGCCTTCGATCGCGCGCCGGCTGGGAAGGCCTCTCGTTCGCCGCCGAGGCGCTCGAGGCGATCGCGGAGCGACCGTGGCCGGGAAACGTGCGCGAGCTCCGGAACGCGGTGGAGCGGGCGGCCATACTCGCCCGCGGCGGGGAAATCGGGCGGGAGCATCTCGCGATGGCAGGACCCGGAAGTCGCCCCGCGAACCGGACCGCGGCCCGGTCTACGCCGAGGGTCACGACGTTCGCCGAGGCGACGGAGCGGGCGATACGCGAGGCCCTGGCCGCGTCCGGCGGAAAGGTGTACGGGGCCGACGGGGCCGCCTCGAGGCTCGGCATGAAACCGACGACGCTCCAGAGCAAGATGAAAAAACTCGGGATCAGCGCGAGGTAGCGGGCAGGCTTGCGGTCCTGCGATTTTTCGGCTTACGCTCGGTCCGCGACTCGTCGGCGGTTAACGCGCGGCTATCGTCGTCGCTCCATCTTGAGGGAGTCGGCGCGCGACCAGTCGACTTCGAGACCTCCCGCGCGCGCGAGTCCTTCGGTGCAACCGGCGCACGCGCCAGTTCGCTCGGTGACGCATCGTTTGCCCGGATAAATTTCATATTTCTTTTTTACCTCTACGGGAGAGAAGTTCGGCATGAGCACGTTCGCGCCCGCCTTGAGCGCGTCGACGCGGTAGTCCCTGTCCATGCTGCCGAGGGCGGTCGTGGCGGGGAGCCAGGCGTTCCGCGTGACGAGGCGGAGGAGGGCGACGACGCGGAGGGTAAGACTCACGTCTCCGGCCTTCGCGCGGGCGAAGGGTGTGTCGGGGTGCGGGATGAAGGGGCCGACGCCGATCATGTCGAACTCGCGGGAGGCGAGGAAGCGGATGTCGCGCGCGAGGTGAGAAGTCGTTTGCCCGGGAGGGCCGACCATGACGCCGCTTCCGACTTGGTAGCCGAGATCGCGGAGGGTCTCGAGGCACTCGAGCCTCGTCGAAAGCTCGCGGCCCTCGTGGAGGGATCGGTAAAGGTCGGGGTCGATCGATTCGACGCGGAGGAGGAAGCGGTCGGCGCCCGCCTCGCGCCAGAGGGCGTAGTCTTCGCGCGAGCGCTCGCCGACCGAGAGGGTAATCGCCATATCGAATTTTTCTCGTATGGAGCGGACCGCCCGCGCGAGCTCGCGCGCGTCGTAGCCGTCTTCGCCTGACTGAAGGACGATCGTGCGGATGCCCGCCTCGTCAATGAGGCGGGCGCTTTCGGCGATGTCGTCGGCGGAGAGGCGGTATCGCTCGGCCTTGCCGTTCGATCGGTTGAGACCGCAGTACATGCAGGTGTTCCGGCAATAGCTCGAAAACTCGACGAGTCCGCGCACGACCATCCGCCTTCCGCAGTGCGCGTCACGAACCGCGCGCGCCCGCTCGTAGAGCAGTTCGTTCTCCTCCGGATCGTCCGATTCGAGAAGGGAAACGAGCGCGGCCTCCGGGACGTCGACGACCGCGGGGTCGTTCGCGTCCGGGAAGAGTTCCTCGATGATCCGCGCGAAATCGCTCCGTATCATGACTGTCCTCCGGAATTCAGGGCGCTTCGGTACGAGTCGAGGGCCGAGGGGAAAGGGGAAAGGGTGCGCTCGATGACGCCCTGCAGGGCTGAGATCGCCATGCCGTAGTTGGTGACGGGCACTCCCGCCTCGCGCGCGCGCTCGAGCCGCCAGAGCATCTCGCGGCGCGTGAGTGTGCACGCCCCGCAGTGAATGGCGAGTTTGTAGTTCGAAAGGTCGGCGGGGTAGTCCTTGCCCGCGGCGTGGTCGACGACGAGGTCGAGCCCCGAGTATTCACGGAGCCAGCGGGGAATCTTGACGCGTCCGATGTCGTCCTCGAGGGCGTGGTGCGTACAGGCCTCGGCGATGAGGACGCGGTCGCCGTCTTTCAGGCGGGAGATCGCGGCGGCGCCGGCCGCCATCGTGTCGATGTCACCCTTGAAGCGCGAGAATAGAATCGAGAAGGTCGTGCAGGGAACTCCCGAAGGCGTGTCGGCGACCATCTTGAGGGCGACCTGCGAGTCGCACACGACGAGGTCGGGAGGAGAAGCGAGGCGGTCGAGGAAGGCGCGGTATTCGCGCTCCTTGACGACCGCGACCGCGGCGTCGGAATCGAGGGCGTCGCGGATCGCCTGTACTTGCGGGAGGATGAGCCGGCCCTTCGGCGCCTGGAGGTCGATCGGCACGATGAGACAGGCGAGCGGGAGGGACGAGCCCGAGGGGAGGAGGTCTCCGAGGATCGCGGGCGGCTCGAGGAAGGAATCGGGACAAGCGGCGATGAGGAGTCGCTTGAACTCATTGACGGCGCGTTCGCGCGCTCCGGCGTCGCGCGCGGCGAGGGCGCACGAAAGGGAAAAGACGTGCGGCGTCACCCGCGAGAGCGTCTCGAGAAAGTCAGGCGAGCTTTCGGTGAGGTCAACCTTGTTGACGGCGACGATGAGGGTCGTCTTTTGCGCGGCGCAAGAGTCGGCGAGGGACTGTTCGTACGGACCCCACGAATTTGGCTCTACCACGAGGCAGGCGACGTCGCTCGAAGCGAGGGCTTCTTTCGTGCGGGAGACGCGAAGAGAGCCTAACTCGCCTGAGTCGTCGATGCCCGCGGTGTCGAGAAAGGTGACGGGTCCGAGCGGGAGGAGCTCCATGCTTTTTCTGACGACGTCGGTCGTCGTTCCCGCGACGGGGGAGACGATCGAGGTCTCCTGATTCGTGACGAGGTTTACGAAGCTCGACTTTCCCGCGTTCGTGCGTCCGAAGATTCCGATGTGGAGGCGAAGGGCCTTGGGCGTCTGGTTCATGAGGTCGTTCCTTTGTCGCGTCGGCTTTCCGGTTCACCCGCAAAGCCGAGCGAGGTGAGTGCCGCGGGGGAGAGCGTCTTCTCGACCGTTTCCGCTCCGAGCCGTTCGGCGAGGAAGGCGCGGAGGGAGAGGGCGCGCGCGTCGGCCTTCCATTCGTCGAGAAGCGCCCTGGCGCCGTCGTAGCCGACGAGCGGGACGAAGGCGGTGACGGTCATGGGGTTCGAGTCGACGAGGCGGGCGCACGCACCTTCGTCGGCGCGGATACCCGAGACGTGCCGGGCGAGCGTTCCGGCGGCCGCGACGTAGAGTTCGAGCGACTCGATCATCGCGTCGGCGATGAGCGGCAGGTATTCGTTTATCTGGAGCGTCCCCTGAGAGGCGGCTTCCGCGACGACGGAGAGGGACGCGCGCATGCGCATCCCGCACTGGATCGCCGCTTCGAGTATGACGGGGTTCACCTTTCCGGGCATGATCGAGGAGCCCGCCTGAAGGGCGGGGAGGAGGAGCTCGCCTGAGTGCGCGAGAAAGCGGAGGTCGCGCGAGACCTTGACGAGGTTCGACGTGGCCGCCTGGAAGATCCCCGCGACCTCGACGAGGGCGTCCGAGTTCGCCGTCTGGTCGACGAGGTTCTCGGCGCGCGCGAGCGGGTAGCCGGTGATCTCGCGGAGTATGTCGGTCGCGCGGAATACGTACCGGCGGGGCGCGGCGAGGGCGGTTCCGACGGCAGTGCCGCCGAGGTTCACGACGCGAAGGCGCTCTTCGCACTTGAAGGCCCGCCAGCGGTCGCGGCCGACGCATTCGGCGGCTCCCGAGAACTCCGCTCCGAGCGTCATGGGAACCGCGGGAAGGGTTTCGGTACGGCCGACGGTGACGACGCGCGCGAATTCTTTTTCCTTTTTTTGGAGCTCTCCTTGCAGGGTTTGCGCGGCATCGGCGGCCTCGCGGACGAGGCCGATGAGGCAGACCTTGAGGGCAGTGGGATACGTGTCGTTCGTGGACTGATGGAGGTTGACGTGGTCGAGCGGACTGACGGCGCGGGACGGCGAGCCGGCCGAGGTCGCGTCCGAGGTCGCGTCCGAGAGAAGCTCGGTCGCGCGGTTCGCGATCACCTCGTTCACGGCCATGTTCGTGGACGTTCCCGCGCCGCCCTGGAGGGC
>CAYSEA010000058.1:0-11897 GCA_964429975.1 uncultured Treponema sp.
CGGTGAAGGTCAATGCACGCACCATCAATCCCGGACGTTCGACGGGGTCCGCGCGCACCACCGCCGGCATCATCACCGTGCCGATATGGCCGCCGACATAGACCGCCGGCAACTGCGCCAGGTTGAACGCCAGGCCATTGACGCCGCTGGGGAACGCCACCATCTCGCCCGACATGACGTTGGACAGCCCGTACACGTGCGCGATCCCGTCGCCTACGTCCAGGACCGTGCCCACCTCCCGGACATCCAGCTCGCTTTCATATTGCTCGATTTCCTTCTGGATGACCGAGGCAATTTCGTCAGCATTGAATTTCATCGAGGCCCTCTCCCGGGGTTTGTCGGAAGGCGACAAGTATCAAACCCTCAAAGGCGTTACCGGTTCCGGCAAGACCTTCACGATGGCGAAGATCATCGAGAGAGCCCAGCGACCGACGCTCGTGATGAGCCACAACAAAACGCTCGCGGCCCAGCTCTACCGCGAGTTCAAGGGGTTCTTTCCCGACAACGCGGTAGAATACTTCGTTTCTTATTACGACTACTATCAACCCGAGGCGTACGTTCCCTCGCGCGACCTCTACATAGAGAAAGACGCCTCGATTAACGACGAGATAGACCGGATGCGCCTCTCGGCCACATTCAGCCTGATGGAACGTCGCGACGTCATCGTAGTCTCAACCGTATCGTGCATCTACGGACTCGGGCTTCCCGCATCGTACCGCGACATGCGCGTTCACGTCGAGAAAGGAACCAAGATAGACCTCGACGCGCTCAAGAAAAAACTCGTGTCGCTGCAGTACGAGCGAAACGACGCGGTTCTCGAGCGAGGACGGTTTCGCCTGAGGGGCGACACGCTGGAGATTTTCCCTGCGTATCTCGAAGAGGCGTACCGCCTTGAGTTCGATTGGGAGGATCTCACCCGAATACGAAAGTTCAACCCGATATCGGGCGAAGTTACCCTCGAGCTCGACGAGCTTTCGATCTATCCCGCGAAGCACTTCGTCATGCGCGAGGACGCCGTGCCGAACGCGCTCGCCCGCATCAAGGAGCAGCTCGACGGGCAACTCGATCGCTTCCGCGCGCAAGGCAAGATTCTCGAGGCGGAGCGGCTCAAGACGCGAACCGAGTACGACCTCGAGATGCTCGGCGAAATGGGATACTGTCCCGGCATCGAGAACTATTCGGCGCCCATCGCGGGACGCGCCGTCGGCGACCCGCCCTCGACGCTCTTCCACTATTTCCCCGAGGACTTCCTCCTTTTCATGGACGAGAGCCACGTGACGCTGCCGCAGATCGGGGCGATGTACGAAGGCGACCGCTCGAGAAAGCAAAACCTCGTCGACTTCGGGTTCCGGCTCCCGTGCGCGCTCGACAATCGCCCCCTCAAGATCGGCGAGTTCGAGGCGATGATGAACCAGACCATCTTCGTGTCGGCCACGCCGCGCGCCGAAGAGCTCAAGAGATCGACGCGCGTGGTCGAGCAGGTGATACGCCCGACGGGACTTCTCGACCCGAAGATCGACGTACGGCCGAGCGAGGGCCAGATGGAGGACATCTTCCGCGAGGTCAAGGACCGGGTCGCGAAGAACGAGCGAAGCCTCATCCTGACGCTGACGAAGCGGATGGCCGAGGACCTCACCGACTACCTCTCCGGGCTCGGCCTCAAGGTCAAGTACATACACTCCGAGGTCGAGACGATCGAGCGCGTGGAAATATTGAAAGGCCTCCGCACGGGCGAGTTCGACATTCTCGTCGGCATCAACCTCCTGCGCGAAGGCATCGACCTTCCCGAAGTTTCGTACATCGGCATACTCGACGCGGACAAGGTCGGGTTTCTCCGCTCGACGACGAGCCTCGTGCAGATCATCGGGCGCGCGGCGAGAAACGAGAACGGCATGGTGGTGATGTACGCCGACGCGATGAGCCCGGCGATGAGGGACGCGATCGAGGAGACGAACCGAAGGCGCGCGATTCAGGAAGCATGGAACCGCGAGCATGGCGTCACGCCGACCACCATCAAAAAGGCGATCGGCGACATACTGACCCGCGAGAACGAGATTAAGCGCGAATCCGCCGAAATGGAATCGAGCGTGCTCATCGCGAGCCACAACCTCCTGATCCCGACCGAGCGAAAGAAGCTCATCAAGGCCCTCGAGGCGCAAATGCGCGAGTACGCGGACCTCCTGCAATACGAGCAAGCGGCCGCGATTCGCGACCGCATCGACGAGATACGGCGTCTGGATTCGTAAGGCCGGCGGCACCTGAGAGCCGGCGGCACTCAAGGCAACGAGCGGCGAGGAAAGCTATTCCGCGAGTTGGACGTCAGTCCGCGAGTAACGCCTCGATCGTCGCCGCGTCCGCGCTCTTACCCATCAGCGCCTGAGCGGCCGCTTGGTGCGCCTTCGAGCCGTAGAGGATCGCCCCGGAAAGAACGCTCTCGCCCGCGTCACGCGCGCCCTCTCCCTTATCGAGCACGAACTTCTCGTATCTCGCGCCGCCTTCCCACACGCGCGAGCGTTCCTCGTATCTGCCCGACGCCTCTTCCTCGGCCGAAAGCACGGCCTTGCCGAGGCTCATGAGCTCGACGTTACCGACCTTGAGCGCGGTCTTTGGAACGGTTTGCGCGTAGGGAGTCGCGAGCTCGGGCGCGATCAGCGAGGCCGAGGCGAGAATGGCGCGCGCGGCGACGGGCGCCTGTTCGAGCGCCGCGGGTATGATTCCCCACACGATGCCCTTATACTCGGCGCAGTCGCCGACGGCGTAAATCGCCTCGTCGGACGTGCGTAAATATTCGTCGACGACGATGCCCCGGTTCACTTCGAGGCCGGCGGCCTTCGCGAGATCCCCGTTCGCCCGCACGCCCATCGAGAGGATCGTCGTGGCGCTGCGGAACACGCGGCCGTCCTTCAGGCGAATCGCGAACGCGCGGCTCGGGTCCTCCGAGTCCGGAATGAACGATTCGGTCTCGGCGGAGCAGACGACCTCGATGCCCATCGCGGCGAAACGCGCGGAAAGAAGGGAAGCGCCCGCGGTATCGAGTTGGCGGGGAAGCAGGCGCGGAAATATCTCGAAGACCCGAACCTCCCTCGCGCCCGAGTCCTTCATGGCGCGCGCGGCCTCAAGCCCGAGAAGCCCCCCGCCGATGACCGATGCGCTTTCGGGATTCGCCGCGACGCTCGCGCGAATGTCCCGCACGTCCTCGAGGGTTCGCATGGTATACACGCCGCGCGCGTCGGAGCCCGGTATGGGAGGTCGGTTGGCCGACGCGCCCGTCGCGAGTACGAGGCGATCATAGGCGACGGAGCGTCCGTCCGCGAGCTTCACCGCTTTCGACGCCCGGTCTATCGCAACGACGGGAGACGCGAGGTTCACGCGTATGTCCCGCTTCGCGTACCATTCTTCCTTGTAAAACGTAATGGCCTCGGGCGCGCTCGCGCCGGAAAGCACCTCGGGAAGCCTGACGCGCGAATAGAGCGGATGGGCCTCCGACGCGAAAATCTCGACCGTCGCGTCCTGCGACGCGTTTCTGATCGCGGCGGCGACATTGACCCCGGCGATTCCGTTCCCGACTATTATCACATGCATGAATTTCTCCTATTGTAAAAGCTCGGAAAGCCGCGCGTCCATCTCCTCGCCGTTCAGGGCGCCCGAAAGAAATTCTTTCACGCACGCGCGAACTTCGCGGGGAAACGCGTTCCAGTACGAGGTCGTCCAGTCCCCGACCTCGGCGCGCAAGGTCGCCTCGTCGGAAAAGCTCATCGATCCCGTGCTGTACGAGACGAACTGGCACACCATCTCGTACATGGCGTCTGCGGGCACGCCGTTTATAAGACCCTTGTGCGCGAGGCCTGAGTATTTCGCGGCGCCGCCGCCTGCGGAAGAATCGCCCGAAGTAACGGGGCCCATCCCCGAAAGCGAGTCGCGGAGGCTCGCGCCCGCCGTCGGCATGTCGCCCACGAGCGAATCGACGAGGTCGGCCATCTGGTCATCCGTGAGCTCGGGCGCTTCCTTCCTTACCATGTCGCAGGCATATTGCCGAAACGTGCGCCTGATTCCCTCCATGCTCGACTCGATGGACGTATTCACCGCAGCCGTCATGTCGCGCGCGGCGCGGGAGGGATCGAGGGAGTTTATCCCCGTCGTCGCGACGAGATCGCGCTTTCGCCGCTCGACCGCAGTCGCGACGGCGTCGATCTCGCGCACCGTGCATCGATTGAGTATGTAATCCAGGGCTTGCATGAGTTCCGATTTCCCGGAGCTCCCGGGTATATCGCGTCCCCCGCCGCCCGCGCTTCGTCCATCGTTCGCGACCATATCAGTAAGTATGAACGGTCGCGCGAAAAACCGCAAGAAGAAACGGCAAGGGCCCGGCTTGACCCGCCTTGCTTCTGTCTTTATGCTTGCGTACCATGGAACTTGAAATACTCGGATCGGGCACGAGTCACGGAGTGCCGGTCATCGGTTGCGACTGCGCGGTATGCGCGTCAACCGACGCGCGCGACAACAGAATGCGCGCGAGCGCCCTTATACGCGCCGAATCAGGAGAGGCGATCCTCATCGACGCGGGTCCGGAGTTTCGCCTGCAGGCGCTCCGCTCGCGGATCGTCAGGCTCGACGCGGTCCTTATTACCCATTCCCACGCGGACCACGTGCACGGCCTCGACGACCTGCGGATATTCACGCGGACGAAAGCTATCCCCCTCTATGCCGAAGCCTCATGCGCGCTCGATCTGAGAGAACGCTTTTCGTACGTGTTTCGGGAAACCCAAGTAGGCGGAGGCAAGCCCCTCTTCGATCCGATGGGGATCGAGCTCGAAGGCGACGGAACGGAAAACAACGCGCGCTGCACGCCCGCGGAACTGCGCATCGGCTCTATTACGGCGACGCCGATTCCCGTCTATCACGGAAAACTGCCGGTTCTCGGCTGGCGAATCGGCGACACGGCCTATCTGACCGACTGCAACCGCATTCCCGAATCCTCGATCGAACAGCTCCGCGGCGTCCGAAATCTCGTGATCGACGCACTGAGGGAGCGTCCCCACTCGACCCATTTTTCGTTTGCCCAGGCCCTTGAGATAATCGAAAAAATAGCGCCGGATCGGGCGTGGTTTACCCATATTTGCCACGATTTCACCCATGAGGGCATCCGAGACTGGCTCGGAAAACACGCTCCGGGCAAAAAAATAGAGCCCGCGCATGACGGGCTCCGCATCTCCATCCGGCAGTAAGGCCAGATTACAGAAGATTACACCTTCTTGATGATATAGCCGCTCTTAAGACAACGAGCGCAAATCTTGAGGGTCATCGTGGTTCCGCCAAGTTCGGTCTTGACGTTCACGATATTCGGCTTCCAAAGGCGTCGGGTGTGGTTATATGACTTACTGACTTTGTTGCCGCTCATCACTCCCTTGCCGCAAATCTCACATCTCCGGGACATACGCATACCTACCTTTACAGAAAGGGACAAAACGCCCTCTATTTAACGATAACGGAGACTCATACTAGCAAATCGGAACGGGAATGTAAAGGCCCTACACCGTCCCGTCGTACACGAGCTTTTCCCGGCTATCGAGGGTAACCGTCAAGCCCGGCTCGAAAACTCGCATGGCGCCCGCTACCTGGGAGACCCAAATAAGCCGGGGATTGATCATCGAAAGGACCTCGGCGCTCAAATCGGTCGGATTTTCGATGATAAGCCCGTCGACGAGCCGGAGGATCGGGACGTAACTCATATCGAGATTCCGGGTAACGAGGATATCCCCGCCCCGCTTCCTGAGCACGGCCGAGGCTTCGTCGAGGGTTTCGGCGCGAACGACCCGGCCGGTCACCCGGCAGGAGGCGGGATCGTCCGCCTTTCCGCCGCCCGAGTTGACTCCCCGCGCGAGGACGGTTCCCATAAAAAGCACGCGGATCGTGTTCACCATGACGGGACTGACGATCGGCACGCCCGCGACCATGACGACACGGTCGGAACGGGAAAGATAGCCCGTATCGAGGGCGGCGCGGATGGCGTTTTGCGTCATTTCCTCCGAATCCCCGGCGAGCTTGACGGACAGGGGCACGACGCCCCAGTTGAGCAAAAGCTGGCGAAGGACGGTGTCGTCGGGCGTCGCCGCGATAATGGGCTGCTCGGGCCTGAAGGTACTGAGGAGCCGGGCAGTGTTCCCGCTTAAGGTAGGCGACACGAGGGCCGCCGCCTCAAGCTCGGTCGCCGTCTGGTAGGCCGCGTGGGCCATGATATTGGCGACGCCGTCGCGGTGCGGCTCTAAGCGATGGAATTGCCGCATCTTCGCGCGATAGTCTTCGGAGGCCTCCACGGTCTTGGCGATCTTCGCCATCATGCGGACGGTCTCGACCGGGTACGATCCGTTCGCGGTTTCGCCCGAGAGCATGACCGCGTCGGTTCCGTCGAAAATCGCGTTCGCGACGTCGGTCAGCTCGGCGCGCGTCGGCCTCGGGTTCGAGATCATGGAGTCGAGCATCTGCGTCGCCGTGATGACGGGCTTTCCCGCGCGGTTGCACGCGCCGATGATCCGCTTTTGCGCGAGGGGGATTCGCTCGGTCGCGAGCTGAACGCCGAGATCGCCCCGCGCGACCATCACGCCGGCGGATACGGCAACGATCTCGTCGATATTATCGAGCCCTTCCTCGTTCTCGATCTTGGCGATGACGCGGACCTTGGATCCCAACGGCTCGATGAACCTGAGTATCTGCACAACGTCGGAAGCCGAACTCACGAAGCTCGCCGCGATGAAGTCGATGCCCATCGAGATTCCGAACTCGATGTCTCGCTTGTCCTGCTCGCCGATGACGGGAAGGTCGGGGTGGATGCCGATGACGTTCACGTTTTTCCGGCTGCCAATAGAGCCCGCGTTGAGCGCACGGCAGCGTATCCGCGAGGAGCCGTCAGTCTCGAGAACGAGAAACTCGAGGAGCCCGTCCGCGACGAGGATGCGGCAGTCAGGCTTTATTTCAGCCGGAAGATTTTTCCAGCTGAGGGGGATTACCCCGGGCGCTCCGGCCGTCGCAGCGCTCACCGGCTCGTCGCCGTTCGTGAAGACGAACTCGTCTCCCTCGCTCACGGATATCTTTCCGTCGTTCGGCACGATGCCGGTCCTGATCTCGGGTCCCTTCGTGTCGAGGAGAAGCGCGCAGGGGATACCGGTCTCGCGGGAAGCGGCGCGAACGCGCTCCATCGAGCGTCCGTGATACTCGTGGTCCCCATGCGAAAAGTTGAAGCGCGCGACGTTCATTCCCGACTCAAGCAGGGCCTTTACGACTGACGGATCCTCCGTCGTCGGTCCCATGGAGCATACGATCTTTGTCTTTCTCGAAAACACGCTTATCCTCCTCGTGTCGTTTCGCGAGACGCGCTATTCGGGACGCGCGAGCGCGGCCTCGATCTCGGCGAGTTCGGCCGACGAAAGGGCCGGCCCTTCGAGGGCGCGGAGGCTCTCGTCAAGCTGCTCGGGCGAGCTCGCGCCGACGAGAACCGACGTCGTCCGCTCGTCGCGCAAAAGCCACTTGATCGCGACGCGCGCGAGGCTTTCTCCGCGGTTTTTCGCGATCCCGTCGAGCGCGTTGAGCTTGGCGAGCATCGAATCGGTAAGGCGCTCGGGCTTGAGAAATACCGCGCGCGCAGCGCGCGAACCCGCGGGAACCGTGCCGTCAAGATACCGATCGGTCAGGAGACCCTGGGCGAGCGGGGAAAACCAAATGCCGCCGACGCCCTCGCGCTCGAGCACGTCGAGAAGGCCCTTCTCGACATCGCGCGTCAGCATCGAGTATTTCGCCTGATGGATGAGACAGGGAGTGCCGAGCGAGCGGAGTACGCGAATGGCCTCGCGCGTCTCGTCGGGACCGTAGTTCGAGATGCCGGCGTACAACGCCTTACCCGAACGGACGAGATAGTCGAGCGCTCCCATCGTTTCCTCGAGCGGGGTATTGGGATCGGGTCGATGGTGATAAAAAACGTCGACGTAGTCGAGACCCATCCGCGCGAGGCTTTGCTCACAGCTCGCGACGAGGTACTTCCGACTGCCCCAGTCTCCGTAGGGTCCCGGCCACATGCCGTAGCCGGCCTTCGTCGAGACGATAAGCTCGTCGCGATAGGGACGCAAATGACGCGCCATGACCCGCCCAAAGAAAAGCTCGGCGGAGCCAGGCGGCGGGCCGTAGTTATTCGCGAGGTCAAAATGCGTCACGCCCCGGTCGAAGGCCCTGAGAACGATTTTCTCGCCTGTTTCGGCCGCGTCAACGCCGCCGAAATTATGCCAGAGTCCGAGCGAGATAGCCGGAAGCCGCACGCCGCTCCTTCCGCACCGCCGGTACTCCATGCCGTCGTATCGGCCGTCCTCGGCCCGGTAAACCCGCATAGCTCCCCTCCCCGAGCGCCCTCGTCTTGCGCAAGGCCGCGTCTTGCGTCTATTATAATTCAAAAGATGAAAACACTGAATGCCCCCGGGGACCTTAACCTCTCCCGAGTGCTCAGGCTCATTTGGCAGGTCAAGGGTATCAGCCGGGTCGAGATAGCGCACCATTTGGGAATAGACAAATCGACCGTCACGAAAATCGTTTCCACGCTCGAGGAAATCGGGATCATACGCGCGTTCGCCCAAGGGGCGACGGGCAAGCGGGGCGGCAGAAAGCCCATTCAGCTCGAGGTAGACCCTGACTTCGGCATGGCCCTCGGTATCGAGATAAACACCGACTCATTTCACGTCGCCGTCATAAACCTTCACGGGGAGATCGTCGAAACCGCGCACGGCGAGACGCGCACCGCGTCGATCTTCGAGTCGTATGACGCGGCCATCGAGGCGATAGCGCCGTCGATCGAGAGCCGGGGCATACCCCTGATCGGCATCGGAGTCGGCGTGCCGGCCATCGTGAACGCAGAGTCGGGGGAAATACTGCAGTCGATCCCGCTCCAAATAGAAAAGCCCGTGTCCTTCGCCGAATGGGCGACCGGCAAATACGGCGTGCCGGTGCACGTCGACAACGACGCGCGGTGCGGCTGCCTGGGCGAGATCATCGTCAGGCACGGAATGGGCATGGACAACGCGCTCTTCGTGCTCGCGGAAATCAGGCGTATCACCGGCGAAACGCGAAGCCGAAAAAATCTTTCCGTCGGCCTCGGCTTCGTCATCAACGGCCAGCCCCTCTACGGACAGGATCATTCCGCCGGCGAGTTCCGGAGCGTCCTGTGGAAGCCGGGAAACTCGGGGCAATTTCAGTCAAGCGACATACACGGAGACCGAATCGGGTCGGACGAGTCGGTTACGGGTTCCATGTTCGCGGAACTCGCGAGCCACGTGGCACTCCTCGCGAACGCCCTCAACCTCAATCATGTCTTTATCGGGGGCCTTTCGGGAGAATTGACGGAATCGCTCATACGGCGAATCGACGAGGAGATCGGGCTTAAGTGGCCATACGCCCTGTCGCACCGCTGCGCGGTCGTGCCCGCCTCGCTCGCTTTTCGCGCCGTCGCCTACGGAGCGGCGGGTCATTGTCTTCAGCGATTTTTTTCCCTTCCGAACATCAATCAAAAATCGGGAAGCGGGCCCTCGGTCCGCGAGAGCTTAGAGCGGATTCGCGTCTCGCCCTGAGCGCTACCGGCGCGCCGGGGCGCCGAGCGACGGCCGCGACACGAAGGCGCTATCCATGCATATCGAGGAAACCGCGCGCTTGGCGATCATGTCGATGAGCAACTTCGCCGCCGTTTCGCCCTTCTCGTATCCCGGCTGGCTCAGCGTTGCGAGCGGGGGAACCATGAAGCGGGCGAAGGGAATGTCGTCGAATCCCACGACGGAAACGTCGGAAGGAATCGAAAGCCCGGCCGCGCGGCATTCTTCGTAGACGCCGAGCGCCTGGATGTCCGCGAGGCAGACGATCGCCGTCGGCATTTCTCCCGAGCGAATCAGCTCGCGAACGGCCGCGCGCCCGCTTTCGAGCGTTGCCTCCGTGTGATACACGCGCACCGGGCCGGTTTGCGAAAACGAAAGGCCGTGTTTTGTCAGGGCGGAATTGAAGCCGCCCAACCGAAGGTCGTTGGTATGGCTGAAGTGGTCTCCGTCGTCGGCCAGCGTGACGTTCTTGAGCATGAATACGGCGACGGTCCTGTGCCCGCGGGAAAGGACTTCTTCCATCACGGTCTCGGCCGCGAGGGCGTCGTTAATCCCGACGTTGACGACCGTGGAGTCGATGCCGCTGTCGATCGTGACGAACGGAAGACGGCGCTGCTCAAAAAGCTCGAGCACGCTCATGCCCGCCCCGATTCCGAGCGTGATGACACCGTCGACCGCCGCGTTCCGTATGGCCGCCGACAGCACGCCCTTCAGCGGCGATATGACCGACAGGGTCAAACCCTCGCGGTCGCACGCGAAGCCGATGCCGCGCATGATTTCGGATATGTAGGGATTGAGGAAGACCTCGTGTATCGCCTGCGGCAAAAGAAGGGCGATCGCGCCGGTTTGTCGCGTCGCGAGCGTGCGCGCGACGGGATCGGGCACATAGCCGATCTCGCGCGCGACTTCCATGATACGCGCGTACGTTTCGCGAGAAATTTTCGCGGGGTTGTTGAACGCGAACGAGACCGTCGTCTTAGAGACCCCGGCCTGTTTCGCGATGTCGTTGATCGTCGCACGCATCTCTTCTTTAGCCCTTAACCGCGCCGGCGGCTATTCCCTTTATTATGTATTTCTGCAACGCGAGGTAAAACGCCACGATGGGCAAGGCCGATAGCGTCAGGGACGCGGTCATCGGCCCGTATTCCTTCAGAAATTGCCCGTTGAATACCATCTGCGCGAGCTGTATCGTTCCTTCTTTCACGACGATGAGCGGAAGCAAAAAGTCGTTCCAGAGCCACAGCGCGTCGATGACCGCGACGGTGGCGATGATCGTCTTCATGAGCGGAAAAACGATGGCGAAGAATACGTAGAACCGCCCCGCCCCGTCGATCGCGGCGGATTCCTCAAGCTCCCTCGGAACGCTTTTAACGAACCCATGGAACATGAACACCGCGGTCGGGCACCCAAGGCCCCAATACATCGGAATGATACCCGGAATGCTCATGAGGCGCAAGTCTGACGCGAGGACGGCGATCGGTACCATGATGACCTGAAACGGGACGACGAGGGCGAGGACGAAGTATCCGTACACCGCCCAGGAAGTCTTCGTCGCCGAGCGCGCGAGAACGTACGCGGCCATCGCGCTGATAAGGATAATGCCCGAAAGGCCCGCGACCGTGATAAAGAGCGTGTTGAGAAACACGCGGGGGAAACTCATCGCGGTCCATGCCCTGACGAAATTATCGAGATAGAGCGACGTCGGAAGCCCCATCGGATCGAGGGTAATCTGAGCGTCCGTCTTGAACGCGTTCAGCACGACGTACACGATCGGGTAGAAAAACACGAGGGCGAGAAGCGCCATCCCGATCCCGAGAAGCCGCCGTTTCGCGACGGTTTTTTTAACATCGTTCATTGCTCGACCTCCCGTCGCTTCATAACCGAAAGCTGCACGGCCGTAACGGTAAAGATAACGGCGAACAGCAAGAGCGCCTTGGCCGCCGCGAGCCCCGCCTGCTTGCGCGCGAACGCGTCGAAGTAGATGTCGAGGACGACGGGAACCGTTCCGAACGTATATGCCGATCCGGAGGTCATGGCGTAAATGAGGTCAAAGCTCTTAAGCGCGTTCGCGAGCGTGAGAAAGAGGGATATCGTGAGCGCGGGAACGAGAAGCGGCAGCGTTATGGAACGGAAGCGCTGAAAGGGCCCCGCGCCGTCGATGCGCGCGGCCTCAATGACATCAGGCGGAATATTCTGAAGGCCCGCGAGATACACGATCATGTAATAGCCCGCGCCCTGCCACACCGCCACGAGCACGACGAGCCACGGCGTCTTCGC
>CAYSEA010000059.1:0-9836 GCA_964429975.1 uncultured Treponema sp.
TATCTTGATAATCTGCTGAATATTGCAGCAAAACACTATCGAAAACCAGTTATTGTACGTTTATGCGCTCATTTCCTCGTTTTTCAAGGTAATGGCACTATCACGACGTAAATGCTTATACACCAGATCATACGCGACAGTCAATACAGGGTGTTTTTAGGATACATACGTACTATAAGTGTGCGCCAGCACCGTTATTCCAGGATCAATCTTGACCTACGCGCAAAACGGAAGAAAAGGTTCGTAGGTAGTCAATGAAGGAAAGAACCGACGCTATTGTCGCGAGCGCATAAAGCGCGAGATTCACCGTACGCGCGACCGGCTCGCCGAAGGGTACAGCTAGGCCGAGGCGGGCAAATGACACGAGAAGCAAGGAAAAGCCAGCTGCGACGATATAGAGCACCGTCTTGGTTTTTCCGCCCTTTCGAGCCGCGATGACGACGCCTTTGCGAGAAGCTAACATTCTCACGAACATAATCCCCATCTCGCGATACATAATGACGATAAAAAAAACGGGATGCATGTACCCGGAAAGCACAAACACGAACAGAACGGTCAGGTTGGCGAGCACGTCGGCGAATGGATCAAAGAGCTTCCCGAAATCGCTCGTGATACCGGCTTTTCTCGCGTAAAACCCGTCAAGATAATCGGTGAACTCCATGAACGCAAAAAGGGGAACGAGAATGAACACGGAAACTTCATGACCCCATCCGAGCGCGTCCGGGAGGAAAAACAACGCGCAAAACAAAGGCGCGAGCACAATACGAACGGTGGTATACGCGTCAGCCAATCTCATACGGTAAATATCTTATTTGACAAAGGATATGTCAAGCTATACTATATTTTAATGGAAAGAAGCATACTCAAAACCGTAGTGCTCTATCTCTCCATCCAACTCGTATTCATAGTCGCGACGTACTCTACGGGGAACGTGACCTCGGGCACGATCGCGGCGTATGCCGTCATAACGATTATCGTGCACGCGAGCCTCGCGGCCTTTTTGCTTCGATTTCGCGAAGACTTTTTCAATCTTTCGACAAGCCAACCGCTAACTAAAATCAACGTGGCGAATCGCATTACGCTTCTCAGGATAAGCACGCTGCCGTCCATCGCGCTCTTGCTTCAGCACAACGAGGTATTTCAGATACGATTCGTATTGCCGGCGCTGCTCGTGATCCTGTTTCTCACCGATTCCTTCGACGGGCAAATCGCGCGCAGGGGCAAGCAGATTACCAGAATCGGGCAAATGCTCGATTCCATCAGCGATTACAGCCTGCTGGGGGTAATCTCCATCGTTTATTTTACGAATGAGATACTTCCCGGATGGTTCTTCGCGGTCATTCTCATTCGATTATTTCTGCAGGCGCTCGGAATGTTTATCTTCATTCTGTTAGGGCGCCCGCTCCCCATGCAATCGACTTGGGGAGGAAAAATTACGATTGCCACCACCATGACGCTGTACGTCGTCGAGGTGCTCAAGTTTTATACGCCGTCCTCGACCGCACGGGCGTTCATCGTCGCCGAATACGTCGCCGGAGCTATTATCGTCGCCTTCTCGTTCGAAAAAGCCGCGATTTTTTTCCGTCAGGGAAAAAAGGTCACGGACGCGCGAAAGGAATCCTGAAGGCGATGCGGCCTCGACTTATGGGTAGGACTTATAATCCTGCACGATGCCGATCGCCGACGTTACCTTCTTTCCCGGAACCATGGAATGCGCGATGGAAAGCACCTTATCGATAACGACGGGAGAGTCCGCGACGCCGTGAAGGATAATCTCGTTCGCGGTTGCCGTCGCCTCAAGGAAATGAACGGGCGTCTTCAAGTCAAACACGATGTGATTCACGAGCTTCTGGGCTTGCAAGAGCTCTCCGACGCGCTTCACGCCCGCGGCCTCAAGCTCGGGAGCAATCGTCCGGGAGCATGCTTCTCGAACGATCTCGGCTCCAGTCTTCGGCGTGAGGAACCCGGTATTTATCACCAAGTGATAGCCCGTCGGGTCCTCGTGATCGATATTAAAGAAACACTTGTGAAAGCCATTCCTGTTTGCGTCGCTTTCCTGCAGCAATGCGCGGGCGTTTCGCTCGGGCCACGAGAACTCCTTCATGAGACGCTCGATGCGTACGGATTCAGGAGCGACGAGCCGGACCGAATAGCATCCAGGCACGTCTTTGAGAATCGCGAACCCGCCTCGCCCGACCAACACGCAGTTACCCGCCTTCGCGCGCTCGTAGACAGCCTCGCGAAGATAGTCGAAATATTCGTCGCGATCACGGGCCAGCGATGCCCAAAACCCGGGTTTTCGCTCATCGTATTTATGCAGATGTTCCTCGGTGAGACCATACTTAACCAGATCCGCCTCGAGCATCGCGCGGGTCACGAACGCATACCCAAACGATTCTGCCAACGCGGCGGCCACCTCGTCGCCAAAAGACGCAATCTGACGGGACACGGTAATAATCGCCATATCTACCCTCCTTGGTTTAGTATATGCTTACGTATATAGCATACGCCCATCATACCAATCTGTCAAAAAAGGAAAACGAGACGATGGATGAGACAAAACTAATGTGGACGCCGATCGACAGAAAGACCGTCTTTTCGACGCGCATCTTCGACGTCGACGAAATTACGAGCCGCTCCCCCGAAGGCGATAACCACCGTTTTTTCTCGCTCGAGGCAGCGGACTGGGTTATCGTCGTGCCGGTCATTCAAGCCAAACGAGGAGAGGAATCCTTCGTGATGGTGCGCCAATGGCGCCACGGCGCACGCGAAATGTCCCTGGAATTCCCCGGTGGCGTCATGAACGAAGGCGAGTCGCCGGAGGCCGCAGCAATGAGGGAACTGGCCGAAGAGACGGGATATGCCGCGGGAACCATGCGGTACGCCTGCGCCGTGTCCCCGAACCCCGCGATAATGGGAAATCACTGCCACTTCTTCATCGCGACGGACCTTATCGACACGGGACACCGTAACCCGGATGACGACGAATATATCGGCGTCGAAACGATAGCAGCGCGCGAGGTTTTTGCTGCGATGGGAAAGCCTCCGTATATACACGCGCTCATGCAATCCGCCCTATTCGCGTACGTGCAAACAAAAGGCCTTCAACCCTTTAACGGATCGAAGGCCTAAGGGGCGCGGAACGAAAAGTCCCGCGCAGAAAAACATGGCGAGCTATTTCTTAAAGGGCTCGTACTTCTTGTTCGGATCGTACATACCCTCGCGAAGCTCACCTGAGATACTCGGGATCGTCACGACCATACCCGGCATCAAAAGATGCGGGTTGTCCGGTCGCTTGAGCTTCCTGCGGTTCGCCTCATACAGTTTTTCCCACAAGTAGGGATTTCCGTATATAGCGGGATTCTTCGCGATATTCCACAGACAATCGCGATCCGGGTCCCATGAGTCGACCGTGTAGAACGCGGGTAGCGGAACGATCTCGCGAATGACCGAAAGGGACTCAATAGCAAGAAGTGCATCCTCTTCGGCGGCGACATATTCCTCGGACTGGTACCCCGCGTCGGCTTTGGCTACATACCCCTCCGCCTCGGCGAACGCGCTCGGAAAGTTCTTTTCGGCGTTCAAGTCCCGGGCCCAAGCGAGTTTCGCCTTGGCGTCCTGAATCGCTTTCTCCGCCGAAGCCTTAGCGAGCATCTTTTCTATGAAGGCCGCAGACAGCCGCGCGTTTTCTTCGGCTTCGCGCGCGTACTGCGCGGCGGCGTCGTAGTCTCCCTCGTCGAAAGCCCGGTCGGCCGACGCGGAAAGCATGCGGCTTTTTCGCTGGTATTCGTTATTGTCATACGATGTCGCGGCGAAAACTCCCGACGCGGCGAAGTAGACGAGCAAAGCAAGGGCAATAACAAGCTTTTTCATTCTGCTTCCTCCCCGATCTCTTCGGTAACGTCAAACTCAATTACCTCGTCGGCGACTTCCTCGACGACTTCGTCAGCAGGCTCCTCGGCAACTTCGTCGGACTCGATCTCGACGTCGCTTTCTTGCTCAACCGACTCGACCGAGTCTTCGCTGACGACAGGCTCGTCCGAGAAGCCCTCGGCGCCCTCGGGAAGCGGGGCGACTTCGTCGGCCTTCAAGGCGAGGGCGGTACTCTCTTCCTGCCGCGACTTCGCCGTAGCGATCGCGGTTTCAGCGGCGTTTCGCTTAAGCGAGGCGTTTTGGTATACGTCGGTAAAGGCGACAAGCGACGCGGAAAGCGATCCGTACGCCCCTTCCCAATCGTTGGCCTTTCCCTGCAAGACGGCTTTTCGATAGATTCCGTCGGCGGAAGAATACTCGTTCGGCATGGATCGCTTTGCCTTGATGGAATCGCAGAGGGCGATCACGTCGCCGTTCTTCGCGAGCAAGTCCTGAGACCACACGCGATATCCCTCGTTGACAACCTTTTCGTATAAAGCGACGGACCGTGTCGCGGCCTCGAGGGCGGCCGAGTCAGCCGTCCCATACGCGGCCGCGGCCTCGTCGTAGGCGACCCCGGCTTGCGCGAACGCTTCGCTATCGTATTGCTCAAACTGATTCTGCAGTATTTTTTGCTTCAGCGAGATCGCGCGAAAGCCGTTCTGCAGGGTGCGGTATCTCATCAATCCGCGCTGCGCGTTATCGTAGGCATCCTTAAAGGAGCCGGACGCAAGCGCCGCGTCGGCCGCGTTCGCGGAATCGTCGGCCTGGTTGAACTGCTCGGGATAATACGCAGCGGCTCCCACATCGATCGTCTTCTGACGCTCGGCGGCGAGGGTTTTTCTCAGGTCGGACTCAAGCGCGGCGTAGCCGCCCGAAAGCACGCGCTCGTATCCCGCTATCGCGTCGGTAAACGCGGCAGTTGCGGCCGCTCCGTCGGACGAATAGGCGGCGATGCCGTCCGCGCGCGATTTCTCCGCGCGCTCCCAATCGTCTTTTTGAAACGCACCTAGCTCATACACTAAACACTCTGAGCGCAAACGCTCCGCTTTTTCTCTCAGCGCGACAAGCTCCGGATCGACGGCGGTTGGTGCGGTCGCCTGAGGCTCATCGACCGGCGTATCGGCAGCCGGTTTCGGCGCGGACTTACATGCGCCAAACGAAATGAGCATAACAACGGCGAATCCCGCGAACAACAGGGATTTCATTTTAGTCATCGATACCTCCACGATTATTGACAACAGAGTACACTGTATTGTTTCTTAATACAAGAATATTTTCCCGAGGTTACACCGAAGATAGAGGAGGCACCGCATGGCGGATGATTTCAGTTTTGATATTGTGGAGAAAATTGGCGCGCTCTCGGAGGGCAAGGGCGGATGGATGACCGAGCTCAACAGCGTTTCATGGGGCGGACGCCCCGCGAAGTTCGACATCAGAAGCTGGTCGCCGGACCATCAAAAGATGGGCAAGGGAGTGACGCTCTCGGCGGAAGAGCTCGTGAAGCTGCGTGACGTGTTAAACGGCATGAAACTCGGCGACGCGTCGCACGAGTGAACACCGCGCCCAGGCGAATCGCCCAAGCGCGTCGCACAGACACGTCGCGTCAGCGATGCTTCGCGATCTCTTCCTGCGTGAGACGGTCGCACACCTCGTTGTAATGAACTCCCGCGTGACCCTTTACCCACACCCAGCGAGGGCCGAGCGACGACGCGAGACCGTCAAGGGTAACCCAGAGGTCCTGATTCTTGACCGGCTCCTTGGCGGCGGTTTTCCAGCCGTTGCGTTTCCATCCGGCGATCCACTGAGAGATGCCTTTTTGCACGTACTGCGAATCGGTATACACGGATATGGGCATGTTCGAGAACCGCGCGTCGGACGACACGAGAGAGAGCGCCTCGATCACCGCGGTGAGCTCCATGCGATTGTTCGTCGTCATTCGCTCGCCGCCCGAGCGAACGATCTCGCCAGAGCGGTCTTCGCCCGAACCGACGATGACGAAACCCCAGCCACCCGGCCCCGGATTTCCCGAACAGCCGCCGTCGGAGTAGATTATCACCTCGCTCATTTCGCCGCACCGCTTTTTTCCGCGACGGAACGCTCGCCGAGAAGCTTGTAGGCTTCGGCGAGGGCGCTCGCGGTCATGTCCCAGCCGAGGCAGGGATCGGTTATCGAGAGGCCGTACTTGAGATCGTCGGGGTCGGCCGTGATCGGCTGCGAACCCGTCTCGAGATAGCTCTCGATCATGCACCCGCACAGCGCCGTAAGCGGAGAGTCGGAATCGTTGCGGAGGCGAATCGTCTCGTGCAGGACGCCGATTTGGTTTTCCGGCATTTTCTGCGAATTGCCGTGCGAGCAGTCGATGACGATCGAAGGGCGCAAGCCCGCCTTTTTCATCATCGCGACGGAATGCGTCACGGACTCGCGGTCGTAGTTCGTGCCGCCGCGGCCGCCGCGCAGGATCAGGAAGGTGTCCGGGTTGCCGAGCGTTTGCATGATGCAGGCCTTGCCTTCGCGCGTAATCCCGATAAACGAGTGGGACTGGCGCGAGGAGACGATCGCGTTCACGGCGATTTGCACGTCGCCGTCGGTCGCGTTCTTGAACCCGAGCGGCATCGAAAGGCCCGAGGCCATCTCGCGGTGCGTCTGACTCTCCGTGGTCCGCGCCCCGATGGAGGCCCAGCTCACGAGGTCCGCCGTGTACTGCGGCACGATGGGGTCGAGCATCTCGCTTCCCGCAGGGAGGCCAAGCTCGTTTACCTTTACGAGAAATTCCCGCGCCATGCGAAGACCGCGCGCGATATCCGAAGTTCCGTCAAGGCCGGGATCGACGATGAGACCGCGCCACCCGACGGTGGTTCGCGGTTTCTCGAAATACACGCGCATGATAATGCACATTCGGTCGGCATAGCGTTCCCGAAGCTCGGCGAGCCGCTTCGCGTATTCGATCGCGGACTCAGGCTCATGGATCGAGCAGGGCCCGACCACGACGAGGAAGCGGTCGTCCTCGCGCCTGATGATGCGCTGGGCTTCCTCGCGTCCCTTGAGGACCGTCTCGGCCGCGCGGTCGGTCGTCGGCACGCTCTCCGCCATCGCCTCGGGTGAAAGGAGGGCTTGAGCCTCAAGGATGCGCACATCGCGTATTCTATTTTCGTTCATCTCGCTCGTCCGTCCTAATTCGTGGAGTTCTGCCTGATTCCGTCAAGAAGTTCCATTACCATAATGGAATCGGCCCAAGTTTGTACAGGGCTCTCGATCAGGCCGCGTTCGAGGCAGTCCTCGACCTCGCGAATTTCGTATTCATAGCCATTGCAATCAAAAGGAGCATCGAAGGTTTCGACGGTCGTGCCGTCGGGATTGACGAGCGTCGCTTTCTGGGCCATCCAGAAAAACGGCACGGTAATCGCGCCGAGGGAGCCGGCGACGGCCGCGGATCGAAACGCCTCGATGCCGGGTAGGTTGATGGCACTCGTCAGGTTGGCGACCATTCCGCCCGACCACTCGAAGCGTATCGTGTCCTGCAAGTCAACGCCGTTCGGCAGGCAGGAGAGATGCGATTCTACGAGGTCGGGAGCGCGATTTCCCGCGGCCATGCACGCGAAGGTGACCGGATAAATACCGACGTCAAGAAGGGCTCCTCCTCCCAGAACCGGATCGAAATACCGGCTATGAGGATCGTAGGCCGCGGTGAGAAAAAAATCCGCCCGAACGAACGACGGCGTCCCGATCCTTCCCGAGGCTATCCATTCCATGACCTTTCGAACGGTCGGATTAAACCGCATCCACATCGCTTCCATATAGAAGGTTTTGCACTCTCGCGCGGTTTCGATGACGGGATAGAGCTCGGCGGCCCGTATGCTGACCGGTTTTTCGCAGAGTACCGCCTTTCCCGCGCGCAGGGCGGCAATGGAAAGTTCCGGATGCAGGTTATGAGGCGTGGCGATGTATACGGCGTCTATGCCGGGATCGTCAAAGAGGGCTTCATAGGAGCCATACGCCTTTGGAATGCCCCAGTTCCGCGCGAAGGTCTCCGCTTTCTCAAGAGACCGGGACGCGACCGCCGCAAGGATGCTTTTTCCCGTCCGGGACGACTCATACGCGCAAGCTTCGGCGAATTTAGCCGCAATCCACCCCGTCGCGACAATGCCCCATCTGATCGCTTTTTCGGCCATTCTAAGTCTCCTTTGGCTAACACACGTAAAACCGTTGCCGTTTTACCCGATTTTCTGTATTTTATAACGTAGCCCCCTAAAAACATAGGGGGAAGATACCTTTTATTTAATACCGTAAAGGTAGAGCATAAGGAGAAAAGAGATGGCCAAACAGCTGATGTTTAATGAGGAAGCCCGAAAGAAGCTTCTTTCTGGTGTGGAGCAGATTTCCCGCGCCGTTAAGGTGACCCTCGGACCGAAGGGCCGAAATGTCCTTATCGACAAGAAATTCGGGGCCCCGACCGTCACCAAGGACGGCGTATCGGTTGCCAAGGAAATCGAGCTTGAGGATTCCTATGAAAACATGGGCGCGCAGCTCTTAAAAGAAGTCGCCACGAAGACCAACGACGTGGCGGGAGACGGAACCACCACGGCGACCGTCCTTGCCTACTCCATGGTCAGGGAAGGGCTTAAAGCGGTCGCCGCCGGCATGACCCCCATCGAGCTCAAGCGGGGCATCGACAAGGCGGTAACAATCGCGGTCGAGGAAATCAAGAAGAACTCCAAGGAAATCAAGGGATCGGACGAGGTTGCGCACGTAGCCTCCGTTTCGGCGAACAACGACGAAGAAATCGGAAAGATTCTTGCCGACGCCATCGAGAAGGTCGGAAAGGACGGCGTCATCACCGTCGAGGAAGCGAAGACGATGGACACGACCACCGACTTCGTGGAAGGAATGCAGTTCGACCGCGGGTATATCTCGTCGTATTTCGTGACCGACCGCGACCGCATGGAAACCGTCTTCGAGAATCCCTACATCCTCATTCACGACAAGAAAATCTCCAACATGAAGGACATGCTTCCCCTGCTCGAGAAGATCGCGCAGTCGGGTCGCCCGCTCCTCATCATCGCCGAGGACGTCGACGGAGAGGCCCTCGCGACGCTCGTCGTCAATAGCCTCCGCGGAACGCTCAAAACCTGCGCGGTCAAGGCGCCCGGCTTCGGCGACCGACGCAAGGCCATGCTCGAGGACATCGCCATCCTTTCCGGCGGCGAGGTTATCTCCGAAGAACTCGGCCTCAAGCTCGAGAACACCGACATCAGCCAGCTCGGCCAGGCCAAGAGCGTGAAGATCGACAAGGATAACACCACGATCATCGACGGCGCGGGCAAGGCCAAGGATATCAAGGATCGCGTCGCGCAGATCAAGGCGCAGATCGACGAGTCTTCCTCCGATTACGACAAGGAAAAACTCAAGGAACGCCTCGCGAAGCTCGCCGGCGGCGTTGCCGTCATCAACATCGGCGCCGTGACCGAAGTCGAGATGAAGGAAAAGAAGCACCGCGTCGAAGACGCGCTCTCCGCGACCCGCGCGGCCCTCGAGGAAGGAATCGTGCCCGGAGGCGGAGTCGCCCTCATTCAGGCCGCCGCTGCCCTCGACAAGGCGGACGTCACCGCCCTGACCGACGACGAAAAGATCGGATTCAAGATCGTCAAGCGCGCCCTTGAGGAACCGATTCGCCAGATCGCCGAAAACGCGGGCGTTGACGGCGCCGTGATCGCCGAACGCGCGCGGGGCGAGAAGAAGGGAATCGGCTTTGACGCCGCAAAGATGGAATGGGTGGACATGGTAAAGGTCGGTATCATCGATCCCGCCAAGGTTACCCGCTCGGCGCTTCAGAACGCCGCGTCCGTCGCGAGCCTCCTTCTTACCACCGAGTGTGCGATCTGCGACATTCCCGAGAAGAACCCTCCCGCCATGCCCGCCGGCGG
>CAYSEA010000059.1:9936-11726 GCA_964429975.1 uncultured Treponema sp.
AGTGTGCGATCTGCGACATTCCCGAGAAGAACCCTCCCGCCATGCCCGCCGGCGGTGGAATGGGCGGAATGGACGGAATGTATTAATTAACTGAACGCTGCCATACAGCGTGAAAACGGGCCGTCCAAAAGGACGGCCTTTTTATTCAGAGGAGCAATTCGCACCGAACGCTCACCGAAGTCATTGGCGAGAAATAATCATTATCGAATCCTTCCGTCGTGACCGATCCGAAGAAATACACTTCTGGAATTAAACCGATGGAAAGACGAAGTCGGTCTCCTCGGTACGGATATACGCCGACACCGCAAAATAGCATCACGCCGCCAAGCGAATCCGAATCGATGCGCTCGGAACCGGCTATCAACGTATTCTCGAACGACCACAACATGAGAAACCCGCCAAAACCGGCGGTTAGATAGGGGCAAAACACCCGTAATTCGGGAACCGGCAGATACGTCGCCTCGAGGCCCGCGCGCAGAAAGTAGAGGTTCCCGTCGACCGACAGGTCAAGCGCGCTCCCCTGAACCGGCTCGACGGAGCGAATACCGAGAAAGACCCCGGCATCGAGCGACTGAGAAACGTCCGCGGTAACGGTGAGATCCGCGGCCCAATCGGGTCCGAAATCGTCGTACGAAAGTATCGAGGTTGAACCGCGAAGACCGTAGTGCACGTCGGGTGACCCGAGGCCGTCGCCTGACGAACTCGCGTTTCCTGACGAGCTCGCGTCATCGTCTCCCCCGTCATAGTCGCCCCGATAAGGCGGAGGGTCGTAATCGGGAGGACGGGCGCGATCGGGAACTCGACGCGAGCCTTCATGGTCGTCGCGGGCCTTATCCATAGCATCATCGAGGCTCCCGCGGTTCCGGTACGGCGATGAGGAACACGACGACGCCACGGCGCAGACCGCGATAATCGAGATAATCCGGATAATAACGCGTTTGTGCATCGTTTCCTCCCAAGAGCGTCTTGCGCGGAAGCGCGAACGGCCCTTATTATCAAGTATATGCGTGTTACGAATGGAAAACAGAGCAGGCGGCGCATCGCGCCCATTTTTAAAAGCGTCGGTACCGCGGGCGTCGGAGTCTCGCCCGGCACGCCAATATACATCGGCGACCGGGAGCCGGCGGAAGCCACCTATTCGCTGATACAGTATAACCAGACAACCGCGTCGGTGGTAACGCCCGACAGCCTCGAGGAAACCATTCTTATGCAAGATCCGGACATGATTAACTGGATCAACATTAACGGCTTTTCAAAACAGGAAGACTACCGGCGGCTGTGCGGCTACCTAAAACTCGACCCACTTACGGCCGAGGACATCGTGAACACGAAGCACAGACCGAAAGTCGAGGACTTTGGCCATTATATCCTCGTCATCGCGAAAATGATCTCCATGCGCGATACGGGGACGATCGAGTTCGAGCAAATTAGCGTGATTCTCACGGAAAACACGATCGTTTCCTTTCAGGAAACCCCGGGCAGGTTCCTCGATCCCGTGCGCGAACGCATAAAAGGAACGGGACGGCTCAGAAGCGCAGGGACGGACTATCTTCTCTACGCCATCCTCGACGTGATTGTCGACAACTACTTCGACGTTCTCGAGCGCATCGGCACGCAACTCGAGACCTTCGAAGACGAAAGCGTATCCGCGAACAACTCGCGCCAATTCATGCGGGGAATGCAGAACGTCAAATCGGAGCTCAACCATTTGAGGCGCATCCTCTGGCCGGTGCGAGATTCGATAAGCACCCTCCTGCACGCGGAAACGCCGCTGGTGGGAGAGTCGCTCG
>CAYSEA010000060.1:0-4320 GCA_964429975.1 uncultured Treponema sp.
GCGCGAAGAGGGTCGTGTCGGACTCGCCCCGTAAGCTGTGCATGCCGCCGCCGTCCCCCAGGCGCCAGGTCCGCGTGCCGAACTCGCCCATCGCGACTACCTTGTTGTACCGCTGGAGCTCGGCGTAGCCCGGGACGAACAACTGGTCGTCGTACTTGGTGCCCGCAACGATATCGACGTACGAGTCGCCCGGGTAGAGCCAATTATAGAGATAGGCTTCCTCCATCGCCGGAGAGAAAACCCATAAAAGATTGTGGAGGCCTTTTGTCTCGGTGAAGTACGCGTACATGTCGCGCCAGAGGTTAATGTACGGATCTCCGCTGAACTTGTGGCTGGCAATTCCCCACCAGAACCAGTCGCCGTTCATCTCCTGCAAGGGCCGCCAGAGGACGACGACGCCCGCGTCCTGCAATTCCGCGAGGGCAGTGGCGATGCGATCGAGTTTGCGGCGCCAGACGGGGAACAGGGGAGAGGCAGGGTCGACAAGCTCGCGCATGTTCACTTTATCGCCGTTGCCGCCGAGGGTTCGGGTGTCGGTCCATACGCCGGGGTGGTTCTTGATATCCGATTCGTCGTTGAGCCAGGGGCTAATGGGCGCCCAGTTGATGGTGACCATGCCTCCCTTGCGCGCGTGTGCTATCAGGGGCTGGATCGCCGCGTGCAATTGCTCCTGGCTGAAGATCTGATCGTGTTCGAAATCAAGGCCGATCATTCCCGGCACTTCGCCGGTTTGGCGCTCCAGTTCGGCGACAAGGGGTTCGTACCCGAAAAAGCCTGAGGGATTGAGGATCTGGTCGCCGTGTCCCACGTTTTGTCCCGAGATGACTCCTTCCCGTGTTCCGTTGGAGAGGGAGGCGAGGAAGGCAAGTTCTTTTTTTGCCGCCGGCAGGGCGTTGGGGTCGGAGGGAGTTTTCGAGGCACGGTAACCGGTCAGGGGTACCGGGGGTACCGAACCGGAGAGCGGGACTTCCTTAGTTTTCGTGCATGCCGCGAGGCATACCGCAAGGCAGGCGGCGAACGCGGAGATGAGCGCGATGCGTACGAAGGTGGTTCGCTCAAGGTGTCTTGAAAGGGTATCGACTTTTTTGGTCATGGATGTGCTCCTGATGACCAGTATTGAACCGGAACGGGGCGTTGTCAAACGGTTTGTTGTCGGTCCCCTCGCCCCACCCCCAAAGTTTGACGCCGAAAAGCGTTTCGCCTACACTTGGGGTATGAAACTCACGGCCATGGTAAACAACCGCATTGACGCGGTGTATTCCGGGAAAGACAGGGAATTCGTGATGATCGCGCGGATTTTATTTCTCGTCTCGGTCATTCTGTGCTTCGTTTCGGTCACGGTAGCGCTGATCATCCGCATGTACGGGTCCGGACGAATCCTGTTATGGGCGCTGTTCGCGGGTATGGCGGTGATCGCTGGCCTCGTCCTTACGGGAAAGGCCCGGGTCTCGAGTATTCTCGTATCGTTGGTCCTGTCGGTCTTGCTTTCGTCGCTTACCTTCATGTTGCCGGCGTACCGGGGCTTCATGGAATTCTACATGGTCGGCTTCCTGAACCTCTTCGCGATGGGGGTCACGATCGTGATCGCGTATTGGTCGTGGCAGGTGTTTTTCATCGCGGGAACGGCTTCGATCGCCGTGGTCCTGAACCTTTTCACGCGCCATCTTCCCGCGGTCGGCTTTTCGGGCGAGGTGCCCCAATACGACGACGCGATTATCGTCATCCTCCTTGTTAACCTCGTCGCGGTAAGCATGAACGGTGTCATGAAACGAACGAGGCGGTTTCTCTCCCAGGCGAACGAGGCCGCCGCGCAGAGCGAGCGCCAGAACCGGATTCTCCGCGGCGCCATGGAGGCGTCGTCCGCGGCCTTCACGCGGGGCTCGCAGCTCGCTGAATCCGCCTCGCGCACGAACGCGCTGACGGGCGAATCCAAGTCCATCGTGAGCCGCGCCGAGTCTTCCATGAAAGAACTGAGCGACGACAGCCGCCTCCTTGACGATGAAATCGCCCAAATAGGCATGAGCTCGGCGAAGGCGCGAGAGAGCGCGGAGGGACAAAGCAGCGTCATCAACGAAACGTCGGCGGCTATCGAGGAGATGACCGCATCGATCATGAACATCAACTCGGTAACGCGCGAGCGGAAGGGCGCCGTGCGAGAACTCTCGAAGAGCACGGAGGACGGAAGCCGGATCGTGGCGGAATCCGCGCGCTCGATGGGAGAGGTCGAGGCCTCGACGGGGGCGATCCTCGAGGTCATCAAGGTGATCAGCGCGGTCGCGGCCCAGACGAACTTGCTCGCCATGAACGCCGCCATCGAAGCCGCGCACGCGGGGGAAGCCGGTCGGGGCTTCGCGGTCGTGGCCGACGAGATACGGAAACTGTCGGAACAGACGAGCAAGAGCGTCAAGGCAGTCACCGACACGGTCAAGGGGACGATACGCGACATCAGGATGGCGGCCGAGGGCAACGAGAAGGCCGTCGCCTCGTTCGCCACGATTGCGAAAGAGGCGGAGCTCGTTTCCGGCGCGATGGACGAGATTATCGACGGCCTGGAAGAACTCTCCAAGGGAACCGACGAGATCAACCGCGGGGTCGCCGATTCGGTAACGAGCACGAATACCCTCAGGGAGGCCGTGGCCGAGCTTGACGCGCAGATAATGAAGGCGAAGTCGAGCCTCGACGCCCTGAAGGTCGCGTCGGAAAAGGTGGAAGGCGATCTTTCCAACGTGGTCGTCACCATCGACTCCATCGCGGTCGAGGCGAACCGGGTCGACGAGATCGGACAGGCGAACGCGAACGGCCTCGGAACCCTCAAGGCCGCGCTCGACGAGGCGGGGATTTAGGCGGCGCGTCGTTCGTGCGATATGTTTTGACATATCTTTCCATTCATAGTAGTATGTCCGTATGAGAACGACGCTTATTCTGGAAGACGAGACGATGATTACCCTCAAGGAGCTGGCGGCGCGCGAGTCGCGGACGCTTACCGAGGTCGTGTCGGAAACCCTGAATCGGGGACTTCGTCAGAACGGCGCGGCGACTGAGCGCTGGAACTGCGCGAGTTTCGACATGGGCGGCGGGTTTGACTATACCAAGGCCTGGAATCGAATCGACGAACTCGAGGCCTCCGCGGTAGCCGACAAGCTGGACGCGCGCAAATGATCATCCCCGACTTGAACGTACTTCTCTACGCGGTCGATTCCTCGTCGCCCCGGAACCGCGAGGCCGCGTCCTGGCTGGAAGAAACTCTCAATTCCGGCAAGGAACCCGTCGGCGTTCCCTGGGTCGTGCACCTCGGGTTTCTCCGCCTGACGACGAATCCGCGCGTCTTCAGCCGCCCCCTGACCGTCGAAGCCGCGAGCGCGTGGCTTGAAGCGCTCGAAGCGCATCCGTCGGTCCGCATGCTCAATCCCGGGACCGCGCACCGGGGAGTGCTCCGTCACCTCCTGCTCATGCTCGGCACGGGAGCCAACCTCGTCACCGACGCGCACCTCGCCGCCCTCGCGCTCGAGCATAACGCGACGCTCGCCACGGGCGACCGGGACTTCCAGCGTTTCCCCGGACTCAAACTGTCGCTGTTGTTTTAGCGGTCTCGCGGAAAAACTTCCGCATCTCGTCCCCGGCGGCCTTCTTTCCCATGATCGAAAGGTGCGTCGAGCGCGGGATTTTCTCCGCCGTGGCTTCCGGAATCAGCGAGGCGATTTCCAGGACGTGGTCTTCCCTGATCATGTCCTTCTCCGCGTAGAGGACGCGTACGCGCGAACGGATCGCGCGGAGGTCGTCCGCGGAGAGACCTGAATCCCTGAGCATGAGGTCCATTTTCATGACGAGCGTTCCGGTCTTGAAGCCGACACGGCCCAGAAGTACGAAGACCCGGCGAAAGGCGCGGATCAGCGCGAGCGTGCCGTCGGTGAGACCGGAGGCGAGGTAGTTCGGGGACACGGCGAGTATCTTCGGGAAGAGCTCGGGTTTTTTCCGGCCGAGCCAGAGGGCGACGTTCCCCCCGTCGCTGAAGCCGAGAACGCACGCCTCGGCGAGGCCGAGCTTCGCGCAAAAGGCGATGACGTCGTCGGCGGACCGCTCGATGGAATACGAGTCGTCCTTCGAGCGGCTCTGTCCGTGGCCGCGGCTATCGAGGGCGAGCGTCCTGAAGTCGGGAAACAAGCGTGTTTGGTGTCGACGAAAGATGGACTTGCTCTGCGAATTTCCGTGAAGCAGGATCAGGGGTTTACCCGTTCCGTTCTCGCGGTACGCGATCGAGATATCGGGCAGTTCCGCATATTCCGTGGGTTGCATGTGAATAGTATAGCACCCTTCGTATCG
>CAYSEA010000060.1:4420-7795 GCA_964429975.1 uncultured Treponema sp.
GCGAGGTCCCGCGCGTCTCAGGCGAAACGCGCGCGCCGACGCGTCAGTCTATATACGTGAAGTCGCTTCCCCGAAAATCGATTTCAGAGTATGCCGATTGTTGAGATTGCCTATAGTTTGTCATGTTGAGCCGCCAGTAACCGCTTGTCGGAGCCGAATCGCCGACGGAACCGTCGAAACAATAGGCTGTCCCGGTTTAGGTTACGCCCAAGGTCGCTAACCATACGGCGCCGGTATCCACGTCGTACAGGGGGAATGACGCCGCGCCGCCAACCAAGGGCGCGGCCCCGTACGCTACCAGTGTACCGGCCTGACGCATCTCGACCCGGGCCACATCTGCGCCAGAAAAGTTGCATCCGGTAAATTCCATCGTTAGGGCGGGTCCGGGCTCGTCCGAACAGGACGTTCCGAGAAGGGCGATCGCGAGTGCGCCGATAACCGCAAGCGCGACAGAACTGCTTCGTACGTTTTTCATAAACCGTTCTCCTTTTTATGACAAATGCAACAA
Organism: uncultured Treponema sp.; assembly: GCA_964429975.1. Taxonomy (GTDB): domain Bacteria; phylum Spirochaetota; class Spirochaetia; order Treponematales; family Treponemataceae; genus Teretinema. The sequence goes on from CAYSEA010000060.1 coordinate 4,929, forward strand.
CACTTCTCAATACATGGTTACACGAGCGGGTATACGTACACGCACTAAACGCTGGAAAACGGCGCGCGCTGAAACCTGTCGCGCGTCGGAGCCGGGACCTCGCCCTTGCAGAGTCGTTCGCCCGCGGTGGCTCCGCGGAATATAGTTCGCGTACCGTTGCGTTTTCTGCCTTGATCTAAAATTCCTTCTCCATTTTCTCCTTTCCAAATCGGCGAAACCGGCGTACACTGAATTGATTGGTTTTGGAAACTAATTCCCGTTCGAGGAGGGGTGTATGTATAGAAAGATGGTGAGGGCGGCGGCGTTCGCGCTGGTCGCGGCGGCGGCGCTTCAGACGGCCGGTGCGGCCGAGGCGGGACTCGCGGGGGTTCCGGCGGGAAAGCCGGGGGAGCTCGCGTATATTCCGTATCCGGTAAAGATCACGGTGGACGGGAAGACGAACGACTGGGCGGGCGTTCCCGAATATGCGGTGACGGCGGGCCCGTACGTGTCGGCCGACAAGGCGGACAACGGGCAGTTCACGTGGTCGATTTGCGCGGACATGAAGAATATCTATATCCGGATGACGATGCCGGACAAGAAAATTATAGCCGGTCGGCACGGGCAGGATTTCTGGAACGAGGACTCGGTCGAGTTTTACTTCAACCTCTCGGGGGATCTCGACGCGGTGGCCTACGGGCCGGGGATCGTGCAGGCGAACGTGAACGCGACGAATATCGGGAAGGATGACCCGACGGGACTTTCGCTCACGGGCGTTCGTTTCAAGGAAGAGGGTTACGACGTTTCGGGGTACGCGTTCAAGGTCGAGGGAGGCTGGGGCGTGGAACTCGCCGTCAAGCTCGACAACAACATCGTGCCGTATCACGGCTTTACGGTCGGCATGCAGTTTCAGGCGAACGGCGCGACGATCAAGGACCGCGACTCGAAACTGATTTGGTCGATTTATGACACGAGCGACAACTCGTGGAAGAACCCCAGGCTCTTCGGCACGGGCGTCTTTTTCAAGCTCGGGAGCGCGGACGTGCCGGAACCTTCGCGGAAAAATCTGCCGAAGGTGATCGCGCGGAAAACCATCGCGCTCGACAAGCTTCCGCTCGTGCGCGTGAACCAGCACGGGTATCTGCCGAAGGCGGTAAAGTGGGCGGCGGTCGTAAGCGAGTCGGCGGAGCCGCTCGCGTGGGAACTCCTCGACGCCACGGGCAAAACAGTCGCGAAGGGAAAGACGATTCCGCTCGGTGAGGACTTGAGCTCGCGCGACCCCTTGCATCGCATTGATTTTTCGTCGTACGAAAAAGAAGGCGAAGGGTTCGTACTCCGCGTCGGCGGCGCGGGGTGCGCCGAGAGCTTCCCCTTCGACATAAAAAAAGATCTCTATCACGCGCTCTCGAAAGACGCGATGCGCTATTTCTACTTGAACCGCGCCGGCGTCGCGCTTGACGAATCCCTCGCCGGGGCGTGGGCGCACGGGCCTTGGTACGCCTCCGACGATTCCGTCGAGCCCTTCTCGGGTCCCGACTCCTTCGGGGTTCTGTGGCCGAAACGCGACTATGTCCTGAACGCGGGAAAAGGCTGGTTCGACGCGGGCGATTACGGCAAGTACGTCGTGAACGGCGGCATCGCGACGTGGACGCTCCTCAATTTGTACGAGCGAAACCCGACGCAGTTCCCGGACGGCTCGCTCGCGATTCCCGAGGCGGGCAACAAGATCCCGGACGTCCTCGACGAGGCGCGCTGGGAGATGGACTTCATGCTCGGCATGCAGGTTCCCGAGGGACACGGGCAAGCGGGCATGGCGCACCACAAGCTCCACGAGCCGGTATGGTCGCCGATTCCCTACAAGCCCGCCGAGCGCGTGACCGACCGCTTCGCTTTCGTGCCGTCCACCGCGGCGACGCTGAACCTCGCGGCGAGCGCGGCGCAGATGGCGCGCCTCATCAAAGCCTTCGACGCGGACTACTCAGCTCGCTGCCTCGAAGCGGCCGAGCGCGCGTGGAAGGCCGCGAAGGAAAACCCCGAGTTCAAGTACGGCAGGATACCGGGGAACGGAGGCGGCAACTACGACGACTTCTATCTCGAGGACGAGTACTACTGGGCGGCCGCGGAGCTTTTCATCACGACGGGCAAGGCCGTTTACAAAGAAGAAATCGCGAAGGCACTCAAGAGCGACAAGGTGCTCGCCGCGTCGAGCGCGCCGAACGGGCCGATGTACTGGGGCGGAGTCTCGACGCTCGCGCACCTTTCGCTCATGCTGAACGGAGAGGCGCTCGCCTCCGACGCGGAAGGCAAGGCGACGCTCGCGAAACTGTCGTCGCTCGTGATGGCGGGAGCCGACCGTTACCTCGCGCAAATAAAAGAAGAAGGCTATCTCGTGCCGATGTTCGAGTACGAGTGGGGCTCGACGTCGAGCGTGCTCAACAAAATCATGCTCATGGCCTACGCCTACGACGCGACGGGAAAGAAGAGTTACCTCGACGGGCTCACGATGTCCGCCGACTATCTCCTCGGCCGAAACGCGCTCTGCAAGAGTTTCGTCGCGGGCTACGGCGAAAACCCGATCCACTATCCGCATCACCGCTACTGGGCCGACGACGAGGACGGCGGTTTCCCGCCGCCGCCTCCCGGCGCGCTTTCGGGCGGCCCGAACGAAAAGGCGAGCGACGAGGCGACCGCCTTCATGGTGCAAAAGATGGCGCGCTCGAAGCGCTACGCCGACGACATCCGCTCGTACTCGACGAACGAGGTCGCGATCAACTGGAACGCCCCGCTCGCCTGGGTGAGCTCGTATCTCGACGAGAAGAATAACGCGGGGTCGGGAATCAAGAAGGTGGGCAAGGGTTCGCTGTTCGGAGGTTCGGCGCGCGTCGCCG
>CAYSEA010000060.1:7895-11344 GCA_964429975.1 uncultured Treponema sp.
ATCCCCCCGTTCGGAGCCCCCTCATGCGAGGGTCATAGCCGGGGCGCGGACGCTCCGGCGGCCACCGCGTGACGCGGACAGGCCGCGCGGGCCGGCGCACCAACTCCCTACTTCGCGCGAATACCCTCTTCGAGTTTCTTGAGGATGTTCGTCATCAGGGAGTCTTCCTTGTTGCCCGAACGCGAGATGAACATCGTGTACACGTATCCCTTCGAGGTTACGGTTGTACCGTCCGCAATAAACGCGTCGTGCAGTTTTCCGATCTTGGTATTTCCCTCTTCCTTGAACGCCTCGTTGGTATAGGGGTGCTGTCTGTCTATCGCGAGCTTCTGCCACTCGTCAAGGTATTCCTTCGGAAGGTTCTTGTCCGGTTCGCTGAAATGAAGGAGCATGCAATAATTCAGATTGTCGGTGTTTTCGGAGAACACCGCGCGACGCACGTCCCAGACGGGCTTTCCCTTTTTCTCGAATACGTTCATGTTGAGCGCGAGCGTCGTCTTTTCCTCGATCTTGATAACATCATTGACTACCGTCATCTCGAAGTCATTCGTGACAAGGCGCGCGCGATCGCCGTCCTTGTAGGAGAACTTCGCCGCGGCCAATGGCCCGAACAAAAAGTCGGAACGAGTGAAGAAGGCGGCCCATTCCTTAAGCGTTCCCATATAGGATACGTTGACGAAATCAACGAGACGCTTCATGTCCCACATCCAGGCTGACCGCTCGTAACTCGGAATTTCCTTGTACAGGATCGAAACTCCCTGCGGCGTGGGGGTGGAAAAGACGATGATAAGCCTGTCGGAGAACTCCATGAGCCAGTGGTTGATCTTCCACTCCCGACCCCACTTATCCGTATGAGTGCCGGAGAATATGGGTGCCCCCATCGACAGGATGCGCGAGCCGGCGTCCTGATTCGTGAGCTTCCGTTCGAACTTGATCCCCTTGAGGATCGTATCCATCATCACGGTCGGTTTGTCGGTATACTCGGCGGCCGTAACCGCGTCGGGGTGTTCGATGTCCAGCAGAAACACGCCCGCCTTTTCGTACGGCTCGGCCCAGTAGATTTTTCCGTTTTGCCCGAGATCGGACACACTCGTCTTGAGATTGGTCATGAACCAGGCGAGGTCGTTGCTTCCCTGCAGGAAAAACTGCGGGAATGACGAGAACAAGAGCGTGTGAAGCGCTTTCCGGGAATTTTCGCCGACGGGAAAGAGGTCGTCCTTGTTTTCCCCGAGAAGGGCGTTCATGCCGTCCTCGCTCAACGCCGCTTGTTCCTTCGCGTACCAGGCGATGAGGTTTTTGTACGGCATGGGCAGGGACGTTTGCCGGTCATAGACCTTGGGAACCTTCTTGTTGAACACCGTGAAGGCGAAGTTGGCGCGCATGTGCAGTATCGCCTTGTTCGGAATGATGTCGTTGATGTTCAGCGCGTAGCAGAAATCGTCCTTCTTCTGGAGAACGATGCCGATAACCTGAAAGTTCTCATTGAGAAGCGGCCCTCCGGAGTTTCCGGGATTCGTGGCGATCGAGCTCTTGAGGATTTCCCATTCCCCGTTTTCGTTTTCGGGAAGGGTGTCGAGGAGAACCCCGTCGCGGATAACGATACCCTCGCCGTAGGCGTTGCCCGCGGTGTATATCTTCTTGTTGAATTCGAGCTTATCGGCCTTCGGAAACCAGGAATCGAGGACGAGACCTTTGGCCGTAAAAACGACGTAGTCGCGGTTTGAGGCGAACGCCTTTACGGAGTCGATCTCCCAAACTTTTTCAACGACTTCGCCCTTTTCGTTACGTATCTTCTGGCGAATCAGGCGTTCCGTGTATACGAGCGAATCCTGATTCACCCCCAACACGTGCGCGGCCGTTACCAGCTCCGTATCGCTTATGGCAAAGGCGGTGCCGACTCCGTAATAATCGTCGTTTCTGATTCGATAATCCACCAAATCCCAGTTTAATTCCTTGTCGTAGACCATGGAATCCTTGACGGGCTTCCGGACGACAACCTCATAGCAATTTTTGTTGATCATGGCGGTTGCGGCCGCGTCAATGACGGTAGGAACCGTTTTTGGCTGAGTCGCGCAAGAGATAGCGAGCGCCGCGATACCAAGGCCTGCTAAACCGACTGCAAATGTTTTGATTCTCATAATGGCGTCAGTATACAGGTCATCGTGAATTCCTGCAATATTTCGTTACAGCCTCAAGGCGATGCCGTCACTCACGGCGCGACTTTGAAGACACGAGAATACCCAGCGCGATAAATCCGCTGTCGAGCAAACATCGAACAACATACGAGCGAAACCACTCAAACGGCGAAACGTAAAACAAAACGGGAACTACTTGCGTGAACAGCATCCAGTCAATCCCGAATACGACGAATCCGAAGAGCGCGCCTTTTACGACAGGTGAACCGGGAAGGGTTCTTCCGAAGAAAAAATAGAGGATGCCTATGGTCATTCCGAACGCGAGCGTCCATAAAAACGTTTCGACGGGAAGTTTCAGAAAGGCCGACTCCGCATTGATGACGGCGTAAGAGAAATAGCGCCCCGAGACAAGGGACAGGACTATCGCGACGGCGGTAAGGAAGCCGCCCGAACGTCCCGCAGGAACGCGTTCCGAGGCGGCGGTTTTTCCCGAGCCGAACAGCACACCGCCTAGCAAGCCCAGACTCAATAAAGGCGGCACCTCGCAAAGACCAAAGAGGATTTCTTCTTTCAGGGAAGTGTCGAATACGAGGGCACCTTCAACCATCCCGACGACCCAGAGCAAGCCGAAGAGAGAACCGAAGAGAAGCCCTTTTACTACCGGCAAGCCCGACCAATATTCCCGAAATGAGAGGTACACCGCGAGCAGGGCGCCATACGCCACGGCCAGAATTCCCAGAGCAAACGGGAACACATTGCAGGCGGCGACTACTTCGCGGTACGGAAGAGCCCCCGCGATGGGATCGCCGCCGCACAGGACGACCGCGCCCATGCGCAAGACGAGGGCGACAAGCACAATGCCGATGAACCTCACGACTCTCATTGCGCCCGCTCCTTCGTATCGTTCAAGGCCTTCTCAGCCGCCTTCAGGATTACCCTGCTTGACGCGGTGGCTCCCGACACGACATCGACCGCAAGAGTCTGCTTTTCCAGGACCCGCGCGGCAATCGCCTCGGCGGGACGGCCCTTTCCGCAGCGATGCTTCTTGATCACGAAGGAGCTAATCGCGTGATCCTTCACCGTAAGCTCGACCTTCGCGGAAACAAGTCCCGATCGGTGCGAGCCGACGTAAGTCCCGTCGGCGATGAGCGCAAGATCGGGCGACACGAGTTCCGGCGCGTCGCCGCCTTTTTTTGAATCGGCTCCTGTTTGACAACCCAGCGCGAGTAACACCACAACGATGCAATACAACAGTCTTTTCATGAATGCGTCCTCCATTCGATACGTGATACGCAGTACGAATCGTAAGTCTAG
>CAYSEA010000061.1:0-11120 GCA_964429975.1 uncultured Treponema sp.
AGGGCGCCGCGATGGTCGCGCACGGAAAGCGAGTCGTCGAGGGCGCCGTCGAGCCAGGGAGAGGGAAGAGTCTCGAGCGATTCCGGTTTCGCTCGCTCAGGCGAGACGTCACCGGGACTAAGCTGACCGGAGGATAGCCAGTGCCGCACGAGCGCGCAAGCGCGCGATTCGCCCTCGCCGCGCAGAAGATGAACAAAGGGAGAGCGGGCGTCGGGCGGAAGGGCCGTGATCTCGGGGCCGCCGGCGAAAAAAAGAGAGCCAGGAACGAGCTCGGAAAGTTTTACGGCCGTCGCCTCAAGCGCGACGCGATTCCAAACATATACTGAAAAGCCGACTATGAGCGGGGAAGCGCACTCGCGCGAAACGCGCACGGCGATTTCCTCGCCGACGGCGCGCGCCGACATGCCTATGAACGAGGGCTCTTCGAGCGAAAAATCGAAAAGCCGCACCGACGCCCGCGCCGCGATTTCCCCGTCCGCGCGAAGGGCCGCGACGATGCATCCGGCGGCGAGGGGAACCGCCTGATAGGAGGATTGCGCCTGGAGGGAAACGATCGCGACCGAGGTCATCAAAGGAGGGGTACGCCGGCTTTATCGCACGAAACTCGCATCGCGTCGGGCCACACGGAAACCTGCGTCTCGCCGATATGCGCCTTCCGAAGGAAAAACATGCACAGGCGCGACTGGCCGATGCCGCCGCCGATCGTTTGGGTAAGCTCTCCCGAAAGAAGCCGCTTATGGAAATAAAGTTCCGCGCGCTCGGGACAGCCCCGGTACGCCAGCTGTTCGCGCATGGACTCGGGGCTGACGCGAATGCCCATCGACGATAGCTCGAGGGCCTGTCCGAGTATGGCGTTCCACACGAGAAGGTCCCCGTTGAGTCCACGGAACCCGTTGCCGGTTTCCGTGATCCAATCGTCGTAATCGGGCGCGCGCCCGTCGTGAAGGTTTCCGTCCGGGAGGGCGTGCCCGATGCCGATGATGAATACCGCGCCATACTCGCGCGTGGCGGCGTTTTCCCGCTCCTTGGCCGTCATGCCGGGATAGCGGCGAAAGAGTTCCTCCGCGTGAAGGAAGGTAATCTCCTCGGGAAGCACGGGCTCGATGGCGGGATGATTATCGTAGATGAAAAATTCCGTTCGCTTGAGACATCGATAGACTTTTCTGACGATACCCTTCAGATAATCGATCGTACGGTCGATCTCGCCCATCGCGAGCTCCCAATCCCACTGATCGACGTACAGCGAATGGATGTTGTCGAGCTCCTCGTCGGCGCGGATCGCGTTCATATCGGTGTAGATACCGAAGCCGCTCTTAAGCGCAAGATCGGAAACCTTCAGGCGCTTCCATTTTGCGAGGGAATGGACGATCTCAAGGACCGTTTCGTCCATGTCCTTGACGGGAAAATTCACGGGTCGCTCGACGCCGTTAAGGTCATCGTTGATTCCCTTTCCCCTCGGCACGAACAGCGGCGCGGTAACGCGCGTTAGGTTGAGTTCCGTCGAAAGCGCAAGCTGAAAAAAATCCTTAATGCGGATAATGGCCTGCTCCGTTTCCTTGACGCCGAGAATCGGCTTATAGCCTTTCGGCAGCGTGAGATTTGACATAAAACACCCTCGTTTTACTAAGCGCCATGGCGCGGATCGTTCGTAAACGACTCTATCACCCTTCGCGTATGTTGCGCAATCTCCGACAAGGCCGTAAAATGGATCTCATGTACGAACCGCAAATAGAGCCCTTAGCCGCGAAAGAAAGCGAGGAACCGCGGCTTAATTGGCCGGTCATCCGCATCGCGCGCCTACTCGTTCCCGTGCTTGCCCCCGCGCTCAAGTTCGGGCCCGCGCGTATCCTCAAATCGGAGCGCCTCTTCGATTCCTGGGACGACTTCGCCGCGAAAAAAACCCGGCTCATTCTCGGCTTTCGCCACGCCTACGGGGACGACCCGCAGCTCATGGCGTATCTTTTGCACCTCGTCATGCCGCGGGCGGCGCGCAAGGCGGGCCGAAAGTTAGCGGGCCTTACCCACGCGCATTTCGTGTACGGCTCCGAGGTTCCGCTCTGGAGCCACCCTTTCGTCGGATGGCTCCTTCCGCGCGTCGGCGCCGTACCCGTCAATCACGCGAACATGGACTCGAAGGGGATGAACCGAATCCGCTCGCTCGTCTCAAGCGGGACGTTTCCTCTCGCCCTCGCGCCCGAAGGCCACGTGACGTACGGAAGCGAGCGCATCGCCGCGTTAGAAACCGGAACCGCGCGGTTCGGCTTTTGGGCGATGGAAGACCTCGCACGGCAGGGCCGGAGCGAAAAGGTCACGTTCCTGCCCCTCTCGTTTCATTATCGCTATGGCCCGGGCATCGAAAAAAAACTTGCCCGCTTTCTTACCCGCCTTGCGCGCGACGCAGGCGTACGGGAAACAGACACGCGCGAGGATATCCCCGCGCGGCTGAGGACGATTGCTTCGGCGATTCTCGCACGTCTTTCCGACTTCTATTCAGGGCTTACCGGCTCGACCGTGGACGCGACGCAGGCAGGTATCCTCGAGGCCGCGCTGCTCTCCGCCGAGCGTATGTCGGGAGTCAACGCGAACGCGCAGGACGGCTCGATGGCCCGCCTCTATCGCGTCAGAAACGCCTGCTGGGGACGGATCATCCGCAAAGACCTTGAGAGCGTATCGGACTGCGTCCGCGCGCTCGCGAACCGCGCGTGCGGCGAAGCCTGGTACGCGATGCGGCATATGGAAACGGCGGAGATACTTACGTATGTTTCCCTTGACGCGATTCCGGACGGCCTCCCGATCGAGCGCTACGTCGAGATCGCGATAAACGTGCGCGACGTGCTTTCGCGCGCCGAAGGGGGAACGCTTCGCGACCGTTCGAACGAGTTTAAGAAATACCCGGTAATCGTCCCGGGAAAACCGCTTGTCATGAACGACTATTTCGAACTCTGGAAGCGCGATAAAAAAGCCGCGCTCGCGGAGGCTACCGAGAATATGCGAGCTGAATATGAAACGTGCGTCGAGGAGTACCGCAGAGAGTACCCCGGATTGAGAAAGCCCCGCTAATCGCGGAGCTTATCGGGTTTTCATCGCGAACTTCGCGCGGAGGAATTCGGCGAGCTCCGCGAGCTTCGGGTCGCGCTCATCGCCGATCTCAAGATCGGGAAACGCGTCCTGCCGCTCGTCCGCGAGCCAATGGTGCAGACGCTTTCCGATCTCGCGAAAACTTCCGGGACCGTGCGCAATCTTCACGAGCGAGGCCATCTCGCCTTCCGAGAACATCTTCCATTTTCCGCCCGAAATCAGGTGATACGACGCTCCGCTCGAGGAGCGCTCGACGCGAAAGTTTGCCGGGCTCGAGCGGTCCGCGGCGACGTCACGCCCGGCGCTTTTACCGGCGGGGCGCTTTGACCCGCGCGTTCCTTTTTCCGCCCGAGAGGACAGGGAGACGGCTTCCGCCTCAAGGCGATCGACTTCCATGTTATGAAGATGCACGTATGCCTGCTGAACGAGAAACGCAAGGCCTTCCTCATTGAGCGACGGAATGATCTCGGCGAGCTCCTGCGAAAGCCGTTTATGCGACGCTGATCGCGCATTCGATCCGCGCGAAGCTGTTTTTTTCGCCGCTGCCTTTTTTGCCGCGGGTTTCTTTGCCGTGGGTTTTTTCGCCGCCGTCTTTTTTACCGCGGGTTTCTTTACCGTTGCCATCACTTCTTCCCCTTTTCCGGAGCGAGCGCTGCCGAAAGAAAGAGCTCGTCTTGAAACCACTCGATTTTCAGCGAGAATATCGCCCGCTCGTAGCCCGGGGCGTCGGCGCGCACGCGCACGATCGTTCCGCTTTTCATGCGCTCGAGCGTCGCGGGCGCAAGAGGTTCCCACTTGTCGTCGACCAGCACGGTAAACTTCGCGTCCTTCGAGATATCCTTGCCAGTCGTGATGTCGAAGGCTCGCGCCTTAATGCGAAGGAGACGCGGCTCGGTACCGCCGAAATCGGGCTCGAGATACAAGTCTTTTTTTCCGACTGAAAACGTCTGCCACCACACCCGTGAGCCCGCGACGACTTTCGCGCGGTATAAGCCGGGCCTAAACCAAGCCTCTGGCGCGGTCAGTTCCATGCGCGATTTCGGGGCTTCTTCGGCCGTGCCGAAGAGACGCGCGAACACCGTTGGCTTTCGCTCCATCAGGACCCGGCGCGCGCCGGAAACCTCGGGGATTTTTTTTCCGTCATCCGCGAAGAAAAACACGCGGAACTGCATGTCCGCCGTTTCGCGCAGGGATACGGGAACGCGCATGATGACGGAAACCGGGGTATACCACGAGCGAAGAATATAACGATAGACGATTCCGCTTCTCCAAGCGAGGGAACCGCCCGCAAAGACCAGCGTGGCGAGCGCGATCGTGACGACCGCGCGAAACACCGGCCGTTTCTTCGGGAGAAACTCGGGCTCGGCGACAGTCGCGGTCAACATATTTTTCACGAGGGCTTCGCGAACCTGCCTGATGGGATATCGCTTAAGGTATCTGCGCACGACGCGAAGCACCGGGCCTAAGTCCTGATACCGGCTCTTTGCTTGCGGCTTTATCATCCGAGCGATGAGCGAGCACACGATTCGGGGAATGGTCGGGTCGATCTTTCTCGGCGAGAGATACTTGCCGCGACGAATGAGCTCGACGGTCTGCGGATTGAATCCGCCGGGAAACGGCTTGACGCCCGTTACCATTTCGTAAAGCATCACGCCGACCGCGTAAATGTCGGCGCGGTTGTCGACCGAACTCGAGTCGGCAAACTGCTCGGGGGGCATGTACGAAGGGGTCCCGAGCATCGATCCGGCCAGGGTCAGGTCTCGCGACGAGCGGGCGCCCGAGGAGGCGACGCGCTGGACCGTGGGCGAGTCGAGATCGTCCGCGTCGTTTTCCGAATACTCCGACGCCGCGATGCCGAAATCCGCGAGCTTTATCTCTCCGCGGCGGGATATAAGTATGTTGCCCGGCTTGATGTCACGGTGTACGATCCCCCGATCGTGCGCGAACTTGAGTCCGAGCGAGACCTCGTAGACGACAAGGAGGGCCATAACGCCGGAGAAGGCTTTCTTCTTTCTGAGAAGAGAGTCGAGCGACATGCCGTCGACGAACTCGAGCACGAGATATTGCGCCGAGCCTTCCCGAAAGTAATCATGAAGATGGACGATGTTGGGATTCTGCAAGTCGAGGAGAATCTTCGCCTCGCGCTTAAAGCGCTCGGTGGCGGACGAGTCGCCGCGAAGCGAAAGCTTTTTGATGACGACCTTTCGCTTGAGGTCGGGATGCACCGCGAGGTACACGGCGCCCATACCGCCGCGCGCGACGAGGGACTCGATCTTATACTTGCCGATTTTTTCCGGTACGTTTGCCATACGCGGTCGCGGTTACCCGATGGTCAAGTTCGTCTTGCCGATCGTCACGGTATCGCTGTGACCGAGCTTGACGTACTTGTCCTTCGGAACCGGATGTCCATTGAGCATCGTGCCGTTCGTGCTGTCGAGATCCTTGAGAAAATAGTCATCCTTGATTTTCTGGATAATCGCGTGAAACCGGCTCGCAAGCTTGCTGTCGATTACGACGTCGTTTTCCGTAGACCTGCCGATGGTGATCTTGCTGACGATCGGAATCTGCCCGTTCTCGAACATGAGGCATGACACCTGGTCTTTCTTGACTATGGCGTCAAGACGCTGACCGACCTTACTCGAACTGATAATGGTTTCGTCTTGCATGTCTTGAGTATACCCCCCTTCTCGCGTACTCTCAAGGAAAATTCCGCAAGTTTCCGGCGATTACCGTCTCAAGCCGTTCTGACGCAACTTCCACGAGATCGAGTAGGTCCCGCTCGGCGATGGGAGGCCTCTCACGCATGAGATAGTCGGGATGATGGCGGGTCAAATGCAGGGGTATACCCGGAGAGACCGACGCGAGCCATTCGGACAGCGCGCGGATTTCGGCGGGACTCGAGTTGAGGCCGGGAATAACGAGCGTCGTTACCTCGACGTGACACCGGCCCGCCGCGCGCGCTATCGTATCCATCACCGGCCGGCGAGTCCCCGCGCATACGGACTCGTAAAAGCCGTCGGTGAATCCCTTTAGATCGATATTCATCGCGTCGACGAACGGAAGAACAAGCTCGAGCGGTTCAGGATTCGCGTAGCCGTTCGTGACGAGCACGACGCAGAGGCCTGCGGACTTCGCGAGCCGCGCCGACTCGGCGACGTATTCGACGTTGATAAAAGGCTCGTTGTAGGTGAACGCGAGGCCGACGTTCCCGCGATCGCGGCAGGACACGGCGGCCTCGACGAGCGATTCGGGGGTTATAAGCGAGTAATCCCGATCTTCTCCCCCGGCGCGGTCGGCGACGCGGTCGGTGCCCGACGGCGGACGCGCGCGCGCGATGCGGTGGTTCTGGCAAAAGCGGCAGGCGAGATTGCAGCCGAAACCGCCGACCGAAAGGATGTTCGATCCCGGCTTGAAGCGCGCAAGCGGCTTTTTCTCGATCGGGTCGACTGCGAGCGCCGAGACGACGCCATAACCCTCGGCAATAAGCTCGCCGCCGCGATTCGCGCGCGAGCCGCAAAACCCCGCCGAGCCATCAGGTATGACGCAATAACGCGGACAAAGAAGGCATCGCACATCGCGTTCATGCGACGCGCCAGTTTCCGCTCGTTCCTGAAAAAGCGCTCGCACGGGACCCGCGTCGCCGCTCATCGATAGCGGGTCACGGTAAAACGCTCGATCGAATACCGCTCGCTTGGCTGGATGCCCGCCTTCCTGCAGGCGATCGCGAGCTGGTCGGCGACGGTGTCCACGCCGTCGAGGTCCGGCAGGAGCAGGCCGCGCCGCACGCCGCTCGTCACGATGACGCCGTAGCGTTTCGGGTCGAGCTCGGCCTCGGACTCCACGCGCTCCGGCGCGTCGAGCACGTCCACGCTGATCTCGAGCTCGTCGAGCTCGTCGGGACGTACCGGGTCGAAGCGCGGATCTTCGGAACAAGCGCTCACCGCGTTCCTGATGATTTCCGAGGCGACCGAGTCCTTCGTCGGATAAATGGTTCCGATACAGCCGCGAAGCGCGCCGCGCCGGTGGAGCGAGACGAAACAACCGGCCATCCCCGTGCCGAACGCGGGGACGTCGGATGCCGCAGGAAAGCGACCGTCCCTGACGAACGTCTCAACGGTCATTCGCGCGATGCGCACCGGCGTCGATTCTCCTTCGAGTCGTTGATCGTCGTTCACGTCCGCCTCCTTTAGCGTGCGGGGAGTATCTCGGCCACGCAATAGCCGATGCCGAAGGGCGCCTCGTACGAGAGAACCTCGGAACGGGCGCGGGGGTAAAGGCCCGCGAGCGCCATGAGCGACCGAAGGCCGCATTCGCCCGCGAGCGCGGAGAGTCCGGGGTCGATGGAAAACAACGCGTCGAGGTCACCCGCGCGGAGGGCCGCGCGCACCGAGGAGTCGAAGACCGCTCCCTCGCGGACCATGCCGTACGGACTTTCCGGGTTGACGCGATGGGACATATCCCCGCTCGCGATCACGCACACGCGCCTTTCCGCGCGACGGGCCGCCTCAGCGATCGCGCTTCCCAGGAGCCGAGCCCGTCCGCCGTCCGTCGCCCAGGGAGCGAGCGCCACGACGGGAACGGACGGCAGGGCTTCCGCGACGTACCAGAGGGGCACGAGCACGCCGTGGTCGAAGCATTCGCCCGCTCCCGCGTCCGCCGCGGCGCGCGGCGACGGGGAGTCGTCGTCGGGGCGGACGGGAAGGCCGTACGCGGAAAGAACGCCCGCGAGGGCGTCGCGAAGGAGCGTGTCGCACGGGTGCGACAGAACCGTATCCCCGGCGCCGAAGCGCGCAAAGGATCCCGACGATACGCGTGCCGGATACAGGAACACGCTGTCGGAATAAAGGGGCGCGTGGGGAGAAATCACGATGACGGCGTCCGGGCGGGCGGAGGCGATCCTGCGGGCGGCTTCGCGGCAGGCGGCGTCGGTCCGAGCGGCCTCGCGCTCGCGCCCGCCGCCGACCGCGGGGACGAGAACGGGAGGATGCGGCATGAGATAACCGGCCAGGACGCCGGCGGCTTCGCGCGATTCCATACACTGGAGTATAAGCCGATTTTTCCGGGACAACAGCCCTTTTTTCGTGGTATAGTCCGGTCATGGCGCTTGAGACCCCGGGACGCGAGCATTTCACCGACTTCTCCCTGCCGCTCGTCGTCGACACCCGACCCGTGGCCCCTCCCGAAGGGTACTACGGGCTCATGTTTCTCGACGAAGGAACGCTGACCCTGTCGGCGGGCGGGGAAACGAGGCTGTATCCGGCTCCGGTGGCGATTATTTCGGGTCCCGGCGGGACGATCTCGTGTCTCGCGGCGACGGGAGGCACGCCCCGGTCGATCGTCTTCCGTACCGAAGCGATCAACGCCTCCCTTCCAGACGAACCCGAGACGGTCTCGCGGCTCGACGGCGCGACGCTCCTCTTCCTCAGGCCCTTTCTCGAGGTCGGAGAGAACGGCTTCACCTGCCGCGCCCTCAATCCTTCGGCGTCGCTCGCGGAAAAAACGCTCTTCGACCGCCTCAAGACCGAACTCGTCGACGATCAGGGCCCGTACTGGCCGTGCATGTCGCGATCGTATCTCCTGGAAATACTGCTCCTGCTCGAGCGCGACCGCTACTCTCCCGAGCGAGCCGAGGGCTTCCTCGTGAGCCGTTCCGGACCGCTCGACCCGATTCTCGAATACCTGCATACCCGCTACGCCGACGGAATCACCCTCGACTCCCTCGCCGAACGCTTCGCCACGAACCGCACCTCGCTCAACGAGAAGTTCCGCGAGTCCGTCGGGATGAGCGTGATCGCGTACCTGACCAAAATCCGGATCGAGGTCGCCGCCGCCCTGCTCCGCAACACGATGTTGAACGTCCGCGAGATCGCCTGCCGCGTCGGCTTCGCCGACGAAGCGTACTTCAGCCGGGCCTTCCGCAAGCGCCACGGCCTCTCCCCGCTCGCCTTCAGGAAAAAATTCCCGAACCCCTACGAACGCACCGCGTAAGTCCTGCGCAAAGTCCAACCATTGCTGCGGATTGTTCATTCCGTTCCGTCCTCCGCGGGGATACACTGCGGGCGCACGTACGCCCAGGAATCCCAAGGAGGATATCATGAAATTTTTCGGAGCCGCGACGGCCACCTGCGCCGTCGTATCGATTCTCGTCACGCTCTCGTCCTGTTCCGGCTGGTCGCGGGAAAAACCCTCGGCGAAGTTGTCCGATCTGGCCCATATCGCCCTCCTGACCCCGTCGGGCTCGGGCTTCGACGTCGGCTACTCGGGAGCGGTCGAATACACGGAAAACGGGGGCCGTAACTGGATTGCCGGAACTAATAGCTCCGTGTGCCTGTTCGCGGCCGAGATCACGCGATCGGGAACCTGCTTCGCGACGGGAAACGGCAGCAACTTCGTCACGTCCGCGAACGGCGGAAAGAACTGGCAAAGGAAGGAAAATATCGGCGGCTCGACCGGAAAGGCCGTTTCGTTCGCCGACGACACCACCGGCTGGGCGGCTTCGACCTCCTGGCTCGGACAAACCGAAACGGCCGGATCCGCCTGGACGACCTTGCCGCTTCCCGCCGATTTCGGCCTCGTTGAGACGATCTCATGCGCCGGCAAGGATTCCGGATACGCCCTTTCGATGAACGGCAGGCTCTTCCGTACCGCCGACGGGGGCGCATCCTGGACGGAACGGACGGCGCCCTTCCCGAAATCCGACGAGTCGTTCAAGCCGCTCTGGGGACGAAAGACGCAGGGAGCCGCCCTCCGCTTTACGGGAGAATCGGGAGTGGCCGCGGCTATCGGCAAGGCCGGGGGAAAGGCCGCGCTCCTCGTCAGGACGACCGCGGACGGAGGCGCGACGTGGGCAAAGGCGAAGAAGTTTCCCTTCGACCTCGCGCCGCTCGCCTGCACGATCGATCCCGACGGAAACGTGACCGTCTTCAACGCGGACACGACGGCGACGCTTATCGCGAGAAAATGACGCGTTCACGCGCGCTCGTTCCCCGATCGGGAAAATGCGCGCGTGACAACTCGGCGAAATGGGCTTACAATTATCGTATGGCCGTTTCGTCGGATGTGCTCGCTCAGTTCAACCACCTTGAAAAATCCGGAGCCCTGGACGCGCTTGGCGACCTGAGAAAGGAAAACCGCGAGCTCGAACGGCTGCTGAACGACGCGGCGATTCTCGTTTCGTACACGAACGTCGGCTCGATGCTCGACTTCATAATATCCCGCATACTCGATCACTTCGTACCCGAATTCCTCGCCTTTATCATGCACCCGCCCCGGGGCGAGGCCCTCAGGCAATACTGCTACCGGAACCTCAAGGAAACGGACGAGTCCGTGCCGCGCGAGTATTACGACTGGCTTAAGGACCACTTCTCGCGGATGCCGGCGAGCATTCATTTCGACGATCTCGTGTCGGAATATGGCGCCGACGCCTTCGGGCCGGACTTACGGCGCTTTTCGCCCGAGGTAATTTTTCCGATGTTCGGCATCGGCGGGCTCTACGGCGTCGTCATACTCGGGAAAAAGATCGTCGGGGACGCTTACAAGGAACATGAACAGAAATACGTCGACCGCATGATCCGCTTCCTGTCCGTCAGCATCCAAAACGGACTCCATTACGAAAGTTCGATCACGGAGCCGAAGACGGGACTCTTTACCCACGACTACTTCGTGCGCAGGCTCGACGAATCCATAGCCCATTCCCGCAGGCGCAACACGAGGCCGGGCATACTCATGCTCGACGTCGACCATTTCAAGCGATTCAACGACACCTGGGGCCACGTCGCGGGCGACCGCGCCCTCGTGGCGATAGCGGGCGCGATCGGTCAGGCGATCCGCGACGAGGATTGCGCCGCGCGTTTCGGCGGGGAGGAATTCTCGATTCTCGTTTCCGATTGCGACGCGAAGTCGCTCATGATCGTCGCCGAGCGCGTCAGGCATTCGGTAGAATCGCTCCGCATTCCGGTAGAAGACCCCATTAAGGGTGACGCGCACGAAGTCACGGTGACGGTCAGCATCGGCGCGCGAATGGTCGAGCCCTTGCCCGGGGC
>CAYSEA010000062.1:0-10676 GCA_964429975.1 uncultured Treponema sp.
AACTCGGCGACCGTCACGTACGCGTGAGCCGGCGCGTCGCCAGCGTCACCTGAGTCGCCAGCGTCACCTGAATTGCCAGCGTCACCTGAGTCGCCAGCGTCACCTGAATTGCCAGAAGCGCCATCCGGGCGAAATCCCGGAGACGCGAGAAAAACGGTTTCAAGCAGGGAACCCTCGGACGCGGGACAAACGATTGTCGCAAGCTCGCCTGAAAAGTAAGCTTCGAGACGAAGCCGCGTCTTTTTACCGACGGCTGCGTTCCCGTCGCGCACGCTCCATCCAAGATACCGATACTCGCCGGGAAGAGGGTCTATCACGCTCACGGTTATCGCCGGGAGAACGAGCTCCTCTTCCTTGAAGCGCAGGGTAAACGGACCGATGGTATGGGTTCCCGGCTCGCGCGCGACCCACTCGTTCTCGAATAGCGTCGCGGAAACGCGCTCGGGAGAAAACTCGCCGATTCCGTCGAGGAATCTCCGTTCCCGTCGCGACGAGCGCGGGGAAAACGACTCGGGCAAGCTCTCGATCGCCAGGGACGAATCGGCGGGATCGGAAGGATACAAGAGAATTCTCGTAACGAATGACTGCCCGACCACGAGATCGTAACTCCCGATCGAGATGTCGGCCTCAAGCGATTCCACGCGCGCGATCGATACCGCCGCGAGAGAAACCAAGAGAAGCATCATCCGGAGGGCGCGGGCACACGGCCTTTTCAATGATCCGCCGCCGCGGGTCCCGCGTCCGCCGATTCCCTGTTTTTCCATTGATCCTGTTCCTTTTTACGTACTAAATCAAAAATAAGCTGTTCGCCCTGCGCGTTCTCGCGACTTTCGGAGACGGCGGACCGCGAGCGCGCCTGAGAGCGCTGCGCGGTTCGCTCGCTTCGGCGGCTCAACTCGAGATTAATCTTCGCGTCGAGGGACTGCCCGTCGATCTCAAGCGACGCGCGAAATAAATCCGCCGCCTTAGAGTATTCTTCACGTCGATAGGCGACGATACCCGCCTGATAGAGAGCCGAAGCGCGCACATGCGCGTCGGCCGACGCTGAAATCCCCGAGAGTCTCGAGAGAGCCGAGTCGTATTCCTCCTCGGCGAGATACGTCGAGGAGAGCCCATAGAGCGCGTAATCGCGAATTCGCCCGTCGCCCGTTCCGTCGGCGGCGCGAAGAAAGGAAACCGTCGCGCTTTGCCACTGCCCGCGCGCCCAAGAAAGCGTCCCGGAAAGTATCGAGAGGCTCTCCCCGAGGCTGGTATCGCATCCGGTAAGGAGACATGCAAACAGGCAGGCAAGCAAACATGAGCCGAATGCCCGAAATGATTGCCTGATAAAACGCGCGGTCATGACGCCTCCTCCTTACGCGGATAGGCGGCGCCTGAAAGAATCGAACAGCAAAAAAGCGCGAGCGATGCGAACAGGAATGCCGACGTTCGGTCGACGGTTTTCGTTTTATACGAAGGCTTGCCCTTCGATCCGCCGGAACTGCGTATCGCCGAAAGGAGCTTCAGCGCCGACCCCGACTCCTTCGAGTCGACATAAAGGCCTTTGGGCCCGACAGCCTTCGCCGCCGCCGCGAGACGGCGCTCCCGAAGCGTCGCCCGATGCGTGCCCGTCCCGCCTGATGCGTCGACTATTGAAATGTCGGCGCCTTCTTCGGTACCGACTCCGACGAAGGCGACCGTAATTCCCGTCGCGCTCGCGGCGCCGGCCGCGGCGACGATATCGCCGGAGGTTTCATCGCCGTCGGTGAAGAATACGATCGCCCGTGCCCCGGAAAGGTTCGACGGAAAGGATCCCAATGCGGTCTCAAGGGCCGAAGAAAGGTTCGATCCCGGCGAAGTCAAAAGCGAGGGCGAAAGCGACGACAGAAGGCTATGCACGACAAGCCGATCCGACGTCGCGGGAACGGCAAGATGGGCCTCTCCTTTCGAGAGCACGACGGCGACGTTCGCCTCATTGAGGCGCGAAAGAAGCGCGGTGGCGTAGCGCGCGGCATAGCCGAGCCGATCGGGGGAGACGTCGGAAGCGGTCATGCTTCGGGAAACGTCCATGACGAGCGCGACGCAGGCTCCCTCGCTCCGCTCAGCGACGAGCTCGGTTCCCCAACGCGGTCCCGCGGCGGCAACCGAAAGCGAAACCCACGCGAGAGAGAGAAAGACGGAGCGAACCGCAATCGTGATCATAAGAGAGCGTCGACCGGACGCCATGGCCGCGGCGTTAATGGACTCGAGGGCGCGACGGGATCGCGCGAACCGCGCCCAAAAAAATAAAAGCGCGGGAATGGCGGCAAGCGCGCAGACGAGCCATCCGGGCCGAACGAACAGGGCGATCATAGAATCGCCCCCAGGGCAACGCGACGGGCGATCCACGCGACGGCGAAAAGCGCGAGGGCGGCGATCGCAAGGAAGTGCGAGAGCGGCTCCTCGACGGTCCTCGTCCACGATGGGGAAAACGCGGGAACGGACGTGTCAATCGAGGTGAAAACCAACTCGAGAGAACGAGCGTCCCGCGCCGAGGCGTACACGCCTTCGCCGGAAAGCGCGATCGCCCGTAAGGCCCCTTCGTTAAAGTCCGACTCAAGAAGGCCGGAATAGCGCGTACCCGTCTCGGGATCGACGTAATCCACCGGTACGGTCCCGCGGCTGCCGATGCCGATGACGAAAAACCCGCTGCCCCGCGAACGTATGAGGGACGCGGCGGTCTCGGGATGTATCTCGCCTGCGTTGTTCTCGCCGTCGGTGACGAGCACGACGTAGTCGCGCGATAACGAGGAACTTGACCGATGGGCCGCCGCGACCGCAAGGCCGAGCCCGAGCGCCGTGCCATCGCCGAATTCGCCGACGGAAAGAGAAGCGAGACGATCGAGAAAAAGCCGATGATCCATGGTGGGCGGAACGAGCAGCGCGGCCGTCGAGCCGAGGCCCGCGAGACCGAAGGCCGTTCCCGGACGGCGGGACACGAGATCGGCGATACAGCGTTTTCCCGCTTCGAGACGAGTCTCGCTTTCCATATCCCGCGCGGCCATGGAAGGACTCGCGTCAAGGACAAAGATCACGGTCGCGTCGGGCGCCGAGTACACGGGCTCCCGGCGGATTTTTACCGGTCCTGAGAGGGCAAACGCGACGAGACCAAACGAGGCGACGGCGGAAAACGCGCCGATCGCGCGCGCGAGGCGCGTGGCGCCGGAATTCCATCGGAACGGGGAGCCTCCCCAATCGCCGAGCGTAAGGGAAAAATCGTTCCGAGAAAAAAAGCCCAGCGACTTGAGAATGAGATACGCGGGAACGAGACTGAGAACCGAAAGCGCGAGCGGCCGTTCAAGGTACAGCATGCGAGCCGTCCTCCTCTAAAACGCGGCACAAAGCGCGCGCGAGCTCAACGTCACGCGCGCGCGCGTCCTCGCATTCATGACCGCTGAACCTGACGCGGTCCGCGGCTTCGAATAAGGCGCGCACGATATCGCCCGCGCGCGAAGCGTCCTCGGCGGCGACGGCTCCGGGGATCGCGTCCGTTTCGTCCGCGTCGGCGATCTCGCCTATCTCCTCAGCGCGTCGCCGTTCCGTTATCTCGGCCAATTCGCGTCCCGTGCGGGCGAGGGAGGCGCGTCCGTTACCGAACGCGTATAATCCCAGATACCTTCGAAGCGACGCGGAAAAAAGGGCGTACCAAGCTTCCTGCGAAAGCTTGCCCGTTCTTCGCGACAGCGCGGAAAGATCGCGCAAAAACGCCCGTTTCCGTCGCGCCGAATTTCGCGACGACGGACCAGAGAAAGCGTATCGCCTGAATCGGGAAAAACAGAACGCGACAAGGAGCAAGAGCGCGAGAGCGCCCGCCAAGAAACCGTATAAAATCCAGCTCGTTCCCGGAACGAGGATCGGCGAGCGCGGGCCTTCCAAGCCCGTCGCGGGATCTCGAATGAGCGAGGCAATGACGGGAGACGGAGGGGAGACCGTTTCCTCGCCGACCGGCAAGGACGGAAGCTCGAGCGGGCCTGAGACCCAGGGAACGAACCGAACCCGTACTTCGGCGCGCCCAGAGCGGGCGGTTACGGTCGCCGAGAGCACCGTTACGTCGCGAGACGGCGAAAGGAGGTCGGTATTGATCTCGAGCGTCTCGCCCGCCGCGAGCGCGCTCCGGGTCAGCGTAACTTCGAATGTAAGCTCGGCGGTGTCGCCGACGTACACGTCTCTCGGCACGAGCGTTACTCCCGGGGCCGGCGTCCCGGATGGCGACGCAGTTTCGGCGACGACCGATGAAACGAGAACGAGCGCAACGGCGGTTGCGACCAAGCGAATTTTGAGAAAGCTCATCTCGCCCCCTCGTCGGCTTTGCCCGACCAGAACGCGCGCTCCCCGCGAGCGGAAAAAAAGCGAGAGAGCTCAACGCCCGTATCCTCGTCCGTCGAGAGCACGAGGGGCGCGACTCCGCGCCTGAGGCATGCGCGTTCCCAATGATGTATCGCCTCGCGGCCTTCCTTCTCCCACCGAGCCTTGAAAACGGGAGAAGCCGTCGGGAACGACTCGCGCTCGCCGGTTTCCGGGTCCCTGAACGGGGCATAGCCCACGTCGGGAAGCGCGAGATCGACGGGAGAGACGATTCGGCACGCGACGACGTCGTGCTTTCGCGACAGCATGCCGAGACCCGTCTCGTAGCCGGTCGACCGAAAGTCGGATATCACGATGACGAGCGCCCTATTGCCGAGTACGCGTGACGCTCCGGCGATCGCGCCCGCGAGAGCCGTA
Organism: uncultured Treponema sp.; assembly: GCA_964429975.1. Lineage (GTDB taxonomy): Bacteria > Spirochaetota > Spirochaetia > Treponematales > Treponemataceae > Teretinema. The sequence continues at coordinate 4,741 of CAYSEA010000062.1, forward strand.
CCGCCCTCGCGCGAGTCGCGATGCTCAAGGTCCGATAGGATCGCGAGAACGCGGTCGCGTCCGGCGCGCGGGGGGAATACCTTGCCGGGCGATGAGTCGAACACGACGGAACCGACGGGGCTCGCGTTTCGCTCGGCGGCGAAGGCGAGCAAGGCCGCCGTCTCGAGCGCCTTGTCGCGGCGCGAGACCGCGCCGGGGCCAGCTTGCATCGAGCGCGAGTCGTCGACGACGAGAAAGACGGTAAGCTCGCGTTCCTCTCGATACATTCTCACGAACGGACGGCCCGAGCGCGCGGTTACGTTCCTGTCTATCGAGCGAACGTCGTCGCCGCGCTCGTATTCCCGAACGCCGTCAAACTCGATGCCCTGCCCGCGAAAGCACGAGCGGAACGAGCCTGAGCGCATCCCCTCGGACACCTTGACCGAGGTAAGCCTGAGGCCTCGCGCGCGTTCTGCGATGGAAAGTACTCGAGCGTTCGGTTTGGGCGTCTTCACGGCGTCACGGAATCGGCACGATGGAAAGGAGCCGGGACACGATATCGTCGGCGGTAAGTCCGTCGGCTCCCGCCTCGTAGGAAAGGACGAGACGATGTCGAAGGACCGGACAGGCGAGGGCCTTGATGTCGTCCGGTATCACGTAATCGCGTCCCTCGAACACGGCCCTGATGCGCGCGGTCGCGACGAGGGCGATGCTCGCGCGCGGCGAGGCCCCGAACGAAATGTACTTGAGATAATCGTCGCGCTGGCGGCGGTCCTTACGAGACTCGGCGAGCGGGCGCGTGGCCGCGACGAGGGAAACGGCGTAGTCGAGCAGCGCCTGATCGACGTTGACGGCCCGCACGGCCGCGCGCACGACGGCGATATCCTCCGCGCCGATGACGGGCGCGCTCCGCGCTCCGCCTGACGCCGCAGACGAATCGAGACCCGCTTCGACCCTGACGATGCGCGACTCCTCCTCAAGCGAGGGATACGGCACGTGGAGTTTGAAAAGGAAGCGGTCGAGCTCGGCTTCGGGAAGGGCATAGGTCCCTTCCTGCTCTATCGGGTTCTGCGTCGCGAGGACGAAAAAGGGATCGGGAAGGGGGTACGTCGTCTCGCCGATCGTCACTTGGCGCTCGGCCATCGCCTCGAGCAGGGCCGACTGCACCTTGGCGGGCGCACGGTTAATCTCGTCGGCGAGCACGAGGTTCGCGAAGACGGGTCCCTTTCTGACCGAAAAGGACGAGGACCCCTGCTCGAACACGAGGGTACCGACCAAATCTGCCGGCAAGAGGTCCGGGGTAAACTGAATGCGCTTGAAACTCAAAGCCGCAAGCGAGGAAAAGGTCTTCACCGCGAGGGTCTTGGCAAGACCGGGAACGCCTTCCAGCAACACGTGTCCGCCGGCCACGAAGGCGGTAAAAATGCCGTCGACTAAGGCTTCCTGGCCGACGACGCGAGAAGCCATCCCCTTCCGTACTTTCTCGACGACCTCGCGGGCCCGGCCCGCCCCATTCGCTGTATCGTTCATAACCCTACCCCACCTACGTTAAAGCGATCTTTTTTCATTGTACGCGCCCTGCCGGTCATTGACAACCGGTAATTATCTGTTGTATACGGGTTACATCATGGCCGAACACCAACATATCAGTCCGCTCGCGGACGAACTGAACGCGATCCTCGCGCCGTCCATCGCCGGAAGACTTCTTTCCGACCTTGGAACCCGCCTCTATTTCCCGAAGGGAATCATCGTACAGAGCGCCGAGGCGAAAAAGCTCGGGAAAACCGCCAACGCGACGATCGGAATGGCCGTGAAAAACGGCGTTCCGTGCGTGCTCACCTCGCTGAGGGAACAAGTGCCCAACCTCACCGCCCCGGAAATCGTCGCGTACGCGCCGACGGCCGGAAACGAGGATTTACGCGCCCTCTGGCTCGAGGCTATCCGTGAAAAAAACCCCACGCTCGGCTCAACGGAGATTTCCCTCCCCGTGCTCGTTCCCGGGCTTACCGCGGGAATCTCGTACCTTTCGGACCTCTTTTTGGGAACCGACACGGTGCTCCTGACCGGCGCGCCCGCGTGGGATAACTACGTGCTCGTCGTCGAGGCGCGGCGCAACGCGATTTTGCGCTCGTTCCCGATGTTTGCCGACGAGGGCTTTAACCTCGCGGCCTTCCGCGCGGCCGTCATGGCCGAAGCGCACACCGGAAAGGTTCGCATGCTCCTCAACTTCCCCCAGAACCCCTCGGGCTACACGCCGACGAGGGCCGAGACAGCGGCTATCGTATCCGTGATAAAGGAAGCGGCCGAGTCGGGCGCCGACGTCATGGTATGGTGCGACGACGCGTACTTCGGCCTCGACTACGAGGACGACATCGACCCCGAATCCCTCTTCTCGCGCCTCGCGGATCTCCACGAGCGGGTCCTCGCGGTCAAGATCGACGGCCCCACGAAGGAAGACTACGTGTGGGGACTTCGCACCGGCTTTATCACCTTCGGCTCGAAGGGAATGAACGCCGCGCAGTACGAAGCCCTCATCAAGAAACTGATGGGCGCGATCCGCTCGTCGGTCTCGTGCGCCGCCACGCCCTCGCAGTCTCTCATGCTTAAGGCGTTCAAGGATCCCCGAAACGCCGGAGAGAAACTCGCCTTGCGCAAGATGCTCGAGGAGCGATACCGCGTGGTGCGCGAGTTTATCGACGCCCACGAGGGACATCCGGTTCTGCGCGCGCTACCCTTCAACTCGGGCTACTTCATGAGCATGAAATGCGTCGGGGTCGCCGCGGAAGACCTCCGCGTGAAGCTTCTCCACGAGCACGGCATCGGCACCGTGGCGATCGACGCGAGCCACCTCAGGGTCGCGTTCTCGTCGGTCGACGTCGAAAAGCTCAAGCCCGTCTTCGAGACCATCTTCACGGTCGCGGGGGAAATGGCCGCGAAATAGCTTTATTCGCGAACAAAAAAAAGCCGGCTTTGCGCCGGCTTTCGTCCACGCCCGCATCTCCGCGGGCGTTTTTTTTTAGCTCTCCACGAGATACCGGCCGATTTCCTCGAGCCCGGGTATATCCCGATAGACCGGGCGCGACGAGCCGCTATGGAGCTTGTCGTAGGCGACCGTCCTGATATACAGGTCGTGAACGAGATCTGACAGGACCTTCACGTTCGAGGCGAAATTACTTACCGCCATGTCGCGAAAAACCTTGTTCGCGTCGCGGGAATCGACCGTCCCCGAGAGGACCCGAAGGTTGGGCAACACGTCGCTGCGCACCATAAACACGAAACGCGCGAAGGCCTGTATCTGCAAGTAGAGCTCGTCAATGTGAACGCCGTGGCTTCCGAACGACTCCGGATGGTCGGTTATGTCCGTCATCCTCCGGGAAAGCTCGTTGTCGGAAAGAATTTGGGCGAGCAGGGGACGCAGGAAGCGGGTGGCGATGTTATTGTTAAAGTGATCGGAAATCTTCGCGATGATCTCCGGTATTGCCGGATCCTGAATAATCATGAATCAAGTATACCGTCACGGAGCGGGATTGACAACAGACTTTTCCTCACCTACAGTGTCCGCATGCCGATTACACCTGCGCGCGCCGCTCGATCCCGCGCAAAAAAAGCTCGCACACGATCGCCTCTCGTCGTCCTCGCGCTGGCGGCACTGCTCGCTTGCGCCGCCTGCGGCCGCGCGAACGAAGGCGTTACCATCCTCTGGACGAACAGGCCCGAGTTCGCCTCGTACGCGGAACTCTTCAACTCAAGCCAAAACCGGTTCCGCCTCGTCGTCGAATACAAGGATAACCCGGCCGGCGAACTCATCGCCGCCAAAGACGCGCCCGATCTCATCGTCGGGCCCTGGCTCAAGGGCGAAAAGGCGCGCTCCCGCCTCGCTCCCGTCGACTACCTCTTTACCGAGCTCAGGCTCGGTTCCAAACTTTTTTACGGCTCCCTCTTGGACCTCGGAAACGTGCGCGGCAGGCAGTATCTCCTCCCCGTGAGCTTCAACCTCCCCGCGCTCGTTTTCTCGCCCGAAAAAAGCGCGCTCATCGACAACGACTTCGCGCTCTCGCTCGAGCAAATACAGCGCCTGTCGAGCGAATTCAACGCGAAGGAAAAAGGCGTCTACTCAAAGATGGGCTTTTCCCCGCGATGGAGCGGCGAGTTTCTCTATCTCATAGCCCGCATGCACAACGCGAGATTCGAGGAAGGCTCCCCGCTCTTCGCCTGGAACGAGAACGGGCTGAAGGCGACGATCGACTATCTCAGGGAATGGACCCGGACCATCAACACATCCGCGACCGCCGAAGACGAGTTCCAGTTCAAGTATCTCTACGATCCGCCCTATCGCCTCGTTACCGGGGGGAGAAACCTCTTCTCGTACATGCCGAGCGACGCGATATTCACGTTGCCGGGAGACAAACGGCAGAACCTCGATTTTCGCTGGGTCATGAAAGACGGAAAGACCGCGATACGGGACGATATCGTCTATATGGGCGTGTCCCGAAAATCAAAAAACCTCGAGGCGGCCGAGGCCTTCATCGTATGGTTCTTCTCCGAAAAAACGCAGCGGGCCTTGCTTGACCGGAGCGTCGAAATGGGAATCACCGCGCGAAGCTTCGGCATCTCGGGCGGTTTTTCCTCGCTGAGGCCCGTCAACGAGCGGATATTCCCGCTCTATTACCCCTCGCTGCTCGGCCACCTGCCGCCGCCCGAGACCCTCTCCGTTCCGCGAATACTCCCGAACAACTGGGAACTCCTCAAGGCGGACATACTCCTCCCCTGGCTCGAGGACATGGCCGGAAAACCGGAGGGAATGTCTCCCTCGCTTCAGGACACCATCGCGGCCTGGCAAATCGCGCACTAGTCCCCGCCGCGCGCGTTTTTTTTGCGCTAATCCCCCCTCGTTTCCCGTCCGATAATCGGAACGGAGGAAGCGAGCAATGCTATCGAATGTCGGCCCTTTGCGGACCATGTCCTACACGATGATCTCATCCGTATCCGCAGGCGGACGCGCGTACGTACCGGTCGCGCCGAACCAATTCGTGTATTCCCAGTTTCGCTACGTGGCGGGCATTCCCGCGCGAGGCGGACAGCAAGGCGTGTCGGTAGACAAGATCAAAATCCTCAATACGCTCATCGACCAGCTCGTCTCGATGAAGCAAAAAAACATCCAGCCCAAACTTGCCGAGAAAGGCGAGATGTCGGACAACCAGATTAACGCGCTCATCGATCAATACCAGGAGCAGGTTAAGGCCGTTACCGCCATCGCGTCCGAACTTCCCTATAAACCCTCGATGCCCTCGACGGGCATGGTCGTAAACCTCGTAGCCTGACGTTCGCTCCCTCTTTTGTGCCGCCAGCAGGCAAAAACCGCCGTCCGACGTTAAACTACGTAACCCTCCGCATTTGTCAACTTTCCCTTACATATCTTGCACAAAGCCCCCAAATACGCTATTGTTTTTTTGAATGAAGCGCGTAACACCCTTCAGAAAACAGTCTTAGCAAGGAGCAAGTATGACGATCAATGACATCAAGCACCCCAAAGTAAAAGCGTGGGTCGAAGAAGTCGCCAAAATGTGCCAGCCCGACAGCGTATACGTCTGCGACGGTTCGCAGAAAGAATACGACACCCTGATGGGAAAACTCATCGACAGCGGTATGGCGATCACCCTCAAGAAGAGACCGAACAGCGTTCTCTTCCGCTCCCAGCCCTCTGACGTTGCGCGCGTCGAAAACCGCACCTATATCGCTTCGAAGACGAAGGATGCCGCCGGTCCCACCAACAACTGGATCGACCCCGCCGAGCTCAAGAAGACCATGACCGGCCTCTACACCGGTTGCATGAAGGGCCGCACGATGTACGTCATCCCCTTCTCCATGGGTCCCGTCGGCTCAGACATCGCCAAGATCGGCATCGAGATCTCCGACTCCGAATACGTCGTCTGCAACATGGACATCATGACCCGCGT
>CAYSEA010000063.1:0-10425 GCA_964429975.1 uncultured Treponema sp.
TGCTGTCGCATCTCAGAAGGTTGAGCCGGTCAAGGCGCAGGAGAGCGACAAGCTTGCGGCTGAGCTTGCCAGCCTCAACCCTGACGAGATGACACCGCGGGAAGCGCTTGAAGCGCTTTACGCGCTGAAGCAGCTCGCAAGAAAATAGGGCCATTTCTTCCTGTCGGGAAAAAGGATATAGACCCGCCTATTGCTCCGCAGCCTTCATAGGTAGCTTCATATGGCGAAAATTCCGCTGAAACTCGATCAGATCGTCAACAGGGCGAGTTTGCGGGACGAGCTGGAAGCGCTAGCCAAGAGTGGGAAGGCTGCAACTCCCGATGGCCGCAACACGGTCCTGAAGCTTCTAAAGGAGCGCCTGCAATCTGGCCGTAAACGGGCCGAAGAAATGCTGAGCGAAGATGGCGGGGGCACGGCCTGCGCGATAAGGCTCTCTCACCTGATGGACGAGCTAATCCGCGCGCTACACGAATTCGCGCACAAGCATGTCTTCAGTGCCAGCAATCCTTCCGCGGCCGAGCACATGTCCATCGTTGCCGTGGGTGGTTATGGCCGAGGTACGCTCGCGCCTGGCTCCGACATCGATCTCCTCTTCCTGCTGCCCTATAAGCAGACGCCATGGGGCGAACAGGTTGTGGAATACATGCTCTACATGTTCTGGGACATGGGCTTGAAGGTGGGACACTCCACCCGGAACATCGACGAGTGCATCCGTCAGGCTGCAAATGACATGACGATCCGCACGGCCGTGCTGGAAGCGCGCGCCATCTGTGGCGACCGTTCGCTTTATGACGAGCTTGTTAGGCGCTTTGACAGGGAGATCGTCAAGAATACGGGCGCCGAGTTCATCCAAGCCAAGCTCTCCGAGCGATTCGCGGACATACCGCTGAAGGCCCCGCGACTGAGTCGAGCTCGTTACTGTCGCTATGATGAAATAGTCGGCCCAACTCGTGCTTCCGCTCACGTCAAGAACCTTGACATTGCCCGCATTATGCTCGACGAGCAGCATTCCCAGTCGCTTCGCCGATTCCTTCATGTTTCCCTTGACTTCCATATTGCTCCCTATCGCACGTATCGTCCGTTAAAATCCTTGCCGAGAATAATCGTGTAATCCACGGTTGCCTCGGTTCCGTATAAATCCTCGCCCTCTTGTATCTCGGTTCCCTTGATATTGTCGCATTGGATTATCTGCGCGATCGTGTCCGCGACCGCCTTGTTTCCGATGCGATCGATAATGACCGTCTCTTCGTATTCAGCCGTTTCCGCGTTGCTGATGCGGATAACGTCATACCCGAAACTCTGGTAAAGCTCCGACGTAATGCGCGCCAAGCCTTGTTTCTTCGTCCCGTTCAGGATCTCGAGCGCGTAAATGCGTTCCTGCGCGGCGGCGCTCTCCGACGCGAGTCCTCCGAGCGACTGCCTGACGATATCCTTGAGGAGTTGCCCGTCGTAAAACGGAAAGAGCAGCTGTTTGCCGTCGACCTCGCGCAAAGAGCCGGTAACGCGCTGCGGCACGAGCCGCTCGGCGTCGATTCCCGAAAGCTCCTTGAGCACGAGCTTGAGACTGCTCGGCGAAATATCCGCGGTCACGCAGTCCGCGACCGCGGGATAGAATTCATCCTCGAAAACGTATGACGCGTTGTCGCCGAGCGCGCGAAAGAACGCGAGTATCGCCTTTTGCTTGCGCCCCGCCGCCTCGCCTTCCTGGTCAAGCGGGTCGACGTAGGACACGTAGGCCCGGAGCTTATCGCCGTCGAGCGAAATCGCGCCCGACGGAAGAAGGACGCGCCCGCCGTCTGTCGGTAAATCGACGGGAGAGGGGATAAAAACCCCGAAGCCCGAGAGCAAATCCGCCAAATGCGCGAATTGATCCATGGTAAACACCATAGAGAACGGAATCGATATTCCGGTAAGCGTCTCGATCTCCGAGCGATACGCGTCGCTTCCTTTCTCGATATACACCGCGTCGATGCGATCCACGCGCCCGAGAGTCTTAATTATAAGCCCCGTTTCCCCGGGAATGTCGAACATCGCGGCGCGCTTGTTGCCGGGATAATACGCGATAATGTTCGTCGCAATCGGCTTTCCCCGATCTTCCAGCACGACGAGAACTTTGAGAACCTTGTCGCCCGACAAAGAGTCTCGAATCGGATTCGTACGCATCGTGGTTACGAGCAAAACCGTCGCCAAGGTCAAAACGAGCAAGATTACCGAAAGGAAGATGATGCTCTTATCCAGCTTGAACGATCTCATGCGGTATTCCTCCCCTTCATCAGCGACGCCAGCATTTCCCGCGTGTCGTCGGAAACGGTCTTTCCCTTTGACTCAAGATAGCGAATGTTATCCGCCACGACCTCGGCGGCCATCCCCCGCAAATCAAGCGAGAGCGTCCGTTCGCGTCGATCCGGGTCGATTCCCACGCGTCCCGGCTCGAGCTTGTCGGCCACGAATACGATCGTGCCGAGGGCGTCGAGCGTCGAAGAGCCGAACGTATGATGGCGCACGGCCTCGAGGATCGAGCGATTCGCGATGCCGAAATCGTACTCGAGCACGACTGCCGCCGCGCGACCGTGCAGCAGAGACGGCTTCTCGGCCTCTATTGGCGAGATCGCAAGCCCGTCCCGCGCGGCGAGAGAAAGAAGCAGTCGCTCCTTGCATGCCTTGCACATGTCGTGCGCGATACCCGCGAGATACCCCTCGGCGGGGTCCACGCCGAACCGCTCGCAAAGCGCGACCGTGAGTTCGGCGACGCGCTCCGAATGGGCGAAGCGGGACGCGCTTAACGCAGCTCGCGCGTACTGCTGAATCTTTTCGCCCGCGCTCGCGGTTTCACCTCGTCTCATAGAGCTTTCTTTCGGTAATATACCGGTATACCGGCTCCGGGACAAGGGAAGCCCAGCTTGGCGCGACGCCGGCGGAGACCGAAGGCCCCGCAGGGGCGGAACGCGCGGAAATCGGCGACCGCGCGGTCGCGCGAATGGCGTCGCGCACGGCGGAAGACGAAACCTCGACGAGCGAGCCTTCAAGTACCCGATGCGGATACGGAAAGGAAGCCTCGACCTCGCCGGGGCGGCGCGCAAGAAGCACGTCGGCTTCTTGCGCGAGAGCTTCGGGGTCCCGCCAGCGGGAAAAGCCGGAAACGAGGTCGAGCCCGATGACGAGGGCGATCTTGCCCTCGAGGGTGGCCGAATATCGCGCGCGTACATCCCGAATCGTGTCGATCGTATAGGACACGCCGCCGCGGAGAATCTCGCAGTCGTCTACTGCGGCCCAGGGGACGGATCGGCCGTTCGCGTTCAGTTCCTCGACCGCGAGGCGAAGCATATCCAGGCGATTAGTATCATTTGCGCCGGGCGAGAGCTCCTTATGCGGAGGATCGCTCGCGGGAATCAGCAGAACCTTGTCATAACCCGCACGCTCATGAACCGCGCGCGCGAGGGCCATGTGCCCACGATGCACGGGATTGAAGCTTCCGCCGATGACGGCCAATCTCACTTTCGCTTGCCTTTCCGCTTTCGATTCAGCGAGACGGTCGCGCCGAAGCCCGAGTCGGAATCGTCGCTCTGCTCGACGTCGTCAAGAGTCGCCTTCATGAAGTCGGGCACCGCGGCGCTTTCGCGCGCAGCGGTCGCGGAAACGCGCCCGGAAACTCCGGGGACGCGCGGCGAAGGACTCTTCGAAAGCGCAAGGTTCCCCGAAGGCGAGACGTCGAAACCGAGGTCTTCGTCCGCGGTCTCCTCGGCGAGAGCGTCGTCACCCGCAGCAATCGCGCCTTCCGCCGAAACGTCGTAATCGGCTCCGTTTACGAGATCGATAAAGGCGTCGCGAACTTCGTCGAGGCCCCAACGATTATGAACCGAAATTCCGAGAATCTTCCGGTCACCGTACTTTTCCTTCAGTTCCGCGAGACGCTCGCGAGTACCGGGCAAGTCGAGCTTATTCGCGACGATAACCCGTTCCTTCGCGGCGAGTTCGGGGGAGAAGGCCTCGAGCTCCGCGGAGAGCTTTTCGAAAGCGTCAAGATAGCCGTCGTCGGAAAGGTCGATCAAAAAGGCGAGCGCGACTGCCCGCGAGATGTGCTTGAGGAACCGGGTACCGAGCCCGAGCCCCTCGGAGGCGCCCTCGATAATGCCGGGTATGTCCGCGAGAATGATGTCCATCTCCTCGTCGACGCGAAGCACACCGAGGTTCGGTATCTTCGTCGTAAAGGGATACGGCGCGATCTTCGGCCGGGCGTTCGTGAAGTAATCGAGAAGAGAGCTTTTACCCGCATTCGGAAAGCCGACAAAGCCGATGTCGGCGATAATGTTCAGCTCGATTCTCAGACGCCTCGTTTCCCCCGGCTGCCCTGGAAGGGCGTTGCGCGGAGCCTGGTTCGTGGAGCTCTTAAAGTGAACGTTGCCCCACCCGCCGTTACCGCCCTTCAAAAACACGAGCCTTCCCTCGCTTTCGAGGCCAAAGTCGTGTATGACATCGCCGGTATCGGCGTCGCGAATGAGGGTTCCGGGCGGAAGGGTCACGACGCAGTCTTCCCCGTCCTTTCCAAATTTTTTGCTGCCCTGCCCGTCTCCGCCGCTCTTGCCCTTAAAGCTTTGCCTAAACCGAAGGTGCGCGAGGGTTCGGAGGTTTCTCCGGATCTCGAAGACGAGATCGCCGCCCTTACCGCCGTCCCCACCCGAGGGGCCGCCCATGGGAACGTATTTTTCCCGGCGAAAGGATATACACCCGTTACCGCCCTTTCCCGAGGACACTATGATAAATGCCTCGTCCGCGAACTTGACCATCGATTCACAACTCCGTTTAAAAAAAAAGCCGGCAGAAATCCGCCGGCCGTACATCAAAACACGTAGTATGCCCGGGTTCGCACCCGGACACGCGTAACGGCTAGGGTCGTCCGGAACCTGAGGGTCCACGGGCGATCCGAGGCCGATTTCGTCAAGCCTGAACGGGCTCGACGGACGCGAGATTTCTTCCCATGCGCTCGTGATACTTGACGACGCCGTCGGAGGTCGCGAACAGAGTGTGATCCTTGCCGCAGCCTACGTTATTTCCGGGATGAATCTTCGTGCCGCGCTGGCGGACGAGAATGGAACCGGCGGAAACGACCTGTCCGCCGAAAATCTTTACCCCGAGATATTTCGGGTTCGAATCGCGGCCGTTTTTCGCGCCGCTACCACCTTTCTTGCGTCCCATATCAATCCTCCAAAGTTACCTATTCTTTAGGCGGGTTCACCCGAGCCGACGATCTTCAGATCGACCGACCCGGGATAGTCCCGCGCGACTGCCGAAAGGCCCTCGCGCAAAAACAACCCCGCGTATCGGAGAAGCGGCGATGCCCCCTCTCCCGTGACCGGCGCAGAAAACGAAAGCGAACCGCGACCGGCCGATTCCGCCACGACGCCGGGCAATTCTCCGGAAAGCGCCGCCAACGTCGTGCGCAGGAGGGCCGTTACGGCGGAACAGACGATGTCTTCCCCCCGCGCGCCCGCCTTCGCGTGTCCCGACGCCTCAACCGAGCGGAAATTCCCCCCGATATCGAGCGTCAGGCTGACGGCTATCACCGTTATGCCCCGACGATGCTCTCGACGGTTACCATCGTATACCGCTGGCGGTGTCCTATGGTGCGATGATAGTCCTTCTTGGGCTTATACTTGTATACGATGACCTTATTGTCCTTGAAGCTTTCGCCCACGACGATCTGAACCTTGGCTCCCTTCACATAGGGGGCGCCAACGGTCGCCTTTCCGTCGTTACTGACCATCAGGACGGTATCGATATCGATTTTGCTGCCCTTTTCGGCGTCGATCAAGTCAACCTGGATCTGAGCGCCTTTTTCGGCCTTGTATTGTTTTCCCTTATACTCGACGAGTGCGTACATCTTTAACCTCTGCAAAAATATATTCGTAACCCGGGCGCGATAACGGGGCGCGACCGGGGCACAGTACGATGCGTTCTACCGTTATATAGCAAAACGACGTGATGCGTCAAGGCACCGCGTCCCGTTCTACATAGTCTCCAAAAACGGCACGAGCACGAGGTTCATGGCGCTTTTCAGGACGACGAGCACGGCGCGGGCAAGTTCGAGGCGCGTCCGGGCAAGATCGGGGTTTCCCGCGGAAATAATGGGGCAATCATGGTAAAAGCGGCTAAAACCCTTCGAAACCTCGTAGAGATAGCCCGCGATCACGCTTGGGTCATGGCCTTCGGCGGCGCGCACGACCTCCTTCGGGAAGGCCTCAAGGGTCTTCAGAAGCTCCCATTCGGCATCGTGCGTCAGGAGTTCCGCCCTGACGACGCCCGCGGTTTCGGCGACGCCCGCGTCCGCGCCCATCTTTCGAAGTACCGACGAGATCCGCGCCCCCATGTACTGCAAATACGGGCCGGTATTCCCGGTAAACGACAGGGATTCCTTCGGGTTGAATATCATGTCCTTGGTGGGGCTTACTTGTAAAAGGAAATAATGAAGGGCACCCAAGGCTATCTTCTCGGCGACGCCCAAGGGATCACCGACGGCTTCTTCCCGGCCTTTCGCCTGAATTTCTTCCAAAGCACCGTCCCTGAGGTTATTGATCAGGTCATCCCCGTCGACGACGGTACCTTCGCGGCTTTTCATCTTGCCCTCGGGAAGGTTCACCATGCCGTACGAAAGATGATGGAGATCCTGCGCCCATTCGTACCCGAGCCGCTTCAGGACGTAGAACAGTACCTTGAAGTGATACTGCTGCTCGCTTCCGACGACGTAGATGAGCTGGTTGAACGGCCAGTCGCCATGGCGATGGATGGCAGTTCCGATATCCTGCGTCATGTAGAGGGCCGTTCCGTCCTTTCGGAGCAAGACCTTCTTGTCGAGCCCGATGGGCTCTAGGTCGACCCACACGGACCCGTCTTCCTCGCGGAAAAACACCCCGCTCTCGAGGCCTTCGAGTATTTCATCGCGACCCTTGAGATACGTGTCGCTTTCATAGTAGATCCGGTCGAAACTGATTCCGGTGCGCTGATAGGTTTGCTGAATCCCCCGCTCCGCCCAGGCATTCATCGTCCGCCAAAGTTCGAGCGTCTCGGCGTCTCCCGCCTCCCAAGACCGGAGCATTTCCTGCGTTTCGGCTTCGGCGACCTCGGGGTTTTCCTTACTATAGTCGTTAAACCTGACGTAGCAGTCGCCCACGAAACGATCGCTCTTGACGCCCTTCGACTCGGGGGTCTGGCCTGCGAAAAACTTTTTGTACGCGAGCATCGACTTGCAGATATGGACGCCGCGATTGTTGACGATGTTGACCTTGTGAACCTCGGCGCCGCAAAACGCGAGGATGCGCGATACGCTCTCGCCGAGGGCGTCGTTCCGCAAATGTCCGAGATGGAGCGGTTTATTCGTATTCGGGCTCGAAAACTCGACCATAATGCGACGGCCCGCGAGGGCATCGCCCTTTCCGTAGGACGCGCCGAGGGACAGTATCCGCGAAAGGGTTTGCGAAGCGACGTTTCCCTTGGCGAGAAACGCGTTGACGTAGGGGCCGACGTTTCGCGCCTCGCCGAGAGCCGCCGCCTCGGGATACGAGCCGACAACGCGCGCTATCTCTATCGCTATCGCGGGCGGACCCATCCGCAAAACTTTGGCGAAGGGAAACATGGGAAAGCCGACGTCTCCCATCGCGGGATCGGGCGGAGTTTCGAGGGTCACGCTATCCGCGGCGAGCACAGGGGTTCCCGGGGCTTTCGCGGCAAGCAGTTCGTTGAGCGCGCGCGCGACAAGCGCGCGCCATTGTTCGCGTACATCAGGCATAGGGCACGATTCTCCTCATGCGCGACTGAGTCGCGCGACGTCATGAGGGGATTTTATACGAAACGGGGACGCTATTCAATGCAGGCGGATAAAGGCGGCCATATGGACGAAGCGATCGGCGCCCTCGCGGCGACTTGAGCCGTATTTGGGGTCGCAAGCCGTGCAGACGCCGGAGTCGTGAATATGGGATGGGGGTATGCCGATCTTTTCGGCGATATCGCGGTTCGCCTCGACGAGGGAAAGCCGATAGGGCCAGCGGCTTCCGGAAGCCTCGCGCTCGGGATCGAGGGTCACGCACCGCTCGCCGAAGCCCGCGCGAAAATAATCGGCCCGCTCGGCGTCCACCGTATAGCAACACGAGCGTATATGCGGCCCGAGTATGATATGCGCGTTCTTCGTCTCGGCGCCCCATTCGTCGGCCGCGAGCTCGCAGGCGACGCGCAGGATGCCGGTTCCCTTCCAGCCGGAGTGCAGGACCCCGAAATAGCCGGCGACCGGATCGTAGATCCAGATGGGCATGCAGTCGGCGACGGTAACGGTCGGCACGACGCTCGCGTTCGAGGTCAAAATGCCGTCCCCCTCCGGAAGGTCCCGAAAGGAATCGGTTCGATCGGCTATGCGAACGACGCGCGAATGAATCTGCCGGCACGCGACGACCTCGTCCGACCTGACGCCGATCGAGCGGAATACCCGCTCGCGATTTTCGGCGTCGACGCCCGATTTCATCGGCCCTGACACGCGCAGCGTGAGACCGCACTCGGGCACCGGAACCGCCGCGCGGGGGTTTGCCTGGGCGGGAAGTCCCGCAAAAGCGAAATACTGCACGACGCTCACAGCGACTCCTTTTCGATAACCTCGGCGTCGGAAAGGATAAACAGCGCGTCCTTCGCGAGTTGCCGCACGGTCATGAGTTCCTTGCGGAACCGCTCGTTCTGCTTTCCCTGTATCGATGCCATATTAATCAGCGTCTCGTACGGGCCACCTCGCACGACGTCGCTCACGCCGGTGAGTATGAGGTCAATGCTGCGCAGGGCGGTTACGACCCGCGAGAGTAACAACTCCGTTTCCGATTCCGTCGTGAGCATGAGGTTCTCGAGCCTCGCCTTTCCCTTTACCGTCGCGATACGCTCGCGCTGGATGAGCTCAAAGCCTTCGCCGATGTCGCCTTTCGGCGATAGCCGCGTCTCGAACGTCTGAAGGAGGCTCTGCTGATGCTCGAGGGTACTAAACGCGTCGGTGAACTCCATAAGGTTTTCCCGTCGGTAAAAATCGCCTTCGACGAGCAGGATTTTCAAGGGCCTCATCATTGACGACGGATACACGGAGTTGAAAAGACCCTTGAGGAAACTCACCGAAAGCTCGCGACGGAGCGTCAGGGGAAGCCACAAACCTTCCCAGGGATGATATTCGAGGCGCGGCATCTCAGGCACGCCGAGAAAAGACACGATACGCGACTTCAGCATGGAGAGTCGATGAAGGCGATTCCATTCCGACCATCGCTCCTCAAATCTTTTTTTCCAGGCGTTTTTAAACAGTTGAAACCAGTCTTCGCCGCCCTCGAAGATCACGGGCTTCCAGTTTACGTTACCGACGGCGAATCGCACGAAATCCTCGATGGGAATCGCGCCCTTGAATTCCCTGATCGACGAAAGATGCCGCGAGGCGCCAGTAAGAAACGCGGAACAATCGCGCTCAAGGTCGAAGCCCGAGTCGCGCATGGTTTCTTGAACCGAAAACAGGTACATTGCCTCAAGCGTGAGTATGGGTATCTTTCTCGCGCTCGCGAGAGTCGACGCGAGGCTTTCGATCTCGTCGCTGATCGTGTCGAGCGGGCATCCCTGCTTGAGATCGTTCATGACCGAAAATCTCAGGAGGATGCGATCGATGGGAAGCGCGATAAAGCGCCGTATCCACTCAATCGCGCGCGAGGCTTGATAGAGGCGTGCGCGCTCGTCGTCCGGTATGGAAAGAAGCACGGAGTCGATCGCGCGGAGGCACGAGGTCCGCACGTCCTTTCCCGTATCGCGGTCATACGGCTCGGTGAACGGATTTGCCGCGGCGCCGATCGCCTCGAAGGTCTTCTTCATCGCAAGAGAGGACAGAATGACGAAAAAACCGCCCTTATTCGACTCATATTCGTCGAGCAACGACGAAAAGAACGTCTGCGCCTCGCGGAGGCGCACGAGCTCGCGATGAAAATCATTCGTGTAGGATCGCTGACGCACGGAAATATACGACGAATACTGACGCGCGAGCTTACGTCCGAGAATCTTCACCATGTATGAGGAATAGGCTTGCACCGGAGTCGATGACGAAAAAAACGCGATAAGGGCGAACCATAGCCGCACGATAAACGGCTGAGCCGTATACTGTCGCTCAGGCGACGAATCCTCTCCGGGAGGCACGACCTCAACGCGCGCGTCCTGGGTGTTATACTCTTCGTTCTTCGACTCGGTACGCTCGGCGAGCTGACGCAACAGCTCGCGGCGTTCAGAGGATTCCATGGTGAGAACGAGTCGCTCAAAGGTATCCGGTTTCTCTCCCATACGCCCTCATTATGGACGCTGTCCGGGGATTTTACCACCCCTTTTTCGGCGGATTGAGGACAGGCAGCGGGAACGCTCCGTCGCGCACGTAAGGGGAAC
>CAYSEA010000064.1:0-3073 GCA_964429975.1 uncultured Treponema sp.
GACGAGCGTACAGACGATCACGCTCCCGCGCGAGCTCGAGGGCAACGGCTACGTCAACGTCATGTTCGTGCGTTCGCGGGACTCGCGAGAAATCTTCATGTCGCCCCTCAGTTACGGCTCGGTTCCCTTCTCGGTGAGCAAGGAAAGCCGCACCAACCGGATCACGCTCGATATACCGGCGGAAGCGAAACCCGGAAAGGACTTCCCCATCCGATACTCGACCGCGCGTCCCGGAAAGATAATCGTCTACGCGGTCGACGAGGGCATCTTGCAGTTCGCCGGCTACGAAACCCCGGACCCGATAGCCTTCTTTTTCCAGAAGCGCGCGCTGGAAGTGCGCACCGCGCAGATCATGGACTTGATACTTCCGGAGTTCTCCGTCGTGCGCGCCCTGCAGGCAATGGGCGGCGGCGGCGGATACGAGGAACTTTCGCGAAACCTTAATCCCTTCAAGCGGAAGCAGAACCAGCCGGTTGCCTATTGGTCGGGCGTGCTGGAATCGGGACCGACGGCGAAAACCGTTACCTATCGCGTGCCCGACTACTTTAACGGAACGCTTCGCGTCATGGCCGTCGCGGTTTCCGACGACACCATCGGCGCCGCCGAGGACAAGGCACTGCTCCGCAATACGTTTATCATTTCCCCCAACGCGCCGATGATGGCTTCTCCCGGCGACGAGTTCGACGTCGCGGTGACCGTAACGAATAACCAGAAAGGCGCGGGCGATTCGGGGAAGGTTCGGCTTCAGGCCACGGGCAGCAAGCACCTTACCATAACCTCGAAGTCGAGCTTCGACCTCGCGATACCCGAGGGCCGCGACCAAACGATAAACCTCACGGTAAAGGCTGCAGGCCCCGTCGGCGCGGCCGACATCAAGTTCGTCGCGAGCAACGGGGAAGACACCTCGGAGCTTTCGGCTTTCATGAGCGTTCGACCCTCGGTTCCCTATCGCGTGGCCCTCAGCATGGGAGCGCTCAAAAAGGACAAGGCCGAGATAGCCGTGCCGAGAAAGATGTACGAGGAATTCAGCACGCGAGAAGTCGCGCTTTCGTACTTGCCTCTGGGACTCGCGAAGGGACTCAACTTCTATCTCACGACCTTCCCCTACGGATGTTCCGAGCAACTCGCGAGCGCGGCCTTCCCCTTCCTGTACCCCGAACTCTCGCGGGAATTCAAGTTCACGCGGGAAGAGAGCCAGGCCGCGGTCGCGCGGGTCGTCTCGATACTGCAGGCGCGCCTCAAGCGCGATAACTCGATCGGTATATGGACGTCGCTTTCCGGCTCAGACCCGCTGATTACCGCTTATTGCGCCCACTTCCTCACCGAAGCGAAGCTCAAAGGCCACTACGTATCGCCCGCGTTCATGAACGCGGTGATGGAGGGACTCAAGGATATCGCGGAGAGCGAGGGCACCGACGATTATGAGCTCACGTGCCGCGCTTACGCGATTTATGTATTGACCTTGAACGAGCAGATCACCACGACGCAGCTCGAGTCGCTCAAGAAAGACATCGCGCGGGGAAACTCCTCCGCCGAAACGGGCTTCCCGGGACTTTTCATGGCGGGCAGTTATGCCATGCTGCAAAAGAACCTCGACGCGTCGACGCTCCTTCTGAAGATCAAGCTCACCTACGCGTTCAAGGAAAACTTTTACTACTTTGACTCGCTCGCGTATAAGTCCCTGTACCTGAACATGGTCGCGCGGCATTTCCCGCAGCGGCTTAAGGACGTCTCGGGCGGAATGCTCGAGTCGATGTCAGACGAGCTCAAGGGACAGAATTTCACGACCCTCTCGGCAAGCCTCGCGCTGATGTCCATCGACGCCTATCTCAAGGCGGTCCCGACGGCCGAAACCGGGACGTACGCCCTCGCGCAAATCGCCGCCGACAAAACGCGCACTGCTTTGACGGCGAAGGGAGCGCCGATCTTTACCGCCGATTACACGGCGGCCGCGGAGCGGATCGCCATCGATAACCGCGACAAGATTTCGCTCTTCTATCAGGTGACGCAGGCGGGCTTCGACCTTGAGCTTCCGAAATCGGAGACGAAGAACGGAATCGAAGTATACCGCGAGTTCACCGACGCCGACGGAAAGAAAGTCGACAAGGTCGCGATCGGAGACGTCGTGTACGTGAAGCTCAATTTCCGAAGCCTTTCCAAGAAGACGATACGTGACGTCGCACTTGTTGACCTCCTCCCCGCGGGACTCGAGGCGGACATCGCCTCGATTCGCGAGAATGACGACGTCCGATGGACGCCCGACTACGTCGATATCCGCGAAGATAGACTCGTGGTTTTCGGCGAAGTAGAACCCAAGCTCAATGTCTTCGTCTATCAGGCGCGGGCCGTGAACAAGGGAAAATTCGTCGTTCCGCCGCTCTTCGCCGAAGCGCTTTACGACAAGAGCACGTGGGCGATGCGGCCGCAGGATTCCTTGACGATTACAGATAAATAAACGCCGCATGACCAAGCGCAAGCTGATACTCGTGGGGGGCCTCGCGGCCCCCCTTTTCATCCTTTCCTGCTTTCTCATAATCACCGCGCTCGCGGGCGACATCCTGAAGGATGTGCAGTTCTCGCCTGCCTTTCTCGACCGAGAAGGCAATCTCATGCAGGCCTTTCTCACGGCGGACGAAAAGTACCGAATCTTCGCGCCGATCGGGGATTTTCCCCCGGCCATGATCGAGGCGATTCTCTTGCAAGAGGACCGCTACTTTTACGGACACTTCGGCGTCAACCCCGGCGCGATGCTGCGCGCGGCGCGGGAAACGTGGATTTTGAAAAACAGGCGAGTCGGCGCCTCGACGCTTACCATGCAAGTCGCCCGGATGCGGTACGGTCTCTACACACGCTCGATTCCGGGCAAGATAAACCAGATTCTACGCGCCCTGTTTCTTGAAGTTTGCTTCAGCAAGCAGGAAATTCTGGAAGCGTACCTGAACCTCGCGCCCTGCGGCGGTAACATCGAAGGTTTTCCGGCGGCCGCTCAATACTATTTCGGCGTCGACGTTAAAAAGTTATCAACGAGCGAGATTTTATATCTCGCGGTCATACCGCAGAATCCGACCGACCG
>CAYSEA010000064.1:3173-8369 GCA_964429975.1 uncultured Treponema sp.
GCGCGGCGCGAAGGCAAGTCGTGTAAAACTCTTATCCGAAAGTTCCGCATGGATCACGATGCGAATGCTCGAGAGAAATCCGCCGGCGATCGCCAACCGGCCACAGTCAAGCCGGCTCACCCCGGTGGCGTGGAAAACCGGGACCTCAATCGGCTTTAAGGATAGTTGGGCGATCGGCATTTTCGACCGCTATATCCTCTGCGTTTGGATGGGAAATTTTTCGGGGGAAGGCAACACGGCGCTCATCGGCCGGCTCATGTCAGGCCCGCTTTTTTTCGGCGTAATCGATTCGATACTCGCGGAAACTCCGAAGGACCGACGGCTGCGCGCGCACTACGTTCCGGCCGACGTTACTTCCGTGAAAGTGTGCTCGGTCTCCGGAGGAATACCGAACGACGACTGCCCGCAGACGGTTACGACGTGGTTTATCCCCGGGGTCTCGCCGATCACGAAATGCGGAATTCACCGCGCGGTTCGCATCGACGCGCGCACCGGGTATCGCACCGACGATTACGGCAAGCCGTGGATTCGCGAGGAAGTCCGCGAGTTTTGGCCCACAGACTTGATGGAGCTTTTCGAAGAGGCGGGCCTCCCGCGTCTCAAGGCGCCACCATACCCGCCGACCGAAGCGGCGATCGACTCGCGCTCGGTGGGCTTCCCTCCCTCGATAATCTCGCCGATGGCGAATACGGAATACGTTTTAAGGAAGGAACGGAGCCGGTATAACCAGCTCGTGCTACAGGCAAGCGCCGATTCAGACTCAGGCACGCTTTTCTGGTTTGCGGATTCCGTATTTCTCGGTTCGGCCGAGCCGCGAGAGCGCATCGTTTGGTCGCCCGACGCGGGAACGTGGATTCTCACCGTCGTTGACTCTAAAGGACGCTCGGCGTCGATACGCGTAATCATTACCGAGAAAGACGAATGAGATTGTAGAAGCAATAAACCGATTACCGCGCCCTCGACGGGCGCGGCATCCGTTACATACCGCCCGCGTCGCCCTTCGAACGGCTGAGAAACGCGAAGGTTCCCGTGCTCATTCCGGCGATGATTACGACGATCGCCACGAACCACCAATTCAATGCGAGAAGATACAGCATCGCGTAGGATATCCCGAGCACCGCACCGATAAGAACCGTAAAGAAAATCCAGTACGCCCAGATGGGCTTTCCCGACATGAACGACATGAACTTCTGTTCCGCTTCCTTGCTGAGCTTTTCGACCTTTTCCATATGATCCTCCTGTATGCTATCGCGTCATCGCGCGAATGAGACTATTCAGATTCACGGTAGCGAATTTCGTGGCGTAGTCGCTCACCGCGTAGGGCAAGACCAAGTCGTTTCCATGAATGAGCGCGCCGCAAGTGTACACGACGTTCGGCACGTAACCGTCGCGTTCGTCTTCGAGAGGCACGACGAGGGGTTCGGAGAGCCTGCCTATCACGATTGAGGGATCCTCCTTATCGAGCAAGAATGCCCCGATAGAATACTTGCGTATCGCGCCGACACCGTGACTTATCACGAGCCACCCCGCGTCCGTCTCGATGGGAGACCCACACGTGCCGATTTTCATATATTCCCACGGTTCCGCCGGCGAAAGCAACGGCGCGGGATCATACCAGAAATGGACATTATCGGAATACATTAGAAAAATATTCTCGTCGTCTTGGCGAGAGAGCATCGCGTACTTACCGTCAATTTTACGGGGGAAGAGAGCCATTCCCTTATTGCGCACCGCAGTTCCATTCAACGTGGCGAATTTAAAATCAGTAAAGTCCCGCGTCTCAAGAAGCTGGGGCAACGTGATTTTACCGTCATACGCCGTATATGTCGCGTAATACGTCACGGTTTCGTCGTCGTCGACGAAACGAACGAAACGCGCGTCCTCGATTCCGTTGCTTTGACTCGGTCCCGAAGGAAAGAGGATTCGCTGGGAAAGCTCGCTTTCGCCGCCGAAAACGACTTCGTAGTTCGACTCGGCGAGAAGAATTATCGCCTGAGACGAGCGATCTACCTGAATATCGACCGCGGAACATCGCCCCCGCTCGAACTGAATCGCATCGCGTAATTCATCGAAAATAAACACGTCGGGCAATGAATCCAGCACGCGCTTACTGAACTCGTCATGCACGCCCACCTCGCGCAGCTTTCGGGAAAACAAGCCCTTTTCATATCCCCGATTCGGTTTTCTCGTTGCTTGCAGCGTGTACGGAACTGACTCGTCGAGATGTACTGAATTGCGATTGTCGAGAACGCCGGTACGGAAGGCAATGGAAGATATATGCCCCTCGCCCGTTGCGCGAAGGCTCAAAATAAATCGAAGCGAGCCCGCGGCGATACCTGACTGGTCGGGGTGGGGTACGATAGACGGATTGAAGAGCGCCGCGGACTCAGGCGAATATTCCATCATGAAATATGACCCGATCAAGGCTTTGCGCTCAATCGAAAGATCGCCCGCGATCGCGAGCCGATCGCTCATCTGCGCGAAACGATCGAGCATGATTGCGCTGATGTCAATGTGGCGTTTGGCAAATCCCTGCAAGACAGAGTTGTATAATTCAACGACTTTGCGCTCTTCGAGCGCGAGTAAATTGTCGACTATCCTCTTGGATCCCTCATCGGTCGCGGCCTGAAAGGGCCTGATGAGAACGCGCGTTCGATCCGGGGTTATGACAACGGGGCTTCTGGTTATCTTCATAATTTCCCGCCTTGCCCCGTGGCTTTCGGGCCCGAACTCATAATCGTTTGCATCTCGGTCAAGGCGAGCAGAAACGCTAGCGTCGACTCGCATCCCTCATTCTGGTTTACTCGGTCAACGTGGAGTCCGTCGTGACAACCGCCGGTACTGGGATCGTATACCGCGATTCCAACGTCATTCCGCCCAAGAAACCAATCGAACGCCCGCCTGGCTTCGCTTAGCCATGAATCGTCGCCGGTGACGTTAAAGGCCGCAATGCATGCAGAAACGGTAGCCTGAGCCTCAATCGGTTGCTGGTCAAATTGCGCGCGTTTCTCTCCGCGCCGATACACGCAATTAGTTCCAATCGGCCTGAAAAAAAGAGAGTCCGACGTCTGAACTGAGACTAACCAACGGAGCGAAGCAAGGCCAGCATCCAAAACCGCATCGTTTCGCATCGCGTGTCCGCTTCGTATAAGCGCATGCGGGATTCGCGCATTCGCGTATGAAAGGCAATCCTCAAACCAAACCCACCCGTCGCCTGAGGTTACCGAATACAAACCAAAAAGACGCTCAGTTAGGGTTTCGCGCATTTGACTCACGTGCCTATCGCCGTCAAATTGTCCCAAATATTCGTCTATACCCAACAATGTGGTAGCCCAGGCTCGCGGGGAGGTGAAGTCAGCAACGCCGGGCAGCGCTTTTTCGAAGAGATCGGACGCGAGCATTCTCAGTCCTTGCTTTCTCGAGTGTCCGATGCAGTATCCAAGCGCCCAAAGAGCATGAGAGTGCGAGTCCTCCGATCCGACGTCCTCTACCCACTGGCGGTTAAAGCCGAGAAAGTTGCGAAATCGATTCTTTTCAGTATCAAGCGCGTAGTTAATGAACGCAAGACACGTTGTCGAAAGAGCCTCGATCCCCTCATCGTCATGGCCTGAATCTTGCAGCATGAGCGCCAGGAGAAGAGCCCGAGAATTATCGTCGGTGCAATAGCCTTCTGTGAACTTTGGTACGGTAAAACTTGCGTGTTGAAATACCCCGGTCGAGTCGCTCAGCCGAAACAAATGGTCAAGGCGCAAGTCGGGCAACGTATCAGACTGCTCATCGAGCGTCTTTAGCGTTTTTAACTTTCTTCCTAGCAGGTTATAGTCGTTTTCGGCCTGATGAAAGGAGTTCATGTACATTTGCGCGACGTTACTCCACGTCATCTCGCGTCCCAACTGATACGCGCGTTTACGCATCGCATGGCGGGTCGCTTCGTCGGCGAGTAATCCGACGACGGCGTTCGCTATTGCGGGCGAATCCCTGAAAGGCACAAGCGTACCGCGCCCGTCGGCAAGAAGCTCGGCGGCATGCCAGTATGGCGTCGATATCACCGTGTTTCCGGTACCAAATGCGTATGCGAGCGTTCCGGACGTTATCTGTGTTTCGTTAAGGTAGGGGGTGATGTATATATCTGCCGCGCCGATAAACCTCAATAGTTCGTCGGTCTCGACGAATCTATTGAAGAAAACGACATGCTTTTGTACTCCCAGCTCTTGCGCTATTCGTTTCAGTCGCAAGCGGTACTGCTCGCCTTCGTCGCGAAGCAAATTAGGATGCGTCTGTCCGACTACGATAAACACAATCTCGGGGTTCTTCTCGATTATTGCGGGAAGGGCGTTCAGCACGTATTCGATGCCCTTATTAGGAGACAGAAGCCCAAACGTGAGCAAGACTTGCTTTCCGATGACGCCGAATTCATCCTTATAATAATTCGGATCGGCAAAGGGAATATCGGGAATGCCGTGAGGAATGACGTCGATCTTGTCAGGCGGAACATTATACGTTTCCAGTAGAATTTCACGACCTTTCTCGGCCATGGTAACGAGGCGCGTCGATAGACGGATAATTTCCCCCATTACCTTGCGTTGATCGGGATTCGGCTCACGCAGGATGGTATGTAGCGTCGTAACGATCGGCATGCGAACTTCATGCATCAAGGAGAGCACGTGGCTTCCGGCGGGTCCGCCGAAAATACCGAACTCATGCTCAACGCAGAGGATATCCACGTCGGTGATGTTCAAAAAGTCTGCGGCCCTGAGATATGACGATAAATCCGCCTCCGCAATCTCGAAGCGGACTTCTTCCGGATAGGCGTACCCGCCTTCGATATCGTTTACTGGAACTACCTGACACTGAGTTCCCGGATAGGCAATGGCTATCGATGTTCTCAAATCCTTCGTGAACGTGGCTATTCCGCATTTTCTCGGTAGATAATCTCCAAGAAAGGCCACCTTGCTCACTGAATTCTTTTTTTCCATACTCTAATCACGCTCCCTTCTGGATTTCTGCTTGTATCAGTATTGTTTTGATTTACTGCGCGTGAGTTACATACATCGTGTCGCGCCGAATAAGCGCATAATTAATAGTAAGGCGCATTGCGGCAGGTGTCAATGAAAACGAGGATTGCGATGCGAAGGGGTAGCGGAGAAACGAGAAACGCCCGCGAGGGCGTTTCCCTTTCGAAGCGAGGGGAAGGCC
>CAYSEA010000064.1:8469-10344 GCA_964429975.1 uncultured Treponema sp.
CATATTGACAACTATCTATATGATAATTACTATTCAAGAAGACGTAAGTTCATTTGACGGAGGAGCCGGTGGAAATTGATTTTACTCGCGAAACCGTTCTTCTCAAGGCGCTTGCGGACGAAACGCGCGCAAAGATCGCGCATATTTTATCGTGCGGGGAATTATGCGCATGCGATATATTGGACTACTTCGAAATAACGCAGCCTACGCTGTCTCATCATCTCGGCATTCTCGTCGAGGCGGGCTTGGTTACGAGCCGCCCGGACGGTAAATGGACACACTATAGTTTGGACGCGGACGCATTCGCGCGCGTCGATCGCTTTATCAAGAACATATCCCGCAAAACCGGTACGTGTCTGTGTAAGAAACCAAGGAGAAAATGCACGTGAGAGAAACAAAGAATGAGAAGGCGGAAATAGGATTTTTCGAGCGGTACCTGTCCGTTTGGGTTCTGCTCTGCATGGCCGTCGGCATCATGATCGGCAAATTCCTGCCGGGCATTCCGGCTTTTCTCGCGCGCTTCGAGTACGCGCAGGTTTCTATCCCGATCGCATTCCTTATTTGGCTCATGATTTACCCGATGATGCTGAAGGTTGACTTCACGAGCGTCAAGCACGTCGGGAAAAACCCGAAAGGACTCTACGTTACCTGGGTCACCAACTGGCTCATCAAGCCTTTTACGATGTACGGAATAGCCGCCTTCTTCTTCTACGTGGTTTTTAAGAGTCTCATCCCGGCGGCTCTCGCGAAGGACTATCTCGCGGGCGCGATCCTCCTTGGCGCGGCGCCCTGCACGGCGATGGTATTCGTATGGAGCCACCTGACGAAGGGAAACCCCGCGTACACGGTCGTGCAAGTCGCGACGAACGATCTTATCATTCTCGCGGCGTTTACGCCGATCGTGGCCTTCTTGCTCGGCATCGGAGGCATTTCGATACCGTGGGGAACGCTCGTTTTGTCAGTCGTGCTCTTCGTCGTGATACCGCTTTCCGCCGGAGTCCTGACGCGCCGCGCGCTCATTCGCCGGCACGGAGCCGCATGGTTTACCGACTCATTTTTCCCGAAGTTTTCCGGGCTCACCGTTTCGGGACTGCTCCTCACGCTTGTCATCATCTTCTCGTTTCAAGGCTCGGTCATTCTCGAAAATCCCCTGCATATCGCGCTTATCGCCGTTCCCCTCACGATCCAGACATTCTTGATCTTTTTTATCGCGTATTTTGCCTCACGACTGCTGAAGCTTCCCCACGATATCGCGGCCCCGGCCGGAATGATCGGCGCGTCGAATTTTTTCGAGCTCGCCGTAGCGGTGGCCATTTCGCTTTTTGGATCTAATTCTCCCGTCGTGCTCGCGACAATCGTCGGAGTCCTCGTCGAGGTACCCGTCATGCTCATGCTCGTGAGAATCGCCAATAAAACGACCCGGTGGTTCCGGGCAAACGGAGCGTAACAATGGAAAAGACACGCGTCATGTTCATCTGCATTCACAATTCGGGCAGAAGCCAGATGGGAGAGGCCTTTCTCAAGCATCTCGCGAAAGACCGCTTCGAGGTAGCGAGCGCCGGCATCGAGGCGGGCACGCTGAATCCCCTCGTCGTTTCGGCAATGGCAGAAGTCGGCGTAAGCATGGACGGACACTTCGCGAAAAAGGCGATAGACTTCGTGAACCGGGGAGAGCACTTCGATTACGTCATCACCGTGTGCGACGAGTCAAACGCCGAACGCTGTCCGATGTTCCCCGGAAAACACGTCCGCCTGCACTGGGGCCTTCCCGACCCTTCCGCGCTCGTCGGCACCGACGCCGAAAAGCTCGCGGGGATTCGCCCGATACGCGACGCGATTAAGGCGAAAGTAGAAGAGTTTATCGCGTCGGTTTAG
>CAYSEA010000065.1:0-10152 GCA_964429975.1 uncultured Treponema sp.
GAATTGAACCCACGACCTCTTGGTCCCGAACCAAGCGCGCTACCCCTGCGCTACTACCCGTAGTGGGCGATATTCCGGGGAATAACGCCCGATATGTTATCAGGATCCGGGTTATTTCGCCGCTCGAATGGATCCTGTTGCGGCATAAAAAAAAGCCCGCCGATAAAAGCGGGCTTACGCGGGAGCGACGGGGATTGAACCCGCGATCTCCGACTTGACAGGCCGGCGCGATAACCAGCTTCGCTACGCCCCCGTTACGCTGTGCAATATATCCAAGAAACGAAAACGTGTCAATACGCCACTTGCGTTGACAGCGTTTTCCCCGCATGGTATTCTATTTTTTACTATATAACGACTCGGAAAGGAAATCGTATGCCAGAGATTAAACAAAAGCTCCTGTTCGGGGGCGCGGTCTTTATCCTCGTTTTGTCCGTCATAGCGTTCGTCTTTTTACCTGCCTTTGGCGGCGGATCGTCGAATAAAATACTCACGTTCGGCACTTGGAACGGAAAGCCGATCCAATACCTGCAAGACAGTTTTTTTCTCCGACAGGTTCAGGCGATCTCCGAAGACATGAAAAACCGCGGACAGGAAGTCAACCAGTTTTCCTACTACCAGATCATGCAATCGGCCTTCACCGCGTCAGTCCTTCGGCTCGCGATGCTCGACGAACTCAAAAAAGCCGAGTATACGGTTCCCGACACAGTCCTCAATAAGTATCTCGTCAAATACTATCTCGACGCGAACGGTAAGTACTCCGCGAAACTGTACGAAAATACCCCTGAGCTTACACGCGCGACGCGACGAGCAACGCTATCCGAAGAGCTCACCGCCCAGCGATACGTTGACGATATTTTCGGCACAAGCGACGGGTTTTTCGGCCTGAAAACGTCTTCTAAGGAAACGGAACTTATAAAGTCAATGGCGGGACCCGAACGAAGCTTCGCATACGCGAGCTTCGATACCGCCTCATACCCCGACGCAGAAGTTACCGCGTTCGGATCGGCCAATTCAGGCCTTTTCGTCCGTCATTCTCTCTCTCTGCTTACCTTTGACGAAGAGGCTGTCGCGCAAAAAGTCGCCAAGTCCCTCGAGAAAGGCGAGATTACCTTTGAGGACGCGGTAAGCACCCATTCCACGCGAAGCGGAACGGACGCTGTGGGAAAACTTGCAAAAAGCTACCGTCACGACATCAACACGCTTTTTACCGATGCCGCGGATCTTGACGCGGTACTCTCGATCGCGCCGGGCTCGACGGGCCGTGTGATCAAGGCCGGAACCTCTTGGGTTATCGTCCGCTGCGACGCCGCTCCCGCGGAGAGTTCCTTCGCCGACGCGCAAACGATCGCGGCCGTTCGCGAGTACATGAACAAAAATGAACGAGGTAAAATCGAAGACTGGTTTATGGCGAAGGCAAAGTCGTTCGCCGAGTCGGCGAGAAACGTCGGCTTCGACGCGGCGTGTCGGGCAGAAGGCCTGACCAAAAAAGTCACCGCCCCGTTTGCCGTCAATTACGGCAACGTCGAAATTCTCGCTCCGATTCCCGTCGAGCTTTCACCGGAACTTTCATCCGCGGTTCGAAGCGAAGCTTTCTTGACCGCGGCCTTCTCCCTCAAACCGTCGCAGGTTTCCGAGCCGATCCTGCTCGGCAAGAATGTCGTCGTCCTGCAGTTGGCCGAAGAAAAAGCCGCCGACACGCAGATACTGGAAATGGCTCCGGTCTTTTATAACTACTACGCCTCGGGCTGGTCCCAAAAAACCCTTTCGGATGCCTTCCTCAAGAGCGATCGGCTGGAAGACAATTTCATGAAAACCTACCTCGATAATTTCCTTAACTGAGCGTGAATGGGGAAGCGGGGCCCGAGCTGGTTGATACCGGCAAGGGCCTGACCGTCCGATATCGAGACCGTTTCCTGTATTCCGCCCGGGAGCCCGAACGGGCTCCCTCGCTCACCGGCGGAAAGGCGTCGTTTCTTCCGGAGACGCTCGTCGTCTGTCCCTCTCCCCTTCTTGGATATGGCCTACGGGAAATTCTGTCTCGCCTTCCCGCTCGTTCCTTCGTTCTCTGCGTGGAGTGCAACTCCGAGCTTCACGCCCTTTCCGAATCTTACATATCGAAAGATATCCGCACCGATTCCCGTTACAAACTTATTCAAATACGATCGATCGCGGACCTATGCTCGGAAGTCGAGAAATTACCTCACTTCCCGTTCAGGAGATGCGTGCGCGTCGACCTCTCCGCCGGATCATCGCTTAATGAGACGCTCTGGGACGACGCTATTCGCGCGATCGATTCGACGATCGGTACGTACTGGAAAAACCGCGTCATCCTGATGCGCCTCGGGCGCAACTTCGCGCGCAACCTTCTCGTCAACGCGCGCCTTCTCCGCCGCGCTCAGCCGCTCGCACGCGCATCGGTCGCTAAGCCGATATTCGTCGCGGGCGCCGGACCCTCGCTCGACGCGACGCTCGCGTTCGTGCGGACTTGCGCCCCATCGCTTTATATTCTCGCGGTCGATACCGCACTCCCCGCGCTTCGGGCGGCCGGAATCACGCCAGACGCGGTCGTCGTGCTGGAGTCGCAATACTGGATAGAGCGCGCATTCATCGGATTCAAAGACTCGCGCATTCCGGTTTTCGCCGACATGACCGCGCGCCCGCAAGCCATCCTCGCAACCGGCGGGGATATCTCGTTCTTTCACACGAAGTACGCCGAATCGCGCTTTCTTTCCCGCTTTGCCGCATCGGGCGTCGCGCCCCTGGAGGCACCCCGGCTTGGTTCTGTCGGGCTGTCCTCACTCTGGCTTGCCACGAATCTCGCGGGCCAAAACGCGCCGATCTTCTTTGCGGGCCTCGATTTTTCTTGGGGGCGCGGCTTTACGCACGCAAATGACGCCGTTGCCTCGAACGCCGACCGCGCGTGCGCAACGCGCCTTTCGCCCGTGGGAATGGCCGCGAACTCGTTTGCCGTCGGAGTTTCTGAAAGCGAGGGAAAAAACGGAGAGAGCGTGCGTACCGATCCCGCGCTCTCGCTCTACGCTGCCCTCTGCCGCGACGCGCTTGCCGAAACGCGCGGGGTATACGATCTCGGCGGGACGGGACTGCCAACCGGTTTTCCGGCCATGACGCGAGAAGAGGCGGACAGGCGAATCACGGATTGGGATAACGCACACTCGGCGAGGGATTCGCGAAGCCTTCGGGATGCGCATGATGACGCGCACGTCGGCGATCTGATCGATCGTTTTCTTACAGGAGAGAAAACAAAACTCGAGAGTCTACGCGCGACGCTCACGGGAAAGGCAAAAGCCGAGGACGTACGCGATTCCATCGCGGAACTCGACTATCTTTTCCTTCATTTCCCCGACGGTCATGCGGGACCAAACGACTCTCAGGGATTCTTGAACCGGATTCGCGTGGAGACGGAGTACTTCTTGAAGGCGCTCACGGTTCGCGCGCTGGCTAGTTTTCCTTCGTCTTAAGCACCGCGAGAAATGCCGATTGCGGCAACTCGACGTCGCCGACCATCTTAAGCCGCTTCTTTCCCTCTTTTTGCTTTTCGAGAAGCTTGCGCTTGCGTGAAATATCGCCGCCGTAGCATTTCGCGAGAACGTCCTTACGAAGCGCGTTCACGGTCTCGCGCGCGATGACTTGGCTTCCGATCGCGCCTTGAATGGCGATCTTGAACTGCTGTCGGGTTATTTCGTCCCTGAGCTGCTCGCAAATATTGCGGGCCTTGTCGTACGCGTTTCCACGATAACTGAGCTGAGAAAGCGCATCGACCGGCTTTGCGTTGATCAGTATGTCTATCTTGACGAGATCGGTCGGCTTGAAGCCGATGACGTCATAATCAAACGAGGCGTAGCCTCGGCTGACACTCTTGAGCCGATCGTAAAACTCGAAAAGCACTTCCGAGAGCGGCATCTCGTAGGAAATTTCCACGCGTTTGACGTCGAGATACTGCATGTTCGTCTGCACGCCGCGCTTTTCGACGCACAGGGACATGATGTTCCCGAGATACGTCGCGGGCGTGATGATGGAAGCCTTGATATACGGCTCTTCCGAGCTCTCTATCTTTCCCTCATCGGGATAATTTGCCGGATTGTCGCACATGAAGATTTCGCCGTTTCGCAGGTGAATGCGATACGCGACGGATGGCGCCGTGAAGATCACCGATTGATTAAACTCTCGCTCCAGACGCTCCTGCACGACCTCGAGATGGAGAAGACCGAGAAACCCGCAGCGGAATCCGTGACCGAGGGCGATCGACGAGTCTTTTTCCCACGTCAGGCTCGCGTCGTTGAGTTTGAGTTTCTCGATGGAATCCCGCAATTCTTCGTAATCGTTCGTGTCCATCGGGTAGATCGACGAGAACACGACCGGTTTGACTTCCTTAAAGCCGGGAAGCGCGGTCGCGCACGGACGCTCGGCATTTGTGATCGTATCTCCGACCCGCACGTCCTCGATCGTCTTGATCCCCGCGATGATATAGCCGACGTCGCCCGCGGCAAGTTCCTCGGAGGGCACGAGCTTGAGTATAAAAATGCCGGTTTCCTCGACCTTATAGTCGGAATCGGTGTTCATGAAGCGAATCGTCTGCCCCGGCCTGATAGTCCCCGAGAAAACGCGAATGTGTATGACGACCCCGCGATACGAATCGTAATGGCAGTCGAAGATCAGCGCCCGAAGGATATCGTTCGCGTCTCCGACGGGTGGCGGAATGCGCGCGACGATCGCCTCAAAAAGCTCGTCGATACCCGTTCCGTGCTTGGCGGAAACTTGAACGGCGATGTCGGGGTCGAGCCCGAGATCGTGCTCGATCTGATGCAGGGTGCCCGGAATATCGGCCGCGGGAAGGTCGATCTTATTGATGACCGGAAGAATTTCCAGATTATGCTCGAGGGCAAGATACATGTTGGAAAGCGTTTGCGACTCAACGCCTTGGGCCGCGTCGACGATAAGAAGGGCGCCCTCGCACGAGGCGATAGCGCGCGAAACCTCGTACGTGAAGTCAACGTGTCCCGGCGTGTCGACGAAGTTCAGCAAATACTTCACCCCGTCATTGGCCGTGTACGGTATCGTCACTGCTTGGCTTTTTATCGTTATTCCTCGTTCGCGCTCGATGTCCATGTTGTCGGTCATCTGCGCGTGGTAAAAACGCGCGTCAATGACCTTCGCCTTCTCGATAAGGCGATCGGCCAAGGTGGATTTACCGTGGTCGATATGCGCGACGATGCAAAAGTTTCGAATGAGGCGAGGGTCTGTCATAATCGCACTATATTAGAAATAGGATGGACTGTCCAGAGACGCCATAAGTCCGATATATGCATCCAGATAGCCCTTCGCGCGGCGCTTCGTATAGAGGCGCGCGGAAACGTATCCGGTTTTCTTGTCCAGTTTCACATCGCGGATTTCCACCGAATCCTGCTCGGAAAATCCCGTTTCGTCGGCGATTCCCCCGCGAACGAGCGAGGTAACGAGATATCGCTTGCTCGTACCCATCTTTTCGAGGCCCATGCCAAAAAGCGGGAGGAAGGCGTTGCTTTGCAAGTCTCGTTCGAACGCAAGTTCCCCGGGCATCTCGGGACGAGGCGCGAGCATGACGAACCAATCCTTATACACGGGTTTCTTTTGGTCGTCTTCTCCGATTACTCCCGTCAGCCGCACGATCGTGCCGGGCCGCTCGCGGATAATGAGATGCTGCAATTCCTCAAGCGTCCGAACGCGCTTCCCGTTCATCGCGGTAATAACCGCGTCGCTCGGGACGCCAGCGACGTACATAGGACCCGTAGGCACGGAATAGACCATCGTAACGCCCGCGTTCTCGGGCGATCCCGGCAGTATGGCGGTTTTTCCGAACGCGCCAAACCACGGATGACTGACTTTTCCGCCATCATAGAGATCAGGGAGTATAATCCGCAGAAGCTCGACCGGAATCGCGAAATTGAGGCCTTCGAACGGCTCGATGCCGGCGAAGACGACGGCCTGCACGCGGCCTGCTTCGTCCACGATGGGACCGCCCGAGTTTCCGTGGTTGATCGGCGCGTCGATTTGCAAAACGTCACCGAGCGACAGAAGGCGCCGCTTTTGGGCGGAAACGATGCCCGAGGTCAGCGTTCGATCAAGGCCCGCGGGCGAGCCAATCGCGTAGATGCGATTGCCGACCTTCAAGTCCTCGGAAGTGCCGAGCTGAAACACCGCGGGAGGCTCTATCTCGGTCTTTAAAAGAGCGAGGTCAAATACCGGATCCCAGCCGATGACGCGCGCCGGAATTCTCGTGTCCGGATCATCGGGCATCTTGAGAAACAATCGCGAGTATCCCTCGTACTTCGGATCTACTTCGCTTTCGATTACGTGGTAGTTCGTCACGAGATAGCCGCGCTTATCGATGAAAAAACCCGACCCGATCACGCGATCCGCATAGCCTACCCCGCCGCGCACGCTTAAGCCGCGATCGACCCATACGGTGATCGTGCCCTTAATCATCCGAGCGACGGTTCCAGACGACGGAGCCTCGTCTTCGGGAGTTGAGCGAAGAACGCTACTGAGCGACAGAAGCGTCGCGTTTCCCTGCTCTTGCCACGTGCGTTCGCGCTCTTTCAAAATCAAGGACTCGTTCCAATCGCTCGGCGCAAGGGAGAGCGCGTCGAGGGACCGCCACATGGCGAGCGCATCGGCCCACTTTCCGGCCGAGACCGACTCTTTGAAAGCCGTCGCGACGCGGTTTCCCGCGTCCTGATAGAGCGTATCGACCTCGGTCATGCTGCGGGTATTATCCTTGAGGGAACGCGCGCGCGCTAGCACGAAAACAGGGTCCGTCTCCATATCCTTTCGAGCGCTGTCAATCTCATAGAGAACGCTTCGTTCGTCTGAATAGTCGACAAAGGGCTCGGGGCCGGCTCGGGACGCGCATCCGTATAAAGTGAGAAACAGCGACAGTAAGGCGAAAATGTATAGCTTGTTCGCGCGATTACGGTTTTGCATTGACGATCTCCAAAAACACGAATCCGCCGGACCGAACCGCATGCGCAGAACGTCCCGAGGCGGTAATCGTTTGTGAAACAACCAACGGCTGGGAACGGTTAAAGAAATCCAGCGCGGCTTTCGCGAGAATATGGGAATTCGGTGGTATGGCGCCGATCCACCACACGTCGGCCGCGGGATCGCGCAACACGTTCGAGACCTTATCGGAATATTCAACCGAGCGGGGATTCCCGCGATCCACGAGAATCACGACGGGCTTTCCGGTCACCGGATGAGTCCAATCGGTCCGTTCGGCCCCATCGGGAGAACGTCTCCAAGTAATCTCATAGGCGCCATCTTCATTGGAATCCCATTGCTTTGAGACGGTTCCGTCGGCCTCATGCCGCTCTCGATATTCGTATCTTCGGTTGGCGTTGCGATCGACGCTGACGAGCTTAAACGCGCCGTCTTTCGCGTACTCGATGACCGTCTCGAAGTATCCGTCGCCGTCCTCGTCGCGAGAACCTCCCGAGGGAACGCCGTCTTCGTATATCGTGCGCTCATACGGCATGCCGCGCGCGCGAGTCTCAGAAACGATCGGTTTTCCCGCGTCGAGCGTAACGCGAACGAAGCTTGAGTCTTCGAGACTTTCGGTGTAATACGCCGCAGCCGCGACGAGCAGGCGTTCCGTCAGGGGCGCAGGCGCGGGCGAAAGCCTGAGTCCGTAAAAGGGTTTTGGGGCGAGCGCTATGCCCTCGTCGACCCACGTCACGGGCGCCCATGAAAGCGCGCGCGGATGCATCGTGTATTCGCGACCGCCTCGCTCGACTGAGCGCGCGAAAGGATACCCGTCGTAGGAAACCTTCCCCTCGCTGCGTGCGAGCGTGATGACGACCGGGCTTCCCAATTCGCACGATACGCCGTAATCGACGTATCCGTCCTGGTCCCGGTCGAACGACGCTTCGTACGCGCGACCCATGCGATAGCGAACCGTGGAATCGATAATCCCGTCGCCGTTCGCGTCGTCGATCAGTATCCCGGCGAAATTTTCAAGCGCATGAGCCATCCGGTCGCGCGCATCCCGGCTCCCGAGCAGGGTACAGAGGCGAACGAGAAGGCGCGAGGGAATGCCTTCGCCCGAAAGCGACAGCACCTCGTCCATAGCGGCGCCATCGTCGATGAGCCCGTATTCGAGGGCGAGCACGGTTGAAAGCGGATTAACGGGCCGCGCTGAGTCTGAAGAGTCACGGGCACCCATGCCGCGGAAAATGCGGATATTCCGCTCGCGCACCGCCGCCGATGATTCGAAGGGCACTGACAAGAGCAGCAGTTCGCGATCTTCGTTCTCCCACAGGTACAGGCGCTGAGAGACGGTACGCGCGATGGCGAGCGCGGCCGAATCGGGCTTCGTGCCGTTTTCGTACCGAAAGAACGCGCGGGGAAACCGAGCGTCAAAGGGCCATCGCTCGAGAGAGCGGGAAAGGCTTGCCCTCGCCTCCGCGATTCGGCCAAGGGCGTACAGCGACATGACTCGAACGTAGTCTTGGTCGGAAGACGAGGACTCGGGCACTGTGGCGACGAGATCGAGCGCCTCGCGATACTTCAGGGTTTCGGCGTACAGTCGCGCGCACAACAATACGGCGGTCGTGCGGTCGTAGCTCCGCCACAGGAGTCCGCCGCCCAAAGCCGCCTCGAGGCGATCGATCGCGTCAGCGCGGGGACCTCCCGTCGCGACGACGCTAACGGCCTCGATATACTGAAAGTCCGCGATCGTTTGATCGTAGGAGCGGCCGAGCGTTGCCTCGAACGAGGCGGAATCCCACTGGCCGGAGGAAAGAAACGAAACCGCCCGCTCGAGGCTTCTGGTCGCGGCGGCCGAGTTAACGGCTTTTCTCCCTTCGTCCGGGCCGCTCGCCTGCGCGGGAAGACCAAGAGAAAGGACGATGGGAAAGAGAATCGCGATGGCGCGAAAATGCCGTAGGTTCATCTGTCAACCCTCCGTGGGAGCGGGCGCGCTTTCGTCTTTCGACGGTCGTCCCGTTTCTTCGACGTGCGCGATGGCCGGGGCATATCCCAGCATCTCGCGAATCTCGGCGTCCTCGAGCGTCTCTTGCCTCAGCAAGGCCTCCGTCAGGATATCGAGCTCTTCGCGATGTTTGGAGATAATGAGACTCGCCTCCGCTCGCGCGTCCTCGAGTATGGCGCCGACCGCGGCGTCGATTCGCCGCGCGGTATCCTCGGAGAAGTCCTTATGCCGCGCGATCTCCTTACCGATGAAGATCGGCTCGTCTTCGCGCCCCCAGGTTACCGCACCGAGATCGCCGCTCATGCCGAACTCGCAGACCATCTTGCGCGCGATGTCCGTCGCTTGCTGCAAGTCCGCCTTCGTGCCGGTAGTGGTCTCGCCGAACACGAGGAACTCTGCGACGTATCCGCCGTAGCAGATTGAAATGCGGTCCGCGAGCCATCCGCGCGTTCGGGAATAGCTGTCGGTCTCCGGAAGCGATATCGCGAGGCCAAGGGCCTGGCCTCGGGGTATAATCGTGACTTTGTGCAGGGGGTCCGCGTTCTTGAGATGATAATGAAGGAGGGCGTGGCCCGATTCGTGAACGGCCGTCATGCGGCGGTCGCGCTCGGGCATCACCATCGAGTGACGCGCGACGCCCATGAGCACCTTGTCGCGCGCTTCCTCGAAGTCTTCCGCGGCGACGGCTTCGCGGTCCTTTCTCGCGGCGTGCAAGGCCGCCTCGTTCACGAGATTCGCAAGATCGGCCCCGCTCATGCCGGCCGTGGCGCGCGCGTACCGCCTGAGGTCAACGTCGGCACTCAAGGGTATTCTCGACGCATGGATGCGGAGTATCGCCTCGCGCTCGCGCACGTCGGGCATCGCGACGACGACTTGTCGGTCGAACCGCCCGGGCCTGAGGAGCGCGGGATCGAGCACGTCGGGGCGATTCGTCGCGGCGAGTATGATCACCCCGTCCTTCGTCTCGAAGCCGTCCATCTCCACGAGCATTTGATTAAGTGTCTGCTCGCGCTCGTCGTGCCCGCCGCCGTAGCCCGCGCCGCGCGTGCGACCGACGGCGTCGAGTTCGTCGATGAAAATGATGCACGGCGCGCTTTTGCGCCCCTGCTCGAACAAGTCGCGCACGCGGCTCGCGCCGACGCCCACGAACATCTCGACGAAGTCGC
>CAYSEA010000066.1:0-9721 GCA_964429975.1 uncultured Treponema sp.
AATAGCCCGCGCCCTGCCACACCGCCACGAGCACGACGAGCCACGGCGTCTTCGCGGGATCGCTCATCCACTGCTCGATGCCCGTCAGCCGCGGAAACAGCTGAACGAACAGCATCTTCCATACGAGGGCGACGATAATCATCGAAAGGACGTTCGGCAAAAAGAATACGGAGCGGAGCACGCGCTGTCCCGCGAGACCGGAGTCGAGCGCGAGCGCGAGAAGGAACGCGAGTACGTTTATTCCGATGACGGAACAGACGGTGAAAAAAAGCGTGAATCCGACGACGCCGAGATCGACGCCCCGCTTGTTCCACCTATCGGCGAGGAGGAGCTTCACCTCCCCGATCTCGTAAAGACCGCGCGCGCCCGAGAGCACCGACTCGCGGCTCTCCTCGGATACGGCGTATTTCGAAAGAAAGGTATCGACCGCTGCGTCAAAGGCGGACGGGTCGCGCGCGAGCGACGACGCCTTTACGTCGTCCACCAAGTATCCCGCCTCCTCGGGCGGAATCTCGGAGGTTACCTCGATTTCTGGTATGAGCCAAATCTTATCCTCAAGGTCAAATTCCCCGAGTCGCGCTTCGAGCGTATAGCCGACGGGATTGCCGTCGCCCGGCGCGTCCGCCGCGTAGAAACGGGAGAAAGTCTCTCGCTCGGCTTGCGTAAGGCGCGCGAGAAAGTACCGCTCGAAGTCGTCGCCTTCAAGCCGATCGGGAAGGGATGCAGAGGCGTTGAACCAGGACTGCGAGAAGGTGCGCGGGTAAAAACTCTCGCTTACCTTGCCGGTCAGGATGTCGGCGTAGTTTTTCAATCCGACGAACCGGTTATTCTCGCTTTCGTATCCCGCGCGGGAAAGGATCCTCTCCGCACGCCACCGCGCGAGGCCCGAAAGGGATCGGCGGCTTCTCGCCAAGCCGTCGTCGCTCGGCTCGTAGACCGAGAGGAGATAGTCGCGATCGGCCGGCCGTTCGAGGGCCGGAAGGATATCCTCGTCAAAGACGCGCGCATCGATGACGTTCGGCGCCCGAGGAGTTAAGCCGTCCCAGTTCGTGAGCGATATGGCGAATCCCCGAACAAACGGATAGATAAAAAACACGGTATAAAGCGCGAAGGCGGGAAGCAAGAAAGCCAGGAAATAGAGCCTCGCGCGGGATTTTTTCTCGACCATACCGGACTCCTTCTCGAAAAAGAAACGCCCGATCCCGCGAGGTCCGCGAAATCGGGCGATATCACCTTAGGCCGTTATTTCGCCGCGGCCCAGGCGGCGTCGACGTTCGCGATCACCTTATCGGCCGCGATCTTCTTGAACATATACTGCTGCGCGCCGTTCTTGCAGGCGTCCTCGAAGACGACCGTGGGATACGACGAGAAAGCCCAGGGGTATGCCCCGTTTTTATCGACCGACGAAAGCAGGTCCTGGAAGGGCTGCTTCATGCTCGAAAGGTTCGCGCCCTTAAAGGCGGGAACGAGCTTATAGTCCTCGATCCAGATTTTCTGCGCCTCGGGAGTGGCAAGCCACTCGAGGAACGCGAGCGCGGCTTCCTGCTTTGCCTTGGGCGATTGCGCCGAAACGCCGAAGCAGGAGTCTATGTCCGCGTACATCTTGTTGTCGCTCGCCTTGTTGAATACGGGATACGGCACGAAACCGCAGTCGAGTTTCGGGTTCGTGGCGATGGCGGCGCCATAGGACCACAAACCCTGCACCATCATCGCGGCCTTGCCCTGCGCGAACGCGGCCTGCTGCTCGTTCCAGCCCCACTCGGCGGCCTTGGGATCCATGTTGTCGCGATAGAAATCGAGGGCCGCGAAAAGCTTGGCGGTATCGACGACGCCGTAGCTCGTCTTTCCCGCCTTCATGTCGGCGACGAATTTGTCCACGGGGGTTTTCTTCTCGCCGACGAGAAGGCTCGTGTGCACGAGGGTGATAAAGTGTCCGGCAGACCAGTTCTCGGCGAGAAGGCCCGCAAAGGGAGTCACGCCGTTCTTTTTCAGGGTCGCGCAGACGCGCTCAAGCTCGCGGGCGGTCGTCGGGGCCTTGAGGCCGTATTTCGCGAAGATTTCCTTATTGTAGATGATGCCGATTCCCGCGTAATCCATCGGAAGGGCGTAGATTTTTCCCTTATACGTTACGGATGCCTTTGAGCTCGCAACGATTTTTTTCATGACCGGTTGGCTCGAAAGATCGAGGACGAAACCCTTGCTCGCGTATTCCCACACGCGCGCGTAGGTTTGCATCTGTAGGATATCGGGAAGCTTGCCCTGCGCCGCGCGGGCGGCCATCGTGGCGTCTGCGTCGTTCGGTACGATCAACAGGGATATTTGGACCCCCGTTTTCGCGGTATAGGCCTCCGTGAGCTTCTTGAGCCCTTCCTGGTTTTCCTGTTTGTAGTAATACATTTCAAGCTCAAGGGGGGCTGCGGCAAGACTAGCCAAACAAACGAGAATGGCTACTGCGACACACATCATCTTCTTCATGGGTTCTCCTCCAATAAGAAAACACTTTTGCTACTAAAGCGGTTTAATAAACCGCTTTACCTAAGTATTAAACCGGTTTACTCGATTGTCAAGGAATTCTGTACCGATTTTTTGTTATTCGCCCGAAATCCATCGCCCGCCATCCCGACGGAGGCCGTATTCACCCTCAAGCAAGGCCACGAGGCCCGTATGGAGATCGGCAGATACCGCGCCGATATCCTCTCCGGCATCCGCGGGCGGAAGGCTCGTCATGAGCGTTTCCATCAGCATCTTTGCGGCGAGAAAGCGGCGCTTTTTATCGACCGCGAAAAACAAGGGATCGTCCAAAAGGCCGATGATTTCCCAGGTAATCTGCTCGGCTTGGGCGTAGAGACCCGCGTCCTTGTCTTGATCGGTTACCCGCAACGGCAGCCGATACGGCAATTCGTCCAGAAGGGGGACGAGCCGATCGAGATCAAAGAGGCCGACGCCGCAATTAAAGAGGACGCGATTTCCCGCGCGCTCGAAGGCGAACATTTCCTCGGCGGATATCGCAGGACCGATATCCGCGCAGGTAAAGCGGCCCGCCGAATCGCTCACGAGAATGCCGCCCTTCACGTCCATCGGAGTGCGGAACGATTCTTCGAAGGCGGCTGACCGACCCGACAGGGAAAAGAGGGCGAGGGACACGGGATCGACCGTGAAGCCCATATTGTCGATATTCCCGAGCCAGGCATAGCGAACGCCGCGCGCGCGAAGATCGCGGTATATCGGCGCGAGCACTTCGAAGTTTTGACCGTGGCCGCCGGGCATCGCGATACCGGCATTCGCCTTTCCCCAAGCGCAGTCGAAGAGGCGGCGCGGCATACCCTCGGAGGAGTGCGTGATGGCCGCCATCATGGTTTGGCAGCCGGTCAGCATCGACGAGCCGTCCATTCCCGCGCGACGGGCGAGCGAGGCGATCGAGGGATGGACGGCGTACTCGCCGAGGGCCGAGGCGATGGCCTCGTCGGTGTGGACGCTCGTCATCTGGAAAACCGGAAGGGAGAGCGCGGGGTCCTCTCCAGTCAGCTCGCCGTAGGCAAGCCGATGGATCAGCACCATGCGCAATTTCAAAAGAAGAAAGGAGTCGCCGTCCGATCCGTCGGGATTGAAAAAGGCCGGGGTTATCCCCTTCGGAAGGCCGGCGCACGATTCGGCGAGAGACTCGAAGCGGGATCGATACGACTCGAAAAGTTTCCCCGCAAGCGAGCGGTTTTTTTTGACGTCGGCATAGCTCGTCGCGGCCCCGCCGTTGAGAACGCCGAAGGCCGTTTTCGGATACAGCCTGACGCCGATATTCCTGAGCGCCGCCTCATCGAAGCGGACGGTTCCATCGGCGGAAGCGTCGAGCGTTCCGAGAGACTCGGGCGTCACTCCAAGACCCAGCTCCTCGAAGCGCGCGCGCGCGTCCGAAAGCGGCAGGACGCACGTCGCCGGAACGCATCGGTCGACGATCGAAGGATGCGGCATGGACGGTATTTCATAGGGTCCGCCCGAGGCAAGCGCTCCGAATTTCCCCGCGTTGAAATCGTCAAGAAACCGGAGCATCCGTTCAAGGTCGACGCCCTCGGCGGAAAGTTGAGATGCAAGATCTGGATGCAACGACTGACGCTCCACGGCATACCCCTTGAAAACGGCTTCATCGCCGACCTTATCCTCAATTCTATCGGTTTAGGGCGATAAGTCAATCGGGGATTTCAGCCACGACGCGGAATGTGCGCGATAGAACGCTCCGGAGGCCATGATGGTAATCACGAGTTTCGCCCGGTTCGGCTATGAAGGAGAGATCGTCAAGGTCGAGGCGGACCTCAGGCGGGGAATACCGGCCATCGATATCGTCGGCCTGCCCGACGGCGCGATCAGGGAAGCGCGCGAGCGGATGCGCGCCGCGATCAGAAACTCGGGGTTCGATTTTCCGCGGGAGCGGATACTCATCAATTTGAGTCCCGCAAGCCTCAGAAAAGAGGGAAGCTCGTTTGACCTCTCGATAGCGCTCGCCGTCCTCGGAACGGCGGCCGGCATGACCGGAGACCCAGGCGGTTCCCGCGTGATGGTTCTCGGCGAGCTTGAGCTGTCGGGGGCGGTCCGGCCCGTGGCGGGCATACTCGCGGCGGTGTGCCACGGCGCGGAGCGGGGAATCAGGGACATCATCCTGCCGGCGGAAAACGGCGAAGAGGCGAAGGTCTGCGGAAACGCGAGAATCCACGGAGTGCGCACGCTCACCGAGGCCTTTCACGCCCTCTCCTCTCTCGCCCCGTCCCTCAGCCGGGAGGACAATCCGTCTTCCCGCAGACGCATCTCGGACGGACGCGCCCCGGACGGACGCGCCCCGGACGGCGCGAAACCGAACGACTATCCCATTCGCTTTCCGCCCTATCGGGAAGGATTCGAGGTTATCCACGGACAGCGGCGGCTCATCAGGGCCCTTGAGATCGCGGCGGCGGGAGGGCACCACCTCCTCGCGTATGGGCCGCCGGGATGCGGCAAGACGCTCGCGATCCGAAAGTTTCCCCTGCTCCTGCCCGAACTCGACCGCGAGGCGGCGATCACGGTTACGAGGATATACGGCATAGCCGGACTCCCCCTCCCCTCGCAGGAGTACAACGACGTCTCGGATTTTTCCGCCGTCGCGACGCCTTCCCGCGGAGACGCGACGCTTGCGCGAAATCAACCCGCCTCTCCGTCGCTCGCGCGCACCCCGCCCTTTCGGGACCCGCATCAGGGCGCGAGCCTCGAAGGAATGACGGGAGGCGGATTGAGGCTCAAACCCGGGGAGATATCGCTGGCGCACGGGGGAACGCTCTTTCTTGACGAGGCGCCGCAATTCAAGACGAACGTACTTCAGGCGCTCCGCGGGCCGCTCGAAAGCGGAACCGTTACCGTCAGCCGGGCAGGCAACACGGTCGCGTATCCGGCGAGATTTCAGCTGATACTGTCGATGAACCCCTGCCCCTGCGGAAACTTCGGCACTCCCGACCGGGCCTGCGTCTGCCCTCCCGACGCCGTCGAACGGTATTGGAAACGGCTTGCCGCGCCGCTTCTCGACCGCATAGACCTGCGAGTCCGCGCGGGAATTCCCGGAAGTACTGAGATGGCGGGCGTCGCTTCCGAGAACCGCGACGATTCCGCTCGGCTCGCGGATACCGACGGGATGCGACGAAGGATAGGCAGGGCACGGGCACGTCAGTGGGCGCGAAACCGGAAAGACCCCGGCGCCCGCGCGAAGGGAGAAAACGTACATTGG
This sequence comes from uncultured Treponema sp., assembly GCA_964429975.1. GTDB lineage: Bacteria > Spirochaetota > Spirochaetia > Treponematales > Treponemataceae > Teretinema. The sequence continues at coordinate 5,741 of CAYSEA010000066.1, forward strand.
CTGAATGCGCATCTCGATCCGGAAGAGACGGAGCGAATATGCGCCCTTGGGGAGGCGGAACGAGCGGCCTACTTTGACATAGTGAGCGCGGGAAAACTTTCGGGCAGAGGCGCTCACGGACTTCTCAAAGTCGCCCGAACGATAGCCGACCTTGCCGACAGCGAGCGAATAGTCGAAGCTCACCTCAGGGAAGCGTGGGAGCTCAGGAAGCGCGAGGACGGCGCGCCGGACATTCTGTAACGCGAGCGCAGGCACGTCGCGGATACCCCCGTTCCATCGTTGGTCGTCCTATCGCCCGGCGAGCGCCGGGCCCAAGCCCTCGCTCCAATAGCGATCGTCGATATCGCGCCTTCCGGCCGTGCGGCCAAGCTTGCGGTCGGGGCGCGCCGCCCCGTGAAAGTCGCTTCCGGCGGTAACGAAAAGTCCCTTCGCGCGGGCAAGGGCCTCGAGCCGCTCGCAATCGACGATGCGAGCCGCGGGATGCCAGGCTTCAAGACCGGCGATCCCCCGCGAGCGAAACGACTCGATGACGCCGTCGAGATGGCCCCACGACACGTAAAGCGACAGGGGATGCGCGAGTACGGGGATTCCGCCCGAAGCTCGTATTGCCGCGATTCCCTCATCGAGGGATATGCCGACGCGATCGACGTAATACGGACGATCCTTCGCGAGATACCGGTCAAAGGCCTGTTGTCTATTTTTCACGACGCGGGTTTCCGTCAGGAACTGGGCGAAATGAGGTCGGCCGACCGTGCCGCCCGCGGCGATAGCCTCGACGCGAGCGAGGTCGATATCGATTCCAGCCGCGCGCATACGCTCGGCGATTTCGGCGTTTCGCGCGTTTCGTCCGGCGATAAGCCGCTTCAGCGCGTCGACGAGGCTCTGATGCGGTCGCTCGAGCCCATAGCCTAAAAGATGGCACTCTCCGGGCTTCCATTCGATGTCGAGCTCTATGCCCGATACGAACTCTATGCCGAGCTCGGCCGCGCGGGCCGCGCCGTCGGCGTTTCCGTCGACGGTATCATGGTCGGTGAGCGCGAGGACGGAGATGCCGCGCTCATGAGCGTGGTCGACGAGGTCTCGCGGGGAAAGAGAGCCGTCTGAAGCGGTGGAATGCGCGTGCAAATCGATCATATAACGGTCACATAGTACCAAAAAAATGGACGCGTGCACAGGTTTTGTGCTATACTGGCTAATATAATCTGTTGAGGGTTAGCGATGCCAAAAGCGGTCCAGTACAAACCGAACTCCGTTGTTTACTTCGCAGGCGACGTCGATGAGCGGGTGTACCTTCTGCAAAAGGGCCGCATCGCGCTTACCTCGACCGATATCGAAACGGGGAAACAGGTCACCGAGTACATTCGCGAGGGCGAATTTTTCGGCGTCAAGTCGGCGCTCGGCCACTTGCCGCGCGAGGAAAGCGTCATGGTGCTCACGGACGCGATCGTCCTTTGCTTCACCACGGCCGAGTTCGAGGCCTTCGCGCAATCCAACACCCGCATCATCATGAAGATGCTCAAGGTCTTCTCGAACCAACTCAGGCACATACACCGCCAGATCGAGTCGCTCCTTCACAGCGAAGAACAGACGAATCCCGACGACGGAATGTTTTCGGTGGCGAATTGCTTCTTCAAGTCTCAGCAATACCGCGCGGCCTCGGAGGTCGCGGTCCGCTATCTCAAACTCTTTCCTACGGGCAAGCACGTGCAGGAAATGCGGCAAATCGCGCAGAACACCCTCACCTCGTCCCGCTCCTTCGGCGAGCGGACGGGAGACGCGCTCGCGGGCGTTCCGGCGGGCACGAGAAAAACCGGGGGACCGGTCGGCAACGACCCGAATCTCGCGATGACGCTCGCCGACGGACTCGCGGGGCAAGGCAAGTGGGACGAGGCGTACAAGCAGTATCATTCGGTCATCGAGATCGGCGAAACGCCCGTCCTCGGAAAGGCCTACGTCGGCGCGGGCAAGAGCCTCTACGAACAGGAAGACTTCGTGCGGTGCGTCCAGCTCCTGACCGCCTTCGTCTCGCACGACCCGAAATCCCCGCAGATGGGAGAAGTCCTCATGTACATGGGACTGTGCTATCAAGAGATGGATCAAATAGACAAGGCACGAGCCTTTTTCGCGAAGGCCCTGTCGATGGCCGGCCCGGGACTCGTCCCGCGGCTGAAAGAACTGCACGCGGCGTGCGGGGGGTGACGCATGAGTGACGTATTCGCCGCCTTTTCGCGGTTCGCAAAGACCTTTCCCAAGGGATCGGTGATTTTCTCCGAGTTCGAGCCGGGCGACTGCTTCTACCTCATCCAGTCGGGTCGGGTACAGCTCATCAAGATCGTCAACGGCTTCGAGAAAAACCTCGACATCCTCCAGCCGTCCGAGATTTTCGGGGAGATGGCCATTCTCGAGAACACTCCCCGATCGGCCACGGCGATAGCCTACGACAACGTCAAGGCGCTTGAGTTCAACAAGGCGAATTTCGAGGTTCTCATGATGGGAAACCCGGCCATCGCGATGAAGCTCCTGAAGACCTTCGTAAAGCGCATTTACGCCCAAAAAAGGCGTTTCATGGTGCTGACGGTGCCCGAGAACATGGCGCGCGTCGGCGACGTCTTTCTCATGCTCGACGAAACCCAGCCGAATATCGACCGAACGACCGAGATCCGCCATTTCACGATCACGCTCGACGAGGTCGCGCGCTGGGCCGGCCTCCCCGTGGAGATGGTCGAGGACGAAATGCACCGATACATCGACCAGGGAAAGATGGAAATCTACGAGGACCGGATCGTCGTCAAGAACATCACCGAGCTTTCCCGCTACGTCAACGCGCGCCGAAGCAAGGACGAGGCCTAGCCGGTCACGTCGTCTCCGGACACGTCAGCCCGGGACTCTCCGTGGGGCAATCGTACGGCCGATAATTGACGCTTCTTTCCTTTTTTGCTACTATTAAACCCGTGCCAAGATAGCTCAGTCGGTAGAGCAGCACCCTCGTAACGTGCAGGTCAAGAGTTCGATTCTCTTTCTTGGCTATAAAACAACCGGTCCCTCGGGGCCGGTTGTTTTTTTTAGGACGAGGCACAAAGCGCAAGGATCGGCGCACTACCTCGCGCGGAGCCGCCGCGGATGAAAGTCGTTGCAGGGGCGGAGAAATTTATTCATACCCTATAGGGTATTTAATTGACATATACCCCATAAGGTATTATTCTTGGTTATACCCCATAGGGTATATCTCAAGAAAGGGAGGTTTCCCTTGGACTACCATATTTCCACGCCCGCGCAGTTGGCCCACACCCTGAAAGACGTTCGAAAGTCCCGTAAATTGAGCCAGGACGCGGCGGGTAAGCTCGTGGGCCTCCTCCCCAAAACGATTTCAAGTCTTGAAAATCATCCTGAGGCGGCGAGCGTCGAGAGCCTTTTAAAGCTTCTCTCGGCATTGGACCTTGAGCTTATCGTCGCTCGCAAGAACAGAAACGACAAGAACGTGTCGCGGTCGTCCAAGACCAACGAGATTTGGTAACCATGGCGCGCACCTCGAATACGCGTTCCTTGAGCGTATGGATGAACGGGATACCCGTCGGTATCTGGTCTCTCGGCGCGAAGGGCGTGGATGAATTCCGCTATGAGAGTTCGTGGCTCAAGCACGATCTGGCAAGGCCGATATCCCTGTCCCTTCCGCTGGGTGAAAGCGCGCATCGGGGAAGCGTCGTGTCTTCTTTCTTCGACAATCTCCTGCCCGATTCAACCGACATTCGACAGCGAATCCGAAACCGCTATGGCGCGGCCTCCGGTTCCGCCTTCGATCTCCTTGCGGAAATCGGCCGAGATTGCGTCGGCGCCATCCAATTGCTTCCCGTTGAAGAGAAGCCCGCCCGACAAGAACTCATTGAAGGACGAAAGGTCAGCGATCGCGAAATAGCGGAAATCCTCAAGGGCTTAACGACCATTGGCTCGGGCGGACGATTATCCGACCAGGAGTTCCGTATC
>CAYSEA010000067.1:0-9277 GCA_964429975.1 uncultured Treponema sp.
ATTATCTCAGAAAACCGGTCGGTGCGGCGTCAAGTAGCAGTATGCGTCATGGTTCGGTTTCGATAAAAAAGGAAGCGGGTGATGTATATTCAATTTCAATCCCGAAAGGATCGCTTAATGCGATTATAAGCCAGATCTTCAAGATCGCCTCACTTGAATACTCGATGTTAAATAAAATCGATGTGTCGTTGGAAAACCTGTACTTCAGCGAGAAGAAATTCGATCAATTGCTTTCATTGATTCTTGAGCAGGGAAACTGCGACTTTATCGTAAAAGACGGCATCTATTACATATTCGAGATACAGCGAAAGGACGTGCTTAAGAAACTGAAGGATACCGAAGCGGTCCAATTGCGATACATCTCCGCGAACGAATTGACCTCGATACTTCCCGTAGAAATGAATGTATCCATGTTCATAAAAATCGATCAAGTAAATAACATTGCGTACCTGACCGGAAGTAAGGAAGAAGTCGAGCCAATTCTAAAGTTTATTGAAAGTATCGATAAACCAAATCCGTATAAACGATACTCGCTTTTCCCGACGAAATTTCTCACGCCGACTGAAGCGCTGGCAATTATGCCGAAAAACTATCTTTCAGCGAATCCCGTAGTCGTTCCCAACGTCAATGCGTTCGTGATGCAAACAAATCCGGAAATGGAAGACAAAATCAGAGAGTTTATCGGTATCGTTGATAAAAAGCGAGACGCATTTCCCGTATACCTACAATACATTCAAAGCGACGCGTTGCTTGCCGATTTGCCGCCCTCAATAAAGAAAGAAGATCTCATAAAGACGAAGAACGAAAATATGGTCTTTTATATCGGGTCCATCGATAAGTACGCGACATTCAAGAAAGAGCTCGCGCTCATCGACCGGCCAAAACAGCAAATACGATATCAAATGCTCATCGTGCAGTATCAGAAGAATGACGGGCTGACATGGGCGAAATCGCTCTCGGCGACTCCGGGGAAAAGCGGAGGGTCGATGTCATTCGTGAGCGGGGAGAGTTTGCTAAAGCTCAATTTCGACGTTATATCGAAACTCGGCTACTCGTTCGCCGCGAAGCTTAGTAGCGAAATTACCGAAAACCGTGCGCGGGTTTTGGCTGACACAACGCTTATCGGTCTTTCAGGCGAGCAAGTCTCGTTTCAAAACACGAGTACGTATCGCTACACCGATCAAACTCGAGACGCGGATACGAACGAGTATTCGTACATCACTCGCGAGCTGACGTCGGGTATCGTGCTTAAGATTAACGGATGGGTCTCCGGAGACGAGATGATTACCCTGTCCGTCGACTCGAAGATATCAAATCAAACCGAGTCTGACGGCGATGCGTCGACGAACTCTATACCGGGTACGTCTGAAAAAGGTGTCGTTACCAAAGTGCGCACGCGCTCCGGCTCTTCGATCGTAATCGGCGGTTTGCTTCAGATGGACAAAACGGAGACGAGAAAGCGGATCCCGATCTTGGGGTATATACCGCTTATCGGTCTCCTATTCCAGGATATCAGCATGACCGAGGAAACGACCGAGCTCGTAATCTATATTACGCCGTATCTTCATAACGACGATGGCATTCAGATGGACATGAATAAAAACATCGAGGGATATTATCTCAAGTACGCATTGGATGCGTCGAAGGAAAGCGATGAATAGCGTTTTGCGGTCAATCGACGGTTCGCTGATCGGTCAGTACTCTCGCGACTTTATCCGCGCTAACGGGGCGATTAAGAAAAATGAGACGAACCTTACGGTTTCTGTTGTGATTACGCCTGATTGCAAGAAAAGTACCCGCGATTACCTGACCGAGTTTCATTCTCCCAAGACGATCGAGTTCATCGAGGTTTCAAGGCAAGACTTCGCGTCTTTCATCGGCGGACAGTCCGTCAGGGACGTCGCGGTTGCCGCGGAGCCGAGAACGCAAGGCGCCCTTGTGCTTGACTCTATAACGAAAGACGCGCCCATCATAAATATAATTAACGCGATTTGTATTGATGCGATCGCGAAGAAAGCCTCGGACATCCATATCGAGTCGTTGAGGGACGCGATACGGATTCGCTATCGCATTGACGGTCTTTTGGTAACCGTGAAGATGATTGATCGAGCGGTTTTTTCTCAGCTTTCCTCGCGTCTCAAAATCATGGCTAGTTTAAATATTATGGAACAACGTTTGCCGCAGGACGGTCGAATGACCGTGATGATCGGCGGGGAGTCTATCGATATTCGCGTCTCGACTATGCCCATCACGTGGGGTGAGAGTATCGTACTGAGGCTTTTTGACGCGCGCGGAACGATATTGACGCTCGATAATTTGGGATTCCTCGACGGGGAGCTCCGAAAGATACAGAATTGCCTCAGGTATCCAACGGGTTTAATTCTCGCGACAGGCCCGACCGGAAGCGGCAAAACGACGACCCTCCATGCCCTGCTCAATATTCTCAATTCCGATGAAAGAAATATTGTCGCTCTTGAAGATCCGGTCGAGCAGATGATCGAGGGGGTAAACCAGGTTCAGATCAACGACGACATAGGCGTGAGTTTCAGCACCATGCTGAAGAGGGTCCTCAGGCAAGACCCAAACGCGATTATGGTCGGAGAGATTCGCGACTCGGAAACGGCCGATCTCGCGCTTCGCTCGTCGCTGACCGGGCACCTCATTCTCTCGACGCTTCATACGAACGACGCGATTTCGGTCGTCTCGCGTCTGAGAAACATGGGAATCGAGCCGTACCTCGTGGCCGCGGTGCTTCGCTGTTCCGTCGCTCAGCGTCTCGTGAGAAGAGTATGTCCGTATTGCTCAAGGGAGGTAAAGCCGCGCGATACGGAACAGCGATTGCTTAAGCGATTCGGTTTCTCGCCTGAGCTCGTAAAGAAAGCGGTTGGCTGTGATCACTGCGAGCGAACGGGATACTCTGGCCGTATCGTGGCCGAGGAGGTGCTCGTGGTCGACGATACCTTACGGGATATGATCGAGACAGGCGCGAAAGACGCGGATTTGCATCGGCATGCGCGTACGGTTATGAAACCCATGGCGCAAAACGCCCTTGCGAAGATTAGCGCCGGAATCACGACGTTCGCCGAAGTTGAGCGGGAGGTTAACCTCACGTGAACCGGTACGAGTGCAAGATTTTGAACGCCGAGGGCAAAACATCGCGTATTATCCGCGAAGCGCCTTCTCGAGACGACGTTCTTTCAATGTATACGGGTACCGGCAACTACGTGCTTTCGGCGCGGGTTTTGAGTCCGTCCCGCGGGAGAACGGGCGGCGTGCGTCTGCGAGAACGAGACGTTTTATCGTTTACCGAGATTATGGCGGCTTTGATCCGTTCCGGCCTCTCGGTTCAGCATGCTCTTGAGGTTTTTCAAGGTCTCGCGAACGGTCACGCTTCCGCGTGCTTCGCAAAATCCGTCCTTGACGCTATACACTCGGGCGACTCGTTCCATGCCGCACTCCGCAGGTACGATTCCGTATTCTCCCCGCTCTATCTTTCGATGATACGGATCGGCGAGAAAACCGGCTCCGTCGACGGCGTCCTCAAAATACTCGTCGATTATCTGCGCTTGTTACAGTCGGTTCGGGGAAAGATCCGGAACGCCCTTATCTATCCGATATTCGTTCTTGTACTGGCCGTAGCAGGAAGCTTCGCCATCACCTTCTTTGTCGCGCCCCGTATGGCCGAGATCCTCTCCGTATTCCAGTCTGAAGGGAGGGGCGGTGATAAAGGAACTCATTGATAGTCTCGTCTTGCGCCTTCCCGGCATTGGCCTGGTAATAACGCACTTCGAGACGCTTAATTTCGCCTTCGCCATGGAGATGCTCGTCTCAAGCGGATTTCCCCTTCCCGAGGCCCTGCGCGAGGCAGCCGGTTGCGTCGGAAACCGCGCATTCCGAAAGGCGTTGCTTCGTATTCTTGCCAAGCTGGAAACGGGTGAGCGACTTTCGGAAATTTTTTTACGGGAAAAAGTCGTACCGCATCAAGTCGGTATGTGGCTTGCGGTCGCGGAGGAAACGGGGAGCGTACCTATGGCGTTTTCGCAAATCAGATCATTCTTTCAAGCTGGTCTCGAGGACGCGACCGGTCGAATCGTCGCGACGATAGAGCCGGCCGCGATCCTCATCGTCGGTATAATCGTGATGGCCTTACTACTCCGGTTTGTGGTGCCCGTATTCGGTATGTACGGAAAGGTGTTGTAATGAAACGAAAAAAAAGCGTATCAGAGGACGGGTGGACGTTTATCGAGACGATCATCGTCATCGCGATCATCATGGTTCTTACCTCATCGGTCGGCATCATCGCCATTCAATACGTCGATAAAGCGCGTGTTGCGACGGCGAAGACACAGATTAATAGCTTCAGCGTCGCGCTTGAAACGTATTATATGGATTGCGGCCGGTATCCCGACGCGGACGAAGGCCTCGAGTCGCTCTGGAAGCGTTCGGATTCAGCCTCACACGCGACCGGATGGAAGGGCCCGTATCTCTATCGAAGCGTGCCTACGGATCCCTGGGGAAACCCGTATGCGTATTCCGTTCCGGGAAAAAACGGGCTTCCGTACCGAATAGTTTCGTTCGGCTCTGACGGACAGGAGGGCGGCGACGGATATGCGGTGGACATCGATTCCAATGAGTAGAAAACCAGACGAGGATGGGTATGTCCTCCTCAAAACGCTCATCGCGGTAATTTTGTTGACGGTTTGTTTCTCGGCGGTTCTGGCATCTCTTGCTCCATCGCTTGCCGCGTTCGCGCGTGAAGCTCGCGGGATTGGCTTCGAACTTCGTGCCAGAAACGAGTGCGTCCGGGAGTTCGCCCGTGAACTCTGAAAGCGGATCTACAATAATCGAGCTCGTCGTCTCTCTCACGCTTATCGTGACCCTTACTTCGGCGCTTTTTCTCGCGTTTCAGGCGGGCAATGACGGCCTTACACGCAGCCTCCGGAGTATGCGTACGACGTCTCGTGCCCTTCTCTGCGATGACGCGTATCGCGCCTCAGTGAGAGAAACGAATATCGCGTATTGGGATAAGGCCGATACGCGTGTCGACGAACTCGAGGCGAAGTTACGCAATCTCCCGCGCTCGGACCGAATCACATGCGTTCGACCGATTATCTCTGCGAAAGGGATGATAGTCGGCGCAGAGATTCGGTACGAATTGGACGGCACGGAGTATGAGACCGTTGAGACATTCGGTTCCTGGGGAGCGATGGAAGCGCGATGAGTAAGGCGAGCGAGTCGGGATACATTGAGATTACCGGAATCGTCCTCATGATTTTCGTATCGTCGGCGCTTGTCTGCGCGCTCCTTTACTACGACGCGTTCAGGCGATTTTCCCGCCGATCGATCGCACGGGAAGAACTCAATCGTGACGCGCGGAAGATCGCCTTTTCCCTTCTCGAGGATGTATCATCTTTTCTCGAAGAGTCGTGCGACTCGAGAAACGCGGATTCCTATGCGCGTATAGTTATCCGGTATGCCGAATACTCACTTGAACTTGTCGATGTCTCAAGCGGGTTAAATCTCGCGTTCATGCCTGAAGGGGAATTTACGGGCCGCTTAGCGACAGTTGTTTTTCTACCCGGAAAAGCGGCGGAGTTCGATAAAGCGGTCAAACAAGACGGTCCTCTCCGAACGATTGATGACCTTCGCGACTACGTTCGCGAGGAGGCGCTTGAGTGGTGCGTCGTGTACGGCTGGATTCACAAGCTCACAACGACCTCCCCGGGTTTTCTGTATATCTCCCGGCTTCACGGAACAGAAAACCAAGGAAGGCTTTTTCCCTTAATAAACGAGATACCGCTTATTAACGTCAATTTTGCCTCGCGAGAGGTGATTCAGTATTATCTAGCGGATCCCAGGTTCGCTATCGAACGTCAGGAAGAAAAGATCAAAAGCTTGTGCGATTTTGCCGAAGTCAATGTCGTCGATGTGGACACGCTTCGGTCTCTTTTGGAAACGGAGCGGACAAACGTCGTGTACTCGATTCTCGGCGTCAAGACGACCTTTTGGCGGGCGACGTACCGGGTCCGCGGGATAACGTTTCAATGCGTTATATGCGCGCTACCGAGCCGGGAAGATCCGGCCGAGATCGAACGATACGAGATGATTTCCTGGGGGAGGATCGGTGGGTAACGCGAACGACTACTTCGTCTCCCGTCTTTCCTACTCGGTGTTCCCCATAACGATCCCTGACGCGGGTCGCGGAAAGAGGCGAGAGATCGCCGCGCAAATCGTCCGTGGGATGTATCCCGTGTCGCTTGAGGATAAGCGCCTCGTTCTCAGGCGAAACGGCGTGCGCGGTTCGTATCTCGTTTTCGTCATCGATGCGACGGCCCGTTCGAATATCTTTCGGTCGTCTACCCTGTACGCCGCGCGCCTCGCTCGACGTACAGGTTTGCGTGAGGGCGAGGTTGTCGTCTTCGACGCGACGTACATTGAGACACTTACCATCGTTTCCGGCCGCGTCGCCTCAAGCGTCGCGCGTGCGCGTATACCCACGAGCGATTCCGCCCCGACCACGCGAAGGTCGCCTGAGTCAGTATCATCCGGCGCGGGAGCAATCCTCTGCGCGATGGATGATGCGGCCGCTCGCTCGATCGCAGAACGCGCCGGAATCGTTCCTCTCTCTTTCCCCGAAGGCCTTGTTTCTGTCGTCACGGAGGCGGCGTATGCATTGTTTCCTCTCGCGTCCCGCTTCGTACGGGTCGCGGGTATTCTTTCGCTTGTCATGGCGCTCTTTCTTGCGTCTTTAGCCGCCTCCCGCGTCGCCGATCGCGCAGCCGAGGCAGCGCGCGAGGCGGAGACCCGACGAAACGCGCTCGAACGCGAAAAGGCCGATTCCGCCCAACAGGAGTCGCTTCGAGCCGAATACGAACGTCTTGTCGCCGAGTATACCCTTCGCGTCCTTGCGAGACCTCATGATCCGTATTCCACGTTGTCGCTCGTTCACAACGCGATCGGACGCGAGCCGAAGCTCCGAAAGATGGAGATGAAGGGCTCCGGTATCACCGTCTCGCTCGTCACGAACTATCCCGTGCCCGTCGTGGCTGCGCTCGAGCGGAATCCGTATCTGTACGATCTTTCGTTTCAGGATAATGAGACGGATCGGACGAAACCGGGGCTCTTCATAACCGCGTCCGTTCGGTACCCTAAACTGCGCGAAGCTGACGGGAATATTACCGAAAAAATCGCATACGTACGCGAACTGCTACGGGAGCTTGCGGAACGTTCCGAAAAAATGCCCGTTCTGGTTTCCGGCTATTTCGACTATCTCGCCTCCCGCGCCGCAGCCACGGACTGCCGTCTCGAGCGCGTGGAATCGCTCGAGGAGGAAGGGTTCGTCGCCCTTTCGTTTCTGGCAAAGGGTTCAATTCGTTCAATCCTTCGATTTTTAAAGGTAACGTGCACGGGAACGGCGAAGCTTTCCTACCGGAGCGCCACGATCGAGTATCTCCGCGAGAGCGATAGCGTCGTCCTTACGGGCGTCATCCTGACCGAGATCAAGGCGAAGGCGGGAGAGATCGAAACCTCGAACGATCTCATGCAACGATCCGCGCGAAAGGAACCGGCTGATCTTCTAGGCTTGTTTTATCGCACGGATGCCGTATCGGTGAACGATAGTGCTTCGAAAAGCCCGCGACGCGAGACAACGGTCGAGCGGGCATCATGGTTACGGTATATGGGGTATGTGCGGGACGATAAGGGGGAATCGCTATATTTGAGAAACGATCGGGACGGATCGACGCTTCGCGTTGGACATTCCAATGAAGGTTCCGACGGGGTAGTCAGAACGACAGGCAGTGAGATTGAGCTCTTGATGAACGGGTCACGATATATTATTGAGAGGTAGTCAAAAAGTAGCATATATGAAAGAGCGTTATGAGAACGCTTTTGGGGATAAATAAAATGAATAAGACATCAAGAACAACCATAGTATTACTTTGCTTCATGCTTTTCGTATTGTTATTATTTTGTTACTTGTTGGTTCAAAGATATAACCCTTTATTCAATGGGCACGACTTCGCTCTTTTCTTTTCATTTGCATCTTTACTCTTTGCTATTTAGAATTGTTTTAAATATGAGTTAATATCGGAGGTCTTGTCAGCGGTGTTTCGGGCGTACGGAATAATTGTACGTTTGATTATGTCAAGAAGATCGGTTACGACGAGTTTGGGCAGCGAACGTATATTCAGTATGAAAATGACGTCCGAACGACCTATACGTATGATCCCGAGCGACGGTGGCTTTCCACCGTCGTGACGCGTCAAGACGGAAACGATGCCGATAGCCTCTTCCAAAACATGCGGTATGAGTTCGACGGAGTCGGAAACGTAGAGGTATATGCCAATGCCGCTTACGGGTATACCAATGAGCAGCGGTACACGTATGACGATCTTTATCAGCTCAAGACCGTAACGGCAAGCGCGATTGATCACCCGACGAGTCCGCGGTATCAGGCCCAATACGCGCAGACCTTTGACTATGACTCAATCGGAAACATGATTAAAAAGGTGAGTTCATCCTCCGTGTCGGTCCCGACCCGCGAGGTGAAGGATCTCAATTACTCCTTTGTAAGCGCCTATGACAAGCCAGCGTACGCGCATCGGGTGAAGAACTCCGGCGACATGTACTATCAGTATGACGAGAACGGGAATATTACTCGTGAGCATGTCGGCCCGATCCCGGAAGGCGGGTCTGGGGACGTTTATACGATGGAGCGATACGAGAACGCCTACGGCACGAACTATGGATTTGGTATTGTCGATCCGCAACAACCCGATACTCCGATCGCCTCACAGCGGACTTTTTCCTGGAACGAGCGAAACCTCCTGAAGGCGAGCAAGGACGCCCGATTCTCGGTGCAGTACCGCTATGGAGCGGACGGTCAGCGAGCGATTAAATCCTCGAGCCGGAGCGAGAATCTCTACTACAACAGTATGTGGCAGGTGCGCAATAGCTTCGACGGCGCGATGCGCCAGAGTAAGCACATCTACGTGGGCGAAGTACGTATCGTGACGAAGTGCAATAAACGAGGCGAGGATAACCTCAGCTATGAGTCGGTCAATACGTACTACTACCACGCCGATCATCTCGGAAGCGTCCAGCTGGTCACGAATCACTTGGGAGAAATCCATGAGCGAATCGAGTATACGCCCTATGGCGAGACCTGGATCGAGCGGAAAGAAGGCCTCGTAACCCCCTTCCGGTTTACGGGAAAAGAACTTGACGAGGAAACGGGCCTTTACTACTATGGAGCGAGGTATCTTGATCCGAAGTA
>CAYSEA010000068.1:0-9272 GCA_964429975.1 uncultured Treponema sp.
CCGTTGAAGAAGTAGGTGACGTGGCCGTATTTCTGCGTTTCGCTGATCGCGAGCGAGCGCACGCCCGTGGCCGCGAGGTATTCGCCCATCGTGCGGTCGATGGCGGGCGGGGTCACGAGATACTGTCCCGGAATGTGCAGGTCGCCGTCGTATTCCATCATCCCCGCGTATTCGACGCGCGGCACGCGGACGCGGTCGAACTTGTCGAAGTCGGCGCCCGACTCGAAGGCCGAGGTCATCTCGAGGGCCCGGTCGCCGCGGAAGTTGAAGTAGACGACCGAGTCGCCGTCCTCAATCGTGCCGACGGGCTTTCCGTTTTCCGCGATCACGAACTCCTTGAGGTCCTGATCGATGATCCCGGGGATTTCCTTACGCCAGGTTTCGATCGCCTCGCGCGCGGAGCCGAAGAGCCGACCCTTGCCGAGGACGTGGACGTTCCATCCGCGCTCGACCATCGACCAGTCGGCGCCGTATCGATCCATCGTGATGAACATGCGCCCGCCGCCCGAGGCGATCCGATAGTCGACTCCACTCGTTCCCGGCTTTCCGCCGTTGAGTTCCTCGAGGTATTTCTCGAAGGGGTCGACGTAATCGAGAGCGCTCGTCTCTCCGACGTCACGACCGTCGAGCAGGGCATGCACGCGCGCGGTTTTGATCCCGTCGGCCTTTGCGCGGTCGAGCATCGCCTTAAGGTGGTCGAGGTGCGAATGCACGTTACCGTCGGAAAAAAGGCCGATGAAGTGCAGCTTTGAATTATTTTTCTTGACGTTGTCGACGAGTTTTTTCCAAGTGCTTCCCTCGAACATCGCGCCGGTCTCGATCGAGCCCGATACGAGTTTCGCGCCTTGCGCGAAAACGCGGCCGCAGCCGATCGCGTTGTGTCCGACTTCGCTATTTCCCATATCGTCGTCCGAGGGTAGGCCGACCGCCATGCCGTGGGCTTTGAGCTTTGTCGTGGGCCAGTTTTTCTGGAAGTCCGCGAGCGCCTCCATGTGAGACTCGGCGACCGCGTCGCCTTCCTTAAATTTTCCGTATCCGACTCCGTCCATTATTACGAGCACGACAGGACCTTTCCTGCCGCGCCAAGCTGTGTTTTTATCGAGTGCCTTGACCATAGTTTCTCCTCTGTATTTGTAAGCGACGATAAACAGACTGTAGCCTTTTTGTCCTGTTTCGGCAAGATTGAGTGGTTTTTAGTATACCTACCGGTAGGTATACTAGCCTGCCATCAACAAAGCAATCAATTTGACAGCCAACTTTCCCCGTGTGATACTGGTTTCATGGCCTATAAACGAGATATTTACCTAAGCGCGTCCGAGGACCGGCTCGAGCGTCTCATCCAAGCGAGAATCTCGGCCGATGCGACCGAAAAACGGCGAATAGACGAGCGCATCTGGGATTTGTTCGGCGAGGAATGGTGCGTCATGTTCACGGATCTTTCGGGATTTTCGCGCAACGTGGCGAAATTCGGCATCATTCACTTTTTGCAAACGATTTACGAGTCGGAGCGACTGCTCATTCCCATCATCGAGCGGTATGACGGAATCCTCCTTAAGGTGGAGGGCGATAGCTTTCTCGTCATTTTCCGCAACGTGCAAAAGGGCATTCAGGGCGCGATCGCGATGCAAAAGGCCCTTGTCGCGTATAACGCCGACAAGCCGGACGAGGAGAAGGTTCTCCTCTGCGTGGGGCTCGGGTACGGAAAACTCCTGAGGATCGGCGACGCGGACGTGTTCGGCTCGGAGGTAAACGCGGCGAGCAAGCTCGGCGAAGATACCGCGAAGGCCTGGGAGATTCTCGTCACCGACGGCGTGAAGGAACGGTGTGGGGACATTCCGGACGTATCCTTCACGGAGCTCGACGAGACGCCTCCCGGTGCCAAACGCGCGTGGAAAACCGTGTATTCCCTTTCGTCGGACGAACGCTAGAAGCGAACGGTTATTCCGAGCGTCGCGTAGTTGATGAGCGCGAACGTATACACGCTTCCGCCGCCCTCCGATCCGCCTTCGAGTATTCGATACCCGAGCCTGAGCGACGCGTTCGGGGAGTATTCGTACTGTAACGCGAGGAGTACGTCTTCGGCCCGTCCATACGGCGAGACGAGCGCGTCCATATCGAGCACGACGCCGAATTTTTCGTGCGGCTTCCAATGAACCATCACGTTGACGAGGGGAACGAAGCCGAGGTCGCTTCGGCGCTCATAGCCCGCTTGGCTCATGAGGGCGATTTCCGCGCTTCGTATCTTTCCCGTTACCCCGCCGGCCACCGTCATGAAATAGCGGTCTACGAATGTATAGCGGTACGTCAGGCGATACGAGTCGAAGCGATACACCGAATCGACTTCGGTTCCCGCCGCGAACGTCGTTCCCCGAAAGGTAATGTCGCGGTCAAGGGTGCCCGAGCCGCGGATAGTCAGCGGCGCGACCGTCGCGAAGACGGTGTGCTTGTCCGCGAAAGTATAGCCGACGCGCGCGCGGAACGCGGGAACGGGTTTGCTATCGACGTCGTCTGCGAGCGAAAAATCCGTTCCCCCGGTCGACGGTATGCGCACGTCATTGTAGCCGGTAAAGGCAACCGCGCCCTCAAGATCCACGAACGCGTCCGCCGAGGCGGCTCC
Organism: uncultured Treponema sp.; assembly: GCA_964429975.1. Taxonomy (GTDB): domain Bacteria; phylum Spirochaetota; class Spirochaetia; order Treponematales; family Treponemataceae; genus Teretinema. The sequence continues at coordinate 2,618 of CAYSEA010000068.1, forward strand.
GCCCGAGAGGACGAGAGAAAGCGCTATAGCGAATGCGGTTCTTTTTTTCATACGCCACCCCTCTTTACGAGACGGGCGAGTTCCCTGCCGCGTTCCTTGAGAAGCGCGAGATCTTCCCGCGAGGGAATCCCCTGCCATTCGACTGACTCGACGCTTTCCCACTTGAAGGCGGCGATCCGTTCCTCATATTCCTTTTTCGCTCCGCCGACCCAGCCCCAGCTTCCGATCCTGAGGGCTTTCTTGCCGATGAAATGCTTTCGCTCGAAAAGATCGAGTATATGCGCCATCGGCGGGAACATCTTGTATTCGTATGTCGGCATCGCGAGCACGAGACCCGCCGACTTATACGCGTCGGCGAGCACGAAGCTCGCGTCGGTGTCGGGCACTTGGTGGATCGAGTAGGGCACCTTCTCTTCGGCGATGCCCGCCACGACGGCGTCGACGCCGGCTTTCGTGTATCCGTACATCGATCCCCAAATTACGCAAATCTCTTTCTCGCAGGCCCCGCCGGAATTGTACCCCGCGTATTTCGCGTACCGCGCGACGATCTCCCCTGGATTCTTTCTCCAAACGATGCCGTGACTCGGGGCTACGATCTTTACAGGTAGGTCTTTGAGCTTGTCGAGGGCCTTGGTTACGAACGAAGAGAAGCTCGCGACGATGTTCGAGTAATAGCGGAGGGACTCGCGCTCGTAGAAGGCATGCTCCTCCGCGCTGAACTCGTCGTCGAAGACGCGGTCTCCGAGCGTGCCATAGGAGCCGAAACCGTCGCAGGAAAAGAGCGTGCCCGTTTCGCGCTCGAAGGTCATCATCGTCTCGGGCCAATGTATGTTGGGCGTCTCGAAAAACTCGAGCCGTTTTCCGCCGAGGTCGAGCGTGTCGCCCGATTTAACCTCGCGCAATCCATCAGTTATCTTGAAGAAGTTTCGCACCATCGCGATTCCCTTGGGTGTCGAGAGAATTTCCACGGAGGGGTTTCGCTTCCTGAGTTCCACGATAAAGGCGGTATGGTCGGGCTCGAGATGGTTCAGTATGAGATAGTCGATTTTCTCGAAGGAGGTGCCCGCGCTCGCGAGCTGGGCCTCGTACTGACCGATCGATCCCTCCCAGTCCTTCGCGAGGTCAATGAGCGCCGTTTTCTCTCCCGAGACGACGTACGCGTTGAGGGTGACGCCGTGAGGTATGGGCCAAATCCCCTCGAAGCGCGTAGACGTCTTTACGTCTGCGTGAATCGCGTGGATGCCGGGCGAGAGTTCGTGTGCGTGCATGAAAATCCTCCTCATGTCGTATAGCTGAATATAAACTACCCGAACCGTTACGGCAACCGGAATGACGCGATCTCTGGCGGGGGAGGGCGAAAATCCGCTATAATCGGCAAATGAAACTCGCGCTTGCCCCGATGGCAACCTTGACCCATGAACCCCTCCGTCGTCTCATACACCGTTACGGCGATCCCGACGAATATTTTTCCGAGATGATTCACGCTCCGTCGTTTTTGGCAGGCGGCATGTTCGAGCCGTGGTACGTGCGGACGGCCCCGTGTCCCGAGCGGATGGTGTGGCAAATTACCGGCGGGAGCGGCGAGCCTATTGTCAAAGCCGCGGAACTCTTGCTCTCGTATGGCGGCATTGGCCTTGACCTTAATATGGGCTGTAGCGCGCCGGATATCGTGCGCGGCGGGGCGGGCGTCGCCTGGATGGAAAAGGATCCGGCCGAGGCTTCCGAACTCGTTCGGGGCGTTCGATCGGTGATCGATCGGGCGGCTCGCCTGTCCGCGGATAGCGGCATCGGTTTTTCCGGTCCCGCCGCCCACCGCGCGAGGCTTGGCGTGAAACTTCGCCTCGGCTCCGACGACGACTACGATCGGCTTCTTGGCTTTTGCGCCGCACTCGTCGACTCCGGCGCCGATATGTTGACCCTGCATCCCCGCGAGCGCCGCGAAAAGTATTCTCGTCCCGCTCGTCACGGCTATACCGCGCGCCTCGCGCGCGACCTTTCGGTCCCGGTTTACGCGAACGGCGACGTCGCCTCCGTCGCGGACTTTCTCGCCCTCGAGCGTGACGTTCCCTGCGCCGGAGTGATGATAGGGCGCGCGGCCATAACCGAGCCTTGGATATTTCGCGACATCGCGCGCGCCCGGCTCGGCACGACGGGCGATCCCGACGAGATTGACCATCTCGAAGTGTCGCGCGCCTTTTTGGGATTTCTCGTCGAGGGCCAGCCGCCTGAGTTTTGGGTAACCCGCGCGCGTCGTTTTTTCTTTTACTATTGCGACAACTTCAGCTTCGCCCACTATATAAAGATGCGCGTGCAAAATGCAAAGACCCTCGAGGATATCGAGGGTCTTCTGGAAAAGTATTTCGAGGAAGTACCGGGCGACCGGTATCGTCTTAGACGGGGAACAGTTTCTTGAATTCCTCGAGAACCGCGGCGCTTGAGGGTCGGGCGTCCACGTCGGTGAGCTTGCCGATCGAGCGATAGAAGTCGATGAGCGGCGCGGTTTGCTTCCGGTACACCTCGAGCCGCTTCGTGATTGCCTCTATTTTATCGTCCTCGCGGATATACAGCTCTCCGCCGCACTTATCGCATACGCCGTCGACTTTTGGCTTCATGTAGTCGACGTGATAGTTTTGGCTGCAGGACTTGCAAACGCGCCGGCCGGAAAGCCGAGCAACGACGCCGTCATCCGCGATGTCGAAGTTCACTGCCGCGTCGATCGTGACGATCTTTGCGAGCGCCTCCGCCTGCGGAATGGTTCGGGGGAAACCGTCCAATATGTACCCCACCTTGGTGTCGTCCTTGGAGAGGCGTTCCTTGACTAACTCGATGGTAATGTCGTCGCTCACGAGCTGTCCCGCGTCGATAATGGCCTGAACTTTGAGTCCGAGCGGGGTTTTCTCCCGTATTGCCGTGCGGAAAATCTCTCCGGTCGAGATATGGGGTATCTTATACGTTTCTGAGACTAATACGGCGAGCGTGCCCTTGCCCGCTCCGGGCGGACCCAAAAAAATGAGCTTCATTCGGAACTCCTTGCTTCTGCGTTGGGTGATTCCTTGTCGGGAACCAGTTCATGATACCGCTTACAAAGAGACGTATCAAGGGCGCGCGATCGGTTACGGAACGACTTTGAGGTCGGTGATAGTCAATTCATACGATGAAATCGGCTGGCCGATCGTCTGAAACGAAACCTTCACGATTTTTGCGGGATCGAATTTCTTCTTGATGCCCCAGGGTTCCTGCGTGAGGCTCTTAAAGGGCACGACGATCTCGACGGGTTTTCCTTTCGCTGCGGTGAATTCCTTGCCGAACATGTTAAAGTCCGTAATATCGGAAGTTTCTACCTTGACGCGGTACTTTTTACCGTCGCCCGCGGCGAGAAATTTGATGCCGCTCCCCTCGCGTATCGCCTTCAAGGTCGCGGGATCTGCGTCGGCCGAAAGGCCGCAAAAGCCATACTGATATTTCGTCGTGACGTTTCCCTTGATCGTCACGCTCAACACGTCCCGGTCTCCGATTTTGACGAATTCCGACGTCTTGGTCACGACCGAGGACCCGCCGTTTGCCTTGTCGTCAAACGAATTCCATTTATCGCTCGCTTTGAATTCCTGCGCCGCAACCCACGATGCGCATACGAGAAACGCGACAATCGCCAAAAAGGCATGTTTTCCCGTCTTCCTGTTCATTGTGAACCTCCCTCTCAGTTTATTTGTTTCTTTTGGAAAATAACGCTCTTTATTCTCTCACGGGTTTTTAGACTCGTCAAGTTTTCTTCTTCTTTTGCAAAACCTTTGATTATCTGCTAGAGTTATTGGAGGGAGCGATCAATGAAACCGACGCACATCCTTGCATACGGTGCCGCATGCCTGGCCGTTCTAGCCGCATATTTCGCGTGTATCGTAACGGGACGCATTGAGGCAGCAAACTTTGTCGTCGTTGTAACTTCCGCCATCTCCGTAACGCCTAACATCGCTAGCATACGAAGATGCACCGCCTATCGCTTTAATTGGCTCATTACCGCGTTGGGACTCGTCGTTTGGGGCGTATCAGACCTCGTCTGGTCCGTTATTGTCCTCATTCCCGGGGGAGAGCCTGAACGCTTCGTTCCCCTCATGTATTCGTATGTGGTATTAAACGCGTGTCTTGTCGCTTCGATCGCATACATAGCCGTTCACCGGCGCAACCGCGAGTCGTTTCCGCAATTCATCGTTGATTTTGTCGCTCTTCTTGTCGGTTCGGGCGCTTTTTTATGGTATGTTTTTTTTCGGGGCGCGCTTGATACGACCACTGCCGTCGACCATGCCGCTTTTTCGTCCCAGATAACCCTGGTACTCGACGTTCTTCTCGTCACGATCGCCGCCGCCGTCTTTCTCTCGTTCGAACGCTCTCGCGTACCGCTTTTTCTGAAGATAGCTTTTGTCGCCTGCCTCGCGTTCGTGGCCGTCGACGTCGCGTACATTCATGAGTTTCTGACGGGCACGTATACGTCCCACGGACTTATCGACGCGCTGTACATACTGTGTATCCTCGCGCTCGGGGGAGCCGCCGCGCTCCACCTTGACGGCGAGCCGATCACGGAAAGCCTGCGAAGCGAGGGAGTGTCCCCGCGCGGCTTTATCAGGCGCTCGGCCCTCTTGCTTCTGCTGCCCGCCTGCGCCGCCGCGACCGGTCTCGTGTCGCCCTCGGAGCTCGTCTTCTTTCTCGTCGTCGCGCTTGCCCATCAGACGACAAGTCTTTTTTTGCGGAGGATCGAGCATGGCGAGGCGTCGCTGAGGGAAAAAGCCCGGCGTACCGAGCTTCTCGAAGCTACGATCGCCGACCGCACGCGAGAGCTCAGGACGCTCAATCAGACGCTCGAAAATCTCTTGAAGCGCGATGCGATAACGGGGCAGTTCAACCGAAAGTATTTTCTCGAGAAGATCGACGAATGGATTCAGGCGGGCGATCGCGCGCCAGTGGGCGAGCCCTGCGAGACGCAAAAGGTATGGCTTTTGATCCTGGACTTTGACCGCTTCAAGACGGTGAACGATTCCTACGGCCACGACGTCGGCGATCAGTCGCTCCGCGTGGCCGGCAAGCGGCTCGAGGCGCTCTCGAACGACCGCACGGTGTTCGCCCGCCTCGGCGGCGACGAGTTCGGCTTCATCTGCAGGAGATGCCCGAACGAAAGCGTCGATCCCCTCGTCCGCACGATCGCGGATCTCGTCTCCGAGCCCATCAAGGTCGGGGCCTTTACCATTCACCTTTCGGTCAGCGTCGGCGCCTCTTCTTGGCCCGACGACGCGTTGACGCGAAGCGACCTCATGCGCCACGCGGACATCGCCCTCTACATCGCGAAGCGAAAGCGCGGCGACTGCGTGTCGTATTTCGACTCGCGCGCGAATGCGGGCGTCGAGCGGAGCCATCAGATCGACCTTGCGCTCGGCAAGGCGAACTTCGACCGCGAGTTCACGCTCGTGTATCAGCCGCAGATCACCGTCGGCGGACGCCGTCTCGTCGGGATGGAAGCCCTCGTGCGCTGGTCGTCGCCCGAGTTGGGCGACGTGCGCCCCGACGAGTTCATACCGATCGCGGAGGAAAACGGCGTCATCATTCCCCTGAGCGACTGGATTATGGAAAAGGCGCTCACGCAGATTTCCGCGTGGAACCGCGCGTACGGCCGGGACTTGCGCATGGGCATCAACGTCTCCCCCCTTCAGCTTGACGACACGCTCTTCTTGCCGCGTCTCGAGGAGACGATCAGGACGATCGGCGCGAAGTGCGAGTGGGTGAATCTCGAGTTCACCGAGCGAAGCGCGATGAAGGACGAGCTTTTTATCGTGAACGTGTTCAAGCGCCTCTCGGAGCTCGGCATCGTCAGCTCGATGGACGACTTCGGCACGGGGTACTCCTCGCTCAGCTATCTCAAGCGTTTCGAGATCGACTATCTCAAGATCGCCAAGCAGCTCATCGACGGGATCGCCACGAGCGAAACCGAGCGCGAGATCGTTCAGGCCATCATCATGATGGCGACGGCCCTGGGCTTACGGACGATCGCCGAGGGCGTCGAGGAAGAGGAACAGCTTCGTCGTCTCGAGGCTCTCGGTTGCGACGAGATTCAAGGCTACTATTTCGGCAAGCCCGTCCCGCCCGAGGAATTCGAGGAATTGTTTTTGAAGGGATGACCCGGGTCCGGCGATCGTCAATGAAAGATCGTCGCGCCGTCGGTGCTTCGTTTGATTTCGGTTATCTTGAAGACGCCCGGTTCGTCGGGCTCGAGAAGGATGGTGTAGGTTACCCCGCCGCCGTCAATGGAGACGCACCAGCCGCTGACGATCATGGCGCCTACGTCGAGGGGGCCGGCGAAGGCGGCGGGCACGGACCAGAAGGTCGCGGCGTTCGCGGTCGCGTTCGCAAAGTCGGCGGCGTCGGGGTGGAGGTGGTCGATCATTTCGTCCCAGAGGGCCCCGTCGTAGGACGCGCTGAAGAGCGTCATCCGCTCTTCTATGGAGACCGGCTCGCCGATCGAGGAGCACGCGAACAGGCACGCCGCAAGCGCGACGAGAGCGATTGCGGCGACTAGTCTGGCCGCCGCGCTCATCGGGGAGTTTTTACCCTGCCTCTCTACGCCCGCATCGTATCCCGTACGCGCCTCGCTTTATGGTAGTCCGCAGAACCC
>CAYSEA010000069.1:0-9212 GCA_964429975.1 uncultured Treponema sp.
AATCGCGTTCGGGTGCTGAGAGGAAGTTATATGACGAGCGCGCTCTCGCTTCGCTACGAACGCGCCGAAGAATCCCTCACGCGAAGAAAAGGAAAGAATCGCGTTCGGGTGCTGAGAGGAAGTTATATGACGAGCGCGCTCTCGCTTCGCTGCGAACGCGCTGGTGTATCCCTCACGCGAAGAAGTGTACCTCCGGTTAGGGTTGTGATGCGAGAATATGGATATCAAAGGTCGATTAATCTTTAAGAGTAATCGCGTCAGAGCGGAGATGAAAAAGACGACGCTCCATTTGGAGAGGAGACCTTGTTCCTGTGGGGAGATTAACGATGCGACGTCGTCCTTCGCCCGCTTCCAGTCCGTTTCTCCAATACGCTGCTTCATTTTGTCGATGTAGCAAGCACGGTCAACGTTGAGGCCCAGACTGTTCGCGTACGTGAGGCGGAGAACCTTACCAAATTTCCGAAAAAACGGCCCAGTACATGCACGATGCGCAGGCACGTGTTGCCCTGAAAGGCTGCTTACGAGAAGAAGTTTCTCGTAGAAAGCTCGATAAGGATGAGTTCCTCGGTGATCTTGCGGATAGCTATGAGTTCCGTTTTGGGGGAATTCGTACGGTATCGCTTTAGTCGGTCTTCGATGAAACTGGTATACACAGTTAAAATCCTTTCTAAGTCCCGTCAAGAATGATTTAGCATTTTGAGCCGTATGGTAATTTTCTAGAATCCTTTCGAAGTCGATAGTCGTAAGGGTTTCGATTTCGTCTACTTCAATGCGGAGCGATTCGATGAGCGGCCACCAGGCCTTCAATTCCAGCCTATGGGAGTAGACATAGTCAGAAAGAGCCCTGAGCGTCGCGTCTGTAAGGCGGACCCTCCTAAAGAGAAACTCAAACCGTCGTTGATAGGGAGTTGATTGCTGCGAATAGTGAGGAAAATCCTGACTGACTAATAATCACCGTCGTACAACACGAAAACCTATTTCGCTTCCGCGTTGAGATGGGGCATAACGACTCCGATATGCGGCAGGAATTCTAAAATTCTCATACTGGCACCTTCCACCGCGGAGAGAGCGTTTGTCACCTGTGGCGGCCCCGGCGTAATCCTTCTTCGCCTGTTTCGGATAAGGTTTATACCAGTCATTGCACCACTCCCAGACATTGGTGTTCAACTCGAAAACCCCTCCAGAAATGGCAAGGTTTATGGCCTGTGGTGTTGTGCGAACCTCAGAAGCATCTTCCTCTTTTGATTGATACGGCCAGCCACTGCTGTTATTATCCGTGTCAATATCCTTTCCGGGAACATGTAACCGGTACGCAAGTTCCCACTCCGCCTCGGTAGGCAGCCGGTAACCGCCAGCTTCAAAATTGCACACAACGTTGTTCCACCGGGAGTCATTAGCGGAGGGAATATCCCCCCAGTAATCCGGATTGCATTCACCATCAAGGGAATAACAAGGCTTCATCCCCTCCATGATACTTCTGCGGTTACAGTAGGCTATCGCATCGTACCAGCTCACGTTATCAACAGGAATTTTCATATTAATAACGAGAGAGGGATTCACGTGCATCACCTTCATCCATTCACTCTGTAGCACTTCGGTCTTTGCGAAATAAAAAGCAGAAACCGTTAACTTGACAGGTCTTTCGGCGCTGGTTTTTGATGTTTCAAACCCAGGTTCACCCATAATAAAAACGCTTGTACTGATTTTAATCATTGAATCCGTATCATCAGTTGTTTTTGAATCGTTATAGCTTTTTGACTTTTCCCGTAAATCACCGGGTTTTTGGAGCGAACATGAGACAATCATTATCAGAGATACAATAAATGAGCAAAATTGTCTCATTAGACGTAACCCCCTGCGATATCACTCTAAACCTGTTTATTTGAAATGAGTAAACACCGGAAAAACACTGTTAAGGTATATTCCCAAGAAGTAGACTACCTTTTCGTTGTAATAAGGAGCATACAGCATGGAGCATCATTTTCAACATGACTCTTCGGATTCACCCAATGATAGCCGTCTCTCTCGAACAGGGCGCGATCCTCTATAGCCGCGACGAACACTTTGTCCGTATTGAAGGATTGCCGCTCAATCTGCCGTTGTAATCGTTTTTTTTTAGTAGTGCGTTCGACTGTTTTGCGCGTGACGCGCCGACGCGTCACGCTAAAACGCTTATTTCTTCTTCAACAACGCGGCGAAGGGATTGTAGGTGTCGCCATCCGTTCCCTTGTCGAGGTAACCGCTGATGGCGGTGTCGTTCTCGACGGAGGACGCCTGCGCGAGGGAGATGCGGCGCGCTTTCGCGTCGACTTCCTTTACGACGACCGCGAGGGTATCGCCTTTTTTGACGGTAATCTTCTGATTGCCGTAGGCGTCCTCTCCGCGCATCTCGGAGACGTGGAGGAGACCGTCGATTCCCGGCTCAAGCGTCACGAAGGCGCCGAAGTCCGCGACGCGGGAGACCGTTCCCGAGTGCTTCGAGCCTTTGGCGTATGTTTCCCGAACCGTGTCCCAGGGGTCGGCGATAAGAGCTTTCATGCTGAGCGTCATCCGTTCGGCTTTCCAGTCGATTTTTATGATAGAGGCTTCGATCGTCTGGCCCTCGGAAAGGACGGACTTCACGTCCTCGACGCGGCTTCGCGAAATCTCGGATATGGGCAGCAAGGCCTTGAAACCCGAGACCTCGACGAAGGCGCCGAAGTCTTGGAGCGAAGTCACGGTTCCGGTGACGGTCATGCCCTCGCGCAGGGTTCCTTTCAGCTCTTCGATTTTAGCCTGTCGCTCTCCTTCAAGGATCGCGCGATTCGAGACAAGGACCTTTCGGCCGTTTTCCGCAAACTCAATGATTTTGAAAGAGAGCTTCTTGCCGACGGGAGACTCGGCGCCTTCGACCCGCCGTTCGCCCATTTGGGAGAAGGGGCAGAATGCGCGGGTTTCGCCGATCATGACCTCATACCCGCCCTTGATTTCCTTCGCGACGTGACCTTCGACCGGTATTGAGCTCTTGAACGCGCTTTCGATCATCCCCTTGTTGGCGGACTCTCCGGCGATTCGGGTCGTAAAGCGGAGTTCCCCGTCTTTCGCGGTGAGGAAGAATACCCTGATCGGGTCCCCTTCCTTGACGGAGAGGCGGCCTTCCTTGTCGACGAGTTCGGCGCGGTCGAGCACGCCTTCGCTTTTGCCCCCGAGTTCGAGGAATATCGTATCGCCCGAAATCGAGACGATCGCGGTGTCGACCGGCTGTCCGGGCGTAAATTTATTCGGTTTAGCGATGCTTTTCTCAAAAAGCGACGCGAAGTCGCCCGTGTCCGAGGTTAGGTCTTCCATTCTTTCTCCCTGATGGTGCGTGTGGTTATACTATAGCAAAAAAGTGGATGAAGGAACAAGTAAACGCAAGGTGTTTTGGCGCGGAATCAGCGCACGGGCACGAGGACCCGAAATTCCCCGTAATCTTCCCGGGCGGCCGAAAGATCGACGTATTCGAGGTGCCAGCCCGCGCTTTCATCTTCGGGGTGGCGGGCCATCCAGTCGCCGAAAATCGCAGCATAGAGGCTTTCAACGTCCTTCCAGAGCAGCCCCGCGGGATGAACGCGCGAGACGAGCAGAAATTCGCGATACCTTCCGCTTTCGATCGTTCGGTACGCAAGACCGTCCGGGGGCGATGATCGCGGAGGACTTTTTTTCAGTTCGGCGCAGGCCATATACCAGTTATCGTTTGGATCCGGGCATCGCTCGATGTAGGCGACATAGCGGTCCTGATAGAGCGGTTCGCGTATCGTCGGCATGGTTTCGGCCATGAAGCGCTTCGCGACGCCTGCTGCCGTGTCGTGCTTCTCGTTGTCCGCGTCGGTTATGAATTGTCGCTTGCCGCAGAGGTGGAGCGCGGGCCTGATGACGAGACGAGGGCAGGCGAGGGCCCCGTCATGGCCGACCGAGACGAGATCGTCCGGGGAAAGGGGCGCGGTTACCGGTACGAGGGGCTTCCGCTCGCGGCATTCGCCCGGGCTCATGCCCCACTGAGCGCGAAAGGCGCGAATGTAGCTTTGCTCGTGACTGAAGCCGAAGTCGAGGGCGATGTCGAGCACGGTTCGGTCGGAGCCGAGCAAGGCGTCAAGGCTCGCGGATAGACGCCGGGCGCGCGCGTACTCCGCGAGGGGAAACCCGGTAAGGGCGCGAAATACCCGGTGGAGATGATACTTCGAAAGGCAGGCTTCGGCCGAAAGCTCGTCGAGCCCGATTGAGGAGGGAAGGGTTCGTTCGATCCGGTCAATGACCCGCGTGAGGGTCTCAAGGTATCGTTCCTTCATGCGTATGAGTGTATCAGCGGACAGTGAAAATGAGCAAGAACGGTTCATTCAACCCGTGCGGACGATGGTAGAGTGCGTGTATGAAACAGCGTAATCGTCACGGATATGCGGGTACGTTCCGCGCGGTCATCTTTCTTGCCTTCTCCATCGCCTTTTTTTCGTCGCTCGCCGTTTCGTGCGGCGGGAACGCGCCGAAGGTCCTCTCGGAGCTTCGCCATTCCGACACCTATGTCGCGTTTAAGATCAAGTCGGCGTCGATCGCAAAAGGTTCACTCGAAAAAAAGGCCGAGACCGAGATTCACGTGACGCTACCGGATTCCTACGCCGTGTCTCCCGATCGGCGGTATCCGGTCATCTACGGGCTTCACGGGTTCGGCGACAGCGCCATGGGGATGATAACTCCCTTCGACCGCGCACTCAAGGCGGCCGGGGCGAGTGAGGTCATACTCGTGGGCGTTGACGGAACGAATAGCCTTGGCGGATCGTTCTACGCGAACTCCCCCGCGACGGGCTATTGGGAAGACCTCGTCGTCAAGGAAGCGGTCGCGCTCATCGACAAGAAATTCCGCACTCTGGCTCGACCCGAAGGACGAATGCTGTCGGGCTTTTCCATGGGCGGCTTCGGGGCCTGGAACCTCGCGCTCAAGCATCCGGACGTTTTTTCCTACGCATGGGTATGCTGTCCCGGGGCCTGGGACCGGAACGGCTTGAAGAATACCCTCGACGTATGGGGAACCACGTACCGGAACGCCTATGGCGCGGCCTTTTCTCCCGATTTCTCGCTTCCCGCGCCCCACGCCCGCGTTCCGTCGCTCGACGGTACTTACGGCGACGCTCTCGTGAAGGCTGACTGGGAAACGGGATTCGGCGGCATCGACGCGAAGCTCCAAGCGTATTCCGCGGGAACGGCCCGGCTCCGCTCAGTCCGCTTCGCGTACGGATCCCGCGACGACTATAGTTGGATACCCCGTGGTACGCGCTTCGTCGCGGAAGCGATGCGCGAAGCCGGAATCCCGGTCGAGATTCGCGAGTTCACCGCGGCCCATCGCATTACGACCGACATGCTCGCCGAGAGTTTCGTTCCCTTTGTTCAAGCACATTTAATTGTTGACAACAAAAACAAATAGGATGTACACTGGGCACGCGCCCGTCTGAAACCTTTCGCGGGCGACGGAGCGTAGCGCATGCCCATCATCGAAGTCGATCGCCTCAGTCGCGATTTTACGTACTATGAAAAGGCCGAAGGGGTTTCGGGTTCGTTCCGCAACCTCTTCGCGCGAAAGAGCCTTGTCAAGAAAGCCGTCAGCTGCGTGAGCTTCGCGATCGACGAGGGGGCCACCGTGGGATTTCTCGGGCCGAACGGCGCGGGAAAAACCACGACGCTCAAGATGCTTTCCGGAATCATGCACCCGAGTTCGGGCGAGGCGCGTGTCATGGGCTTCGTGCCGTGGCAGCGTAAAAAAGATTTCAGACGCCAGATATCGATCGTCATGGGCCAGCGAAGCCAGCTCTGGCCGGACCTCCCCGCACTCGAATCCTTCGATCTCAATCGTTCCATCTATGAAATCGACCGCGCGGAGTACCGACGGACACTCGACGAGCTCGTGGATCTTTTTGGCATACAGGATCAGCTTTCCGTTCAGGTTCGCCGCCTCTCTCTCGGCGAGCGGATGAAGATGGAAGTGATCGCCGCGCTCCTTCATCGCCCGCGCGTCCTCTTTCTCGACGAGCCGACGATCGGCCTCGACCTCATCTCGCAAAAGGCGATTCGGGATCTTCTCAAGGCGCTCAAGGGCCGGTTCGGCACGACCGTCATGCTGACGAGCCACTATCTTTCCAACATCGAGGACCTGTGCGAGAGGATTATCCTCATCAATAGCGGATCGGTCGTGTACGACGGCGCCCTTTCCGGGGTGAACGATACGCTCGCCGACCGAAAGACGGTAACGCTCGTGTTTTCCGAGGCCGTCGAGGAATCGGCGCTCTCTGGATACGCGGGGTTCAAGTCCGTGGAAGGCGTCTCGGCCGTCTTCGAGGTTGACCGCGCCGACGTGCGCGCCTTTTCCCGCCGCGCGCTCGACGACCTTCCCGTCGTCGATCTTACGATTACGGACGCCCCGCTCGAGGAAGGCATCGCCCGTCTCTATCGCGGGGAGGCGAGCCGTGAGTAGGGCCACGCTCGCCGGGAAGTACGCGAATTGCGTCCGCACCGGATTTCGCGCGGCCCTCGAATATCGCGCGAACTTTTTCATGTCGCTCGCCGGGGCCATCGCGCCCGTCGTGATTCAGACCGCCCTGTGGATCGTGCTGTACGGTGATGACCCGTCCGCTTCCTTTTTCGGCTTCACCTTCTCGCAGATGGTGGCCTATACCGTCATCGCCCAGCTCGTCTCGAGGCTCGTGCGCACCGGCTTCGAGTACGACGTGAACTGGGACATCAAGACCGGGAGCCTTGACCGCTATCTCGTCAAGCCCATCGGCTATTTCGGCTATCGGCTTTTTTCGTTTATCGGCGACAAGCTCGTGCAGACGGTCTTCATGGGCTTTTTTCTCGTCGCCGCCGTCGTCGCGCTCACCGTCGTCTTCGGGTTTTCCGCGAATCTCGCGTCGGTTACCCTGTTCGCGCTCGCGCTTTTCGTCGCGTTTCTCCTGAACTTCCTCATCTTCTGGTGCGTGGCCCTCGTCGGCTTCTGGCTCACTGAGATCGGCTATCTTTTCGAGGCGGTTCGCATCGTCATCATCGCGGCCTCAGGCGGGGTGCTGCCCCTCGCGGTGTTCGGCTCCGAGGCCTCGCGCGTTCTTTCGTTCCTGCCGTTCCGCTTCACTATCCAGTTCCCGACCGAAATTCTTTCGTCGCGCGTGCGTCCTGAGGCAGTGCTTCCTTCGTTCGCGCTCGCCTTCGCGTGGATTCTCGCGCTCGTCGCGCTCGGGCAATTCATCTGGGCACGCGGAATCAGGCGTTTCGCCGCGGTAGGGAGCTGACATGAAAGAAATCCTCCGGCACGCGCGCATTTGGCTCAGCCTCGCGCGAATCAACTTCATGAGTCAGATGGAATACCGCGCGAACTTCGTCACGGGCATTATGATGGAGGCGGGGTATCTTCTCGCCAAGGCGATGTACGTCATCGTCGCGTATTCGGCGGGAAAGCGCATCGCGGGCTATTCGCCCGACGAGATACTCGTTTTTATCGGGAGCTACGTTTTTCTTACCGGCTTTTACGCGGGTGTGTTCGCGATGAACCTCTTTCAGCTCACATCCCTCGTTCGCGACGGCTCCTTCGACCTTTTGCTCGTCAAGCCGGTCAATACGCAGTTTTACGCGACCTTCCGCCGCTCCGACATGGGACCGCTTTTCTTCGACGCCATCGCCGGGCTTGTTATGGTGGCGATCGGGCTCGTTCGTTCGGGACGCGTTATTGACCTCCCGCTCGTTCTCGGCTGGTCGTTTTTCGCGTCATCGGGGGCCGCGGTCGGGTATTTTCTCTGGGTCATCCCCATAAGTCTTGTCTTTCGCATCGTCCGCGCCGACGCTATCGCCGGTCTTGCCGATACCTTCTGGGATTTTAATAACGTGCCGATGGTCGTGTACGGTCGCGTCGGCCAATTGATCGGCGTATTCATCGTGCCGATTTTCGTTATCACGAATTTTCCGGCGCTCTTCGCCCTCGGTCGCCTTCCGCCGCTCTGGTTCGCCTGGGGCATCGCGGCCCCCGTGGTGTTCGGCGGTATTGCGTCCCGTATGTGGAAGTCCTCGATCAAGCACTATGCAAGCGGGGGAAATTGATTTTTTTTAGATTTTTGTTCGAAATTGCCGCCTTAAAGTGCTAGTCTATCGGTATGTTGAAACGAAATATAATAACGTCGCTCGTGTGCCTGTTCATGGTATCGGGAATTGCGGCCGCGGATTCGCCCCGGCCATACGGATGGACTCTCGTAGAGGGTGGAAACGCAATTGAGGCCCTCGGGGATTCCCTTCCCGTTACGGTCAAAACCCAGCCGCCGTCGACGGACCGGGGAATCGTCATTGAAGGTTTTTTTGACGCCCCCGCCGATCCGGACCGTCCGCTCGGCATCGTTCTCTATAAAAACAACATGTCGTGCCGCGTCTCGGTTAACGGGGTATACATCGATACCCTCGGCCGCGCGGGTCCCGATTTTTTCTTTCAGCCATATATTACGCGC
The DNA here is from genome assembly GCA_964429975.1 of uncultured Treponema sp. GTDB lineage: Bacteria > Spirochaetota > Spirochaetia > Treponematales > Treponemataceae > Teretinema. The sequence goes on from CAYSEA010000069.1 coordinate 8,490, forward strand.
GGCGTTCTCGTGCCGGGTTCCGTCCTAGCCGGGAAAAACCGCCTTACGCTCGAGCTTTGGAACGACACGGGCACCTACAAGCTCCGGATGATGGACATACTCGACGTCGACGGCTATCGAGCGGCGATGAATCGCTATAACTTTCTCGACGTGCAGCTTCCTCGTTTCGCGTCGGTGCTTCTCATGTTCGTTGCCATCTACTCGCTTTTTTCGTTCATTAACTATACGGATAAAAAGGAAAGTCTCTTTCTCGCGCTTTCGGCACTGTTTTTCGCCCTCTATCTCCTGAATGTCAGCGCCTTCGACGCCGCTGTTTCCTACGTGTCGCTTAAGGCGGCCTTTTACGCGTGCTTCCCCCTTTCGATTATGTTCATCTTCAGGTTTTTCGCGCGGTTTTTCCGGATGAATCCGAAGAAAAATACGATGCGCGTCGTGACGGCGATCGGCCTTGCGCTCGCGGGCGGATATTTTCTCCAGCGTACCACCGCCGCCCTCGATTCATGGCATTCGATCATGCTTTTGTATCCGATCGGCGCGATCGTCTATGGGCTCGTGGGTGTGGTGAAATCGCTCAGGAACGGACACTTCGGCACGATTCCCGCGGCGCTCGGGTTTATCGCGGCAATCGTTTTTTCCGCGTATGACATTTATTATTTTATCGGGGATATGACCCCGATGATCCTCCTGCAGGGGATCGGCTTCATGAGTCTCATCGTCGGGACC
>CAYSEA010000070.1:0-2055 GCA_964429975.1 uncultured Treponema sp.
TCTAGTCTTCTTCCTTGAGCTCAGATTTCGGCTTTTGCCAGATCGCGCTCGCGTCGTTGATCTGCTCGGCGACCGGGGACGCGGACTTTTCCTTGCCCTTGTCGTCGTATTCTTTCTTTTCGTAATGCAGGTAAATCGGAAAGGCGATGTGATCGGAATAGCGCTTGACGATATCCTCGATCTTCCAGCGGCTCGCGAATTCCTTGTCCTCGTCGTTGAGGTACATGACGACGGCCGTTCCGTGACTGCCCTCCTCGACGCCGTCGAGGAGCGGGAAGGCGGTCGCGTCGGCGGCCTCGAGCTCGTAGGAACCCTTGCCGTCGCTCGTCCACTTAAATACCGCGTCCCCGCCGGCCTTCTTGGAAACGACCTCGATTTTCGAGGCGACCATGAAGGCGGAATAGAAACCGACTCCGAACTGGCCGATAAGGTTCGAGTCCTTTTTCGCTTCGCTCGCGAGCTGCTCGAGAAATGCCTTGGTGCCCGAGCGCGCGATCGTTCCGAGGTTCGCGACGATCTCCTCCTCGTTCATGCCGACGCCGGTATCCCTTACGGTGAGGGTTTTCTTTTCCTCGTCGAAGGCGATGTCGACGCGAGGGGCGAACCGCACGCCCTTATAGGCCTCGTCGGAAAGCGTCAGATACTTGAGCTTGTCGAGGGCGTCGGACGCGTTCGAGACTATCTCCCGAAGGAAGATTTCCTTGTTCGAATAGAGCGAATGGATGATAAGGGTCAAAAGCTGGTTGACTTCGGTCTGAAACTGGTATGTCGCCATGTCGTTACTGGTCTCCCGGTGGATAAATGTGTTTAGTTTAAATGTACCGAGATTACTGGCGAATCGGCAAGCTTTTTTATGCTAGAATCGGTATATGCCGCGCACTATCCTTGCCCGGGGCCCCCATCGCCTCAGGGCGGCACGCGTCGCCCTTGCGACGTTCCTTATCCTTGCGCCGTCTCAGGCTTCGGCCGACGAGCCTCCGGCGGCTCTCTCCGTGTCCTCGGGGCTTTCGCGCGGCGTCGTTCGGGAGCTTGTATTTGAGGGCGACTCCATCTTGAGCGAGTTGACCTGGCCGATGGATAACGCCGTCTCCCTCGGCCTTGAGGCTGACGTCCCCCTGCGATCTTCCTTCAGGCTTCGAGGCTCCCTCACCGTCGGAATCCCGATGCGCACGGGATCGATGGTCGACTCTGACTTCATGAACCTCCCGGACAGCGGCGAGCAAACCCACTATTCGCGCCATGACGCCCTGCTCAGGCACGCGATCGCCGTTTCGCTTAATGTTTCGCGCCCTGTGACGACGGGACTCTCGGGGCCCCTAACCGAGCGGAAACTAGTCATTACCCCGGAAATCGGCGCGCGATACTCCTCGCGCGCGTGGTCGGCTCGGGACGGGTACCTGCAGTACGGGGAGCTTTCGGGCAGTACGTACGAACCCTGGACGCCCGAGCTTCCGCGCGTTCCCGTGTCGGGAACCGTCATTACCTATCGATTGACGAGCCTTGCCCTCTCGGCGCGCGTATCCCTTCTCGTTCCCGTCGCGGATCGTTGGGCGGTATCGCTCAGCCTAGCGGGAGGGCCAATCCTCTCGGCGACCGGGCTCGACGAGCACATTCTTCGCGCGCTCACCTTCGAAGACACCCTGGCGGGGGGCTGGTTCATCGAGCCCGGCGTCGGCGTATCGTGCGCGACGGGACCGCGCTCGGCCCTGTCGCTCTCGGTCGTTTGGGAGAAAACCGGAAACCTTCGCGGGGACACGGAAATACGCGAGGAAGGGATCCCCGGCTCCTCGACGGTCCCGAACGGGGGAGGCAGCGACTCGTCCGTCGTGACGGCCCGCCTCGGATACACCGTTCGCCTTGCGCGGAGGGCTACAGGGGACTGACTCTCACGAGGCCGTTTCCCCTCAACGCGCGAAAAGCCTCGGGCGAAATGCGCGCGAGCGCTACGGGGTCCGCAGGTCCCCCCGCGCGGCACGGCTCGAGGGCGTCGACAATCGCGCGCCGATCCGCGTCGTCCGCGTCGATTCTGACTTCGTCCCCGAGATTCCACCAAAC
>CAYSEA010000070.1:2155-8947 GCA_964429975.1 uncultured Treponema sp.
CACGCCTTCCACTCGGCATACGCGCGGGAATGGCGCGTCAATACGAACTTGTGCCAGAAGGCCGAGTCGACGAGTCCCGTGGCGAAAAGCTGACGCATAACCTCGGCCGAGTCGATGACGTCGGCGTCGCTCTCGTTCCAATAGCCATACATGAGATACGCGTGTACGAGGACGCCGGCTTCCTTGAAAGCCGCGCAGGTCGCGACGAGGTTCTCGAGGTCGATGCCCTTGTCGACGGCCTTGAACCCCGACGGCGTCGCGATCTCTATGCCGCCGGACACGCCGACGAGGCCGCCCGCGGACAAGTACCGCGCGAGGTCGCGCGTGAAGGTCTTCTCGAAGCGGATGTTCCCCCAAAACGAAAGCGGATTGCCCGCTCGCGCGTTCCGGTCAGCGAAGTCCCGCAAGGCGCGGGGAGGAGCGGCCTCGTCGACGAAATGCACGCCGCGAACTCCCTTCGCCTCGGCTTGCGCGGCGAGACCCGCGTGAAGCGCGGCGACGTCGACCGGAAGATATCCCTTTATATAGTCGAGGGTAACGTCGCAGAAAGAGCATCGGTGCCAATAGCAGCCGTGCGCGAGATAGGCTTTCATCCAGGCGCCGTCCGACCAAAGCCGATGCATCGGATTCGTCGTGTCGGCGAGACGGGGATAGAGCGTGAAATCGATATCGCGATAGTCCGGAACGAGACGCGCGGTATACGCGTCCTCGAGCGCGCGAAGCTCGGGCGGGCACTCGATACGGATTGGCGCGACGCCGGGGACATCGCGCGCGGTGCTTTGAGCTTCGCTCCCGGCGGTTACGCTTTCGCCGCCCCATTCCCGCAGGAAAAAGGCCGCGTACCCGCCATAGCCGCGATCAAGCGACAGATGATCGAGAAAAGAGAAAAAGCGCGCGTTATCGCACGAGCGCAATTCCGTGTTCACGTAGCCGCCGCCCATGCTGATGATCGCGCGCGGGCCAAAGGCAGCGCGAATCGAGCGCGCGAGGCACAGGGCCCCGACGAGGCAGCCCGGGAACGGGACTGAAACGCAAAAGAGCGTTTGACCGGCGGGTCCGTCCGCGAGCTCGTCGCGCAGCGCGCCGCACACTGAATCGAAATACGGACGCATGAACCGCTCGACCACCGGCCGGCCGAGGGCGGCCTCGACGGCGGAGAAGTCCCTGACGCTCGCGGCGATCGACTCCGCGTATCTGACGAGCGAAAACTCCGGGTCGAACGCGACGGCGACGAAGTCGGCGATATCCTCGAGGGCGAGCGTCGCGAGGGTCCTCGCGTGATCGGCGGTAGGTTCCTCGTCGAGCGACGAAAGAAACCGGTCCATGCGCGAGCCGCGCGGGGACTCGGGCGAGCGAACGAAGGCATGGCAAAGCTCTCGGTCCCCGCCGCACAGAATGGAAACCATCGGATCGATCCAGCGAAGCCATCGATCGGCCGACGAGACGAAGCGCCTCAGCTGAAAGGAAGACTCGTCGTCTCCGCGGGATTCGGCGAGGGCGGCCGCGGAAAGCGCGTCGGCCTCGCAGAGGTCGAAGAGGCGGGCGAGGGCTTCGCGCGAAAAGAACGCGCGGAAAAAACCGTTCGCCGCGTCGATCCACCGAACGGAAAGCGGCGTCGGCGAGCGAACCGCGACGGAACCCGGTTCGGGCGCGATACCGTCATTCGCGACGGCGCGAAAAAACGCCGACAGATACGCCCCGGACGGATACGGGGAGTTGAGCTGAACGAGCGGCGGCTGGATAACGATCACTGAGTCGATCATTTCTCCAAACTAGCACTTTCTTGTCATTGTTCCTATTGTTGGAGTATACTTACCGCATGATTAAACGGATCGGAGCCGAAATCCTGGGATCCCTGGATAAATCCGTCTACACCGTCGGGTTTTTCGGCAAATCACTCCGCGGAATCGGTCCTTTTATTTACCGCGGGCAAGCGTCCTACCGCATCCTGACAATGCAGATACTCTTCACCTTCGTCGAGGCGCTCGGCGTTTCCGTTCTGCTCGCGCTCGGCATCGGCGCCGCCGTCAACGTCCTCGGCCTTCCCATACTCTCGAGCTTCTCGCAAGAACGGCTCATATACCCCCTCATCATCACGATCATCACGCGGGAGCTCGGCCCCCTGCTGACGGCGTTCATCATCATCGCCCGATCCGCGACCGCCATCGCCACGGAAACGGCGGGCATGGTCGTCTCCCACGAGATCGAGGCCTACATCTCCGTCGGCATCGACCCGATCGAGCACATCGCCGTCCCGCGACTCTTGGGCGTCACGATCTCGCTCTTTCTCCTCAACATCTATTTTTCGATCGCGGGGCTCGCAGGATCGTTCTTCATCGCGCAAATGGCGAGCGCGCTCCCGGCGGCCGACTACTTCGCGAACCTGCTGCAATACCTCACGCTTTCGGACATCTTGGTGTCGATCATCAAAAGCGTCGTCTTCGGCCTCATTCTCGCCACGGTCGCGAACGTGCAGGGCTTTTCCGTCGAGCGGGCCTCCACGGAGATTCCCCAAGCCGGCCTCCGCGCGGTCGGCAGCGCGTTCTTCTGGTGCATCGTCGCGAACCTCGCCATCTCCGTCATGTACTACGTGATACGGTGAGGGACGCATGAGAGACCGCGTACCCGACGAAACGATGCTGGAGCTCAAGGACGTTACCTTCGTCGCGCAAGGGAAGCAAATCGTGCAAGGCGTGAGCCTTCCGTTCGAGAAAGGACGGACGACCGCGCTCGTCGGGCCCTCGGGCGGGGGCAAGAGCACCGTACTCAAGCTCGTCGCGGGCCTCCTCGTCCCGACGTCAGGCGAGGCCCTCTACCGGGGGTCGGAAATATCGCTGATGACGAGAACGCAAAACCTCGCGTTCAGGAAAGACTCGGGCTTCGTCTTCCAGGACTCCGCGCTGTGGGCGAATCAAAGCATCAGGCAGAGCCTCGAGCTCCCGCTCAAGCTGCATTACCCGAGGATGAGCCAGAAGCAGCGCACGGAGCGCATCGTCGAAACGCTCGCCGAGATCGGCTACCGCAAAGAACTCGACATCAGGCCGGCCCAGCTTTCGATGGGAGAGCAAAAGCTCATCGCCTTCGCGCGCGCCACGCTCTGCGAGCCGGGCATTCTCTTCCTCGACGAGTGGACCGAGTCGCTCGACGACGCAGCCGCGCGCAGGCTCGTCGGCTGCGTAAAGAAAAAGCAATTGGACGGCACGACGATCGTGTTCGTGAGCCATAACTTCAAGATTATCCGCGAGCTCGCGCAGCGCATCTGCATGATAGTGGACGGGGAGCTTTCGCTCGAGATTTCCGGAGAGGCCTTCGCGGCCGACGAAGGGCTGGCAAAAATGATCGAAAGAGGGATCACTCAATGAAATTCAAAATCAGGTACGCGGATAAAATCGTGGGTCTTCTCGCCATCGCGGCGATCGTCTTCCTGGCCTTCGCGATCTTCATGCTCGGCCGGGAACAGCGCTGGTTCGCGCACGACTATTACTACACCTCGACGTTCGATTCCGCGGCCGGCATGAGCGTCGGCATGCCGATTCAGTACAAGGGCTTCACGATCGGCAAGATCAAGCATATCGAGCTCAACGATGAAGACGCCGTTTCGGTCAAGTTCTTCGTTTACGACATCTACAACTCGCGCGTGCGCGACGGGGCCGTCGTCGAGCTTTTCATAAATCCCATCGGCCTCGGAAACCAGTTTTTCCTCTACCCCGGCAACGGAACCGACCTCATCCCCGAGGGAAGCGAAATACCGTCAATAGCGTCGGCCGAGGGGCGCGCGCGCGTGACGGCCGGGCTCGTCACCGTGCCGCGGCGAGACGACACGATATCCAACGTCGTCGCGCAGGTAAGCCCGCTTCTCACGCGCCTCAACGAAACGCTCGAGCATCTCAACGGCGCCATGAGCGGCAGGGGCTCCGGCCCGCTCGCGGAGACGCTCTCGAACGCCGCGTCGATCTCGGGCGACCTCGAGGCGAACCTCGACGGCATACTGGCCGACGTCAAGGGTATCACCGCGAGTCTCGAAAAAGCGGCCTCGAATCCCAACGGCGCGATTCCCGGTCTCATAGATCCCGACGGCACCATGTTCGAAAGCATCGAAGCCTCCCTGAACGCCATCGAGGGAACGCTCGACAACGTCGAGTCGTCCTCGTCGATCTTCAAGTCGCAGGCCCCGCAAATCGCGCGGCTCATCGAGGATCTCAGGCTCGCGCTCGAAAAAGGACAGGACGTGCTCGAGGCGCTGAAAAACAACCCGCTCCTGAAGGGCGGAATACCCGAGCGCACGAGGGTAGACACCTCCGGCACCAACTCGCGCAATATCGAATTTTAGGAGATAGACGAGATGAACGAACGAATCAAGATCCTTGCGCTCGTCATCCTGGCCGCGGCGCTCGCGGCGCTTACCGCGTGCTCGTCGGCGCCGAAGCGCCCGCCGGAAGTATTCACGGGCCGAAAGGCGGCACTCGGGCAAATAGAACTCGCGAACCGCTCCGCGGCAAAGGGCGAGTTTGCCAACGCGCACGTCCTCCTCGACGAGGCATGGCGCCTCGCGTCGGCGGCCGACGATCCCGACACGCGGGTGCGCGTCCTTCTTTCGAGGGGCAACGCGTTTTATAACGGCGGAGAGGCGGACAAGGCCGACCGAGCCTGGCAAGAGGCGCTGACGGAGGCCGCCGAGGCGAAAGAAACCGCGCTCGCGGGCGCGGCCCGCGTATTTCTCGCGCGCGGAACGCTCGCTGAAGGATGGAGGGGTGCGCCTCTCGAGCCGGAAGAACGCGCGACGCGCGCGAACGAAGCGATTCGCGTGGCCCGATCGGAAATGGGCTCCCTCAAGGACAACGCCCTCTACGAGGCCTTCGCGTGGAAGGTCATCGGTATGGCCGAAAAAGAACTCGGCAATGCCGGCGCGGCGGAAAAAGCCCTGCGCGAAGCCGTGGCGATACACGAGAAGGGCCGCTATCTCGAGGATACGGCGTACGACTGGTACCTCATTGCCTCGGTCAGGTCAAAGGCGGGAAACCTCTCAGGCGCGCGCATTGCGCTCGATACGGCTATCTCGTTCGATCGACGGGCCGAAAACTCAAACGGTCTGGGGATGGACTGGGTCGCCGTCGGCATCGTGGAAGAAAAGGCGGGCAACCGCGAGAAAGCGGTCGCCGCCTATCGGCGCGCGGTCGGGATATTCCGCTCGGCGTACCAGAGCGCAAGCGCCGCCGACGCGGAGCGGCACCTTGCCGCGCTGGGGGAAGAGGTTAATCCGTAAGCGGCTTGCCCGCGACCATGAGCGCGATTCGCCTCAAAGCTTCCTTGAGCTTACCGATCTCGGTGGCGTAACAGCACCGCACGAAGCCCTCGGCGCCCGCGCCGAAGACGTTACCCGGCACGACCGCGACCTTGTACTCGTCGATAAGTTTCGTGGCGAACGCCTCGGAAGAAAGCCCGGTCTTGCGGATATCGGGAAAAATGTAGAACGCCCCCTCGGGCTCCGCGACCGGGATGCCCATCGCCTCGAAGCCCGACACCATGAGGTTTCGCCGCTGCTGGTAGGAAACGCGCATCCGCTCGACCTCGCTCGCGCCGCTTCGGAGGCCCTCGAGCGCCGCGTACTGTGCCATGATCGGCGCGCAAATCGTCGAGTACTGATGCAACTTATGAACCTGCGCCATGAGCTCCACTGGACAGGCGAGGTATCCGATGCGCCAGCCGGTCATCGCGAAGGCCTTTGAAAAGCCGTTCAGGACGACCGTGTAGTCCTTCATGCCGGTAAACGAGCCGATGGAAACGTGTTTCTTGTCGTCATACACGAGCTCGCAATAGACCTCGTCGGAAAGCACCCACAGCTTATGCTTCTTGACCACCTCGGCGATCCGCGCGAGCTCGTCGGCCGGTATCATCCGCCCGGTGGGATTGCTCGGACTGCAGAGCATGAGGGCTTTCGTCTTCGGCGTGATGAGCCGCTCGATCGCGGCCGCCGTCGCGATAAATCCGTCGGGCGCCGTATCGAGCCTGACGAGCTTCGTGTCGCAGAGCTCCACGAGCGGCTGATAGGACACGTAGCACGGCTCCGCGACGATCACCTCGTCTCCGGGATTGAGCGTCGCGCGCAGCACGGCGTCGATCGCCTCGGACACGCCGATCGTCACGAGTATCTCTTTTTTGGAGTCGTAGTGGAGGTCGTACTTCGCGAGGTAGTCCGCGATCCCCTCGCGGAGCTCGGTCAGCCCCCAGTTCGAGGTATACGAGGTATGGCCTTGCTCGAGATGGTACCAGGCTTCCTCGCGCATGGCCCAGGGCGTCGGGAAGTCGGGCTCGCCGACTCCGAGCGAGATGATGTCATCCCGTCCGATTATCAGGTCGAAGAATTTCCGGATACCCGACGGCGGCGTCTTGAGTATCTTTCCGGAAAAACGGTCATCGCGATCGTTCATGCGGTAACCCCTTCGCGCCGGTCTTTTTTCTCGTCGACGTACACGATGTCGTTTTCCTTGTACGTCTTGAGGACGAAATGGGTCTTGGTGCTCTTGACCCCGTTCAAGGTCGACAGTTTTTCGGAGACGAAAAAGGCGACGTCCTTGAGGGTCTTGCCCTCGATGATGACCTGGAGGTCATAGCCGCCCGACATGAGATAGAGGGACTTCACCTGGGGGAAGCGGAATATACGCTCGGCGAGGGCGTCGAAACCGTGCTCGCGCTCGGGAACGACCTGGATCTCGATGACGGCCCTGACGAGATCCTGCTCCTCCGGGAGCTTGTCCTGGTTCACGACTGCCGTATATTTGAGGATAACCCCGT
>CAYSEA010000071.1:0-8774 GCA_964429975.1 uncultured Treponema sp.
CTACGTCGTCGTCGAGCCGGATGACCACGGTCGAGCCCTTGAACTTCCGGATATAGCGAATGACGTCTCTGATCCGCTCGGTTTGCATCATGTCCGTATGGTACGGCGGATCGGTTTTCCTGTCAAACGGCTTTATTTAAGCCCGGGTTGACGAAACGGGCGATACCTGATTAACTCGAACTGCAATGAATGAAGTAGCGCTGTTTCATCACCATCATCATCCCCTCTCGATCGCCATTCCGGGCTGATGCGCTGGTGACTTTGCGTATGTAATGCGAGCCGCCGATCCCGGAAGGGGTTGGCGGCTTTTTTTTTAAGGCTGGCGGGGAATCCGCTCGCCGATATACTAAGTATGAATGTACGGAGGATTCCGATGGAAAAACTGAAGATACTGCTGCCCAAGGGACGCATTTACGAGAGCGTCTCCGCATTATTCGGCGAGGCCGGCATCTCGATTCACCTGCCCGAGCGCGCCTATCGGCCGACGGTCAACCAGGATGACCTCGAGGCCAAGGTGATGAAGCCGCAGAACATCGGAAAGCTCCTTGAGCTCGGCGCCCACGACGTCGGCTTCACCGGCATCGACTGGATCAAGGAAACAAACGCGGACGTCGTCGAGGTGATGGATCTCGGCTTTGACCGCGTCCGGATCGTCGCCGCTGTCCCGAACGAGATCGACGACAAGACCCTCAGGACCAAGCGGATGATCGTCGCGACCGAGTACGTCAACAACGCCGAAACCTGGCTCAAGGCCCAGGGGCTCAACTACCTCATCGTGCGCACGCACGGCGCCACCGAGGTTTTTCCCCCGGACGACGCCGACATGATCATCGACAACACGGCGACGGGCCGGACCCTCCAGGAAAACGGCCTTCGCATCGTCGACACGATCATGGAAAGCTCGACGCGCATGTTCGCCTCGAAGGAGGCGATGAACGATCCCGACAAGGCGCGCAAGATCGGCGAGCTCAAGATGCTCTTCGAGGCGGTGCTCGCCGCGCGGAACCGCGTCATGCTCGAGATGAACGTTTCCCGCGCCCGTTTCGCCGATCTCGTCAGCGGGGTGCCCGCGATGAAGAGCCCGACGGTGTCGCCGCTCTACGGCGACGACGGCTACGCCGTGAAGATCGTCGTGAAAAAGAGCGAGGTGCCCGTGCTCATGCCCCGGCTGAAGACCCTCGGCGCGACGGACATACTCGAGTACGAACTCCGGAAGGTAATGATATGACGGCGGGGCGCACCGCGAAGGTCGAGCGAAAGACCGGCGAAACCGACATCGCGCTCGAGCTGAATCTCGACGGGTCGGGTCGCTGCGATCTCTCCTGCCCCATCGGCTTTCTTTCCCACATGCTCGCCTCGTTCTGCAAGCACGGGCTCTTCGACCTTTCGGGCTCGCTCTCGGGAGACCTCGAAGTCGACCAGCACCACCTCGTCGAGGATGCCGGTATCGCCCTCGGACAGGCTTTCGACAAGGCCCTCGCCGACCGCGCCGGCATCTCGCGCGCGGGTTCCTTCCTCTATCCGATGGACGAGACGCTCGCGCGCGCGGCGGTGGACTTCGGCGGACGGCCCTTCCTCGCGTGCGAACTCGCCCTTTCGGGATCGGCGTCCGTGACGGGAAGCGACGATGAGATCGCCGCCGGAAAAGCCCCTCCCGCGTTTCAGACGGACACCGTCGACGACTTTTGGCAGGGCTTCGTCACCGGCGCGAAATGCAACCTGCACATCGACATCATCCGGGGCAGAAGCGACCACCACAAGATCGAGGCGGCTTTCAAGGCAGTCGCGCGCTCTCTCAAGGCCGCGGTCTCGATCGAGCCGAGGCTCGGCGGGGCGGTGCCGAGCACGAAGGGAACCCTCACGACGTAAAGAACTCTCGTAAAGGAATTGACCGATGATTATCGCATCCATTGACTTGAAAGACGGAAAGGTCGTCCAGCTCAGGCAGGGCAAGGACCTCGTGCTCGAACGCGACGACGCGAACGCCCTCATCGCGGACTTCGACCGCTTCGGCGAAGTCGCGATCATCGATCTCGACCAAGCGCTTCGGAACGTCAGGCCCGACGGGACGACCGCCAACACCTCCATACTCGCGGGACTGCTTCGCAAGGGATGCGTCCGCGTCGGCGGCGGCATCCGCGACGCGAAGAAAGCGAAAGAACTTATCTCCCTCGGCGCCGAGAAGGTCATCATCGGCTCGGCCGCCTTCACGATGAGCGACGGAAGTCCCGGCGTCAACGTCGCGTTCCTCGAGGCGATGGCGACCGCGGTCGGGCGCGAGCGGCTCATCGTTTCCGTCGACGCGCGCGACGGCAAGATCGCCGTCAAGGGCTGGACCGAAAGCGCCGGCATCGATCTCATCGAGGGCGCTCAGGCGGTTGAGCCGTATTGCTCCGAGCTTCTTTTCACCTGCGTTGAGCGCGAGGGCACGATGACCGGCATCGACATGCCGCTCGTCGAGCGGCTCCGCGGCGCGGTGAAATGCCGTCTCGTCGTCGCGGGCGGTGTTTCGACCGTCGAAGAGGTCGTCGCCCTCGAGCGCCTCGGCTGCGACGTGCAGCTCGGCATGGCCCTCTACACCGGAAAAGTCGCCCTCAAGGACGGCTTCATCGAGTGCCTCGACTGGAAAAAAAGCGAGCTCATTACCGTCGTCGCGCAGGCCGAGACGGGCGAGACCCTCATGGTCGGCTACGCGAACCGCGCGGCCTTCGAGAAAACCTTCGAGACGAACAAGCTCACCTTCTGGAGCCGTTCGCGGAACAAACTCTGGACGAAAGGAGAAACTTCCGGGAACTTCCTCGAGGTCGTGCGCATGAGGGTCGACTGCGACCGCGACGCCGTGCTCGCCACCGTCCGCCCCCGCGGGCCGACCTGCCATACCGGCGCCTGGTCGTGCTTCTCGACGACCGCCGACCGGCCTTACAGCCTCGCGTATCTCGAGTCGGTCATCGCCGACCGTTTCGCGAACCCGCGGCCCGGATCGTATACCGCGACGCTCACGGCCGAGCGCGTCCGCGAGAAAATCGAGGAAGAAGCCGAGGAACTTATCGAGGCCGAGGGAAAGGCCGATGTCGTATGGGAAGTCGCAGACCTGTTGTACTTCATGAACGTGCTCATGTACCGCGAGGGTGTCTCATGGAAGGACGTGCTGGGCGAGCTCGATAAGCGGCATAAGAAGTAGCTCGCGCTATTCGGTCCATATTGCTCCACGTGTACGTATTTTCCGCGCGGAGCGCCTTTTACCTGCTATAGTGACGACAAGTAAAAACGCAGGTAAGAAAGTACGATTATAAAAAAATTGAGGCCGGAAGCGGGTCGGTGACCCTGCGTCCGGTCTTTTTTTTTCTCACGATGAGACGAACTCCCTCGAAGAGCACAAGCCTCCATCCTTCGGTCAGGATGAGACGCCTGTTTTCGGAAGACATTACGCTCCCGATTTCCAAGAGCTCAAGCGTTTTTTTGAGTTCGAGAATCACGTTGTACGTCGTTCGATATCGTTTGCAAAGAGCTGCCTTCGTGTTTTCACCGTTGCATTGCTCGCACTCGGCGTATTCGGCGCCGTCGCGGGAAAGCAACGCGTTGATTTCCGAGCACCTCAGCGTGCGGTTTTCCGCCGCCGCGAACGCGTGAAAGAGATTTGATTTTTTTCCCCCAAAGGCGGGCAGTACGTCTTTCCCGTTGAGCATGAGACTTGCGCCCGAGCACTCCACGCAGGTACTGCCCCGTAATCGAATGTCACGCGAAAGAAAGACGAGAGCCAGGATGAGGCAAAGGTTCAGTACGTTATACATCATCGACTCGATGGGACGCGGCTCCGCGCGCGTGGCAATCGCATAGCCCATCATCATGACCCACATCCCGAAGAATGCTGCGACGACGTATCCCGCCATACCGACTGATCGCGATGTCTCCTTGCGAAAAGGCAAACGGCCAATCGCCATTCGCGCGACGACGAGATAGAGTACGGCAACGGGAAATCCCATGATGTATTGAAACGCCGCGGAGAAGTAGTCGCGATGAAGGGAAAGCCCCGAAACGACCGAAGCAAGCGTCAGCGCCGCGCATGATAACGCGAGTCCCGCGATGGCCTTCCTGATCGATGCAAGAAGAAAGGAAATCCTGTATCCCGTGTACCCCGCCGCGAATACCCCGACTACGGGTAAAATTGGCCGTTCTGCGAACCATGTCGGCACTTCAGTCGTCGCGGCAAGCGGCCCGAAGAGAACCGCCCAGGAAACGATCGCATAAGGGGATGCAAGCATGCATGAAATAAGCGCCCCGAGAAGGCGCTCGGGGCGACGAGTGTGGTTCCGATCCATTAGATATACTGTACCGCCTTCTTCCTCTTCTTTCAGCCTTATCGATACAGTTCGGTTTCGCCGAAACGCTCTTTCCAGAGCGCTTCCAAGGCATGAATGTCATTTACAAATTCTTCCTGTGTTTGCGTTTCGCCTTTTATGACTCGTTCGAGTATCTCGAGCGAGAACGAATCGCCGCCCGTTGCATTCCAGTCGGTGGCAACAAGAGGGTGGATGCAAAGTCCCGTTGTCTTCGCGAAATCAAGCTGTGATTCCGCCTTATCGATATTCGTCGTCGAAAGTATGAGTCGTTTACCGGATCCTTTGTTGACGAAGGCATATACGCCGCCGGTCTCCGCGCGCTCCCGATACGCGCGAAGCAGTTCTTTTCGAGAGGGCTGACTCATTTCGCCGGGTTCCCATAGCCTGCGTCCGCGAGAATACGCGCGAGTACGTGAAGGCGTTCCGATAGAAACTCGTCGTCTTTTGCGAGCGCGTCCTCAAAAAGCTTAATGTCCTCGTCGATCATCGGGTTTTCCGTGCACACCGAAACGGTCATCGCGTCTCCTTGGAGACCTATTCGGTCTATCTGGAAATCCTCCTGTTCGCTGAGCTTCGGAAAGCGATAGGCTTCCCGGAAAAAGGATTTGGTGCGCGCGATAAGGATGGCGAGGTCAAGAATACGATGGAAAGGGAGTTCTTCCGATTGCCTAGACCATTTTTCGCCGGTATAGCGCCAAACCTTTGCGGAAATATCGACTTTACCTCGATCATTCCATTGCGCCAGTCCCAGCGAAAGACCTTGTGTATCGGACGCGTAAGCATCTCGTCCGTCGATGGACCCATAGTTTTCGCAAACTACTACCGGTTTATGCTTGAGTGTCGTTGGTATTCTCATTTGTATCTCCTTTTATGCATGTAGTCAGTATTTCATGTGCTTGGCTAGTTTTAAGATAGATAAGTAATTGAATTAGTAAACTATTAAACTACCTAACTACTAAACTACTAATAGCACTGTTTTATGGAGCTGTCAAGATACGGCAAACTGTATATACTGCGGCAAAAGGGAGGAGCTGTCGGCATGGCTTCATTCAAAATCATCGATTGGACGGCGGTACCGGAGTCTTTTTTCTCGGCTCGACAGTATTCTTCGGGCACTGATGCGGTTCCATCCATTTTAGAGGCAGTTCGTACGAGGGGAGACGCCGCAGTCCGCGAGTTTTCGGCAAAATTTGACCGCGCACATCCGAAAACATTTGAAATTAACCATACAGAGCTACAATCGACGGTTTCGCGGCTTAAAGAGGAAGATCGGGAGTTATTTGACGCAATTATCGTATCGCGAGACTTGGCCCTCGCGTTTGCGGAACGACAGCGCAAATCGTTCGATGATTTTGACGTCGAACTTGCGCCCGGGCTTATTACCGGCCAGCGAATCCATCCCGTGGATCGTGCGGGTCTCTACGTTCCCGGTGGGCGTTTTCCGCTTGTTTCGAGCGTTGTCATGTGTACTTCTCCGGCGCGGGCCGCTGGCGTTGGGGAGATAATTCTTTGCACGCCTCCAGTTCCGCATCCGTCCGGTGGCGTTGACCTCCCCTGGGCTGACTGGCGCACCATCGCGGTCGCGGCACTGTGCGGAATCGAGCGTGTCTTCGCCATCGGCGGCGCTCAGGCAATCGGGGCCATGGCATACGGCACCGAAACCGTTCCGCGCGTAAACGTTATTGCGGGTCCTGGCAATAAGTACGTAACTGCCGCGAAGAAATACGTTTTCGGAGAGGTGGGCATTGACCTTCTCGCCGGACCGAGCGAGGTATTGATCGTCGCGGACGACTCGGCGAACCCTTCGTGGGTCGCGGCCGACCTGTATGCGCAGGCAGAGCATGATCCCGACGCGCAAGCCATACTCGTCACCACGAGTCGCGCCCTCGCAACCGCGGTTCAAGGCGAGATCGAGGGTATTCTTTCGCGCCTTCCCGCCGATTCCGTCGCCCGAAAGAGCTTTGAGGACAGCGGTTGTGCCATCATTGTCGACACCCTCGATCGCGCAGTGCAATTGTCGAATCGTAAGGCGCCGGAACATCTTGAGCTTGCGCTCGACGCGGGCACGGAGCGTGACCGGCTTGAAGCCGCTTCGCGTAATTTCGGTTCTATTTTTCTCGGCCATCGAACCGCCGAAGTTCTCGGCGATTTCGCCGCGGGCCTCAATCATACGCTCCCGACTTCGGGAAGCGCGCGTTTTACCGGCGGACTCTCCGTGAGGCATTTTCTCAGAACGGTTACGTCTCTTCGCACGTCTGATGGGGATGCTTCCGGATGGGACCGATCCGTTCGCGCCGCAGAGGTTATTGCGCGCGCTGAAGGGCTCGATGGGCACGCGCTTGCCGCGCGTCTCAGGTTTAGCAAGTAGATAGCGCTCGATTGCGTTTGCCCGAGCGAGGGCCTATACTTTCCGTATGGAAGGTTTGTTTATTCTCGAGCGGTTCCTGTTCATGGATATCTCGACGTTACTCAAACTGCTGTTTCTCGGGAACGCGTTTATTGGTTTGTTGGGCTTTCTTCATGCCTTCTCGGGCTCCGGGGGCGTTGATAAACGACGGAGACGACTGTTTGTCGGCGCAAAAACCCTGCAATCGATCGGGTGGCTTTTCGTGCTGCTTGGTCAAAACGTTCCGCCGTACATCGCCTTTACCTTGGTACAAAGTATCTTAACCGGGGGTTTTTACCTCGAGTCCCTCATGCTGCTCGATATGTCCGGCTTGTCCCGGCCATGGATTCGCCGCGTCGAGGACGCAATTTTTTTATTTATACTGCTGGGCTTTCAGGCGGTCTACTTTTTCTGCGCCGAGTTCGTTCAGATTATGGCGTTTAACGCCTATTCCCTTTTTTTAATCCTTGTCCTTCCGGGAGTGACGTTCATCGCGGGCTCTCGCCGTTCTCCGCTCCGCGTGCTCGTCGGCGTTCTGTACGTGTCCTCGTTCGTCGTTTCCCTTTTGAGGGGAAGCGAGTTTACGGACCTGTCCGGCATTCCACGTTTTTTGGGCGAGCTCATGAACGATATTTCCCTTCTTTTGTTCACGCTCGTGATGCATGTCGGAAGCGCGGGCGTGTTGTTGCTGATGAAGGAAGAGTCCGATAAGCGTATCGCCGAGATGGCTTTTCGCGATTCGCTGACCTCGCTCAATAACCGTCGGTACTTCATGGAAAACGCGCGGTCGCTTCTCGCGGTGCACGCGCGGACGCAGACCGCGATCTCTCTTTTGTTCATGGATATCGATCACTTCAAGGGCGTTAACGACGCGTACGGACACCACTTCGGAGACGATGTCCTGCGAGATTTCTCATCGGTGATCAAGATCGCCGCGCGGACCTCGGATGTTTCGTGCCGCTACGGAGGAGAGGAATTTCTGCTGTTGCTTCCGGAGACCGGAAGAGAGGGGGCAATCAGCCTCGCGGAGCGCATTCGCGCTCTTGCGGCCGAGTCGCGGTTTCGGAGCAAGCCGCTTTTCCGTTATTCGGTCAGCATCGGCGTCGCGTGCCGCGTTCCTGAGTCGGCGACCGTCGATGAGCTCGATCGCGTTATTTCGGATGCCGACGCGGCGCTCTATCGCGCTAAGGAGGGGGGACGAAACCGGGTTGAGGCCCTGTAAGCCGCGCGTCAGGAAAGGCGTCCGATTTCGTTTTCCTCGTGCATGCGTTCCAGTCGGTGCATGACGTAATCGACGACCATTTGCTTCTTGTCCTCTACTCCCTCGCCGGCCCATTGTCGGGCTTCTTCCCTGAACGTGGTACAGTCGATTACCGGGCTCGCGCACATGACGACGCGGTCGGAGCATACGACGTCTCCGAGCATGTCATGCGGATCGTCCGAGAAGCGAAGGCAGTTGCCGTTGATCGAGATTAAAAGCATGACGTCGGAGAGGCGGATATACGAGTCGATTTCCCGAACGCCTCGCTTGGTTTCGGGCTTGCCGGGGCGGTATCTCGTTCCGGCGGGAAACACGAGGACGGCGTTTCCTTCCTTGCGCACTCGGTCAAGCGCGCGCATCGAAGCGAGGTTGATGGCGCGGCTCCGCTGTTCTTCCTGCTTGAGCGACTCGGGATCCGATATGGAGGCAAGCGAGCGGCTGGGGTAGATGATGATGCGGGTGTAGGCTTCGGCGAACGCCGACACGACGGGATTGTCCTCGTTGAGTTTCATTCCCGCGATCGCGACGATGTGGTCCGCGAGGTCTTTTCCCTCGGGTCCGGAGCGCGATAAAAGATACATGACGCCGGGAAGGTCGAAGTTGCTGTAGTGCTCCATGAGGATGATGCCGCGCTTTCCCTTGCGTATGGCCGCGAGAAAATCCTTTCCGGCCGCGAGATTGCGGAACTCGGAATCCTCTCGCATGTGCTCCCTGCAAAGGTCGTCCATGATTTCGCGGATTTTCGTATTTGCGGGCTGAAAGACGTTTGCTTCCGTGATTATGTTTT
>CAYSEA010000072.1:0-8219 GCA_964429975.1 uncultured Treponema sp.
GCTACGTTCGCCCGAATCGCGACGCAGACGCTCAACGTCACCGCGGCCGAGTCACGCGAGGGAGATCTTGACTTTACAAAAGCCGTCACGGACCTTAAGATGTACGAGTATACGCATCAAGCGTCTCTCAGCACGGCCGGGAAACTCTACTCGCATACGTTGCTTGATTACGTCAGATAAGGTTGGGGAAGATGGAAATCCAGACAAAGGCGATGGGCCAGGTTGAAATCCTGGAAAAGCAGATTATTGGGCTCGAACAGGGCTTTTACGGTTTTAAGGACTTTCACCGCTTCGCGCTTATCGACGCGCCGCAGGAACCGTTCATTTGGGTGCAGTCGCTCGATAAGGCGGATCTCGCGTTTCTCGCCATCGACCCGTTTCTATTCAGGCCGGATTACGAGATCGACATCGAAGACACTTTGCTCGAGCCGCTCGGCATCGAGAACCCGTCCGACGTTCTCGTATTCGCGCTCGTGACCATTCCGCCCGACGGCCGACCCGTCACGGCGAACCTTCAGGGTCCGCTCATCGTCAATAAGCGCAACAACAAGGCGATGCAAGCCGTCCTCTCCGACGTGAAGTGGAAGACCAAGCACGATATCGTCGCGGAATCTTCGGGAAAGAGAGGCAACTGATGCTGATACTTTCCAGAAAGATCAACGAGAAGATCATGATCGGCGACGACGTGTCGGTTACGATCATCGAGATACGGGGAGATCAGGTAAAAATCGGAATCGAGGCGCCGAAATCGGTGAAGGTGTTCAGGCAGGAAGTGTTTGAAGCCATCAAGAACGAAAACCGCGCCGCGGCGACGTCGGCTCCGAACCTGGAAGGCCTTTCCGGCATCGTTCTTCCGAAGTAATCGGGGATCGCGCGCTTACGACCAGTCGTCGGGCGACTCCCGGTTATACTCCGGGCTTTCATCGACCCGTTCCGGGTCCCGCAAGAGATTCCATATATCGTCGAATTCCTGATGTATGTACCGAAACGCCTCGATGAGTCTCGGGTCGAACTGGGTCCCGGAGTTCGCGAATATCTGCGCGATCGACTCCTCGTGGGTGTATTCGGTCTTGTAGGTGCGTTTCATCCTGAGCGCGTCGTATACGTCGGCTATGGCCACGATCCGCGCGGGTAGGGGTATCATGTCCCCGTCAATCTTGAAAGGATACCCCGTTCCGTCCCACCACTCATGATGGCTCAGCGTGATTTCCTTGGCCATCGGCACGGGATACGACGAAAGGATGAATGTGCCGTTGATGGTATGCTCCCTCATTATCGCCCATTCCAAATCAGTGAGCTTTCCCGGCTTTTGAAGGATATAGTCGGGCGTGCCGATTTTTCCCACGTCATGCATCGCCGCGAGAAAGCGTATGTTGTCGATGAAATCGGGGTCTATCTGCGGATACGCGCGGTTCTCGTAGAGATGCTCCGCGAGCTTTTTACTGTAGAATCCGACCCTGTCGTTATGAAGACCCGTCTCGTTATCCTTGAGCTTCGCGGCCTCGAGGATGCCCTTGAAGGTCGCGTGCAGCTGATCGTTAAAGCCTGCTGTGATGTCGTAAAAATACACGAGAAAGCCCGAGACTTTTTTCGCGATGTCGAAAAACGGAATGAACGTCGTGCTCGTGTAGAGCGTTTTCGTCGATGACGTTTTATGCTTCATCGTTCCCGACCAAGAATAACCCTTATCCCGGGTTCGAAGCGATACGATGAGGTCCTGCGTCTCGTCGTGGTCAAGGCATTGCTGAAATACGTTGAAGAAAGGCTTCGGTTCGATCGAATGGTAGTCGGAAAAAAGCAACCGAGCGGCCGGCGTCGCGTGCACGATATCCAAATCGGG
The DNA here is from genome assembly GCA_964429975.1 of uncultured Treponema sp. Lineage (GTDB taxonomy): Bacteria > Spirochaetota > Spirochaetia > Treponematales > Treponemataceae > Teretinema. Next base: position 1,841 of record CAYSEA010000072.1, read on the forward strand.
CCCGAGAATCACTATGGCGATATTCGGGTTGTCCGTATTCGCGATGATTTGCTGTAAATGCACGAGATCCCTCGGGGAGGGCCCGCCCGACTTACCGTCCGAAGAAAGCTCAAGCGGAGCCAAATCAATAGCTTCCGCGAGTTCTTCCAGGAGCGCCGAGCGGCGTACTTTTTTTTCAGATTCCGGTTTCTGCGTCACTTTTTCTCACATATATCGGGCCTGAGTAGTCTGATATGTCCTGAGTATAGCCCACATGGCGCGTTTTCGCAATTTCCGCGAGCGTTTGCGAAATCTCAAAACCCGATCGCGCCACGACGTCGATGCGCGTCGCGGGAAGTATCGAAGTCAATTCTGCGGCGAGCCGCTCGGCGTCGGGACCGACGGCGAGAACTCGCTCCTCCGCGTCGAGAAGCCGCGCGATATCCTCGCTTGAGGCGTCAAGGCTTTCGGTGACGGCGGTTCCTCGCCTGAAAACCTGCGCGTAGTAGCGGTTTTTTTTCGCGTCAATGGCGCATATCACCGCTCCCGCGCACGAGGCGAAAGGGCGCGCGTAGCACTCAAGCGTCGGTATCGGAAAAAAATCGCAGGAGGCGGCAAGCTGAAAGGCCTTCGCGGTCGCGTAAGCGAGGCGGAGCCCGGTGAAGGACCCCGGGCCTTCCGGGCAGGTTACGAGCGTAATGTCCGTGGCAGAAATCCCCGCGAGGCGGAAGAGCGAGTCTATCGCGGGCAAAAGCCGCTCTGCGTTTTGTTTCGCCGAGTCAACGATGAGCGTGAAGGACTCCGTCCCGACGTCAACCGTAACGGAGAAGCGCGAGCCGACGGTGTCGATGGCAAGTACGTTCACTCTTCGATCTCCCCGTAGGGCCAGTTATCGAGGGTGATTGAACGGCTTCCGTCCTCGCGCGCTTCGAGACTGATGATGATCGACGTGCGGGGCAGCTCCGACATGACGCGCTCGCTCCATTCAATGACGCACACGCCCTCGCCGTAGAGACAGTCTTCGACGCCGAGGTCCATGAAGGCCACGGGCGAGTCGAGTCGATACGCGTCCATGTGATAAAGCGGAAGAGATCCGTCATACTCGGATACGATCGTAAAGGTGGGGCTCGTGACGTCCTCGTCGATCTTGAGCGCGCGCGCGATTCCCTTCGTGAGCGTCGTCTTTCCCGCCGCGAGTCCGCCTCTCAGCGCGATAACGTCTCCGGGCCTGAGCCGCGAGCCGATGCGCTCGCCGAGAGCTATTGTTTCTTCTTCAGTCATCGTGACGAACGTCATGGGATAAAAGTACCGTATCGGCTTTGCGCGGTCAAGTCAGGCAGCGTCGGGCGGTCAGGGTAATTTGCCGTTTTTGTCGAGGTCCAGGATATAGCTCTTGAGGTTCGAGACTATGGGAAGCAGAGGATAATCGACCGAATCGAGGAGCCTCACGTGGATATCTTTTTTTCCGGTCGGCTCGGTTTCTATCGAGAACTCTATTGAGCCGGCATGCGTCTTTCCGGGCAGGTCATAGTGAGCCTTTCCGGTAAACTCGCGTCGATAGTAAATGAAGGTTTCCTTGCGCGTGATGTTATCGATCGCGAGTATTGTCAACGTAGCTACTCCCCGTGAGCGTATATTAGGGAAAATACCCTGTTCATGGTCGTTCGCGGCATTTTGGCGAATTGAACGTGCACGACTCCCTCTCCATGACTGGGGGAATCGGTTTGCCGAAGCACCTTTCCCGTCATTGAGTCGCGGGATTTTCCGTCCAAGTTGCATTCTATCTCGATATACTGATTTTGTGGAGGGGGTGAGGGCGTTTTGATGCTGCATCCGCCGGCGGATATGTCCATAATCACGCCGGGATAAGATTTCCCCATGGGATAGAAACGATGCTCGGTCTTTCTTCCGTTCACGACGTTCGCGACGGATACGTGTACGAACGAGCAGTCGACGGTAAAGGTGCGACGGTCATGACGCCTGTTCGGCAGGGGCTTGAGCGCGTCGGTATGCGAAATAAGCATGAGGCTTTCGTTGACGCCCGATTCGTATCCGACGACCCGCGCGGGGAATCGATAGGTTTGTCCGCTTTCGAGCGAGAAGAATATCTCGATGCGCGACCACGGCTGAAGGCGCAATTCGTTGCCGAACGTGTCTCTCGGTACCTTGCATACGAGGCCTCGCGGGGAGTTCTCGAAAAGCAGGACGGGGTATTGCTCTTGGTCGGGGGTGATGATCGTAAGCGGCTGTCCGTTTTCGAGCGAGCGGGAAGACACGAGGTTTCCCTGGCTTTTTTTCGCGTTCTCGAGGGCCTCGCGCACGGTGTAGAGCACCGTGGTCTCTTCCTCGATCTCCCTCGTCCGGGGAACGACGGATTCGAGGCGTTTTAGCTCGCGGGAAAAGGCATCTTCGAGCGCCCGGGCGTTTCGTATGAGGTGCTCGGGTTGTTCCAGGCGATTGTCGACGCACATGCGCGAAAAAATCGCGGTTTGTCGCTGATTAAACTTGCATGACGATGATATAGACTTGATGGCCTGTTTGAATTTTCCCGTCTTTATGAAGGGCGTGACTACGTGCCGGGCGGTTTGCCCACGCGGCCGCGCGACGATTTTGGTGCGCTCCTCGTTGTACTTGTTAAAAATCGAGACGATAACGATGACGATCACCGCCATGAAGATGAAGACGAGATAGATCGGCTTAAACTCCGTGCTATACGGGATTACTTGCGCGGAAAGGTACTCGATCATGATGTGCCTCCTTGATCGACTAAATCCAAGCGGAATCGCCGCACTACTGCCTTAATTATAGGCTTTGCAAGAGCTTTCCCAACGAGGTTATTCTCGGCGCAAGCTCGTATTCGGCTATGTCGCCGACCGTCACGGTGTCCTTGCGTTCAAGCGCGGTGAGCAATTCGCCGAGGAGGGGAGCGAGTTCGCTGGGGTATGAGTCGAGGGGAACTGTGTTTACCATGAGCCTGTCGGCGGAAATCCCGGTCAGGGACAGAAGCGGAAGCATTCGGTAGAGCTTCTGTATTTGAACCGAAAAGGCGTGTATCGTCTCCATGACCGTTTGGTCTTTTCCCGTCAGGAGATGCACGGGAATGTCCTCGAGTAAGGGCACTGACCTCGTCAGCTCGTCTCCGATGGCGTTGAGTATCGAGAGTATGTCTTCCCTCGCGAGGGTATCGAGCTCGACGCGCGAAACCGACGTTATTTCCCGGGCGAAAACCGCGTCGAGGCCTTCAGCGGGCACTTCCGTCCCGTCGATTCGCACGCTGATGACAGTCTGTCCCGCTTCTTCGCAGGCTTCTTCCACGGAGCCCAATACCTCGCCGAGGGTACGCTCGGTTTCCAGGGTGAAGTTAACGTTAGTTCCGTTTACGAGTATATCCATCGGTGCGCTCCTGCTAGTTGGAATTATTCTGTCGGTTAAAATTGGAGATGGAGTTCGACTGCTGCTGCAAACTGTTGAGCGTGCCTTCCATCTGGCCGTATTTCGCCTTAAGCTCGGATTCTTTTTTCTTAAGCTGATCGTCCATACGCGCGATATTCTTTTCGCTCGTGGTTATCCTGCTCGCGAGCCCTTGAGTTCTCGTGGAGAAAATGCCGCCCGTCTGCACGTAGGGAGTCAGGTTGGCGTCCATCGCGTGCGCGACGCCCGAGTCTATGACGAGGTCGCCGTCGGAGTCGAAGCCGAAGAGGAGCTTAACCTCGTTCATGCGCCGCTCGAGGGCCTCGTCGAGTTTTTTTTCGTCGATTTCCAGATAGCCCCGAAGTCGCGAATATTCGAGACCGCCGCCCGAGCCCGAACGCGTCGAAACCCCGATTTGCGCGAGGGTTCTCGTGGTGGTGTTCTCGGTTGCGACGTAGTTGTTGCTTGTCAGGCGCTGAAGTGAGGCCTTGATCCCGTTCAGGGTCATGTCGCCCTGCATCATGCCGAGCCGCTCCTCGGCGGATTTTCGCTCATCGTCGGTAAAATACGTTATCTCGCTGATTATCTCGGGCTTGTTCTGTGTAAGAATATTGATCTCCGCGATGACGCGGTTATAGGTTCCGATGAGTTTGATGACCGCTTCTTTCGCGACCTCGACGTCGGGCTTTACCGTTACGGTTTCTTGCTTGCCCGTCGCTTCCTGAAGGGTAAGCTTGACGCCGGGAACGAGGTCGTCGATCTCGTTCGTAGGGCGCGTTACGGTGATTCCCTCGTACTTGAGGATGGCGTCTTGCGCGATCGAGACGGGGTTAACGGGAACGTAGTCGCCTGCGACGCGCGGATCGACGATCTTTACGCCCGAGAGCGCGACGTTTCTCGATGTATTTTTGTTATGCACCACGAGCGCGTCGACGTCGCCGTACTCCGCGAGGGGCACGGTGAACGTCTGCGTCGTTCCGGACGCTCCTGCGGGCGGGAGGGGAAGGGCGGATCCCTTCGTTGAGCGAAGCGACAGAACCGCGTCGTCGGTAACGGGCTCCTTCGGGACGGACGCGACCGAGTCGAGGGAAATTTCAGGCTGTACGTTTTGGATCGTGATTCCGCCCCAGGTAAGGGCGCTTGGCTTACTCGCGTCGAAGGCCGCCGACGCTTCACCGGCATCGTCGCCCTCCGGGCGATCCGTGACGGTGAGCTGGTATTCGAGCGTCAGCCCGTCGCGCGCGCGGACGGCGGGCGAAAATTCAATGAGCGAGTTTGAAACGGGATTGACTGATATCGACTCGGATGAGACGGCGACGGCGCTTTTGTCGTTTTTCCGGATGAGGCCTGAGTCAAGCGCGAAGGTAAGGGCGTCGTCTTTAAACGAAAGACGCTCGGCGGCGCCGGTTTTGAGCGATTCTATGAGTAATGATCGTGTCTTCGGGGTAATTTGCACGAGCGAGGCGCGGAGCGTCCCTTCGCCTCTTCTGGTAAGCGCTTCGGCAAAATCGCCGTAAGACCCGCCTTTCCATTTAAAAGATATACGAGTATCCCCGACCGTGAATGTATAGGTCCCGCCGGGTACCTTCGCGTCAGAGCTAACCTCGGAAGAAAGAAAGGAGTCCGCTTCGGCAATTTGGTTGACCGCGACGCGAAAGCTCTGATCGCGCGCATCTCTCGAGGCGCTTGCGGTAAGCGCCCGGGTGTCGGTTGACTCGGCGATTTTTTCGCTAAAGGGGTTATTAAAGGAGTAGAGGGTCTTTGCGGAATCTCTCAGTACGGTGGATGATTGATTGATCTGTCGCCAGGCTGATTGTTGTTTTTTATACGTCTCAAGATCGGCGCTCGCCCGTTCGCGAGGCACGCGTTCGACCTTCATGAGGCCTTTAATGAGTTCGTCGGTCTTATACTTGCTCGCCGTTACGCCCGGGATGCTGATATCGGACATATCCTAACCTCCACATCCGCGTTTACCAGGGGTTTCGTACGTACGGCAATGTCAAACCGTTATATCGACTCGTCGAACAGAAGTCCTAAGGCTTCCTGTATCCTGATTTGGATCTTCTGAATTTCCGCGGACGGAATTTCCCTGATAACCTTATCGGTGCTGGAATCGATAACCTTAACGATGACCTGCTCGAGTTCCTTGCTGACACGGAACTGGAGTTTTCGGTCGAACATGCTTGATATGTTCTGTATCTGTTCGGCTATCCTCGTTACCCGTTCTTCGCTCATTGGGGCCTGTTCTGCGGCCGCTTCGTTCGTCTGCATAGTTGCTGTTGAAGATCGCAAAGTTGAATTCACTGAACTCTCAAGACGGCGATCCATTGCCGTTAACTGCTGCCCGATGCTCGTTACTTCGATACTCATCGGCAACCTCCTTGAAAGAGACTAGAAAACCGAATCATCCGTGAATCGGTTCGCCTTGTTTCGCGTATCCAACCCGTGAAGGCAGGCGCGTCGCAGGGCGCTTGTATCGCTACCGACGTTTCCGTCGGATGCTTGAGGTGGAAGAAGAAGGGCGCTTCTTCTTCTTCCGGAAAATCAGTCTAAACCGGAGAGATGACGTCCAGAATTCTCTATCGGTTCAGTTTTTCGCTCCCACCTACTGGATCAGTCTGAGGACTGATTGCGGCTGGGTATTCGCCTGAGCGATCATCGCGTTGCCCGCCTGGCTCAGGATCTGGCTCTTGGTAAAGGATACCATTTCATGTGCCATATCCGTGTCGCGGATGCGGGATTCAGCGGCTTGCAGATTCTCAGATGCGATCGAGATTCCTTCGTAGGCCATTTCAAAACGGTTCTGGTAGGCGCCGAGATCGGCGCGCTGCTTGGAAACCGTCCGAAGCGCGGAATCAAGAGAGGCAATAGCCATATTCGCGCCGTCAACAGAAGACAGTGAAATCATAGAATTTTCCGTTCCCTGGGTTCCGGTAATACCAAGCGCTTGCGCGGTCATGGTACCGATAAAAATCTTCTCGTTCTGGTC
>CAYSEA010000073.1:0-6591 GCA_964429975.1 uncultured Treponema sp.
ACGTCGGGAAGCATGGAAAAGGGCGGTACGTAGGCGAACCCGATTCCGATACCCGCAAATACCATCACGATCAGCGTGTAGGTCATTCCAAAAACATGGCCAAAGAGGAAGATCGCCATACACCCGAGCGATATGATGCCGAGCGCGATCTGATAGAGTCTTTTTTTTCCGGTCTTTTTGGCGATAAGCACCGAGATCGGAATGCATACCATCGCCGTGACCAAGAGGCAAATCATCGCGATAGTCGTCATCTCTTCGTTGTCGTACAAGTACTTGAAGTAATATACAAGTATGGTTTGCACGAAGGTAATGCCGGTCAAGTTGCACGCGTAGACGATCAAGAGGCGCACATACGCGCGATTTTTAAACACGTGCGCGAAGGTTTCGAAAAAGCGTTCCGTAAGCGGGGCGTCGTGCGAGTGGTCCCGCTCGCGTACGGAAAAAAAGGTAATGAGCATGGAAAGGGCCATTAAGATTCCGAAAACGAACCCGACATACGAAAAGCCCAATCGCGTGTCGTTTCCGGCAATGCCGACGATGGGGAGCACGATAGCCGCTCCCAGAATCGTGCCGATAACGGCGAAGCTGAAGCGAAATCCGTTCAGAGAATTTCGCTCGCCATAATCCTTCGTGAGTTCGGGTGTAAGCGAACCGTAGGGAATGTTGACGACCGTATAGGCGGTATTGAGCGCGCAGAGGACAAGCGCCGCCCACACGACGCCCGCCGACGCGGAAGAGAAACGGGGCGCCGAGAAAAACCACCACATGGCAATAAAGAGGGGAAGCGATCCGAATAATAGGTACGGGCGACGACGGCCGAAGCGTGTTCGCGTTCGGTCGGAGATAAAACCCATGAGAGGATCGGTAACCGCATCCCATATCTTTCCGATCAGGATCGCGAAACCCGCCGCAGCAGCCGGAATACCCACGACGTCGGTCAGGTAGAAGAGGGACCAGAAACCCATGGCGGTGAAAAATAAGTTTCCGCCCAAATCTCCCACGCCAAATCCCATTTTAACGCCAAGCGAAAGTTTGTTATTATTTTGCGTCATTGCCGTGCTCCTCGTTTTTCATCGATTTCGCGCACTCAAGAAAGACCCGCTTCATTTCCGCGGTCACATCATCAACCGCCTGTTTTCTGTTTTCTTTGTATGCGTCCAACCGGCCGCGAATGTCTATCGCGTTCCCCGCGACGATAACGGCCTTCTTTCTCAACGCGCTCGATCGATTCGAGATGTTGCCTCCGGCGAATCGGGCTATAAGGTCGTGCAGGTTAATCGCGGTTTCGGCTATGCGGTCAAAGGATGGGCCGGCGCCGAATGATTCGCCGAGATATTCGCTGTCGAGATAGTACGAGATATCGACGAATTCCATGTGCCGCATCGCGAACCACGCTTCGCCCGCGCGTCGATCTGCAAAGGAGCGTTCAAGTGCGCCGATCTTTCGCGCAGGATCCAGAGAGTAGATTCTGTCCCAGCATTCTTGCCTGAGCCGGTACACGCGCTGAATTTCGTCTGCCTGCGGATGCGCAGCTATTCCGAGGGCGCGCTCGCCTTCCAGCAGGGCGATCTTCCGCAAGGAGTCCCAACGCGCGTCGCGGCCCTCGGCCTCGGCGCGCTTTCCGTACGTCCGATCATAAAAATCCTCGGTCATGGAGAGCGCCTTTGCGTCAAGGGCTTCAAGGCGCCGTTGTAAAGGGATGCTTGACTGGTCAGGAGCATCAAGACCGCACATTCGTTCCATTGCACGAATTATCTTTACGATTTTTTTTTCGTCACGTGGATCAAAGCGATGATGAACGGATAAGGGAAGGAGGCATACGCCTTCTTTTCGCCGCTCCTTTTCGAGTTCTTCGGCGCACCAAAAACCCATTTGCGCGCTTCCCGTTTCGAGGCGCGGAACGGTTTCGCTCCGGTACGAAACCTGGCCTTCCGGAGCGAGCGCGATCGGGTACGGACCCGAACGGATGATCGAACGGATGTTTTTGATACCGGCGCTGTCCGCCCTGACATGGTATACGGGAACAGCCCCGATCCGAGGTAAAAGCCATCGGATAAGCGAGCCGCCCCAGAGCGCGACTTCATACCCGTGAATAAAGCGCGCGTGCGGATGACCGCTCAGCGAGATTCCCGCGCGTCGCGCCCGACGTTTCAAGAGGACGTCAAAAAGAAACGAGAAGACCTGCGGCTCGTCACCGTAGGGATGGCGAAAAGCGAGGATCAAGCGAGTCTTTCCGTCTTGAAAGGCTTTCCACTCGGTGATCAGGGAGTTCGGTATCCGAGGGTCGATGCCCCGCAACTCGACAGACGAGAAGCGAAGAAAAAACTTGAGATATATCGGGGATATCGCCCTGAGAACGCGCAGCACGGACGGCGAGGGACGCGACGCTCTCAGGGGCCGTCGGTACCGGGCCTTCGTAATCGGCTCGTACGGAAGTCTTCTGAAATTCATTTCTAGCAGTATCGGGTCGTTCCGGGTAATTGTCAAACAGGAAACGCCGGAGGGGATTCGTCGCGTCGCAAAAACCGCGATTCGGGTGTATACTATTGGCATGACAAGAACTATTTCGGATGATCTGGTAATCGTCCTCGCGGGCGAGGCGGGACAGGGCATTCAATCAATTGAAAGCATTCTGTCATTGCTCATTAAGCGGAGCGGATTTCATTTTTATTCCATGTCGGAGTTCATGTCGCGGGTTCGCGGCGGGGCAAACTCGACTGAAATTCGCGTTTCATCTTCGCGCGTCGCGGCTTTCCGCGATCGCATAGACATACTCATTCCCCTTCACGAGAAAGCCTTGAGCCGTCTCGAAAAAAGGATAACGACGGAAACGATCGTCATCGGGGAACTCGCAAGCGTCCGCCATGACGGCATGATCGACGTTCCCTTCTCGCGGATGGCGGTGGAAGAGGGCGGTACGCTTTACGCTAACACGGTCGCGGCCGGATGCGTCTGCGGGCTTTTAAAAATCGACGAACGCGGGTGCGAGACGCTTCTTGACGAATACTTCTCCTCGAAACCCGATGACGTCCGATTGAAAAACCGGAACGCCTTCCGGAGAGGCTTCGAGGCGGGAACGGGGCTGACCGATATCAGCGTGACGATCGCGCGAAGTGACTCCCCGAAAGCCGAGATGATGCTATCCGGCGCCGACGCGGTTGCCCTTGGCGCCCTCGCCGGCGGTTGCGATTATGTCTGCGGGTACCCGATGTCTCCCGCCACGAGCGTCCTCGAGAAAATGGCGGAGTTTTCGAAGCGGCACGACATCATCGTCGAGCAGGTCGAGGACGAAGTCGGTGTGATCAACATGGCGCTCGGCGCCTGGTATGCAGGGGGGCGCGCCTTCGTCACGACATCGGGCGGCGGCTTTGCGCTCATGACGGAGGGAGTGAGCCTCGCGGGCATGATCGAGTCGCCTCTCGTTTTGCACTTGGCCCAGCGGCCGGGGCCGGCAACCGGCCTTCCTACGCGCACCGAGCAGGGAGACTTGGATCTCGTCCTCTACGGCGGTCACGGGGATTTCCCCCGTATCATTCTCGCGCCGGGCACAATCGCGGAAGGGTATTATCTTACGCACAAGGCCTTCGATCTCGCGGAACGGTATCAGGTTCCCGTCTTTGTCCTCACCGATCAATACTTTGTCGATACCCGGTATAACGTGCCCGCGTTTACCGTGCCGACCGCTCTGCGGGAGCGACACATCGTTAAGACGGAAAAGGACTATCGGCGTTTTGCCTTTACGGATTCCGGAATCTCGCCGAGGGGAGTGCCGGGTTACGGCGAGGGTCTCGTTTGCGCGGACAGCGACGAGCACGACGAGTCGGGCCACATCACCGAGGATCTCGAACTTCGCGTGCGAATGGTCGACAAGCGAAAGAAAAAGATCGCGGCCATGACCGCAGAGGCGATTCCGCCGACGCTTACCGGAAGCGAGGAGTATCAAACCGCGATCGTCTGCTGGGGCTCGACGTACGAAATTGTGGCCGAGGCCGTTTTGGGCCTCGACGTGCCGCGCGTCGCCGTCCTCCATTTCTCGCAAGTGTATCCGATTTCCGAAAGCGCGAAGGACATGCTCGCCCGCGCGAAGCATATCGTGAGCGTGGAGAATAATTCATCGGCCCAGTTTACGCGTCTTCTTTCGCCAACGCGGGCTCGTGGTATACATACGGTACGACCTTCACCTTTCGGTATCTGACCGGCAGCTTTCGGCTCGTAGCGCATTCCAACTACACATACAAGCGAAACACCGGGCAGTCGTGGGATGTCACGCTGGATTACGTCGCGGGAACGGGCGAGATGGTGATCGGCAATTTCGCGTGCGAGGAGGAGGAAGAGTCGCAGACGATTACGAAGGAGATTCCGAAAGGGTCGCTCCTCTCCCTCGAGGAAATTGTCTCGGGTTGGGACTACTATCCCGAGCAGCTGGACTTATCCTGGTGGGGTATCTCCGAAGACTCGGAAGAGTAGCGGGGCGGATCAAGCGATTACCTTGGATCGTCGTCTACGATCAATTCCAGTTTCTTGCTTGATATCCAACCCCATTCCCTTTTATAAGCGATACCAATACCAGTAATCAACCGCGGAGAAATATACTGCGTTTTGCGTTGAATTTGACAGATCCACTGCTTCGCCGTTTATCTTTTTTTGCGCGTCTGAATACGATTTAGTCCGATACCAGTTCCCGGGTGAGGCCATGGTAACAGTCGTAAGGTTTTTACAATTGTTGAAAAGCTGAGGATTAATAGAGGTAACGCTTGAGGGTATCGTAACGCTCGAAATGTTCGTAAATCCGAATGCATTGGAGCCGATTGTTTTAACACCGGATGGTATAGATATGCTCGAAAGTTTTGTATGGTAAAATGCAAAGCTTCCGATTTCCGTCAGAGTGGAGGGAAGTGTTACGCTGTAAAGGTCTCTGCAATAAAACAACCTGTCTCCGATTTTTGTGATGCCTTCAGGAAATTTGTACGTAGTTAAGTTACAGTCGTGTATAGAGTATGGTCCAAACGCCGTTATAGTGGAAGGCAGATTGGAAATGCTCGTTCCGGCAGGTACATATACAACGGTTGTCAGTTTTTTATCGTAAATAATACCGTTCTGCATGGTAAATGTACTATTTAATGGTGAAACGCTGAGCTTTAACGCGGTACACCCGGTAAACGGTGACCCGCTGCCGGCATATCCCATTTCGATGGTAGTTACCGTCGATGGTATCGTCAAGGATGTCAGCTTGGTGCAATTGCGAACCGCTGTGCCTGGAATTTTCGTGATTCCCTCTGCCAAGATGACAGTCGTCAGCGCTTCATTTTTTGTTGAATAGTCACCGAGATTCGGCATCGTTGGACAATTGAGCGTAATCGATGTCAACGTTGTCTTGATCTGACTGTCATTCAAGTCTCCGCACGAAATGACGCTCGCCGGTATCGTCAATGATGTGATTTGCGTGCATCCCCGTATGATGCATCTTCCTATTGTTTTCAATGTCCCATTCGGCAAGGTGACCGAAGAAATATGTGTGTTTCCATCCATTGCATAATGCATAATCTCCTCAACGGATGTGGGGATCGTATAGGAAGCGTTCTTTTTGCCTGCGGGATACGCGACCAGTTTTTTCATGTCCTTGGTAAAGATTACATTGTCGACGACGGTGTATGCGGTGTTTCCCACTCCAATATTTATTTCCTCAAGTTTTGGGCAAAAGGAAAAACTGTGGCCCCTCGGTGTTCCGGCTTGTTGATTGGAAATTTGTAGCAATGAGTCGGGAATCGTAACCGATACCAAATTCGCACAATTGTTAAAGATATTATCCCTGAGTGTTTGTATCGTTCCAGGAAGCGCGATCGAGGTTAAATTCACGCAGTTCTTAAAGGCATCGTATGCGAAGGTCGTAATGCCGTAACATGCGCTCAGGTCAAGCATGATCATCGCGTCCGGATTGTTTGACATCGCGGTCGTTATGTCCTTGATGGCCGCGTCCGAAAGCTTTCCCGTCATGACGACCGTGAATGGTCCTGCGCCTTCAAGCCCTGCAATAGTTTGGGTGATGGAGGCAGGGGTCGCTCCGACGCCTGTTTTCCATTGAGCAGTATACGTCGTTTCGGTCTTGGGGAAAACATCATAAATTACGGGAGTCCATCCCGCAAACGCATACCCTTCTTTTTCCGGTTGCGGAAGGACAATCTGTTCTTCCGGTAGCCCGCTGCGCAGCACCGACGAGCCAGAATCGGATCCGGTAAACGTTCCACCATTCGCATCAAATACCAAGGTAATATTCGCCGACTTCGGAGGAGGATCTTCGGGCGATGAAGAAGGTTGTTTGCATCCGGTATAAAGCAGGGCGACGGCGATGAGTGTCGTGCACAACGCATATTGCGCAAGTCCGATTATTTGGTACCTTTTTTTCATGACAGTCTCCTTCGTTGGTTTATTACAGAAAATAGTACCATAGGTTTATTGCATCACAAAGGTTTATTTTGTCTTTTTTTATAATTCCGTGATTCTCTTTGTCATTCCCTCAAAAATCGTATCCGATACCTCGGAGGGAAACTCTTTCGGCAGGGATTTGCTCGTCGCCTCGATGGCTTTGGGAAT
>CAYSEA010000074.1:0-6259 GCA_964429975.1 uncultured Treponema sp.
GCCGCGTTCGTCTCATCATCCTGTCTCTCCCACACCTCAGAAATGAATCACCTCCCCTCGCGTCCATCCGCGCCGTTTTTCGGCTGCTGCTCGTCAAGCTCAAGCGCGCACAACCCCCGGATAATCCTGATGGCGTTCTCGTATTCGGCCGCCCATTCGAGGTTTTCCGTCTCGGTCGCGTGCGCCTTCCGCTTCTCAAGAAAGTAAACCGCCCGTCTGATGCTTGTCAGCGTCAGATACGGTTTCTTCATGCCGATCTACCTCCCCACGCTCGTATCCGCGTCCCTACTCGCGAAAACGAACATGTAGAAATACACAGTAACGCTATCAACATAGCGCGCTCATGAAGATCGTTGTTTTACAGATTTTTTCGAAAAGTGGTAAAAGTACTCCCAATACTTAGATGGTAATGAAGAACTCGCCATGGTGAATGCTCTTGGCAAGTGTTTCTTCCGGGGGATATGGGCATTATATGGCCAAGGGCGGAACCCCGCAAGGCCAAGGCGAGCTCACTCTCTCGCTTCGCTCGTTCGTTCGGCCTTGCGTGAACCCGCCCTTGACCAAAATATTTTTTTCGCCCCCCGGAAGAAAAGCTTTCTAGGGCGAGGTCTGCCCGGAGGGCCAGAAAGCTCTTGCAGCTTTCATATCTTTTTCCTAAGGAGTCACTCATGAATGAACTAACGTGCGAGAGCACCACGGACACGGTCGAGACGTTGCGATTCAAAAGCAGGTTCGACGAGTTTTGCGCGGAGCTATTTTACAAGGACGCGTCTTTCATTTTTCAAAGCACATTCGGCGGAAAGAATGGCGCAATGTCCATCAGCCTTACCACCGAAACAACGCGCTACGGAATAAGGAAGCCCGTCGCGGTCTCAGCGGAACTCTACCGTACCTGGATCGACCAAGGGTCGTGCCTGACGATCCAGCGTATAGGCGTACTTTGTCACGCCTTTCTGTACGCCGTAGACCTCGATCAGCACAACGCTCGTATACTTGAGTTCCAGGTCCCCTTCTTCACCCAGGGCGTCGGCTATACGCCGGTTAAGGTACGGGCGGAACTGATCGGCGGGAGAAACGAACATCTGTATTTTGATCTCGCCTGAAAACGAGAAAGGCCGGAACTTCCGTTCCGGCCTTCGCCCGCTTACTGACGCTCATACCCGCCCGCGCTTTTCACGTAGTTGACCCGCTCCATCTTCTCGATCGAGAACGCGTAAAGGCTGGATAGTGAGATCGTTCGATACGCGTGAAAGGGCCGTTTCCGATTCTTTCTTGACAGCGCGATCGAGGAACCTAGAGCTTCCGCCAGAATACCGCTTTCTTACTCCCGCTTTGCGTCAGGAGGTTGCCGTCGCGGTTAACGACAGCGTCGCGGGTCGGCTCGGGACGGATCGAAGGCAATCTGGGGACTAGCCTGCTCGCTGTACCTGCCGCCGTATCGACGACGACTGGATCATTCTCTCCGAATACCACACATATTTCCGTGCCGACGCAGGGAACGGCCCGATCATACGACCCATTGTCCCCGGGCAACTCGATCCGTTTACGGATTTGTCCCGAGGGATAGTCCGCAACTATCATGGCCTTCGCTGTCTTCCCTTCTATCATGCGGACAGTCTTCATGTCCGTCCCGAAATGAACCAGGCAGTAGTCCTTCGGGGAAACGAATTTTAGAGGTATCCGGCTCATGGTGACCGTATCGAAAATGTAAAACGTTTCCTTTCCGGGACTGAGGAATACGACGCTTCGGCCGTCCGGACAGAGAGGGAAGGAAACGGACTTGTCTGCATAGATGTCAAGGTCCTCAAGCATCGCGAAGGAATCCGCGTTCAGGACCTCTATGCTCGTCCCGAGGTCGACAAGGAGCCGTTTCCCTCCATCGGTGAAAACGATGCAATCGACGGCGATAGAGGAGCTCTTGGTGTCCTTTAGTCGGCCTCGCAAGATATCGCCTGTTTTCGCGTCCAATATGCGGATCTTTCCGCTCTCGTACCCCAAGGCGAGCTGCGAGCTGTCGGGTGAGAAGGCGATCGTGAAGATAGTAGAGGGTTCGTTCTCTCTGTATCCCCGTTGCAGTACATGCTTAGCAGTCATTCTACCGGTCGCGATGTCGAAAATTTTCGCGTCATAATACGTGCTCACCGCCGCCAGCTTGCCGTCAGGGCTCAGCGCGATGCAGGAGATGGGATCTTTGGTACGAACTTCCCAAGCCACCTCGTAACCGGCGGCCCTATTCGCCGCCGCGTTCTCCTGGATACCTTTCCGTACGAAGGCAAAAGCGCCTCCCACGGCGAGCGCGCATACGATGATGGCGAAGACGGCGAGGGAGCGCGGACTCAAGCGGCGCCGCTGCAGTTTTACCGGTGCCGCATCAGTTTCGGATGCGACTAGCGGCTTGTTCTCGGGCTGAGTCGCGGCGCTCGGCGTTCTCGCATTCGATTCGCTGCCGTAAAGCTCAGCCAAGGCCTTAGTCGCCGCGATGAGCGCAAGTCCGGAATACTGGGCAGGACCGTATTGCTTGTTCGGATCGGCAAGAGTCTCCGCGAGGCGCGTCTTCGCGACAGTATGATTAAAAGCGAACTTATTCGCGCAGGACTCGCAGATATGCCATCCGGTATCTATCGTCGCCTGTCGCTGCACGAGCATCATGAGCATAGTCTTGTCGGATGGGTTCGAATCTTTGATGAATGTGAAGGCGTGAACGAAGGCATATTTCCAATATTCCTTGTCTTGCACAACCTCGGTCGTGGTGAGAACAAAGCCGTCGGAGTTTCCCAAGGGCAAATCGCATACGTCGCAAACAGACATTAGAACTCCTTCCTTAAGATTGAGCGTTACTGATAGGAACTGTTATTTCGATTCTTGCAGTTATGGGTCAAACTTCGGCTATTCCACGAGTTAGAACTTTTTTCCAGTCGGAACCACTGATCCAATCAGAATTTATCGGTAATGCCAACAGCAATAAATCTATATCCTGATTATTTAAGCTGTCAACCCATGAATCAGGTAATTTTGACAGCGCATTGCAGTATTCACCACAGGAGCTGATTCTCTGTAAGGAGGTTATCATGGCTACCGGATCATTTACATATAAAAATGTCATCAAGGATGACTCGACCGTAGAACGCCTTGTAGCCACCTTGTAAGCTTCTGCATCCGTACCATTACCACTCCGGCCTTCGCCCGCTTACTGACGCTCATACCCGCCCGCGCTTTTCACGTAATTCACCCGCTCCATCTTCTCAACCGATACCGGATGCCCGTCATGCATCTTGATCTCGACCGAGAACGCGCCGAACCTTTTCGACGCGAGCATCGAATCGAGCCAGTCAAGAACCTCGCGACGGACCGACTCACGCGACACCTGCATCATCATCGCCTCCCGTCCACCTCGAGTCACCACCATGCGCATTTTTCCTGAACCACTCCTCAAGGTCCTTCTTCCGGAAAAGAAGCCGACCGTTCAACTTAACGTAGGGAAGCTCGCCCGACTTGCACCGTCGATAGACCGTGATCCTGCTGCAGTGCGTACAGTCCATAACCGCCCTCACGTCGAGAAATCTCGAGACACCTGCATCTTCACAATTCACTCGGCACCCCCTGATATGTCAAAGGGTATCAGCAGGATACAAGGACATGTTTTCCAAGAATTTCGCCCGACGCTGTATCGCGATGCAGAAAACTAGATGCCTCAGATGAAGCACTAGCATTTTGAAATCGCTACCTGAACGAGCGCCGCGAGATACAGTTAAACACCCTAGTACAACTGCTAGTGTCAAAATTCACTGATTCGATGCTTCCCGGGGTACACTAAAAGGTACATTTTCCCATTGACTTTTGCGTATATCAGGGACTATCATTAAGTATCAGCGTTGCTGAAAATCCTTATTCTGTAAGGATTTAACGAATCTTTGATTTAGCGTGATATACCGTGATTTCCCGGTGAGGTATCTTCAGGTACTAGCGCCTTCACGGGCATGGAAGTTCAAGTCTTCTTCCGGGGAGAATCAAAAAAAAAATCGCCGTATGGCGGTTTTTTTTTACCCTGACCTCCCGGAAGAAGACTTGATGCCAGGCCGCTTCGTAACGAAGTGAGAAGCGGCAGTCAATCCCTCTCCTATAGGCAAACGGCCCGCAGGGACGTAACCGTAGCGGCCGCCGTGTGACGCCGAGCTGGCGAGGGGTCACACGGAAAAGGGCGCAGGGATGCGCCCGACAGGCCCGCAAGGCGTCCCGGAGGATCGAGGCACGATGCCGTCGCGCGCAAGCGCAGTCAATCCATTCCTATCGGCAAACGGCGCGCAGCGACGTATGCCGAGATCCGGAGGGCAAGTCTTCTTCCGGGGATAATCAAGACCAACCATCACTTGGCGGTTGGTACTGGTCACCCGATAAACGGTTCCTCACCGAAAAGCCTGACATACTCCGACCTGAACGAGGAGGGAAGATCGGCGTCAAAACGCCATTTATACACGGTATCCTTAACCTCTTCCCTCGAAATACCGCCGCACTTCAACATCAGACTCATTAATTCGAGCGAACTCATCACGGTATGATCATATTCAGCCGCAAGCTGTACCAGTCCCAGATCATCCGTGACGAGAATCATGCCCAGCTCATAGGCGGTGACGAGGCATTCGATATCAAACGGCGAACACCCCAACTGAAGCTCATTACAGGTCACGCGCATAAACCCGCTCGAAGTTTTTATTTGTTGCTTCTTGTCCTCAGGTATCCGCACCATACCAATCCTACGATCTTCTTCATGCCGATCCGAGGAAACCCACGAAAACTTCGAGCGTAATCGAGCCTCATAGTGCTGTTCATTCACTGTACCGACCAGAAGATACAACCGATACTCCGGCCTGGTACCAAAGCGGCGGTTCATGAGCGGATAAAGGTTATCCGCGAGGCGAAAATATGAATTCGAATCAAGCAGGATTTTTTTCGGGGGCAAGTTTTTCAAAAACCCCCTTTGCGTCGCTCATAGGTATGTCCAAAATTCGCTGCACGACGCCAGGGGTGATTTTTTGAGTCCGAATCCACGTCGACAGGGTATCCCAAAAGTCCGATCCAAAGCACTCCGACGTGACCGCAAGATACTTTTCCACGGTAGGTTCATCTTCCTCGAAAAGCACGTCGCTTACGAGCCTGACCGTCTTCATATAGTTCGTATTGACGGGAAAGATATTGATCTCGAAAGGTTTCTTTCCCGAATTGGCAGCGAACGCGTTTACTTGCTGCAAGACAGTGATCGGCGAGATCATGTGTGCACTCGCCTCGTTCACGATTTCGTTAATCCGCGTTTGAACATCGCGGGTATTCACGATCCGCTCATAGAGCGCGCCTGCCAACTCACGGGGATAGAGGAAGGTACTCGCAAATACTTCCGCAAAAGTCTCGCCAGCCTCGCCCTCGAGTTCAGGCGTCAGAATATGCCCATGCTCGTGAAGCAACCAGTACTTGAAGTCCGCGATGGATTTCTGGAGGTTGAGATAGATAAAGTGGACGGGACTGCCGGTCAATGACACGTGGAGGGCGTTATCTCCCTTTTTACCCCACAGCACGGGAATAAACACTGTCGAGAACTTCTTGAAATACGCGATTATCTCCGTCTCGCGCGCCGGCGCGGTTTGTGATATTCCCATCGCTCGGCGAAGTTCGCGCACGACGTCCTGTAAATAGGCATATTCGTTTTTTGGCGCGGCGAGGGTCGCCGGGGAAAAGTTGCTGTCAAACGACATGTAGGACGCAAGGGACGAAAGCGCGGCCATCATATCCTCAGCCTTCTCGTTCCTTTCGGCTGTTATCTCGTGGTTCTTGTTCGTCCGGAACGCGAATTGCCCGATAGGTGTCGCGTCATCGAGCGTGATCTCTGAAAAAGTGAGGGCAAGCGTTTTCGCGAGTTTTAAAAGGATCGCTGGACGGGGAAAGCTTTCGTCCCTAAACCATTTGGATACAGCCTCGGGCGACACTTCGAGCCGTTTGGCCAACGCCCGGAGGGAAAACCCCTGTTCGCGCATCTTTGCTTGCACGGTATCCCTGTTCAATCGCTTCATACAGTAAATATACGCCGGAGTGTCAACTTTTGTCAACCAATAAAATTATCCAGAAGACATCTATGTTGACACAGAGGGACTACGACAACTGATCGGATGTCCCCTCGCATGGCGGATCGGTTGGACACAGAGCGCTTTACAACGCGGATTTCCGGGTTTACAATTTCCGTTAGCATATCAAAAAGCGAATAGTATGGAGG
>CAYSEA010000075.1:0-5453 GCA_964429975.1 uncultured Treponema sp.
AAAAAACCGCCCTGATGGGCGGTTTTTCAATTTTAACTGGAGAATAGGGGATTCGGCTTACACCCCTCGGTTTCCTGCCTCGGGGCTCCAGCCCGCCTCCGGGACTACCGCGCCATCCTTGGCGCGGTGCCTCGCTAGCTCGGCACGTCCCTCCGGTTCGAATCCCCTTCAAAGCAAAAAGGCCGTCCTGTCGGACGACCTTTTTGCTTTGGAGAATAGGGGATTCGAACCCCTGGCCTATTGATTGCGAACCAATCGCTCTACCAACTGAGCTAATTCCCCGCTGTCGGTCAATATACAGGAAAAAGGATTTGAAATCAAGCGGTACAATGGGTACTATAAACGTATGAGAATCGCCCGTTTCGCGGCTGTCGTGGCCGCAGCGCTTATGGTACTCGGATCCTGCGCTTCGCAGGGAACGGCAGCCAAGCGGCCCCCGAAAGAAAAAAGCGTCGAAGAACGGCTTTCGGGCAAGGTGTGGCTTCTTGCGGGCTATGCCGCGGGAGAGACCTTTATACCGATAGAGCCGGGCCACGGCAGCTCGGGGAAGCTCGTATTCGCGGCCGATCGCACGCTTTCGGGCTCGACGGGATGGAACGCGATCGCGGGCTCTTGGTCGATACGAAAGGAATCGCGCCCCGGCCAGTATCCGCTTTCCTTGAAGGTAGTCCGCTCGACGAAGCTCGCCCCGCCCGGAGACGTCGCCGCCCGATACGAACGCGACATCATGCGGCACTTTGCCAAAACAGTATCGATCCGCCTCACTCGGGACGAGTTTAGACTCCTCGACGAAAAGGGCACCGTACTCCTGCACTACATCTTCCGCTCGGCCGGGCTTTAGATCACCCGGCCGGCGCTCGCTATTTTTTTCCCTTTCTCCGTTCCTGGCTATTCTTGATAAAGGCGTCCTTGTCATTCACCATGAGGATCGGCTGGCTCGTCGCGTCAAGGCAGTCGCGCCACAGCGAGCCCTCGGGGTCGACGTAGTTACGCTTGCTCGTCACTACCGCGATCGGAAGATGCACGAACTTGTTGTGCACGAGCCCGATGATGAGCTTCGTCTTGCCGGTCATCGCCGCGTGAACGGCGTTGTTCCCGAGCCGCTCGCAGTAAATCGAGTCGATGGGAGCGGCGGGCGCGGATCGTATCTGATAGCTCGGGTCGATGTACTTCAGGTTGATGTGCATGCCGATCGACTTGAAGTACGCGGCCATCTTGTCCCGGAGGAAGGTACCGATGTCGGCGAGCTTGCGGTTGCCCGAGTCGTCGGTGCCGCCGTCGGCCTGCAGGAGGTCCTGCCCGGCGCCCTCGGCGACGACGATGACGGCGTGCTGGCGCTTTCTCAGGCGCGCTTCCAGGTAATGGAGAAAGCCGTTCGGGCCATCGAGCTCGAAGGGCACTTCCGGAATCAGCACGAAGTTCGCCTCATGGCTCGCGATAGCCGTATGCGTCGCGATGAATCCCGAATCGCGGCCCATCAACTTAACGAGGCCGATACCGTTGATCTGCGAATGCGCCTCCATGTGCGCGGCGGCGACCGACTCCGCCGCCTTCACGACCGCGGTATCGAAGCCGAAGGACTTCTGGATGAACGAAAGGTCGTTGTCGACCGTCTTCGGAATGCCGACGACGGCGATCTTGAGGCCGCGCTTCTCGATCTCCTCGGCGACTTCGAGCGAGCCCCGCTGGGTCCCGTCGCCGCCGACGATGAAGATCATGTTGAGATTGAGGTTTTCGATGGCGTCGGCTATCTCGATGACGCGGTCTCCGCCGCCACGGGACGTACCGAGTATAGATCCGCCGGATTTGTGTATGTCGTCTACTACGTCGGGGGAAAGGGGCATGATCTCAAAACCGTATTCCGGAAGGAGACCCTTGAAGCCGAAGCGGATGCCGCTGATGCGCTTCACGCCGTAGCGGTTCCACAGGCACCGCACCACAGCCCGGATCACGTCGTTGAGACCGGGACAGAGTCCGCCGCAGGTGACGATCGCCGCGTGCACGTGACTCGGGTTAAAGAAGATGTTCTCTCGGGGACCGGCTTTTTCGAGAAGCTCGGACCGCTTGCAGGGGCCCACGACCTGATCGAGGGTCGCGTCAAGGCGATAGCGAATGAAATCGTCGTCTGTGACGTAGTTCGCTATAAAGTCGCCCTCTTCCTTAGAGAGCAGAATGGGGGACTTCACCTTGCACGGGCCCAGCGTGGCGATGGTGAAATCGAATGGTGCGTCTGTCATGAGCAACTCCTTTCGGAAACGAGCGGGAAAAACAGTATCAGGCAAAGTATATTGATTTGACCCGGGGGAAACAATAGACAACTTGACCCCGCGGGCCCATCGTTGGTATCTTTCAATTGATTCTGCCCTTTCCAAGGAGACACATATGCTTACCGACGCGGTTAAAAAAGCGCTTGAAGATATACGGCCCCAGCTCCAGGCTGACGGCGGCGATATTCAGTTCATTTCCGTATCCGACGAAGGCAAGGTCCTCGTTCGGCTTACGGGCGCCTGCGGTTCCTGCCCGATGGCGACCATGACCCTTAAAATGGGCGTCGAGGCCCACCTCATAAAGACGGTTCCCGGGGTCACGGAAGTAGTTCAGGCCTAAGTACCGATGGACAGAACGGCGTTCCTCCCCGTTTCCCTGCGCGACATGAACGAGCGGGGGTGGGACGCGTGCGATTTCGTAATCGTCTCGGGGGACGCCTACGTGGATCATCCCTCGTTCGCCGCGGCGATACTCGGCCGCGTGCTTGAGGCCGAAGGATACCGCGTCGGCATTGTAGCCCAGCCCGCATGGCAGGGAAGCGACGCCGAGAAGGACTTACTCGCCTGCGGCCCACCGCGACTCGCGTGGCTCGTGAGCGCCGGCGCGATGGACTCGATGGTCGCGCACTACACCGCGAACAACAAACCTCGCTCCGAGGATGCCTATACTCCCGGCGGCGTCGCGGGCAGGCGCCCTGACCGCGCGCTACTCGCGTATGTCTCGGCCATTAAGGCGCTTTCCTCGGGAAAACCGGTCATCGTCGGGGGAATTGAAGCATCCCTTCGCCGCTTGGCCCACTACGATTACTGGTCAAATACCGTACGCAGGTCAATCCTCCTCGATTCGAAAGCGGACCTCCTTGTATACGGCATGGGAGAGCGCCCGATACTCGAGATCGCGGCCCGACTTTCAGCATCCGCCGACTTGCGGGGAGTCAGGGGTACCGTTTGGAGAACGGGGAAAGAGGCGGACGTGCCGGACGACGCGATTCGCCTTCCGTCATTCGAAGAGATCAAAGCCGATACAAAAGCCTATTGCGCCCATTATCTTTTACAGGAGCAAAACTCCGATCCCGCCAACGCGAGCAGGCTCGCCGAACGAAGCGAGGCCCGCTACGTCGTGCAGGAACTGTCCGCCGAACCGCTTGATCAGGCGACCTTCGACCGAGTCATGGAACTGCCCTTCGCGCGCGCCTGGCATCCCGACTACGACGCCGCAGGCGGAATCCCCGCCTTCTCGGAAGTTCGTTTCTCGCTGACGAGCAGCAGGGGATGTTTTGGGGCGTGTTCCTTTTGCGCCATAACCTTTCACCAAGGCCGGCGAATCCAGGCGCGGAGCCACGAATCGCTCGACCGGGAGGCTCGGCGCATGACGACCGATCCGCTGTTTAAGGGATACATCCACGACGTCGGCGGGCCCACGGCGAACTTCCGCGTTCCTTCCTGCGCCGCGCAGGAAACGCGCGGGTCCTGCAAGGACCGCCAGTGCCTCGGCGCGCATCCGTGCCCGGCGCTTAAACCCGACCACACCGACTACCTCGCGCTTCTCAGGCGACTGCGCGCGATTCCCGGTGTTAAAAAAGTCTTCGTTCGGTCAGGCGTGCGGTTTGACTATCTTCTGCTCGATCCGCGCGGGGATGATTTTCTGCGGGAGCTCTGCGAGCACCACGTTTCGGGCCAACTAAAGGTTGCGCCGGAACACAGCTCCGACCGCGTGCTTTCGCTCATGCGTAAATCGACGAACGCGGTATACCGATCGTTCGAGGCGCGCTACGGGGAGATAAACCGCGAGCTCGGAAAAAAACAATACCTCGTGCCCTACTACATCGCCGGTCACCCGGGGGCGACCCTTGAAGACGCGATAGACACGGCGCTCGTCCTGAAAAAAAACGGCTTCTCCCCGGATCAGGTTCAGGATTTTTACCCGACGCCGGGAACGCTCGCGACGTGCATGTATCATACGGGCATCGATCCGTTCACGAACGAGGAAATTCACGTGGCGCGCGGGGGACGCGAGCGGGCCCTTCAGCGGGCGCTCTTGCAGTTCAATAAAAAAGAAAACCATCCTCTCGTGCGTGAAGCGCTCAGGATGGCTCACCGCGAGGATTTGATCCCCGTCTTGGTAGGTAAAGGATAAAAAAAGGCCGATTCCAAGCCAAGGCGGCGTGGGGATCGGCCTCTTCAGGATTCAGTCAGTGTACGTTTTGGTCGGTATTACCACCAACCAAACAGGGTACCGGCGCGGGTCGTATACCACACCAGAACGATCAGAGACACGACGGAAAGCGCCCGGAACCAGTACGAAAGGGCGACTCCCTCCTTTTTCAGCATCATTCCCTCGAAGAACGAAATAAGAACCAGAAGGATGAACCCGACAAAGGCGTATATTCCGTACATAGTGCGACTATTCTCGATCGCATCCAAGCACATGGTAAAAGCGAGGACAAACATCACGATCATGACGATAAAAAGGACGAGTATTGACTTGTTATCCATATTGTTACGACTCCTTTGTAAAAGTATATAGTCACCCATCCTGTTTGTCCATCTTATTTCTTCTTTGACTTGCCCCGGCCCGGCTATTGTGTTATTTTCACGGTATCTTACCTGAAGGACATAGTATGACAATTACTAAGGATAGCGTCGTCAGTATCGAGTATACCCTTACCGACGATCAGAACGAAGTGCTCGATTCCTCTAGCGAGGTGGGCCCTCTCGAATATTTGCACGGTCACAGCAACCTGATCCCCGGCCTCGAGCGAGAGCTGGAAGGAAAGGCGGCGGGAGCGGCCTTTAAGGCGACCGTAGCCCCAGCCGACGCGTACGGCGAATACATGGACGAACTCGTCGTCGAAGTAGACCGCTCGCAGTTTCCCTCTGACGTGACTATTGAGGAAGGAATGCAGTTCGAGGCTGGCGGACCCGACGGCTCGCGCGTCGTTACCGTTACGGCGATCAACGACGCCAAAGTGACCGTCGACGCGAATCACCCCCTTGCGGGAGAGACGCTCCATTTCGACGTTAAGGTGGTTTCCGTTCGGGCAGCTACCGACGACGAAAAGCAAAACGGACTCAACCAAGGCTGCGGGTGCGGCTGCGGCGATGATGATTGCGGCTGCGACGACGGCGAATGCGGCGACGGTTGCGGCTCCGGCGGCTGCGGCTGCGGACACTGACGCGCGCGCG
>CAYSEA010000076.1:0-5360 GCA_964429975.1 uncultured Treponema sp.
CCGACGACGTGAAGAGCGAGATCCGCGTGTCGCACAAGAACCCCTACGTTCAGGCGATCTACACCGAGTACCTCAAGGAACCGAACTCGGAGAAGGCCCACCACCTCCTCCACACGCACTACGTGGAGCGACCGCTCTACAAATAAAAAAAAGCCGGAAGGGAACCTTTCAAAAAGGTTTCCTTCCGGCATCCATCCTTCCAAACCGGAAGGAACCGAAACGGCCCTAGGAGCGAATCCCGGGGCCGTTTTTTTTTATCCCCGCAACGCCTCGTCGATCGCGGCATACAGGTCATCGGCGTTTTCGATACCGACGGACATCCTGATGAAATCGTCCCCGATGCCGGCCGCGCGCCGCTCGTCGGCGCTCAGATTGCGATGCGTCGTCGACGCGGGATGAATGACGAGCGTCTTCGCGTCGCCGATGTTCGTCGTATGCGTCACGAGGGCGACGCGGTCGATAAAGCGCTTCGCCGCCTCGAAGCCGCCCTTGGGGGCGAAGCCGATCATGGCGCCGTAGGTCCCGCCGAGATAGCGCTTCGCGTTTTCGTGCGAAGGGTGAGAGGGCAAGGACGGGTGGTTCACCCACTCGACGCGCGGGTGAGCCGCAAGCTTCCCTGCGAGAAACGCCGCGTTCTCGAGATGTCTCGGATAGCGCACGTGGAGGCTCTCGAGGCCTCGAAGGAGAAGCCAGGCGTTAAACGGCGCCATGCACGCGCCGAGGTTCATCAATACCCGCATGCGCAGGCGCGTGAGGAAGGCCGCCTTGCCGAAGGCCTCGGCATAGGGTCGTCCGTCGGGGGCCGGGTCGAACA
Source organism: uncultured Treponema sp. (assembly GCA_964429975.1). GTDB lineage: Bacteria > Spirochaetota > Spirochaetia > Treponematales > Treponemataceae > Teretinema. Next base: position 815 of record CAYSEA010000076.1, read on the forward strand.
TAAGGGGATAGCGCTCGCGGTCGAACGCGAACGTACCCGCGTCGACGATCATCCCGCCGATCGCGTCGCCGTGCCCGGTCATGTACTTCGTGGTGGAATGAAGGACGAAGTCCGCGCCGAACTCGGCGGGTCGGCAGGCTATGGGAGTCGCGAGGGTGTTGTCGACGAGATACGGAACGCACCACGCGCGCGCCACGGCGGAAAGCCGCTCATGGTCGGGCACCGAAAGCGAGGGGTTCGCGAGATTCTCGGCCATAACGAGACGGGTCGAATCCGTCATGGCGCGCGCGAGGCTTGACTCGTCGAGCGGGTCGAAGAAGCGCGTCTCGATGCCAAGTCGCGGGAGCGTGTCTGAAAGGAGGCCGAGGGATCCGCCATAGAGGTTCGTGGACGCGGCGACCGTGTCGCCCGACTTCAAAAAGTTAAGAATGAACCCCGATACCGCGGCCATACCGGAGGAGAACGAGACGGCGCCAATCCCGCCTTCGAGCAAGGCGACGCGCTTTTCCGCCTCGTCGGTCGTCGGGGTGCCGAGACGCGAGTAAATGTTACCCGATGCCTCGCCCGAGAAGAGGGCCGCCGCGTCGTCGGCGGAATCGTAGGAATACGCCGCGCTCTGGTACAACGGCATGGCGACCGCCTTTCGGTTATCGCGCGGGTCGTAGGAACCGTGCACGCAGACGGTTTCCCGTTTAGGTTTAGTCTCTTGGCTCATCATGATTCAGGGTATCGCCTGAGGCGCTTGGGGTCAAGGAGTTCCGCCGCAAGACGAAAAGTTCGCGATAAAGATAATATGCGAAGCCTGTTCCTCCCGTCAGCGTTATTACCAAAAAAAGCACATAGCGCCCAATAATCGGAAACAACGCGGCCGACAAAACGCCGCCCAAGACGAAGCCCGTCACGATGGAAAGAAAAAGCGCAACGCGCCTTCGGTCTACTCTATTGCCTATCAGCAACTTCGCGAGCTGGGTGCCGAGGTCGGTCAGGATTCCGGTCACGTGAGTCGTCCGTACGACGGCTCCCGAGTACGTCGTCGCCATCGCGTTCTGAAGCCCGCACGCGAAGGCGAGCAGAAAAAGCGAGACGGTCGGGTCATCCCCGTACGCGACGAACGCGAGGGCAACGATGGCCGACTCCGTCATGAGCGCTACGCCGTATCGCCTGCCGAGCTTCAAGTGATAATCGCGGATGAGAAGACCGCTCGCGGTCGCGCCCGCGACGAAGGCGACTATCAGGCCGAAAAGGAGCAAGGCTCTTCCGATGTCGCCCGAGGCGATCGCGATGGCGAGCGCGGAGGCGGTACCGGTGTAATGGGAAACGGGAAGGGCTATGACGCTGACGAGCGTGAAGGCGTTTATGCATCCCGCGGAAAGCGATAGTAGAAAGGCGCCGACCCCGACCCATATCGGCAATTTTGAGCTCATTTTTAATTTTTAGGCGTATTGGCCGTCTCTGTCAAGCGACGATTGTCACTTGACAAGCCACGGAAAGCTGTTACAATAGCATTAATATGTTTAACCCTATCTGTAACGGCGCGACATGACAAACCTGCTCGAACGCTATCCGCTGAAAGCGCACGAAATCCTGCATTTCCCCCTCATGTTCCCCGACTCGCTTAAGGCATACCACGCGCCGCGCGTACCATTCGCCAAACTCGAAACGCTCTACGATTTCGCGGACGCGTGCGGCGTGTCAAAGGGAACCGTACGAACGACCCTGTCGCGCATGAAAAAGGACGGCCTGATAGCGACGACGGAAGAGTCGGGCGTCACGCGGTACCGGACCGCGAAGCTGCAGCTCGAGGCGATGACCAATTTTCAAAAGCGCAAACGGTACCAGGCGAAAGGCTTCGTCCTCGCGGTGTACTCCTTCGAGCGGGATCAGGAAAAAGAGCGCACGAAAGCGCGCGAGCTCCTCGAATACTTCGCTTTCGCGCGCTTCGCGCAGAACTCCTGGATCACCGTGGGTATCGAGACGGCCCAGCTCAAAAAATCGATCGGGGAAGCGGGACTCACGGATCACGTATTTCTCTTTACGGTGGAAAAAATCGACAAAGAGACGATGACGAGGCTCGCGGCGTGCTGGAAGATACCGGAACGCGCGGCGTTCCTGTCGGAATTCCTCGTCCTATTGCGGGACCATCTCGCGTCCCCGGTCGACGACAGGGACGCGTTCAACCGGATCGGCGTCGCCTGGCTTGCCTTCATCATCCACGTGCACGACACGGAGCCGCCTTTACCGCGGGAACTCTTCCCGAAGGATTACGCGTACGACGAAATCGTCAAGACGCTCAAGCACGCGAGCCTCGTTCATGGGGCAAAGATGTACGGATACTGGAAGGAGTCGAACAAATGAAAAAGCGGCAACATAGACCGATCCACGCGGCGGCATATGCGATTTTCTCCGTCGCGGTCGCTTTGTCGGCGCAAACGACGTTCGCGACAGACTATCGCTACGCGACGTATATTTCCGGTACGCGTTACGAATCGATCACGACGATCGTATCCGAAGGGAACGACGGCGCGTTCGTCGTAGAGACACTCGATCCGGAGCAGTTCGACCGGCATCGACTCAGGCTCGACGACCACCTCTGCGGACTCGAATGGGGAATAGCGCGCGCGAACGGAGAGTGGCTCGCATTTGTCCGCGCGGGTCTTGTACTCGAAATCTCAGGCGCAAGGGACGGAAAAAGCGTACGAGAGACGCGCGAGATCGATGAAGCGCCGTGGTTCGCGTCAATTCCGCTCGGCCTATCCGGCTTCATGAAAACCGGCGATAAAACCGCGGAGTTCTGGACGATAAACCCGGAAAACCTCAAGCCGTACAAGTTGATTGCAAAGAAAAAAGAAACGCGCGATATCACCGTCCAAGGAATACTCGTCAACGCGGTGCGAATCCAAGTCTCGGCCTCCGGCGTTCCCGCCATGTTTTTCAGCATGGATTTCTGGATGCGCGAAGCAGATGGTTTATGCCTGAGGTTTGAAGGGAAAAAAGGCGGCCCTGGCTCGGCTAAAGTCGTGTCTGAATATATAAGCGAGGAAGACTAAATGAAAAAGATCGCGATAATCGGCGCGGGAATCGCGGGGCTTTCGGCGGGAATCCACGCGCGGGCAAACGGGTACGACGCGGAAATTTTCGAGGCTCATAGCCTTCCCGGCGGACTGTGCACCTCATGGAAACGGGGCGACTATCTCGTCGACGGATGCATTCACTGGCTGTGCGGATCGTCCGGAACGGGCCCGCTCGGCGCGTACCTTTCGGAGGTCGGAGCGCTCGCGGGCCGGCGATTCATCGACCGCGAGGAACTCACGAGACTCGAGGTCGGGCCGGAAGAAGACCGGCGCTGGTTCGTCGCCTATACCGACCCGAGCCGACTTGCGGCCCATCTCAAGGAACTCTCCGCCGAAGACGCGTTCGAGATAGACCGATTCGAGGCCCTCGTGCGGAAGTTCATCGAGTTCCCCGTTTCGACGGACAAACCGGTCGAACTCTGGGGCGCGGGCGAGTATCTTTCGATGATGAAAGCCATGAAGCCTTTCATGAAAGAATTCCGCGAGTACGGAAAGATGTCCATCGCGGATTACTCGCGTCGTTTCAAAAGCGTCCATATAAGGGACGGGCTCTATGGCATACTCGCCATGCCGGACTTTTCCTTTTTCGCGCTCCTGATGATGCTCGGCTGGCATGCTTCCAAAAACGCGGGATACCCGCTCGGCGGCTCGCTCGACTTAGCGCGCGCGATCGAGAAAAAATTCCTCGCACTCGGCGGAACGATCCATTACTCGAGCCGCGTCTCTGACATACTCACGGAACGGGGAAAGGCCGTGGGAATCAAGCTGGATGACGGAACCGCGCATATGGCCGACGAAGTCATTTCGGCGGCCGACGGATGGACGACGATTTACGGGCTCCTCGGGGGCCGGCACACGAACGGAAAAATCGACCGCATGTACCGCGACCTTCCCCTTTTCAACTCGATATTCTGCCTCTCGCTCGGCGTGAACCGCGATCTTTCCGCGTTCCCGCATTTGTCCGTTCATTACCTCAAGACGCCGATCGTCGCCGGGGGAATCAGGCACGAAAAAATCGGGATCAAGCACTATTGCGACGATCCGGCGATGGCGCCAAAGGGAAAAAGCCTCATCGAAATCATGTATGCCGCGGATTACGATCGATGGAAACGACTTTCGCTCGACAAGGCCGCATATGCGGCGGAAAAAGAAGGGATCACGACGTCCCTCATCGGCGCGCTTGAGCAAATCCATCCCGGCATTGGCAAGGACATCGAGATGCGCGACGCGGCGACGCCCGTTACCTGGGAGCGATACACGGCAAACCGCAGGGGCACGATAGAAGGCTGGTTCATCTCGCCTAAGACGATGACGCTCCGCGTGCCGAAAAGTCTTCCGGGACTCAAGAACTTCTCCATGGCGGGCCAGTGGGTTCAGCCGGGAGGCGGAATCGTGACATGTATCAAGTCGGGCCGCGACGCCATCTACAGACTATGCGCGAAGGATGGAAAGAAGTTCGTTCCGGCGGCGGCAAA
>CAYSEA010000077.1:0-5340 GCA_964429975.1 uncultured Treponema sp.
TCGTCGGGCTCATAACCCGGAGGTCGTAGGTTCGAGTCCTACTCCTGCTAGAAATTGAAAAGCCGTACATTCATTTGTACGGCTTTTTTATTTTGTACGCATTACCGCTTTCAGAGCAGGACTCGAACCGAGGTCCCGTGCCCGGAAGTTCCGAGCCGGCGCAGGAACTTCCGGGTTGAGGCCCATGGCCGGGCCGAAAGGGACCGAGGCGGCCTGAAAGGAGCGCACACGACGTGCGCGACTGGAAGGCGAGTCCGAGGCTGACGTGTGCCAGAACCCCTCGGTAACAGGTCAGTCTCTTCAGCGGATTTATCTTTTCTTTCATTACCAGGAAGCGCACGGTACTGGTAAACGCGATCCCGGGGTGCTACATTGACCGTACAAGAAAATCCGCACAGTGGAGATTACGCATGAGAAAAACGGCAGCGTCCATTTTCGCCTGCACCTTGACCCTAGCCCTTGCGCTGATAACCCCGGCGCCGCTTCTTCCCTGCACCAGTTTTGCGGACTATTCCGCTTCTCCCGTGTACGGGCTCAACTTCGACTCGCTCGACTATGACCTCAGGTTCATGTTCTACGAGGGAACGGGATTTGACCTGCTTGCCTTCGAGTTTTTGGAAGAGAACCAGTGGGGGAGAATGGCCCACTATACAACCAACGGCCTTCACAACGCGGGGCTCCTTCTTTATCCGCCGCGCACGACGGTGCCCAGACGGGACGCGACCGACATAAGCATTCTCGATACGGGTGCCTGGATGTACGAACTGCCGGCTATCGACGACTTCCGCGCGCGTATCGAACAGGTGCGTTTCCACGAGGGGCCGGTCCGGTCCCACCACGTGTTTTACGGTCCTGACTACGGCCTCTATTGCGAGGCTGGCATTGACGGCAACTATGTCCGCCGGTCCGAACCGAAGGGTTTTCTTGTACTAACGAATTTCGAGATGAAAAAGTTCGACGGCCAACCGCCCGAGAAGTACTACGGAGTGGGAGACTCACGCTATCGGGCCGCCCTCTCCAGTCTCAAGGCAATCCGCGACCTGGGAACCATGAACGGGGACACCGCGATGGGCGTACTTCGAAACGCGGTCGCCGAGGCGGGCGACATGAAAACGCGCTGTTCCATGGTATTCCTCCCGGACCGGCTGACGCTCACGGTTGCGTTCGACCGCGACTTTGACAAACGCTTCGTCATCTCGCTTGCGGACAGGACGGTCGCCCGCGACTGGCCCGGCGCCGACCCGACCCCGGTCCGAATCGGTACAAAGGGCGTGTCGAAGGCCGACCTCCTGTCCTGGTCAAACGCCGATCCAGCCGACGACTGGAAGGGTTCTCCCGACCTACCGATCGGCCCGATCCTTGCCCTTGCGGGCGCGCTCGCCCTCATAGTGCCCGCGTCGCTCTTTCTTGTCCGACGCTCGGGACTCACTCGTACGCGCTAATCGCGATGCCGGGTTTTTCCCGGGTGTCAAAGAAGTCGATAACACGCGCCAGATTGTCGGCCGACAGGGGCCCGTGATATTGGTGCGCTTGTTGTAGGTACAGCACGTTCCGAAAGGAACGGTCGAGAAGAAAGGTGCGCATGGCGAGGCATTCGCCGCGATTGTAGTCGTAATCGCCGGTGGTAATCGCGAAGCCAAGCCGCCTCTGGGCGAGCCGGAGGCCGTCGTGAAAGCGCTTGGCGCTCGTGTCCCAGTTGTCGACCTAGGAGCCCGCTGTCGTAATCGCCCCGGTAAAGACGTTAGGGTTTCTCGACGCGATGCGTCCGGAAAGCCTTCCGCCCCATGACATGCCGGCTATGTACACTCTGGAGGGATCTATGTTGAAGTTTCGCATCGCGTTGTACGCCATCGCGAGCGCCATCGTCTCGTGGCGACGGTCTTCTGCCAGGGGCTGGTAGTCGATTTTATAGCAATCGAACCCGATCCAGACGACGCGTTTTTCCTCCAGCACCTTTCTGTACGCCTCGTCGGGAAGGTTCCAGCTCATGGATACGATCAGGCCGTTTTTTTCAGTAGGCTCGTACGACGCCGGTACGTGCACGCCGACGGGGTAGTCGGCAAGCTTCAATCCCTGCTCGGGGGACTTCCACGGCGACCATTCTTCCATGACGTGCGTAAAGGAACCACGTTTTTTCGAGATCGGCCCGTCCTTCTTTCTTTCCACCGAAGTCGCCGGAGACGCCTTTTTTTCATAGGCTTCGAAGCGACGCCTGTTTTCATTCGCGGCCTTGAGCGCCTCGGAGGTATCGGGAAGGGAGGCGCGAAATTCCTTTGCGAGGTACGACGCGACGTCGGTGTGCCCGAAATCGACGGCGAACGAAAGAAGGTCGCCGGCCCGCCCCTCGCATTCCTTCCTGATGGACTTCACCATCATCTTCACGCGCTCGGTGTCGCCTGACATGGTCGCGACGAACGCCGGATCCGAGTTCTTCGGCCCGTGCCCGGATCTCAATAGCGAGCCGAGCATCGCGGCGCTGGACCCGGCCGCGCGGAAATACGCGGTTGCCCCGGAGTCGTCAGCGAGATTCGGGTCGGCGCCCTTGCTCAACAGAAGTTCCGCGATGTCCTGCCGGCCGTTCATCACGGCGAGTAACAACGGCGTGCGGCGGTATCGATCGCGAACGTTCCATGATTCGGGAACTTTCGCGATCGCCCGCAGGAAGGCGATGTCCCCTTTCTCGACCGCGAGGTGGAGCACCGTCGCCGGGACGCCGTCGGAGGTGCGGGCTTGCAACGCGGACATCTCCGCGTGGGACAGCGCCTTGAAGGCGGATATGTCCCCCGCGAGCACGGCGGCGCACGCGGGAGATGTATTGTCAGCGGGTAGCTGGAACGCGAACCGCTTGCCCCCCTTTGACGCGAGGAGATTATACGCGGCTTTCGATTCGGTTCGGGCATAATCGGTAATGGTGCGTCCGTCCTCGTCGCAAACGTTGATATTTAACCCGACGGAAATCAGGTACTCGATTACCGGCAGGTTCTTGTCGTCGTAGACGTATCTCCACAGCGGCGAGTCATAGCCGTTACGCTCTACCCCGTTCTCGAAAAGGAGGCGGAACATGGCGATTTGCCTTTGCGCTTCCCTGGTTGTCGAGACCCGGAATAACGCGTTTTTCCCGTCCGCGTTACGATGGTAGATATTCGCGCCGTGCCGCAACAATAACGATGCGATGTCGTATTCGTCATTATCGACTGCTGTGAAAAGCGCCGTGTCCCCCGATTTATTGGTATGCTCAAGACCCGCGCCTTTCTCGACAAGGGCCGTCACCAACACGAGGTGTTCCTTGTCGGTCATGCCGGCCTTGTTCGCTATTACCGTTTGCAATATCGACCAACCATCAGGCTTATCAAGATGATTGGGATCGGCGCCTCCCCGAAGCAAGGTAAGCGCGAGTTCCGCCCGTCCTTCCCTCGCCCGATATGGCAAGAACAGAACCTGTAAGGGGGATCTGTTTTCATGATCCGTGACGTTAAAGTTCGCCTTATGATGCGATAGCAATTCCAGAAAAGAAAGCTTGTCCTTCAGGGTCATATTCTGACTACTCAGCACTTTTAATACCGGATATTCAGTTATCCACCGTTCATCGACTATCTTTCCGTTCGACGTCGTTTGTAGAGTTACCTTCATTCCCCAATTCGGGTTTGCGCCCTCGTCGAGGGCTTTCTCCGCGGCGGCAACGTCGTTATTCCTTATCGCGGTATGAAGGCTATTTGACATGGTAGAGGAATAGTGCTTCTCCGGATTTTCGATAACCGGGACAAGGAAGTCGGCGAAAATCCCTACGAGACGGCCGATAACCACCTTGTCATCGTCGTCATACGCGGTTATCGGTTCGCGGCTGAAGAACAGGCCGTCCTTCGCCATATACGCGTGGAACGTAAGCGTATAGCGCGTTTGCTTTCCTTTTCTCTCGGCGGCTATCGCGGTATAGCACACGAAGTCAGCTTTCGCTTCCGGGAAAATTTCGGCGCACGCGCGTTCTGTAAACCCGCGTTCGTCGACGCGGGCAAGGATTCCCGGATCGAATTTTGACTTCTCGAGGGAGATAAACGACTTTGACGCGAGCTTGTTCGCCAGGGCGGACTCGAGCGCCTTCGCGAACTTGTTCGGGACCCCCTTACCAACGCGTATCGGTAGAATCGCTACCGTCTTCTTGTCAGGCGCTTCCGCGCGGGCTTCGGGACAAAAGATCGCGGTGGCGAGCGCAACGGCGAGGAAGGCGGACACGAGAAACGATACGCGTGTGTTCATTCGATACTCCTTTCTTTTATTGGGATGAGCCCGAAGGTCTTCCGTTCTTTTCGTCAAGGTGAGCGATAATCGCGTCAAAGGTATCCGGGGGTACGAGACGGTGTCCGTGCAGAGGAACGTTGATATACGCCAGGTTCCGGTATCCGCGCAGCAGTTGCCGCTCGTACGACCATTGGGTGGGACCGCGATTATAGTCGTAGTCACCCGATACGATGACGGCCGGAACCCGTTCGCGCGCGTACTTCCATTCGACCGAATCGTCATCGCCGGGATGGTATGAGACGTTGATGATAAACGCTCCCGTGAACGGCCACGCGGAGTCGAGAAGGGCGGTGCGAGTCAATTGCCCGCCGAGCGAGAAACCGCCGATGTAGATACGGGAGGGATCGATCGAGTACTGTCGAACCATCGAGTGGACGACGGCGAGACAGAACGCCGCGTTTTCCCCGCCCTGCATCGTATGCGTATAGGGATCGAAACCGACCCAGATGAGTTTTCGCGTGTCGAGCGTCTTTTCGAACTCGCGGGGATACGGGCTATTCGACCTGGCGTTCGTCATGGACACGACGAGGCCGAACGGCTCGCTTCCGTCGTACGCGTCGGGCACGTACACGCCGACGGGATGCCGTTTGATGTCCCGCTTGACGGGTTTTGTCCAGGGTGACCATGAATCGACGGTTTTCATGAACGTTCCGCGCCGGGCCGGCGGTTTCTTTCCCTCGCGGGCGGAGGATACGATCTCATCCCGTTTTTTGGCGTAGTCGGCGCTCGCGATCCGTTTTTCGTTTGCCTTTTGAACGGCCGCCGCGCGCTCGTCCGGGGATAGCGCCATCCGTTCCGCGATGTGGTCGCAGATGTCTGGCATTCCGAGACTCACGGCGCGGGAAAGATCCGACTTGCTCCACGAGACGTTCTTGAGCGAGCGAACCAGAGACGGGCTTCCGGAATAGACGGCCACGGACGCCGTGTTTTTCCCGGTCGGCGTATACCCTTTTTTGAGCATCGCGAGGGCGAACGCGGGGTCTTGGGCCATGGCGAGGTCGAAGGGCGTTGCGGGCAGTGCGATGCTGCCATCCAGCGGCCGGA
>CAYSEA010000078.1:0-5262 GCA_964429975.1 uncultured Treponema sp.
GGATGAACTTCATCAAGATGGCGGCCTTCGACATCTCGAACCGCATCATGACCCGCCTTTCGGCCGAACGGATGACGGCCGTAATCGGCAACTGGGTGCGCGCGCGCGGAAAGGGCGTCATCGACGGCGTCAACTTCGGAAGCGCCGGCGTCGTCGAAAACGTCCAGCTCGACTCTCTCACGCGCGCACTCGACGACGGTTTCATCCCGATCATCCCCTGCATCGGCTGGACGTCCACGGGACGGCCCTACAACATATCCTCGACAGAGCTCGCCGTTGTCACGGCGGTCGCCTTGAAGGCCGAGAAGCTCTTTTTCCTCGGAAGCGGCGCCACCGTCTCGGTCGACGATTTCACGATTCCGACGGGAGCCGCCATCTCCCCCGAAGGCCGCATGGCCGCCATCTCGGTAGACGAGATCGACGCCTTCATCGAGGCGAACAGAAGCCTCCTCGAAGGCGGCGGGGAGACCGCGGAACGGGCGCTTGAGATCGTCGATTTTCTCGTCCAGGGAAGGGACGCGTGCCTCCGGGGGGTTACCCGCGCGCACGTCCTCGACGGCGACATCGACGGCGTGATCCCGGCGGAGATTTTCTCCGACCTCGGCTCGGGGACGATGATTTACCGCAATAATTACGGCAGTTTCCGTTCCATGACGCGGGAGGACATACCGGCGGTACTCTCGCTGATGAACCCCTTCGTCGAACGGGGCATACTCCTTCCCCGCACGGGCGAGGAGCTCGAGCAGGCAGCCCACGAGTTCGTCGTGTACGAGATCGACGGGGGCCTTCGCGCCTGCGCCGCCCTCCACTCCTATCCGGAAAATATGGGAGAGATCGCGGGAGTCGCGGTTGATGAGGCCTACGCCCACATGGGTATCGGCCCTAAGATCATGGAGCTCTTGATCGAGCGCGGCAAGAGCGCGGGTTTTTCGTCGATTTTCGTCCTTACCACGCAAACGGCCGACTGGTTCGAGAAATTCGGCTTTAAATCCGCAGATATTACCCGTCTTCCGGCGAAAAGACGGGAAAAATGGGACTCCAAGCGCGGATCACGCATGCTCGTTCTCGATTTTTAGACAATTTTCTTGATAAAACCGACAAACCCATTCTATCATGCAGGTGATAGAGGAGGCGTGCCGTGTCAGAACTATCCCCAACAGCCCGAATAATCCTGGAAGACGGAACCGAATTCGAAGGAGTGCCCTTTGGGCACGAAAGCTCGTGCGCGGGCGAAGTCGTCGCGTATATCGGACAGGCGGGTCTCCCGCAAGTACTGACTGACCCGGCGATGCGCGGCGTCCTGCTCGTGCTCTCCCAACCGGTCGCGGGAGCCTCCGGCATACCGAACGACGCGACCGACACGTTCGGCCTCGCCGAGTCCCTCGAGTCCGGGGAAATTCAGGTCGCGGGCCTCGCGGTCGCGGATTTTTCCGGAGAGGAGGCGCGATCCGACGGAAACCGGGGACTTTCAAAATGGCTCAAGCGCCATCAGGTTCCGGCCATCTCCGGAATCGACACGCGCGCGCTCATCCAGCGGCTCGCCTCCCGTGGCTCAATGCGCGGCAAAATTCTTTCATCCACCGCGCGGGACGTCTCCTTCAGCTCGGCCTCTCAGGCGAATCAACCGGCCCACGTCTCGGTCAAGCGATCGGTCGTCTACGGATCGGGGCCCCGAAAAATTCTTCTCGTGGACGCGGGCGCGCGCAACTCGGTCATCCGCCGGCTCGTGACGCCGGACACGACCGTCATTCGCGTGCCCTGCGCGCACGACTACCGCAAGGAACAGTTCGACGGCATCGTGATCGCGGGTAGCCCGGGAGACCCGACATCCTGCGACAAGACGGCCTCGATTCTCGCCGCGGCGCTCGAGCGCAAAAAGCCGGTCTTCGCCGTTGGACAGGGCGCGGTCATACTCGGTATGGCTGCCGGCGCCTCCCCGTACCGCATGGCGATGGGACACCGCGGACCGGGCATTCCCTGCGTCGACCTCGAGTCGGGACGCTGCTGGATAACCGCGCAAAACCACGGCTACGGGATTCGCGACGATTCCCTCCCACCGGACTGGTATCCGACGTTTCTCAACAATACCGACAACACGCTCGAGGGCTTTGCCTCGGAGAAGGGACTATTCGCCGGCGTGCTCTTTCAACCGGAGGGAAACCCGGGACCGAGGGACACGGCCTGGCTCTATGACCGCTTCCTCGAACGCGTTCTCTCGGGAGGGATACAGGCATGAAAAAATATCGCATAACGACGCCGAAAACGGTTCTCATACTCGGCTCCGGGGGACAGCGCATCGGGCAGGCGGGCGAATACGACGACGCGGGCATTCAGGCGATTCGCGCGTTCAAGATGAACGGAATCAAGACTATCCTCGTAAACCCGAACATGTCGGCGGTGCAAACGAGCGAGGGTACGGCGGACGCGACCTATTTTTTGCCGATTACCGCGGAGTTCGTGACGCGCGTCATCGAGAAAGAGCGGCCTGACTCAATCCTGGTGAATTACGGCGGCAAGACGGCCTTTACCTGCGCACTCGCGCTCGAGACGGCGGGCATCCTCGAAAAGCACGCCATCCAAGTGCTCGGCACGCCGCTCGAGGCGATTCGCGCGACGAAAGAGCGCGCGCGCTTCGCCGCCGTGATGCGCGAAGCCGGCATCCCCGCCACCGAAATAGCGCCCGCCGCGACGGCAGCCGACGCCAAGGCCGTAGCCGCGCGCCTCGGCTACCCGGTCCTCCTTCGGGGCGACGGAAAGCGGGAAGAGGCCTCGCTCGCGATCTGCGCGACGGGAGAGGAAATCGACGCGTTCTTCGCGCGTGCCGCGCGCGAGGAGGACGTATCCGTCGAGGAGTTCCTCGGAGGCTGGAAAGAAATCGAGCTCGAGGTCGTTCGCGACGCGATGGACAACTGCGTCGTCGCGGGCAGCCTCGAGAACGTCGACCCGATCGGCATACACACGGGCGACTCGCTCGTGATCGCCCCGTGCCAAACGCTGACCGACAACGAAATGCAGTCGCTCCGCGAGATGGCCTTCGCGGCCGTCCGCACGCTCGGCGTCGTGGGTGAGGCGAACGTCAGGTTCGCGAAAGACCATGACTCGCCCGCGTTTCGCCTGTTCGAGGTAAACGCGCGCGTCTCGCGGAGTACCGCGCTCGCGTCGAGGGCCACGGGCGTCCCCCTCGCCTTCGTGTCGGCGCGCGTCGCGCTCGGTTTCTCGCTTTCCGAGATCCAGCACCCGCTGATAGCCGGGGGCAAACTCTGCGTCGAGGCCGCGAGCGACTATCTCGCGCTCAAGTTCCCCCGCTGGGACCTCGACCGATTTCCCGGCGTCGACCGACACCTCGGCTCGGTCATGAAATCTGTCGGCGAGGCTATGGCCTTCGGCCGCTCACTCGAGGAAGTTTTACAGAAGGCCGCGCGCATGGCGACACCGGGCGTTCCCGGCATCGCGTGCAGCGGGCGCGAGTTCAAGGACATAAAAGAAGAACTCCGCCGGCCGACAGACCGCTGGATATTCGCCGTTTACGCGGCGATCGCGCAAGGCTGGTCGACCGACCGCGTCTTCAAATACGCGCGCATCGACCGCTGGTTCATCCACGCGATGCGGAGAATATTCGAGATCGAGACGGAACTGCGCGCGCTCGGGGGATTGCCCGGACGCGAACTTCTCGCGAAGGCGAAAAAGGCCGGTTTCTCGGACGAGCAGATCGGGCTCTGCGCGGGGACGCGAGCCGAAAAGGTCCGCCTCCTTCGCCGCGAGCTTTCCCTCAGGCCGGTCATCAAGCAAATCGACCCCGGGGCCGCGGGATGCGAGTCGAAAAGCTCCGTGCTCTACCTCACCTACAACGGCGTGACCGACGACGCGAAGCCGATCGGCAAGGGCGCGCTCGTGCCGGGCTCGGGGCCCTACCATATCGGCTCGAGCCTCGAATACGACTGGTGCGCGGCGAGCGTCCTCTCGACCCTCAGAAAAATCGGCGTGCCGTCCATCATGATCAACTCGAACCCCGAGGCCGCGACGACGTCGTTCGACGCCGCGGACCGCGTGTATCTCGAGGAAACCTCCCTCGAGCGCGTGCTCGACGTCTTCGAGGCCGAGCGTCCGGACGGCGTGCTCCTCTCCTACGGCGGACAGGCGACGAACGACCTCGCGATGGGACTGTCGCGCCTCGGAGTGCCGACGCTCGGAACCGCGCCTACGGACATCGACCGCGCGGAGGACCGCAAGAAATTTAGCGCCCTCCTCGACGAGCTCGGCATACAGCAACCCGACTGGGCCGAAGTGTCGACGGCCGAAGCCGCGATATCCTTCGCCGAGAAAACGGGCTACCCCGTGCTTATCCGGCCGAGCTACGTCGACTCGGGCGAGGCGATGAGCGTCGCGTGGGACGACGCGAGCCTCAGGCAGTCGTTCGCGCGCGCGGCGATCGCCTCGGAAGACAGTCCCGCGGTCGTCTCGCGGTACGTGGAAAACTCGAAGGAAATCGAGATAGACGCGGTCGCGTCGAACGGCGAAATACTCGTGTACGCGATCAGCGAGCACATCGAGAATGCGGGCGTCCATTCGGGCGACGCGACGGTCGTCCTTCCCGCGCAGAGGATTTACCTCTCGACCGCGCAGGCGGTGAAAAAGGCCGCGCGCAAGATCGCGCGCGCACTCTCGATTACCGGCCCGTTCAGCATACAGTTTCTCGCGAAGAGCGCGTCGATTCAGGCGATAGCGTGCAACGTCCGCGCGTCCCGCTCGCTGCCGTTCTGCTCGAAGGTCTTTCGCGTCGACATGGTCGACCTCGCCGTCCGATCCCAGCTCGGCGCCGAGGCGCGCGCGGTCGACGGATCGCGTCTCGACCTCGACTACGTCGGGGTCCGCGCGGCGCAATTCAGTTTCTCCCGGCTCAAGGGAGCCGACCCCGTCGCGGGCGTCGAGATGTCGAGCACCGGAGAAGTCGCGTGCCTCGGCCGCGGCGTGCGAGACGCCTTCATGAAGGCGGCCCTCTCCGCGGGCTTCCGCGTTCCCGAGCGCAAGATACTCCTGTCGACCGGGCCCATCGAGGACAAGGTCGCGTTCATCGACAGCGCGAAAAAACTCCGCTCGATGGGATACTCGATCGTCGCCTCGGGCGGGACGGCGCGCTTCCTCGCGAACAACGGAATCGAGGCGACGGCCCTCGCCTGGCCCCTCGACGACAAAAAGCCGAATATCGCCGACGCGCTTCGCGCGGGCGAGATCGACCTCGTCATCAACATCCCGAAGAACAAC
>CAYSEA010000079.1:0-5255 GCA_964429975.1 uncultured Treponema sp.
CGCCGAGCGCGATCATCTGGACCGCGACGTTGCCGAGCACGGTCGCCTCGACGGGCCCGGCGACGACTTGCCGCGCGCACGCGTTCGCCGTCAGCTGACACAGAAAGGAATCGCGCGCGCCCCCGCCGACGACGTGAAGTCGTGGATACCGCTTGCCCGCGCAGGCTTCGATCTGCTCGAGCGCCCATCGGTACTTGAGGGCAAGGCTGCGGTACACGCACCGCATGATCTCCCCGGGAGTTACGGGAACCGTCTGATCGGTGCGCTCGCAGTACGCGCGAACCCGCTCGGGTATGTTACCCGGCGCGGTAAAAACCGGATCGTCGGGATCGATGAAGCAGTCAGGTCCGGTCGCCGCGCGCGCCATGTCACAAAGGTCGGCGAAGGAATACGCCATTCCTTCCCGTTCCCATTGGCGTCTGCTTTCCTGCACGAGCCAGAGCCCCACGATATTCTTGAGCAGGGTGATCTTGCCGCCGAAGCCGCCCTCGTTCGTCACGTTGAGCGACGCGGCCGCGCCGTCGAGGACCGGCGCGTCAAGCTCGGTCCCGAGAAGGGACCAGGTACCGCTGCTCAGGAAGGCGAAATCGCCGCCGAACCCCTGCGGGGTCGCAGGTCCCGACGCAATCGCCGGCACGGCCGCGACCGCGCTCTGGGTATCGTGGCCGGCGACCGCGATGACCTTCACCGGCGGACAGGCGAGTTCACGGCACAGATCCCGATGAAGCGTCCCGACCGTCGTGCCCGACGGCACGATGTCGGTAAGCAGACGCGCCGGAATCCCGAGGGCGTCAAGGATCTTGCGCGACCATTCGCCCGTTTTCGCGTCGAGCATGTGCGTGGTCGTCGCGATCGAGTACTCGGTCTTTTTCTCGCCGGTGAGGAAATAATCGAAGAGATCGCTCATCATCAGCAGCGTGTCGGCCCCATCGAGAATATGAGCGCGCGAGCGGACGAGCGAATAGAGCTGGAAAATCGTGTTGAGCTCCATGACCTGGATGCCGGTAATGCCATACAATTCGTCCCGCGGTATTTTCGCGAATGCCTTATCCGGAATGCCGACCGTCCGCGCGTCGCGGTAGTGGACCGGGCATTCGACGAGGCTTCCGTCGGATCGAAGCAGGCCAAAGTCCACGCCCCAGGTATCGATGCCGATGCTCTCGAATTCGCCGACCGCGAGCGCCTTCGAGATGCCCAGTTTGATCTCGTGAAAAAGTCTGTACACGTCCCAGTACAGGGTACCGTTTATGGAAACCGGCTCGTTGGAAAACCGATGGACCTCGGCGAGCGAGAAGCGGCCTCCTTCGAGCGAACCCAGCATCGCCCTGCCGCTTGAGGCGCCGAGATCGAAGGCCAATACCCGACGGGAACCGCTCATGTGCGGTACCGCTTGAAGCCGGGATGCCTGCCCGTCACGCCGTAACTCGCACGCAGCTTGCACAGCTTGTCGATGTTCTCCGGCGAGATTTCCTTTTCGCCGCCGAGCAGATGCGCGTTCAGGCTGATCTTCGCCCATAGCTCGAGGGTTTCCATCCGGTAATAGGCGGTCATGACGTCAACGCCGACCGTAAGCGCCCCGTGGTTCGCCAGCAGCAGTACGTCATGGTCAGCCAGATACGGCGCGATGGCCTCGGGGACCTCGTACGTCGAAGGGGTTCCGTAGGGCGTGACGGGTACCGACCCGATGGCGACGACGGCCTCTATCATGGTGTAGCGATCCATGTCCACGTGGGCGACGGCGAAACCGGTCGCCGTCGGCGGATGCGCGTGAACCACGGCGCCGACGTCGGCCCGCTCCCGATAGCACCGTAAATGCATCTTCAGTTCCGACGAGGGGCGAAGGCCGGCCGCTGCCTCGATGATCTCGCCGGCGGAATTCACCTTGAGAAGCTTCTCCGGGGTTATGAAACTCTTGCTGATACCGGTCGGGGTGGTCAAAAAAAGGTCGTCATCAAGCTTGACCGACACGTTTCCGTCGTTCGCCGCGACCCAACCAAGTTGCCACATGTTGTGGCAGACCATGCAAATCTGTTCGCGCAATTCGGATTCGGACATCGCCATTCCCCCGTTACAGTTCACTTGAGTATAGATTCGATCGGCGAATAGTCAAGTATTGGCAGAATTATTGATTAAAACGCAGGTTTGCGCTATCAATTAGTCAGAAACGGTCATAGCCGATCAAAACGGGGAGGTATATCGCCATGATTTCTTTTGAACGGCAGGCAAAGATACTCGCCTTGCTGAAACAGCACGAATGCGTCTCCGTTGATTTCATCTGCGAGCGCATCTTCGCGAGCCCGTCGACGGTCAGGCGGGATATCGCGCGCATGTGCGATGAAAAACTGATAACCCGCGTTCGCGGCGGGGCGGCCGCGCTCGAGGGTTCCAGCCGCGACGCGCCGAGTCTCCTCAGGTTTTCCAAAAACGTCGACAAGAAAAAGAAGATCGCGTCATTGGCCGCGCGATACATAAAAAACGGGAATACCCTTTTCCTTGACTCCAGCTCGACGACGGCCTTTCTCGCGAAGGGCCTCGAGGCTTTCCAGGAACTCAGTATCGTCACCAACGGGATACAGGCGATCAATACCCTGAACGAGCGAACCCAAGCGAAGATATTTCCGTGCGGCGGCTATATCCTGAATAACTCCTCGATCGTCGGTTCCGAAGCCGTTCGGGCGATTCGCAATTTTCGCGCCGACATTCTGTTCTTCTCCTGCGTCGGCTTCTCCCTGACAGGCGGCGCCATGGACGCCCTCCAGGAAAACGCGGCCATCAAGCGCGAGATGATCGCGAACGCGAGGAAAAGGATCTTGCTCTGCGACAGCACGAAAATGGGACAAGAATACTTTTGCAAAATATGCGATACGGACGAGATAGACCTCATCATTACCGACTCGGAGCCGCCGGCGGAGATCGGGAAGGCCCTGGCGTATAAAGTTCTCTACGAATAATCGATAGTATCCAATCAGCGTCCGGCCCGCGCCTCACGCGCGTCAGCGGATGGCCAGGGAATCGCTCAGCCGCTTGAGCCCCGATTCGTTGCCGGCGCCGATCTCGCTCACCCTGGCCGCCTCGGCCGCGAGGCCAGCGAAGCGGCCCCGCACGTATTCAAGGTTTTCCAGGGCGAGGGCGGAGGCTTTCGCAAGCTCGGCCAGGTCGTCTGCGGCCTTGGCGATCTGCTCGTCGACGGTGCCCACCCCGTCCTTGAGCTGACTCGTCGCGGATACCGACGCCCCGACGCCCCTGACGATCTCCTCCGTGCCTCCCGATACCTCGTCCATCCCCCTGATGATCTCCTCCATCGCGTCGGAGACCCTGTCCGCCTCCGTCGATATGCGCTGCAGGGTTTCCCGGGCGGATTCGTTCGCGGACGCTGCGTCTTTCATCGCATTGATCGTTTCCTTGATCGTCGTACCGACGGCCTTCACGTTCTTGCCCGTCTGCTCGGAGAGCTTTCGGATCTCGTCGGCAACTACCGAGAATCCGCGGCCGTACTCGCCGGCGTGGGCGGCCTCGATCGCGGCGTTCATCGCCAGCAGATTCGTCTGCGCCGCGACCGAATTGATGACCTTGACGATGTCGAGAATGTCGGCTGCCGAGGCCTCCATCGCCTGGACGGCCCGGGTGGACCTGTCCATCTGCTTCCGGCCTTCCTCGGTACTTGCCGTCAGCTGCGAGATGGCTTCGCGTCTCGATCCGGTAATTCCGGTAATATTCTTGATGGAGGCTGTCATCTCCTCGATGGCCGCCGAGGTCTCGGAGATAACGGCGCCCTGATCGTCGGATGCCTTCCTGAGGTTTCCCGATCCCGCGGTGATCTCCTTGAGGCTCGCCGCGAGGCTCCGGGCCCTCGTGTCAAGGATTCCCATCTTTGTCTCCGCCTCGCCGATCGCAAGGCTCATCTCGTCCACCAGCGCTGAGGTAGACCTTGACGATTCGACCAGCTGCGAGCCCAGGTTGAGCGATTCCCTCGAGGCCTCGATCGCTTTCTCTATTGCGGTCAGTCTACTCAAGCCTCTGGCCGTTTCCTCTTCAGCCGATTGAACGAGCCTGCGGGTCCGCTTGACCATAAACGCGTTGACTACCGTCGCCACCCAGCACAGGATCAGGATGATGATCAGGTCGTCCATCGAGAGGGACCCCTTGATGGCCAATTGATTGGGAAGAACGCGCGCGAAGTAATCGGCAAGAAGACCGCCTGTTAGTATGCTCGTGCACAGGACCGGTTGCCAACCGGACTCGGATATGAGTCCGGTGAGCACGAGGACGAAAAACCCCAAGCATCCCATCATGTAGAGCTCATAGCCCGTCAAGTAGGGTTGCACGAAGATGACGAAGGCGAACATCAGGTTGAGAATGGGGCCGATGGTATATCCCAGGATCCGGCCATGGCCAGCCTTCAGTATAAAAAGCGACAGCATGAAAACAAGGGATATCCCGAGGGTTGCGAACCGAGCTGTTACTTCCTCGATGATGAGCGGGAGCGCGAGGCAGGCGAAGGCGACCACGGCGATGATGACCGCCAGCGCTTCCATTCGTTTCTTCTCCTCCAGTGGTTTGTCACGGTATGTTTTAAGAAGGAAATTCTTGATTGGCACCAACATGGGGACTCCTTGCAAGCTTTTGGTACATACGATTTATTGCTGAATGAGACACGACTTGATACTAAGTCCGGGGATTTTCCCTGTCAAGGAAGTTTTTTACGGCCCCCCCCCCGGCGCCTCGCGGCGGCGATACGCTCCCCGCGTGTTTCCCCTGAAATCCCGTTGACCGGGTAGTATACTCGTTCAATGATACGATACGGTCGTATAAGGAGTAATTGATGGTAAAGATGTCAAAAATGACGGCACTGGTTGTGTTTGCATTCGTGGCGCTCGCGTGTTTTGCCCCGATTCCGCTTTCGGCTCAGGACAAGTCTCCCCTCGCCAAATACTGGAAGGACAGCGGGAAATCGTTCCCGGCGGGAAAGAATTTCGTCAAGCCGGGTAAATGGGCTGAGGGTCAATATTTCCTGACGGGAACGAAGACGAAGGGGAAGTACGATTCGGTCTCGAGAACCCTCGTGGTGGGCAAGGAAGCCGGTGGCTGGATCATCGAGGTCAACAACATCGACAAAAAGGGAAAGGAAACCGCGAGCCAGATGCTCCTCAAGGGATACGAAGAGGCGGTCGACGCGAACGATTACAAGAAGATCGCGATCGGCTGGATGAAGATGAAGGACGAAAAGGGCGTCGTTCAGGAAATCGGCGAGGATC
>CAYSEA010000080.1:0-5240 GCA_964429975.1 uncultured Treponema sp.
CGTCCCTCGAGGATCTCGCCGCGCGGGCCGTCTCCCTAGGCGCCGTCGTGATCCCGGCGCACGTCGACCGCCCCTCCTTCTCGCTTTCGAGCCAGCTCGGCTTCATACCGGACGGTCCCTGGGACGCCCTCGAAGTCGTGCGCATGCCCGACAGAGCCGCGGGGGAAAGCGCGCGCGACATGTCGGGCCGCGCCCTCGACACGCTCGGGTTTCCGCTCATCACCTCGAGCGACGCGCACTACCCCGAGCACGTCGGCCGCCGGGCCTTCGACCTCGACTTGGGAGACGACGCCCTCCCCGCCGCCGGAAAACCGATTGACCCGGAAATAATAAAGGCCGCCCTCAAGAGGCGGCCCCGCTGATCGGACCGGACGAGCCGGTCGCGAACGCGCTTACTTCCGGTATACGCGCTTGACCTTCCGCGTCGTCGTCATCTCGAGCGGCTCGGAAAGGATGGTCACGCGAGACACGCGCTGGTACGGCTGAAGCCCCTTGTTGACGCGATCGACGATGTCCTCGACCGACTGGCGCGCGGGGTCAACGGACTCGGGCGTCCCGCGCATCACGTTGAGCCGCTTCAATAAATCGTCCGCCGGGTACACGAGCGCCTCGATCCCCTCGCTCTTCGTCTCTTTGTCCATGATATAGCCCTGAACGGTAATCTGCTCGATGTCGTTGTAGTACAGCTGAAAGGCGTTCTCGATCTCCTCGGGATACACGTTTTTTCCGCCCTCGGTCACGATCATGTTCTTGGCCCGTCCGCAGAGGTAGAGGTAGTATTCGTCGTCGATCCAGCCGAGGTCGCCGGTCTTGAACCAGCCGTCCTCGGTAAAGACCGCCTTCGTTTCCTCGGGCATATTGTAGTAGCCCTTCATCACCATCGGCCCCTTGATCGCGACCTCGCCGACGCCCTTCTCGTCCGGCTCGAGGATCTTCATCTCCATGTACGGGGGGAAGTACCGGCCGACGCTCTTGATCTTGAACTTGTCCTTCGGGTTCAGCGCGACGATCGGAGAGGTTTCGGTGAGACCGTAGCCCTGAATGAAGTCAATGCCGAGCTCGTTGTAGACGCGGAAGACGCTCGCGGCCAGGGGACCGCCGCCCGAGATCGCGATGCGAAGGGTCGAAAGGCTCGCCTTCTCGAGCACCGCGCCGAATATCTTCCGCCCCGGATTCTTGCCGGTGATCTTCTTGACGAGATACGAGACTCCCATGAGGAACTTCATGATGCCGTACACGATCGGTCCCTTGTCGCGGATGCCCTTTATGATGCCCGCGAGGAGCTTGTTGAAGAGGAGGGGGACGCCGAGGAGCATCGTGATTTTCCCCTCGCGCAGTTCCTTGAGCATCTTTGAGACGGCCATGCTCTTGCCGAAAACGATCTCGGCGCCAACCGACATCGCCTCGATAAACACGGCAAGCATCGTATACGAGTGGTGAATCGGAAGAAGGGCGTAGAACACGTCCGTATGGAAGATATCGAGGTTCGACTGCGCGACGTAGCAGTCGGCCACAAGATTCCGATGGGTGAGCATGACGCCCTTCGGCGTGCCGGTCGTGCCGGACGTGAACATGATTGCCGCAAGATCGGTTTCGACCGCAGGCTCGATCCGCACTGCCTTTTCGGTTTTCAAGGCGTATACGTACCGGTCGGTATATTTAGGGCTGAGGGAATACACCTTCCCCGCCGGTTTGAAGGAACTAAAATGCTCGATCTTCTCCTCGTCGACGAAGAATAGCTTGGGCTCGGAAGCCTTGAGAAGGTTCTCGATCTCGGCGTCGTGAAGTCCGTAATCCATGGGGATGACGGTGGCGCCCGCGAACAGCGCGCCGAGATACGCGACCGCCCACTCAGGCGAGTTCTTCCCCGAAACGGCGACGTGGTCGCCCGCGCGTATTCCTTGAGCGGCGAGCCACGAGGCGAGGGTCTCAACCTTGCCAAGCGCCTCGCGATACGTCAGCGTCACCCGGTCAGGCTCAAAGACGGTAAAGCAGGGCCGATTGGGGTAGCGGTCGACCGAAATGCGGAACATCTCCGGCAAGGTCGGCCATTCGCCCGAAAACGCCGTGCCGCGCCAGCCATCCAGAAAATCCCAGGGTCGTCTGTCTTTGTCTTTCATATGAACCTCTATCGACATCAGGGTTGAAATAGTACTATGGTTCGTATAATGACACGCTTTATAGCCTCGCGGTTGCAACCGCACGAAACAAATCCGTCCGAGCGCGCGTCAAGTAGAGGCACGCGCGTTCTGTGCCTGCTCGTTCCGATAGTCTTCGCCGTCGCCGCCTCGCTCGGGGCTCAGGAACCGAAAGGTCCGGCGGCGGACGCGCTGGCGACGCGCGACCTTTTCATGAAAGCCGCGCGCTCCTATCTCGGCGTTCGCTATCTATCCGGGGGCACCACCGCCTCGGGAATGGATTGCTCCGGGTTCGTATACCGCTCCTATCTCGACGCGACCGGCGAATCGCTCCCCCGGACCGTCAGCGCCCAAAGCAACAAGACCTCTCGCGTCCACGATTCGGCGCGTGAGCCCGGAGACCTTCTTTTTTTCAATACGACGGGCCGGCTCTCCCACGTCGGCATCTATCTCGGCGGGGGAACTTTCATCCATTCAGCCTCAGACGGCCCGAGAACCGGCGTTATCGTCTCGAGCCTCTCGGAAAACTACTGGGCGCGCGCATACCAACACGCGGGACGCATCCTTCCCGCCTCCGGGATACATATGCCCGAAAACGAAGGCGAAACCGCGCCGCGCGCAAATCCCTTTCCATTCACCGGATCAACTCCGTTTCGGCTTTCCGTGATCGGGTCCGTCCATTGGGATTTCATGCCCGACGAGGTTCCCGTTCGCGGCGGGCAAGTCCTCGCCGAGATTACCTGGATCCGGGGATTAAGCATCTATCCGGGAATCGGGTGCGGCCTTTCCGGGGACGTGCGCTCCGAAAGCCTCAGCGTCCCGGTGTGGTTTTCTCTCGCCTTCGAGAGCGGCTTCCGTTTCTTCGTCGGCACGCAGTTCCACTTTTTCACCGGCTCGGACCTGCCATCTTCGCCGATTTTCCCCGGGATCATCGGCGTCTCATGGACTTCTCGGCCGGCGACCTTCTTCGGCCAAAAAATCCGCTTTTACCAAAGCGCGGAATATTCGAACTATGATAGTGAAACCTTTGACGGAGGTTTTAGGTTATCTACCGGATTATCGCTACCGTATGACCTCTAAGGGGCACCCAATGAGCAACCGTTTCTTCGCCTGTCCGCGCGCCACGCGCGCGTCTTCCCCCACCACCTTCGTTCTTTCGGCGTTTTTGCTGATTTCCGCCCTCTTTTTCGCTTCCTGCGCGCCGGCCATCAGGGTTACCCTCGCCCAAGACGGCTCGGCGACCGCGACGTTCTCCGGCTCTCTCGGACCGGCTGCCGGCGAAGCTCTCACGCGCACGTCCGGCGGAGACGGGGCGAGCATAGGGCTCGACCCCGAACTCATCAAGCAGCGACTTGCGACCGCGGGAATCTCCGCCGACGAAGTACTCGTGAGCCGCGGCTCGTCCCTCTTCATGAAACTTTCGATACCGAACGTTACCGCGCTCCCCGGCGGCATCATCTCCCGCCCGGAGTCGGGAAACGGCATCGTCATCACCTTTTCTCCCGAATCGATCAACGCCCTCGTCGACCTCATGCCGGTCGACACCCGCGACGCCCTCGACCTCCTTATGGCGCCGATATTCTCGGGCGAGCGCCTTTCGGCCGCCGAATATGAGGACATCATGGGG
Source organism: uncultured Treponema sp. (assembly GCA_964429975.1). Taxonomy (GTDB): domain Bacteria; phylum Spirochaetota; class Spirochaetia; order Treponematales; family Treponemataceae; genus Teretinema. The sequence goes on from CAYSEA010000080.1 coordinate 3,766, forward strand.
GCCGCATACGGAAAAACCCTTCGGGAAGAACTAAGCTCCTCGAAATTCCTCCTCTCCCTGACCTGCCCGGAGACCGTCCGCGAGGCCAGGATCGGAAAGCCGGGAACATGCGAAGCAACCGGGAAGATCGTAACCCTTTCGATACCCATTTCCGCCCTGCTTTCGCTCGAAAACCCCCTTCAAGCTCGAATTCTCTGGTAGTTTTTACCGATTGAAAAAAACCTCCTTTATTGGTACAATGCACTAGTCATTTATCGATAAACTTTTATCGAATCTACATTGGGGGTTTTTGGTATGGCAACAGCGTGCGGGTTCTCAAAGGAACTCAATACGTTCATCGACGAATGGAAGATGAAGCCCGGTAACTTGATCATGATCCTTCACCAGGTTCAGGAAGAGCAGGGATTCATCTCCAAGGAGGCCGCCTCCGAGGTGGCCGAACGGACGGGGACTCCGTTAGCCCGCGTATACGGAACGATGTCCTTCTATCACTTCTTTAAGACGGTAAAGCCCGGCAAGAACAGGATCTCCGTCTGTCTCGGAACCGCCTGCTACCTCAAGGGCGGCCAGGACCTCATCGACGAGGCCCGCAGCCTTCTCGGCCTTTCGGGCGCCGAGATCACCACCACCGACGGCCTTTTCTCCGTCGAGCCGGTTCGCTGCATCGGATGCTGCGGTCTCGCTCCCGTACTTTCCGTCAACGGCGACGTGTACGGAAAGCTGACCCGCGACCAGATGGACGGCATTATCGCGAAGTACAAGGGCGCCTGATAGCCCGTGCACTATACCCTCTGTGACCTGTTCAGCGACCTCACGCAAAACGCGATCGAGGCCGGCGCGAGCGAGGTCACCGTGAGCCTGGTCGAAACCGACGAGACGATCTCCCTCGAGATCGCCGACAACGGCAAGGGAATGACCGAAGACCAGCTCAAGCGGGCGACCGATCCGTTCTATACCGACGGGGTCAAGCACCCCGGACGCAAGATCGGCCTCGGAATCCCGTTCCTGATCCAGACCGCGGAGACTACGGGCGGCACCTGGAAGATACGGTCGACGCCTTCAGGCGGCGACGCCCCTCACGGGACGGTCGTTACCTGCGCGTTCGACCTTACGAATATCGACACGCCGCCCGTCGGCGATGTCACCGGATACTTTCGGCAGATACTGACCTTTGAGGGCCGGTACGAGATGACGATCTCCCACAGCGCGCGGCGCGGGGATTCTTCCATCGAGTACGCGGTCAGGCGGTCGGAACTGCTGGAGGCCTTGGGCTTCGATGCCGCGGGCCTCGGGGAAAACGGCTCCTTTCCGGACGCCGCTTCCCTCGCCCTTCTCGGGCAGTATCTGGAAAGTTTAATGGAGGAATAACATGGCAAAGATGTCCCTTGAGGATCTCCGAAAGCTGCGGGAATCGACCCAGCAGCAGATCAAGAAACGCGACACCGACGGCAAGATCGCCCAGGTGATCGTCGGCA
>CAYSEA010000081.1:0-5232 GCA_964429975.1 uncultured Treponema sp.
CGTATCTGTTCGCCTCCGAGAGCGCGTGCTCGCGGTCCTCGATCGAGGCGAGGTCCGCCTTGTTGAGCACGACGCAGGGCCTCGCGCCGGAGTTTCGGGCGACGACGAGCGCGCGCTCGAGAAAGCGCGGCAAAAAGTTTCGCCCGCCGTCGAGCGCGAACACGAGGAAGATGACGTCGACGTTGGCCGCGAGCACCTGTTCGTCGCAGCGGGGGCCCGCGCTTCCCCGGCTGAGCGCCGAACGCCGGTCGAGCCTCGCGTGGATGCGCGGCGTATCGCCCGACGCGTCGACGAGGACCCAGTCGCCTACGACGGGGTAGTCTGCCGAGAGCCCGGCTTCGTACTCGAACCGTCCGCTGACGCGAACGCCTCCGAACAGGCCGTCAGGAAGCGGTTCCGCTGAGTGCGGCCCCGCGGGGCGTCGGCCGGTAAAATCCGGGCGCGCGATCTCGTAGAGATGATGTTCGCGCCTCGTGACGCGCGCGGGCGTGAGTGCTTGCGTATCGGGTCTCGCTTCGGCGAGGGCCGCCCATGAAGCGAAAAAATCGGGTTTCCAGCCCCATGTCTCGGGTGCGTAATCGAACGTATTCATTGTGGTAACTCCCATTGCAACTAAACAGCGGTGAGACATGCGAAAAAACGCGCGCCTGGATCGAGATACGAGTGTCATGGCTGTGTGTTGACGATGGGTTCTGCGGATAAAAAAGCGGACGTATCCGTTGCGGTATGGAGTGTCGCGGCCGTGTGGGCCCTTGAACGCGCGCGTGCCTCGGGTCGCCTATCGGCTTCGAGACGCGATCGATAGCTCCTACCTGAACGCCACCGTCGTCATGCTAACAATTCCCTTCATACAGACCTCCTTGGGCGGAGAGATAAACTCAGGATATGCCCGCTCGACGGGAATGTCAAGGAGCGGGCTTTGCGAAACGCGCGCCGCTCGCCCCCGCCTTTCACGTCAGCGGGGGCTTGCCGATTCTTCGCTGCATGCACGACGTTTCCGTGAGAAACTTCATCGCCGCCTTGCCTATGGACTTCTTCTTTAGCTTCGTGCCCTGAACGACTGTCGCCAATTCGCCCGCGACCTCGATCGCCTGAGAATTGTCGATGGCGCGCAAGGGGATCGTCGGGCCGTAATCGTCGATGATTTTCTGTGCGGCCTTTTTAAAGGGAAAGCATCCGACGTGCGGGACGGTGTAAAACGGTACCGCGTCGAGACCCGCGTAGTCCGCGAGGTCCGGGGCGGCGGCCGGGTCGTCCATAAGACGCGCATACTCGATATTCGGGGAGAGGATCACCGATCCCGCCGACTCGCCGACGTAGGGTTTTCCCGCGCGGATCGCCTCGACGATCATCGCGTCGACACTGGTTCGCCTGAGCTCTTGCAGGAGATAAAAGACGTTCCCCCCGGTTACGTAGATGAAATCATTCTCGCGGATTTTGCGAGCGGCCTCCTCGCGCGTGGCGGTCGAGACGTCGAGTTCGTCGACGATGAGGCCGAGCGACTCGAGCGCCTTTTTTCCCGCGGCGACGTAAAACGTGACCTTCTCCACGGCGCTCGCGGTGGGAATGAACGTAACGGTTTTTCCCTCGAGGGGTTCCCGCGCGAAAGCGGGAAAAGCGGACGCGACGTCCGCGAACGACGACGAAAGAAAGAGTCTTTTCATGGCAGGCGGGCTCCTTGACGAGTGAAATAAAACGTATGACCCCAAGTATATCACGAGATTAGATTGATGTGCATGTTGCAAAAACGACGGAAGCTTCCGGCCCGTACGCGTATAGTATGCGCAAAGAGGTACATTCATGAACATAAACTTGATCCGCGATTTGAACGGCGAACACACAATTCTTTTAGCGACGCTTGAGGCGATTCGCGCGCGGGGCGCGCTCGACGCGGAAACGCGAACTCTGCTCGCGCGCGTTCGATCTGCCCTCGTGGCGCATCTCGACAAGGAAGAGCGGGAGTTCTACCCGGTGATGCGGGCTGCGGCTCAGACGAACGAAGCCCTTCGTGATACGCTGCGGGTAATGGGTCAGGAGATGGACGCGATCGCCGGTAGCGCCCTTTCCGCGATCGATTCGTGGATCGGCGGGACGGGCGGCGGGGGCGTAACAGGCGGCGCGGATTACGCGGGCGACATGTCTTTTTCCGAGTCGTTCAACGCGTTTGTCTCGCTTTTAACCGACCGCATCCAGCGGGAAGAGCGGACCCTCTACTCGAGGTACCTCAAGCTCACCGCGCGGGCGGTCGCGCGGTAGGTTCGCGGTCGCGCGGTAGGTTCGCGGGGTACCCGGCCCGGAAACGGACGGCGCCCGGTTTTTCGAGTTGACTCTCCGGGCGGATCGGCCTAGACTTCGACCCCATGAAAACAATCGAAAAAACGACTCCCGAGCTTAGGATATATCTTTTCGCGATAGCCCTGACGGCTCTCGCGCTCAGCTTCACTTCGGACCCGATCTCGAACTATTTCAAGGACGCGTACAAGGCAACCGCCTACCAGCGCGGGCTTATCGAGTTTCCCCGCGAATTGCCGGGCGTGCTGACGGCGTTCGTCATCGCGCTTCTCGCGGGCTTCAGCGACATCCGCATCGCGGTCATCGCCCAGGGTCTCGGCATCGTCGGTATACTAGTGCTCGGCCTTTTGACGCCGACGTTTTCCGTCATGCTCGCCTTCCTTTTCGTCAACTCGCTTGGCCAGCATCTCTTCATGCCCTTGCAGGATTCCATCGGGATGAACCTCGTGAAAAAGGGAAAGCTCGGCACGCGCATGGGGCAGTTCAAGGGAGTGACCACGGCCTTTCAGATGATCGGCGGGATCGCGGTGTTCGCGGGCTTCCGCCTCGGCCTTTTCAGTTTTACCTCGCGCGTCAAATGGCCGTTCGTCGTCGGGGCATCGCTCCTCACGTGCGTCGCAGTCGCCCTCGTCGCGCTCGACCGGAAGCTCAAAAACGAGCGTGTCGTCCACGAGCGGACGCGCTTCGTGATTCGGAAGGAGTACTCGCTGTATTACACGCTCGTCGTCATGTTCGGCGTGCAAAAGCAGATCATGCTCGTGTACGGCCCGTGGGTCATCATCGAGATCCTCGGGAAGGGCGCCGACACGATCGCCCTGCTCGGCATATTCGGCGCCTTTCTCGGGATGTTCTTTATCCCCGCCCTCGGTCGCTGGCTCGACCGCTTCGGGATCAAGACGATGCTCTACGCCGACGCGCTTTCGTTCATCGGCGTGTACGTGCTCTATGGCGTCGTATCGGGCGGCTACGTCTCGGGCGCTCTCGCGACGACCGGCTGGCCCATCGTCCTCGCGTATGCCATCTTCATTTTCGACCGCATGTCCACCCAGATGGGATTGATACGCACGGTGTACCTCCGCACTATCGCGGTACATCCCTCCGACGTCACGCCGACGCTCTCGCTCGGCCTTTCCCTTGACCACGTCGTCTCAATCCTCTGCGCCTTCGCCGGCGGCATCGTTTGGACCGTCGCCGGCCCGCAATGGCTCTTTTACCTGGCCGCGTCCCTTTCGCTCGTCAATCTCTGGGTCGCGATCCGCGTGAAGCTACCCGAAGGAGCCTGACAGACGACGGGTTCTGACCGCGCGATACCGTTTGACCGCGCATTCGCGGCGCGGTATCTTCAACGGCATGAAAGGATGGAAAGCCAGAACGGCCCTGTTTCTCGCGGGGCAGACCGTGTCCCTCTTCGGGTCGTCGCTCGTGCAATACGCGATCATGTGGCACCTCACGCTCGAAACCCGTTCGGGCTCGGTGATGACCGGCTACATCATCGCGGGCTTTTTGCCGTCGATACTCCTCGCGCCCTTTGCGGGAGTCTGGGCCGACCGGTATGACCGAAAGCGGCTCATCGCGCTCGCGGACGGATTCATCGCCGTCGTAAGCCTCGCTGCCGCCCTGCTTCTGCGTACGGGAATAGCCGAGCTCCCCCTCTTCTTCGCCGTCGCGGCCCTCCGTTCGCTCGGCTCGGCCGTGCACCAGCCCGCCGTCGGCGCCTTTTTGCCCCGCATCGTTCCCCGCGAGGAGCTCATGCGCGTCAACGGCATAAACGGCGGCATCCAGAGCGCCCTCATGCTCGTCTCTCCGGTCGCCGCGGGCGTGCTTCTCGCCGTGGCGGACGTACCCTCGATATTCCTCATTGACGTCGCGACGGCGGCGCTCGCCATAGTCGTCCTGCTCGCGTTCGTTCGCGAGCAGTCAGCCGCCGCTGATGGCTCGTCGCCCGCGGAAACGACTTCCCGATCGGCGCCCGTCACGACCGGCTATTTCCGGGAAATTCTCGACGGCCTCGCGTACATCCGGGGCCACCGCTATCTCATGTCGTTTTTCCGCTACATGGGCGCGCTTTTCTTTCTCGTGTCGCCCGCGGCCTTCCTTACCACCGTGCAGACGGCCCGCTCGTTCGGCGGCGAGGTGTGGCGGCTTACCGCGCTCGAGATCGTTTTCTCCATCGGGATGATGGCGGGAGGCGCCGCCATCGCCGCATGGGGCGGCTTCAGGAACCGGATGCGCACGATCAGGCTCGGGAACCTCGTCATGGCCGTTTGCACGCTCGGCCTCGCGGCGAGCCCGTTCTTGCCCGCGCCCGCGGGCTTCGCCGCCTATCTCGCGTTTATGGGACTGTTCGGCATCGCCATCCCGCTTTTGAATACGCCCTCGACCGTGCTTTTGCAAGAACACGTCGAAGACGCCTATCTCGGCCGGGCCTTCGCCGTGTTCACGATGGTGTCGAGCTCCCTCATGCCGGTCGCCATGCTCGTTTTCGGCCCCGTCGCCGACATCGTCAGCGTCGAGCTCGTGCTCGCGGTCTCAGGCTCGCTCCTCCTCGCCCTCGGCCTTACCGCGCTCACGCACAAGCGGCTCATGGAGGCGGGAGAGCCGGTGGAAATCGTCAAATCCGGCGATCCCGTCATGCAAGAGCGGTAACCGTATGGTTTAGTTCCGTGGGGGAAGCAACTCGCCGTTTGCGAATGGCTCCAGTATGTCCTTCCTGATGATGCCAGCAAAACGTTCGGCTCCGTAGACGTTGAGGTGATCCGGGTCCTTGAATAGGTCGGGTTGCTCGTCGAACGTATGCGTGTAATCGAGAACGGGAACGCCATTATTGGCGAATACCTCATCGGCCCTATAGGAACTGTCGCCAACGACGCCCGAGTATTCCTCCGTCAGGGGATATTTGATTCCGACCACGGCAATGCCCCGTTCGGCGCAGAGCGAAAG
>CAYSEA010000082.1:0-4731 GCA_964429975.1 uncultured Treponema sp.
CCCGTAGCTTCACCTGTCTGTAGGAAAAACCTCGGTAAACCCATCACTTCCCCCCGAGCGACTTGACCAGCTCGGCTTTCAGGGCGGCTTGGGTTGCTTCGAGGTCTTTCGAGATCGCGACGTATTCCTTCCAGAGTTCGTCGGGGTCGCCGAGTTCTACCTTTGTTTCGTGAGGGTTTTTGCAGTCCAGATTGTAGTTGCGCGCGGCGAGATCCTTCGCGCTTACCTTCCAGGCGTATTCGGTTTGCTTGCGGCCCTTGCGTTCGGCGCCGCCCCACCAGGCCTTCTCGCGGTCGAACTCCTTGATCGTGAGGGGCTTCGACTTCGAGTACGACTTGTAGCCCTCGGGATACGGATGCTCGAAGAACCACACGTCCTTCGTCGGCCCGCCTTTCTCGAAAAAGAGCACGTTCGTGTTGATGCCCGTGTAGGGACTGAACACCCCCTTCGGGAGCCGGACGATCGTGTGGAGATTGAACTCCTCCAGGAGCTCCCTCTTGAGCGTCGACTTCGTGCCCTCGCCGAAAAGGAACCCGTCGGGAAGCACCACCGCCGCGCGGCCCGTATCGCCCTTTAAAAGATGCATGATAAGCGCCATGAACAGGTCCGCCGTCTCGCGCGTCTGGTACTTCCGGGGGAAATTGTTCTCGATCCCGTCCTCCTCCATCCCGCCGAACGGGGGATTCGTGATGACGATGTCGACCCGGTCCTTGGGTCCGTAGTCCTTGAGCGGGCGCGTGAGCGTGTTGTCGTGCCGGATGTTCGTCGGCACGTCGATCCCGTGGAGCATCATGTTCGTCATCGCGAGCATGTGCGGGAGCGGCTTCTTCTCGACGCCGTTGATGCCCACGGCAAGACGTTCCTTGTCCCTGGCGTTCTTGACCTGATCCTGCAAATGACCGATAGCGCAGGTGAGGAACCCGCCCGTGCCGCACGCGGGATCGAGAATCTTCTCTCCCAACCGGGGGTCGATGATGTCGACCATGAACTGCGTGAGCGCGCGCGGGGTGTAGTACTCGCCCGCGTTTCCCGCCGACTGCAAGTCGCCGAGGAGCTTTTCGTAAATGTCGCCGAAGAGGTGCCGGTCGCTCGACGAATTGAAATCGACGTCCTTCTCAATAGTGTTTACGACCTGCCTGAGAAGCGTGCCCGACTTCATGTAGTTGTACGCGTCCTCGAATACCGAGCCGACGACCTTTCCGTGCGGAGACGTCCCTTCTGTCGTTGAAAGCCTTTTCAAGAACGGAAACAGCTCGTTATTGACGAAAAGAATAAGGTCTTCGCCAGTATCGCCCTCGGGGTTTTTTGCCCATTGTGACCAACGGAATCGTTTTTGTAACGGACTCTTGTAGCCGGGAACGGTAAGACTCCATTCCTCTTCTTTGTCGTCGAATATCTTGAGAAAGAGGAGCCAGACGATCTGACTGATGCGCTGCGCGTCTCCGTCGACGCCGACATCCTTCCGCATGATATCCTGTATAGATTTGATGAGCGTTCCGATGGCCATTTAGTATCTCCCGTTGTAGATCACGCGGTGTAGAGCGCGCGTTCGAGTTCCTTTACCGCTTCCTCGTACGCGTCCTTGCCGCCGAACGCCCGGACTATCTCGATCGGCGTTCCGAGCTCGCTCACGGGCGGCACGTTGATGATCTGCGGCTCCTCGATCGAGACGACGCCCTGGTCGGCGTACTTTTCGAGAAGCGCCTCAAGCACCGCGCGCGCCTTCTCGCCGTATTTCGCGAAGTAGTTCCGCTTCCTCACCTGCTCGGCCCGCTCGCGCCTCGTGAGCGGAGGCATGTCCCACGCGACGTGACACACGAGGTCGAAGGGATCGAAGTCCTTCCCGATCTCCTCGGCGAGCGCCTCGAAAAACACCCCGTGTTCCTCGAGCGCCCCGATGACAGCCTCTTTCTTCTCCGCCGCCGACCACCGGACGAGGAAATCGTCCATGCTCCGGAACTCGCCCTTGATCGCCCGCCGAGTATACTCCTTGAGCGATTCGGTGATCAATTTCCCCGAGGCGTCGAGGTACTGCACGCGCTCGGCGAGCACCTTCACCTTCACGTTCGCGACGACGTATCGCTTGACGGGAGCTGGATCGATAGCCCCGTCGGTTTCATCGTCGCCCGTCGGAAGCCAGTCTCCGCCGTCGAGTATGTCCTCAGGCGCGCGGGCTTCCCCGCTTCCGTCGTCGCCTTCGGGATACCCGTCGCCCTTTTCGTCCGGATCGACCGGGTCGTCCGTATCGGGCTCGTAAACCTGCTCCGGAGGGCCGTCGAAATCGGCGTCGGCGAAAAGCTCGGTAGCCTTCTTGAAGTCCATGATGGTAAACCAGAACTTCCCGTAATCCTCGTTGATCCGCGTGCCGCGCCCGATAATCTGCTTGAACTCGGTCATCGACTGGATATGCTGGTCGAGCACGATGAGTTTGCATGTCTGCGCGTCCACTCCCGTGCTCATGAGCTTCGAGGTCGTCGCGATGACGGGGTATTTCGATTCCGGGAAGATGAAGTTGTCGAGCTCGTCCTTCCCCTCCTCGTTGTCGCCGGTTATCCGCATCACGTAGCGCCCGTTCTCGGCGACGAGGTCCCTATTCTCGTTGACGAGCGCCTGACGCATCCGCTCCGCGTGGTCGATGTTGTCGCAAAACACGATCGTCTTCGAGTACTTCCCGATACGCGCGAGGTACTCCGTGATCTTCCTTGCGACGACCTCGGTGCGGTGCTCGAACACGATGCTCCGATCGATATCCTTCTGGTTGTAAATACGGTCCTCGATGAGGTTGCCGTATTTATCGACCATCCCCGCGCTCGGTCGCCATCCCTCGAGGTCCTTGTCGATGTCGATGCGGATAACCTTGTACGGCGCGAGGAAACCGTCCTCGATTCCCTGTTTGAGGGAGTAGGTGTAGATCGGCGCGCCGAAGTAATCGATATTCGAGACCTCTTTCGTTTCCTTCGGCGTCGCGGTCAAGCCGATATGCGCAGCCTTCGAGAAGTACGTGAGTATCTCGCGCCACGCCGAATCCTCGGCCGCACTGCCCCGGTGGCACTCGTCGATGACGATCAGATCGAAAAAATCCGGGCTGAACTGCTTGTAAATATTCTTCTCTTCCTCGGTCCCGGTCACGGCCTGATAGAGCGAAAGGTAAATCTCGTAGGACTTGTTGACCTGCCGTTTCTCGATCTTGGTCATCGCTGGGCCGAAGGGCTTGAAGTCGTTTGTCTTGGTCTGATCGACGAGGATGTTGCGGTCCGCGAGAAACAGGATTCTCTTTTTGGTCCGCGACTTCCACAGCCTCCAGATGATCTGAAACGCGGTAAAGGTCTTGCCCGTCCCCGTGGCCATGACGAGGAGTATCCGGTTCTGCCCGCGCGCGACGGCCTCGACGGCCTTGTTGATGGCGAGCAGCTGATAATAGCGCGGCGTCTTCCCGCTTCCGTCGCTGTAATAATCCTGCGTGACGATCGCTTCCTGCTCGGTCGTCAACTCCCGCGCGGCGCGCCACGAAGCCCAGAGCGTCTCGGGTGACGGAAACTCGTCAAGGGCGATTTCCCGTTCCACGGCGCCCGAGGCGTGCGCGTCGTGAAAAAGAAAGCCCTTTCCGTTCGAGCTGAAGACGAAGGGTACTTGCAGGAGTTCCGCGTATCCGAGCGCCTGCTGCATCCCGGCGCCGACCGAATGAGACCCGTCCTTTGCCTCGATTACCGCTATGGGCATATTGGGCTTATAGAAAAGAACATAGTCAGCGCGCTTGTTCTGTCCGCGCGCGTGTACCTTGCCGCGCACGATGATTCTGCCTTTAGTGAGCGGAAATTCCTCCCGAACCTGCGTCTGGATATCCCATCCCGCGCGCTCAAGAGAGGGCGTTATGAATTTGGTGCAGATATCGCGTTCCGAATACGAGTTACTCATCGTTTCACAATCCCGTTGTTATTATTGAAGCCAGTATAGCATCAAACGGGATACGGATGCGTTTTTATTCCATTATTACCGGAAAAGGAAAGCAGGACGCGGTCATGGACTTGCCCTTCATTCGCGAGCGTCCTGCGCTCTCCTTTCGGGCCGCCTCCGCTCCTGAACCGGCATCCCTGCCGGTTCGCGCCGCAAGAAACTTCGTTGCGAGTCCCTTTCGGTCGCGCCGGAGCTTCAGTTCAAGTCCAGGTGAGTGGGTAACTGTATGGAGTTTCCACTTTGCGAAAACTCCAAAAGAAAAGCCGTCCTTACCAGGACGGCTTTTCTTTTGGGCCCACCTGGACTTGCCCTCCAACCCTCGGCATCCTGCCTCGGATCTACGGGCCGCGTCGGAGACCTTACGGTGCCATCCATGGCACCTCATCCTCCCTTTCGGTCGGCGGTCTCCTCCGTTCAAGTCCAGGTGGGCCCCTCAAATAAAAAACCGCCCCACCCCGTAGGGGTAAGGCGGTTTTTTACTGGGCCCACCTGGACTTGAACCAGGGACCGACGGATTATGAGCACACAAAAACGGCTCTTTGAGATACTAAATGCAGGATAATCCATAAAAACGTAACGGTCAACAAGGGACAGGAGAGGTCAGGAAGTTTCCGAGAGGGGCCATGGCACACTTCGTGGCACAGTTGTGTTCTCATAACGGAAAGACTTTTATACAACAAAACCAGAAAATAAAGCCGCGATGAAAGACCGAGAATTCAGGAATAGGAAACCAAAAAATTAACTTCCTATTCCATTTGATTAGGTAGAAGTAATAAG
>CAYSEA010000083.1:0-4672 GCA_964429975.1 uncultured Treponema sp.
CCGCGAGGTTATCGATTTGGCCTTCAGCCGTTCCATATCCGCTGAACGTAAAAAGGTAGGGGTGATTATGGACGAAACCCTCATCTCCGTTGTTTGAACTGCCGGATGAGCAGCCATTCAATACCGAGATTGCTAACAGTACAGAACCAAAAAAAAGCATGGTTGTTTGTTTCATATCTACTCCCTGGTACCCGAAAACGGGTATCCATCAGTAGTGTATCCGATAGATAACGATTTCCTATTGTACGAAAGTACAATAGGGGCGCGACGGACCGTAACGCGATTGCGGGTACGCGGTGGGATCGATGTATGCGGTATTAGCGCTCGTGCGCAGCATGGTAATGCCGAGCATGAGCGCGCTTTTGCTGTTACCGCCCACCGCGTAGATATTGCGCCCGTACCGCGTCCACTTGCAGACCCACAAATCAGGGCTACGTTCGCGAACTCGTGTTCATCACGCAGGGATGGCGGAGAAACGAGAAGAGCCTACGCGGCACTTCTCGGTTCGGAGCCAGGGGATTCTCAACGAAGTTTCCAGAGGGCCGCGTCTGCAATGTATCGGAACGGGGAACCAGCTTTCCGGGCCGCGGCCCTGAGAGGCGTCTCCCCTTTTAAAGTAGGTCCTTGAGCCCTTTTGAATTGACTCATCTCGTGCTTCCGATATACAATTTTGTACATTACGACGTTCGGTAAGGCGGTTTTTTATGCTGAATTCTGCGACCTCGGGAAAGGGCCCCGAGAATCGGAAATTGCTCATAGTCATTCCTACGTACAACGAGGCGGAAAATATACAGCCGCTCATCGATGAAGTCTTGGCGCTCAAGACGTCCGCTCGCGCACTCCATATCCTGGTGGTGGACGACGGCTCTCCCGACGGTACCGCTTCGCTCGTTAAAAAGGCGCAGACGAAATACCCCGACGCCGTTCATCTGCTTGAAAGAACCAAAAAGAGTGGCCTCGCGGACGCGTATATAACCGGATTCAAGTGGGGACTTGAGCGCGACTACGATCTCTTCCTCGAGATGGACGCCGACTTCTCCCACAACCCGAAATACGTTCCCGTGATGCTCGACGCCGCGCGGGACAATGACGTCGTGATCGGTTCCAGGAACATCGCGGGCGGGAAAGTGGAGAATTGGTCGTTCCTTCGAAACCTCATATCCAAGGGCGGTAGCCTGTACTCGAGGATCGTGCTGTGGTGCCCCGTCAGGGATTTGACGGGCGGCTTCAACATGTGGAGCAGGGAAGCGCTCGCGGCGATAGGGCTCGACACCCTCATATCCAAGGGATTCACGTTTCAAATCGAGATGAAGTACAAGGCGCATAGGCAGGGACTCCGTATCAAGGAAATCCCGATAGTGTTCCCGGACAGGGTGAAAGGCGAGTCCAAGATGGACAAGAAAATATTTATCGAGGCCTTCGTGGCCGTCTGGAAGTTACGAAAATGTTTGAACTAGTAAAATTCGGCGTTACCGGCGGGTTGGGAACCATAACCAATCTCGCGATTTTTTACGTGTTGGCGGACCGGTTGCATTTTCTTCCGCAGGCGGTCAGCGTCCTTTGCTTTATCGTCGCGGGCACGCAGAATTACTTCATCAATTCCGCGTGGACGTTCAACCGTAAGGATTCCGACAATGAACGGCCGACCTTCCGCAAATGGATTTTATTCATGAGTTCATCGCTTGTGGGCCTCTTCGTCAACATCACCGTACTGACGCTGCTCTTGAGGTTTTTTTCCTTCCCGCTCCAGACGATACCGCAAATGATAGGAATCCTTTCCGGGATGATGTTCAATTTTTTTCTTTCCAAATACGTCGTCTTCAAGAAAAAATAAACAACAGGAGATATTCATGACTAACTCCGCAAAGGGCCTTTTGTCGTTCGCGCTCGTGTTGTTCTTCGTCAACGGCGCGCACTTTCTATACGACCCGCCGCCCGCGTACAAGACGACGCTTCCCGTCTACATGAATATCGAGCTTCCGGAGTCCCGCGTTTGGGACGTCGAGGTTCGGACGGAGAGCGCGAAGAAACTCAATTTCGAGGATACCATTCGGTATTATGCCAAGGCGATTCGCGGGGAGAAGCAGTCCGGAACCGAGATTACCCGGCATAAGCTGCTTCCGACGACTGACTTGACCGGCACGCGCGCGCCGGTCGTGATCGCCGCGGAGATATCCGGCGGAAGGCTTGTCGAAAGCGTTTCACTCGCGTTTTCGGGCGGCATGACGGCCGATGACCTTGACGCCGTCATTTTTTCCATCGGCGAAAAAGTGACTCAACTCAACGCAGAGGATCTGCTGCTTTTTCCCGAGAATAAGGACGGAAGTCTGACATTGCCCGACTCGATACGGTATACAACCTCGGGCTTTTCCGGCGGGATTAACCGTATGGGCGCGCTTAATGACGTGGTTCTTTTCTTGACGCATCCCTTGGCGTCCCCCGCCGTCCTTCTGTATGCCGTCCTGCTCTGGTTGCTCGCGGCTTTCTTTTTGAACCGCAGACAGGGCGGTTTGGAGAACGCGATATCCGGAGTTTTTTCGATTAAGTTCGACGTCTCCGTCAAAACCGAAATCGTCGCGCTGGCTGCGCTTACCGTGTTGGCCTTTTTGCTCAGGATAAACGGGATATCCAGGATGAACGTCTTCAGAGACGAGATGTACGCCGCGATAAAGGGGAACCCGAACAAACCGCTCCTCTTCGCGTTCAGCGATCCAGGGAACCCTCCCGTGTACTACATACTTCTGCGTTGCTGGGGTTCACTTTTCGGATGGACGGAATTAGCCGGAAAGACGCTTTCTGTTATGATCGGTTCCCTTTCGGTCGTGACTATATGGTATTACATCCGTACCCTCTTGGGTAAAAAACCTGCGTTGCTCGCCGCGGCACTCATGACCGTTAGCTCGTACGCTATATACTGGAGTCATATACTAAGGACGTATTCGCTGTTGCTGACGCTGACCCCGCTTATCCTGGCCTTTTTCCTGAGCTACCTTCGCCGACAAAAACCGGCGGATTTGGCCCTGTACGCGCTTTCCTGCGTCGTACTCGTTAATTCGCATTATTACGGCGTGTTTGTCGTTATGGCGAACTTCGTATTGCTGATTGCCCATCAGGCGAGAACGCGAACATTCGCGATAGGCAAGAACCTGCCTTTTCTTGCCGCCAACGCGCTTGTCGCGTTGTCGCTCGTTCCGTTTCTGTTGTACATGGGAATCGGTGGCGGTTTGATGAACGACAATTTCAATGTAATGAGCGTGCCCACTGGAAAGGCCTCGAGGGCTGTAGCCTTGGTGTGTAAGGCTGTCGGGTATATAGCTGGTTTTTTTTCGCTGAATATCGCATTGTTCATCGGTTTTTGCCTCTTGTGTGCATATCTCTCCCTCGTGCTTTTTCGTAAAGATACCGATGATACCGTCTCGTCGAAATATCGATTCGCCCTCATGTTTTCCCTAGGGCTGTGCGCGGTAGTCATAATTCTGGCCTTTTCCATATCGATGTTCAGACCCATGATGAAAGAAAAATACTTTATCGTGCTGTATCCTTCCGTAATTTCCATACTGGCATTGTTCCTCTGCCCGATACCGGGCGTTTCGCGTAAGCCCATACGGGTCGTAGTGTTCGCGTTGCTCATGATCGGGCTTTCCGGCGACATGTACTTTCCTGACGAGTCCGAGACATTTAATGAGACGGCGCGATACATCAATCTTGACAGCGCGAGGTATGAGTCATTCGGCGTACGGGAACACATGAGTAAGATAAAGCGCCATGATTACATCTATAACGAATTTTACTCGTTTTTCACTGGGGGAAAGGGAGACCTTGACCATGTATATCTCGCGGGAAAGAACGCGCCTGATGTCTTGTACGGGCATCAGTTTGCGGACGGACCGATACCGGATGATATGACGCACCAGACAAGAATCAATATTCGAGGAACGTACGTCACCAAGTATTATTCTGACGGTTTAGTATCCAGTTATTAAGGTGGAAGGAGCGTAAATAAAAAACGCCCGCATCGCGCGGGCGTTTTTTATTTTCCGTTGATGTCATGCGACGTTTACGTGCCGATGCCCTTTTTCTTTCGAACGCTGAGGATCACGCTCTGGAGGAGGATGAAGAAACAGAGCATGAGGCCGGTGGTGATGCTTTGCCAGTACGGCTCTCGCAAGCCCGATGCGATGACGATATTGCTGATCGTCTTGAGCGAGAGCACGCCGAAGAGCGTCCCGATCACGCTGCCGACGCCGCCCGAAAGGAGCGTTCCGCCGATTATGGACGAGGCGATGGCCTGAATCTCCGCGGCGGTGGCGTTCGACGCGTTTCCCGCGCCCGTGTGGAGCAGGTAGATGTAACCGCCGACTCCGGCGAGGACGCCGCAGAGTACGTAGGAGAAAAAACTCGTGCGGCGCACGTTAATGCCGAGCATGAGCGCGCTTTGGCTGTTGCCGCCCACCGCGTAGAGATTGCGCCCGAACCGCGTCCACTTGCAGATCGCCCAGACCAGAGCCACGATCGCGAGCGCGATGATCACGCCCGGCTCGATCCTGACCGGAATGTAGTTTCCGGACTTGCCGTAGGTCCCGAGACCGGGGATGACGATGCGCATGTCCTTGAGCGCGAGGAAAGCCTCGTTCGTTATGGTTCGGGGCGCGCCGCTGACGATGGTCGTCAT
>CAYSEA010000084.1:0-4404 GCA_964429975.1 uncultured Treponema sp.
TCTTTCCAGGCGGTAAGCGCGGAAGCGCCGTCTGCGACCGCCGTGACGTCGTATCCTTCCGACTCAAGCAGGTCGACGAGGCCCTCGCGGATCGCGCGCTCGTCTTCGGCGACGAGAATTCGTTTCATTGTTTTTCTTCCTTATATCCGGCTCTCGGGAGGCTGAGGGTAAACACGCTTCCCATGCCCCCGTCGACCCGATCTCTCGGCGCGTACGTAACGTCTCCGCCGAGGGCTCGTGCGAGTGACCTCGCGATGGAAAGGCCGAGGCCGGTCCCGCCCTGCTCGGAGGTAAGGCTCGCGTCAACCCGGTGAAACTCGCGGAATATTTTCGTGCGGTGCGCACGGGGAATGCCGATGCCCCGATCGGCAACCGAAACGAGGCACCGGCTACGTTCTTCGTCGACGCTTACGGAAACTTCGATCTCCCGTTCGTCCCTCGAGTATTTTTCCGCGTTAGAAAGCAGGTTAAGGATGATGCGGATCACCACTTCCGTATCCGCGAGCGATTCGACGGGAACGTCCGGCGCGGTAAAGGAAACCGCGAAGTCCGCGACCTTCAGTCGGTCGGCGATCCCCTCGAGCGTTTCCCGCGCGACTGAGGCGACGTCAACCGGAACGAGGTTGAGTTTGCGGTTTCCCCGCTCGAGCTTCGAGACGTCCAGCACGTCATTGATGAGCCGCGTGAGCCGCTCGGTTTCCGAGACGATGCGCGAAAGATAGCGGTCGCGCTTTTCGCGGTCGAGATCGGCGCCCTCGGCGAGCATCTCGGAATACATGCGTATCGAGGTGAGCGGAGTTTTAAGCTCGTGGGACACCGTCGTCACGAAGCCCGTTCTCCGCCTTGCCTCGAGCAGTCTGTTCGCGGAATGCCGCCACAGAATCACCGATCCGATCGCGACCGAGAAGAAGAGGGCGAAGACGAGCGAGGAGAGGGCGTAGCGAGAAGCGCGCACGCGGCTTTCGAAGGCGGACTCGTCCGCGAGGATAACCGCGGTTTCCCAGTAGGGCAAGAACTCGCTGATCTCGCCTGACACGAGGGGAGTGCGCCATGCCGCCGCATCGACGTTTCCGACGGGAACGAGCGGCATTCCCGCTTGGTCGAGAACCGCAAGATAGCGCACGGCGTCGGCGGGCGTTCCGGCGCGCGCGGCGATAGCCTCGCGCACGGCATCCATATTAAGTTCGCACCCGACGATCCAGTCCCCCCGTTTTTCCCAATAGAGGAGCACGAAGGAATTGTCAAAGATGCGCGGAACGAGACCGCTTTCCTCCTGGGCCACGAGATCGCGAAAGTATCGGTCGGACTCGATGTAGACCGAGCGGGCCGCCGCGGAATCGCGCGTGTTCACGGCGTCGATCTTCGGATTGACGTTGCGCTTGAGGGTTTCCTTTCCTTCTTCGGCGGCGAGGTCATAGACTTGCTTCTGTACCGCCGTATCGGTCTCGAAAATACTTTGCGCGACCTTTGACCGTACGCTCGATTCATCCTTCTTCGCGCTCGCCGAAGGCGTGGCCTTCGAGGGTGCTTCCGCTCCCATCAATTGCTCTGACCTCGCGGATCTTCGCGGGGCTTCCGCCGATCGTAGCTCCGTGTCGAGTGATTCTTTATTGCTCGTTGATCCCTCGCGGAAAGGTGCCTCTGAATCAAGAAAGCCGTCGCTCACGGTCGGAGTTTGCGGTATGGTTTCCGATAGCTCAAGGATATCTTGTGCGCTGACCGCTGGCGCGCGGGTGGCTGGCGCGCTGGCGACGATCGAGGATTCGTATTCCGCCGCGATATTCCGATATACCGGGATTCGCTCCGCGTTTCCAAAGACGTTGAGGTAACGCCAATAAAAAAGCCGGGTTTTCTCGTCGGCAGGGCCGGCACGTTTTGGATCCGGGTAGACAATCGATCCTGAGGCGTCGAGAAGAAAGGGCGTGCCGACGAGCGTTTCGCGTTTTTTCCACTCGGCAAGCTCTTGCCCCGTCGGTCGTCCCGTCGTGCCGGCTCGGGGGGCGCTTGCGCGGAGCGCTACCGGGAGTTCGGCGAACCAGGCGCGGATTTGCCCGTTCGTCTGGCCAACCTCGAGGAGGAGCGATTCGCGAAGCCGCGCGCGCATGCCGCTTTCCTGCTGGTCGACGCTTCGAGCGGCGAGCCAGGTGAGCCCCGCAAGCGGGGCGATGAGAAGCGGCATGGCGAGGGCGAGCGCTAAGCGCCCGCTTGAAGCTTTCATGGCTATCATTGTACCAGCTTTATTCCGTGGGGACAAACCCCTTGTCCTTCGCAAGTTCGGAGAGCGGGGCAAGAATGGCGGTATCGAGGGCGTCCGTGGCCTGCGTGTCGCTTTTTTGCGCGGCGAGATGAGCCTCGCGTTCGGCGGAGAGCGAGGCGATTTCGGCCTGAATTTTTTTCCGCTCGGCGAGCTTTCCGGCGACGAAGGCCTCACGCGCCTCTTTCGGCATCGCGCGCATTTGTTCGGGGAGCTCGGAATCCTTTACCGTGGCGAGCGGACGGGCTCCCGAAGACGTCGCGTCTACGAGATCCCACGTTGAATTGGAGTAGTTCGCCGAGGATTTTACCTTGGCTCGCTCGTAGAAGCCCGATTTATTGAGACCCTCGGCCTTGGTGTCCTGCTCTTGCTGAAGTTCCTTGCGCGCTGCCCCTTGCGAGCCGAAGGCGATATAGGTGTCGTTGAGTCTCTCGTTGAGCTCGCTTAAGCGGTCGTCCTGCGGGCAGGGAACGTACTGATATTCGTAGTCGCCGTCGATGTTCGCGTACGAGCCGCCGGTTATCCGCGCGCCCTCGGCCCACTTGGTGGAGATTCCCTCATCTCGGCCGCCGCAAAAAATCGTGTTTACGACGACGCCGCGGCGCACGGCGAGACGTCCCGCGTCGCGATAGTCGACCGATCCTTGGTTGAACGGCTCGTTACCCGCGACGTACGCGATTCGCAAGTCTGATTCCCGATTCGACCAGTCGAGCTCGTCGAGGCTCTTCTCGATAACCGTCCCGCAGTATTCGCTGCCGCCGTAGGTATCGAGCTCGAACAAACGTGCCGACAGTTCGTCGAGGTCGTCGGTGAAGTGCATGACGCGCCTGACGTAACCGGAGAGGATGGAGTTGGAGTCGTTTCCGTACTCGTACAGGGCGACCTCAAGGCGGATGGGCCGTCCGTTTCTCGTCATCTTTCCCGACTCCGATACGATTTTCCAAAGCTGACTTTTCGCCTGATTGATGAGTCCGTCCATGCTGTTCGACGTATCGAGCAACAGGGCTATCTGGACGAGGGGACGGGAATCTCGCGACGAACCGTCGCCCGACGTACCGTCGGAAGGGCGCGCAAGCGAAACGCCGCCCGCGAGGGTAAGAAGACAGAGAGCGGCGCACAGCCGTTTGAACAAACGCGTTGATTTCATAAAGACCTCCTGAAAGCGGTGATACGGCAAAGAATAGGCCGTGCCGCGGTCGGAGTTGTCAGAGCGGTGTCATAGAATGTAAAAAAAACGTAAAAGGACGTGGGTTAAGCAGTACGACGAGTGTTCCGAATCGCGCGTCCTTGCGCTTTCTGCGAGGGGGCTCCGAGGTGGGACGCGCGCGCATCCTTGCTCGCGGTGCCTCGATATTTGTCGTGATTGTGTTGGAAGGGTAAAAAAAAGTCCCTGCGATGCAGGGACTCAAAGATGGTTGCGGCGAAGAAGACTTGAACTTCCATACCTTACGGCACCAGCACCTCAAGCTGGCGTGTCTACCAATTCCACCATCGCCGCGATAACGAAAACGACAATAACAAAGGGGCCGAAAAAAGTCAAGCGGTCGATGTTTCAGGATGGGCCGAAACAACGTCGTTCCGGCCCGAGCGTTCGAATTATACGGTTGCCTTCCAGAGGCCATGAAGGTTGCAGTATTCGTAGGCCGCGACGGCCTTGTCTCCCTTGGCGAGTTCAAAGGTAGCTTCGGGTTTATCCCCGGGGTTCAGGCAGGCTCGCATGCCGCCTTTGGCGGTTTCGAGGTAGACCCACTGAATGTAATGCTCGGCGGTCATGGGGTGGTCGACGGAACCGATCTTGACGGTTACTGTGGACCCTGAGACGGTGACGACCGGGACGTGTTTTTCCTTGGCGCCGTCGCTCGTGTTCGCGACCAGGGCAGTCATTTCCTCGCCGCAGCAGATCATGGGCACGCCCGAGTCGTGAATCACGCCTACGAGGTTTCCGCAGATTTTACAGACAAGAAACTTTGGTTCTGGGCACATGGAGTTCTCCTTACGCAACAAGTGATATGTCCTTAGTATACATAAGATGTCGTATTGACGCAAACGGATAAAAAAGATATAGTGACCGAGCCTTCGGAAACGTGGGCTACTCGGGCAATTAGCTCAGCTGGTTAGAGTATTACCTTGACATGGTAGGGGTCACTGGT
>CAYSEA010000085.1:0-1430 GCA_964429975.1 uncultured Treponema sp.
TCGAGGACTCCCTTGACGTCGTAGCCCCCGCCGACTGCGAGCGCGAGGCCTATGATGAAGCCGAGGATCATGGGCTCCCCCGCTATCCCGAGCTTCGCCTTGATGTGCTCGGGGTCGGCGCGGATATCCTTCAGGCCGGGCACGCGGTTCAGGACGCTCACGGCGAGGCGCGCGAGGGGAAAGTGGGTTATCGCGGAAAGGTGCGGGACGCTAATCGCGCGCATGCCCGAATACTCGCAGATCATCGGGGCGCTCCACTCGGCGAGTTTGAGGGTAAGCGCGAAGCACGCTATCGAAACGGCCGCCGCCACGATGTAACTTCCCGTTATGTACTGCGCCAAAGCCGCGACGAAGATGACGTGCCAGAAGTTCCAGATGTCGATGTTCACCGTCTTGGTGAGTTTGAAGACGAGCATCAAGCCGTTGACGGCCAGGAAGGCCACAATCAAGACGGGGGCGAGGCCGAAGCTCCAGGTAATCGCCGCGAGCGGAGGCCAACCGACGTCGAGGACGGTGAGGCTCAAGCCGGACCGGGCGATAAGCGCCTCGGTGACGGGTTTGATCAGGGCGACGAAGAAATCGAAGACCATGAAGATGCCGATAAAGGCGATCCCGAGTTGCAGGGCCGATCTGACGGCGGCGGCGAGTTTGATGCCGAACACGAGGGACAGGGTCAGGATGATGACCGGCAGCATGACGTAGGGTTTGAACGAAAGAAAATACGAGAAGGCTCCCGAAAAAGCCGCTACTACCGAATCCATACTGCCTCCCGCGCGCGGACGGTTTCCGCGCCATGGGTAACTATACGCTACTTCGCCGTAAGGCTCAACGTGTAGCGCGGGGGAAGGAAAGGAAATAAGGAAAAAGAACTCAAGGACGAGGCAGAACGGGCCATGAAGGGAGATGGCGGGGCGCGCGGGGCCGCCGCGTATGAGGGTCGTTGCAGGGGCGGGGGCGGGACCAGGAAGCGGTGGATATCATCCACCATCACCTGAAGAACGATACTTCAAATACCTCTTCCAATCTCCTGATGGTGGAAAGCGTCGGGTTTGTCCTCCGCGGATTTTCGATTCTCTGGTATGACGCCCAGCCTATGCCCAGTTTATCCGCGACCTCTCTCTGGGTCAGTCCCTTCCGCGCCCGGACTTGTTTTATCCGTATGGCGAAGGCGACACTAATGTCCGGAGAGATATAAAAGACGTTCTCTCCTTTCGGTTTCGAGGCGGCGGGTATGTCATCGGAGCGGGAGTCGAGGCTCTCGAGGTACGCCGAAAGGGCTTCCCGCGCGTTCTCTTTTGCCGTGTCGAGGTCGGGGCCGTAGGTCAGGCATCCTTCAAGGTCGGGGAATCGTACGGTATAGTTCGTTCCGTCTTCGTCGAGTTCGATCAACGCGGGATAGGCAATCATCTCGGTTTCACCCCCGTTAGTTT
>CAYSEA010000085.1:1530-4365 GCA_964429975.1 uncultured Treponema sp.
TTACGCCTCATCCGCCGAATTGCTTATCCATGATATCCGTTCCTGCTTTAACATACTGCTTTTGTGCAGTATTGTCAAGAAAGTTGAAAAACAATCGCGTATGGTTCGGAGACGGGGCCGTACGTCTCCTTATCCGGTCGAATTCACTTTGTGGCCCGTTTCCGGCTCCACAATCCGGTATCTAGTACGCGATATCATTCCGTTACGTCGGTTTCGCGGTTTACGGCGGTTCTCTCTCGCAATAGCTCGAAAGTTTTTGAAACGACGTATTGTCTGTTGTCCGGGTTTTCTCGCATCCAGTCAAAGAGAACCACCGAGCCGGCCGTTTTATAGTCGTCGATAAGGTGTTCGGGTATAAGGCTGTCAAAATCGTCGTCAGCGATTTTGATAGAGTTCCATATCAGGCTTACGGCGATGTCTCCTTCTTCCAGTTTGCGGTTCACGCAATCAAAGGCGATGTTCGTCGCGCGGGTACTGAGTGCCGCTTTGTAGAGGTAATCGTAATCGATGTTTTTGGATGTCAGTATCTTGTCGTAGTATTTGTTTCCCGTTTTCCCGTCGCCAGGATCGGGGTAGCTTAGGTACTCTCTATCGTCAACGGATGTTCCATGGGTAGCAATCAGCTTCGTAAAGAGGCGTTCGGTGGTTTCGGTACAGCTGGCGCAGGCCAGTGAAATGAGCAGTAGGAAACTCAGGTTTCTTTTCTTCATGTTTTTTCCAGGCACTCAGTATTGTGCCGGAACGGGGAGTTGTCAAACGGTTTGGTGGTTGGTGCGGGAGAATAAAAAGAATAGAATTCAAGAACGAGGCAGAACGGGCAACGCGGGGAGAATGATTGACCCGCGGAGCCGCCGCGTAGGAAGTTGTTGCAAGGGCGAGGGCGGGACCAAGAAGCGACAAGTTACTCGACGTTCCAAATTTCTTTCAGCCTGTTGACGGTATGTTCCCACCGGAGGGTCTTTGGTTTGCATACGCTGTTCTGGTTTCCGAATAACCCGATTTCCTTGACGGCGTCCTTTCGGTCGACGCTCTTGATCCACTCCACCTTCACGACGTACTCCGCCTTGTCGTCGTCGTTGGCGAACGCCTTGCGATAATCCGTACGGGTGTCGAGTTCGTATATCGTTTTTTCTTTTCCGTCGACGGCGAAGAGGCATTGGTCGGCTCGCTTTACTGTTTCGATCACCCTGCCGACGCCGACGTATCCGGTCTTGGGGATATTCACCCATATCCTGTCGCCGGGGTTGAGATAATTGAGGGTCTGGCTGTACCAAGTTCCGCCGCCGGCGGAGATAAATCCGTACTTGCGGGCGTCTTCCCAGTTACGCGAATCGTTTTCGCCGTAGGATACGTAATATTCTCCGTTCCACGTTCCCTTCTGTTCCTTGTGTATCGCGTTCTCTTCGGTTTCGATCGGCTCTATGAGCCAGGCTCTGCTCAGGTATCTCGTTCCGTTGTCGGAGAATACTTTGAAGAACACGACGTTCAGGGGTATGTCGGAGTCGCTCAAATATTTGACGATGCGTTCGGTGCTCGAGTCGAGCTCGGAGGCCACTATGACCATCTGGTGTCCCTGATTGAGCGTGTCCTCCGTGATATCGTCGTTGAATTTATCGCTGAAGGCCTTCTCGAAACCGCGCTCGTCCTTCAGGTACTTTCCGGAGAACGTCTTGTAGATTTCGGCGATCTTGTCCTGTTCGAGCGTTTTGACCCAACTCGCGTAGTCGATCGCCTGGGCTACGACGTCGCGCGGGGTCTTGTCCCTTTTCAGCTCTATGATAACGAGGCTTCCGTTTCTGTCGATGGCGAGGAGGTCTATGTATTTGTTGTAGTCGGTGAGGACTTGTCTTCCTATCAGGAGCCAGTCGGAGTTCAGTATTCCGATGTCGGCAAAGAGCAGGTCTTCGAGTTCTTTCTCCTTGTCGAGATTGACCGCGGCGACGGGCTCGGGTTTCGCGCCGTTGATCTTCCAGACGGCTTGATTGATACTCATTTATACCCTCCCACCAACACCTTTATACTTCTCAACCAATTCCGCAATTCTCTGGAAAACAGTTTGCTTCATCCGCAAGTACTGTGGATTAAGCGGGCTCATCTTCGGAAGTATTGCATTGAGTTCGGTACCATTTTCGCTTGCATACTCCCTTTTCAGCGAAATAGTTATATAGCGCCGTGCCGCTTCATCATTCAGCTTCTCTTCTGCAATCAACTCATCAACTTCGCGCTTTTGCTCTGTTTGCGCATATGCAAAGAAAGCGTCAATTATGCCGGCTTTATCTTGAAGAGCATCCAGGTTGGTTTGATTAATAAAATCCACAAGCAAGCTTTCCTTTGCGCGATTACCAATGCTTGAGCGGATTAAGCGGCGTACATCTTCAACCAAAGAAGCCTTGTCTTTCCGTTTCTTGTTGTTCTCAAAGATCAGTTCAAGAATGTAATCAAGATTTATTTCCTGGGATTTCAAGAGATCAATTTCAAATACGACATCGTTCCAGTCAATAGTTGAATCAGCCCTTTCCTTTCCTGTTTGTTCTCTCCGTAACCAATCTCGAATATCATTATACGTTGACCGGTAATCCTGTATTATCCGAACAGAAGGAATCTTGATTTCTTGCATTCCTTCCAAGTCTTCATCAGTCAAATAGTACTTTGCTTTAAATTCTTCAACTGCCTGGGGATTTGATGTATCCAAGTGCTGCAATGCCTGCAACCCTGCGAACTCATCATAGTTTTGCAGGATATTCTCTACTCGAAGGTACTCGCCAAAAAGTTTGACAAACTCCCGTTTATCTTTTTCTTTTTCGATTGCATCAGGCGCAGGGAATCTGGCTTGTA
>CAYSEA010000086.1:0-4355 GCA_964429975.1 uncultured Treponema sp.
AAGGTTCCGATCGAAGAGGTCGTTGAGGTCAAGGACGGAAAGAAGCGCAACGTAACCAAGAAATTCCTTCCTGGATATATACTCGTGGAAATGGACCTTCCTGACCTCGGTTGGAAGGCCGCGTGCTCGGCTATCCGCAAAATAACCGGCGTAACCGGTTTCGTCGGGACTCCCGGCGGCGTCAAGCCTCAGCCCATTACCCCTGACGAGGCAAAATCCATATTACAGAAGGCCGGCGAGATCAAGGGCGACAAGTCTCCCCGAATCAAGCAGTCCTTCTCGGTCGGCGAAGCCGTCAAGATCATCGACGGTCCGTTCGATTCGTTTGCCGGAACTATCGAAGAAGTCAACCTTGAGCGCAATAAGCTTCGCGTTATGGTTGGAATTTTCGGCCGGGCTACCCCGGTCGAAGTCGATCTTTTGCAGGTAGAAAAGACATAGCATGCGAGATAGGGGGTTCGGTTCGCCTTTTGGCGTAATCGGGTTCCTTGTTCTTACATATGGGAGGGGAGTTCGTCTCGCGCGTCGCGCGGTCGCCCCGCTATCACCACATAGGAGAACCTTATGGCAAAGAAAAAGATCACTGCCCTGATCAAGCTGCAGTGCCCCGCGGGAAAGGCCACGCCGGCCCCTCCCGTCGGACCCGCGCTTGGTCCCCACGGTGTCAGTGCTCCTCAGTTCGTGCAGCAGTTCAACGACCGCACGAAGACCATGGAGGTCGGGCTCGTAATCCCGGTCGTCATCACCGTCTTCTCGGACAAGACCTTCACGTTTATCCTCAAGACCCCGCCGGCATCGGTCCTTATCAAGAAGGCGTGCAACCTTCCCAAGGGATCGTCGAGTCCCGCCGCGCAGAAGGTCGGAACCCTTTCCAAGGCAAAGCTCGAGGAAATCGCCCAAATCAAGATGCCCGACATCAACGCGAATGACATCGAAGCCGCGAAGAAGATCATCGCGGGAACGGCGCGGAGCATGGGTGTAGAGGTGGAGCGATAATATGAAACACGGAAAAAACTATCGCGAAGCGCTTAAGAAATACGATTCCACGAAGGTGTATGACCTTGAAAAGGCCGTATCCCTCGTGAAAGAGCTCAAGTTCGCCAAGTTCGACGAAACCGTCGAAGTTCACGTCTGCCTCAAGCTCGGAAAGAGCCAGTCCGTGCGCGACACCGTCGTTCTTCCCCACCAGTTCCGGGGCGAGAAGAAGGTCATCGTCTTTTGTAAGGACGATCGCGTTCAGGAAGCGCTCGCAGCTGGCGCCGCGTTCGCCGGTGCCGACGAGTATATCGAGAAAGTGAAGGGCGGTTGGCTTGAGTTCGACATCGCCGTCGCGACTCCCGATATGATGAAAGACGTCGGTCGTCTCGGTATGGTGCTCGGGCGCAAGGGCCTCATGCCCAACCCGAAAACCGGCACCGTCACGAATGACATCGCCGCCGCGATCGGGGAGCTCAAGAAGGGCCGAACCGAATTCCGCGCGGACAAAACCGGCGTCATTCATCTCGCAGTCGGAAAGGTCTCGATGAGTCCCGATAAAATCGTCGAGAATATCAACGCCTTCCTCGTCGAGATGGGCCGCAAAAAGCCCTCCGACGCGAAGGCAGACTTCGTCCAGTCCGTGTCCGTGAGCTCAACCATGGGCCCCGGCGTGTGGGTTGAGTATAAGGTAGGAGAGTAACCATGGCCGTAAAAGCGAAAAAACTCCAGCCCGCGAAGACCCAGGCGATCGCGGATATCAAGGCGCGATTCGACGCCGCGAACGACTATATCTTCACGGAATACCGCGGTCTTACCGTGGAACAGATTTCCAACCTTCGCGGTCAGCTTCGCGCGCGCGGATGCTCGTATAAGGTAGTGAAGAATAACTTCGCGCGCATCGCGTTCGAGGAGATGAAGAAGGCCGATGTTTCGTCGTATCTCATGGGACCCACCGCGGTGGCGCTCTCATCCGAAGAGACGAACTCCATCGCCAAGATCCTGTTTGATTTCTCGAAGGAATCGCCCGCTCTCGTCATAAAGGGCGCGTTGATCGACGGTGAAATCTACGATGCGAAGAAGATCGAGGCATTCGCCCGGCTTCCGAGCAAGAAAGAGCTCATTTCGATGCTTATGTCCGCAATGCAGGCCACGACTTCCAAGTTCGTCCGCACCTTGCAGGCTGTGGCTGACAATAAGGCCGAAGCGTAACCAGTCGCGGGTCAGGCTTCGTGGAGTGGCGAAACTCTGTTTCGCTTCTCTCGGCTGTCGTCCTGTCCCGCGCAAAAATATGTTCCGGCGACGCCTGGCGCCGTACGGAACGACGGTTCTGTAGAACCGAACACGTTTTTTTTTAGGAGAAGATAATATGGCAGCTTTAACTACCGATCAGATTCTGGACGCGATCGCCGCAATGACCATTCTTGAGGTCGCTGAACTCGTGAAGGCAATGGAAGAGAAGTTTGGCGTAACCGCCGCCGCTCCCGTAGCCGTCATGGCCGGTGGCGGAGCCGCCGCTCCTGCCGCCGAAGAGCAGACCGAGTTTACCGTCACCCTCAAGGGTCTTTCCGCCGACGACAAGAAAATCTCCGTCATCAAGGAAGTTCGCACCGTTACCGGTCTCGGACTCAAAGAGGCGAAGGATCTCGTCGAGGGCGCGCCCAAGACTCTCAAGGAAAACGTTTCCAAGGACGAAGCAAACAAGATCAAGGAGGCGATCACCGCCGCCGGTGGCGTGGTCGAGGTTGCCTGATTTTGATGCAGTGCCCGGCCTTCGTGGCCGAGTGGCGTCATAGCGTAATTTTCTCGAAAGGTTCCTGCCGGGGAAGCCGGCGGGGACCTTTTTGTAGTCTCCGAACGTCGTGGCGCATGCCGCGTACGTTCGATATGCGTTGTATACCGTTTTAGGGGGTATGGGATGTTCGCAAGGAATCAGGCGATCAACCGTCAGTATATCGGCAAAAATATCCGTAATTTCATGGATTTGCCCGACCTCATTGATATTCAGCTTTCGTCATATGAGAAATTTCTGCAGCGGAACAAAAGCGGTTCCGAGGACTCTTCGGAAGAGGTAGGACTCGAGGACGTATTTCGCTCGACGTTCCCGATCGAAAGCCCGAACGGTGACATGCTTCTCGAATATGAATTCTACGAACTCGACGAGGGAAACATCAAATTTTCCGAGCTCGAGTGCAAGCAGAAGGGTCTCACCTTCGCCGTGCCCCTCAAGGCGCGCATCAACCTGATATTTCAGCAGACGGGCGAAATTCGCCAAAAAGACATATACATGGGCGATATCCCGCTCATGACCGACCGCGGCACGTTTATCATAAACGGCGCCGAGCGCGTCGTCGTCTCGCAGATTCACCGTTCTCCCGGCGTTATCTTCAGCCATGAGAAGGGCATCTACTCGAGCCGCATCATTCCGTATCGCGGAAGCTGGCTTGAGTTCGAGATTGACCAGAAAAAAGAACTCGTGTACGCCAAGATCGATCGCAAGAAGCGCATCCTTGGGACGCTCTTCCTTCGCGCGCTCGGCTTCGAGACCCGCGAGGAAATTATCCGCTGCTTTTACGCCACTGCGACCGAAAAGGTCTCCGAGGACCGAAACCGCCGCGAAAAGCTCGTCGGAAAGGTTCTCGCGACCGCCGTCTTCATTAAGGACGAGAATGGCGAGCAGAAGAAGCTCTATCGCGCGGGCGAGAAGCTCCATCCGCACAATATCGACGAACTCGTGATGAACAAGATCACCAAGGTTACCGTCATCGACTTCGAGGCCGAAGGCTCGCTTAACTCGCCGATGATCATCAACTGCTTCGAGCGCGAGGAAATCCGCTATTCCGGAAAGGACGTCGAAGGCGACGAGCCGAGCAAGGAAGACGCCCTCGCGGCGGTCTACTCGGTCCTGATGCCCGGAGAGCCCATCACCATCGAAGCCGCCGAGAAGGACCTCGTGTCGATGTTCTTCTCTTCGCGACGCTACGACCTCGGCCGCGTCGGACGCTACAAGCTCAACAAGAAATTCGACTACCCGGAGCCCGTCTCCGAGTATACCCTCGTCAAGGACGACATTATCTCCACGATGAAGTACCTCATAAAGGTCTACGTCGGAGACGAGTCCATCGACGATATCGATCACCTCGGAAACAGGCGCGTCCGCTCCGTCGGCGAGCTCATGACCAACACCCTCAAGACCGCGTTCTCGCGCATGGAACGGATCGCGAAGGAGCGCATGAGCCTCAAGGAAACCGAGACGATCAAGCCGCAGGATCTCATCTCGATAAAGCCCATCGTGGCCGCCATCAAGGAATTCTACGGCTCGAGTCAGCTTTCCCAGTTCATGGATCAGGTAAACCCGCTCGCCGAGCTTACCCACAAGC
>CAYSEA010000087.1:0-4278 GCA_964429975.1 uncultured Treponema sp.
AAAAAAATCCCGGCGACGGAAGGAGCTCGTCGCCGGGAGAAGACTGCGGGACCCTGCACGGCGATCCGGCGATATGAAAGCCGGAAAGGGGCACCCGATACGCGGGTCGTTCACGCGTTTTCATGATATACTCACCGAGCGGGTGCGCAGAATAAGGGTATGGGTTTAACCGCGCATCGGTAAAATCACTTAGCGGGACGTTCATGAGAATCGGCGTATACGTTCGAAATCTCGACGAGGAATACCATCTCACCGTATACGCGGGGATTCGCGACCGCGCGCGGGAATACGGCATGGATATCGTCTGCTTTCAGGGCGAAAGCATCGACCGAAACCGCGAGGCCGACCTCCCGCTCTTTCCCCTCAACGCGCACGTTCCCGTCGACGGGGCGATCATACTGACGGCCACGATGATCGAGAGAAACCTTCCCGGCGACGCGGGCCGCTTCGCCGAGGCGTTCAAGGGAACGCCGGTCGTCGCCATAGGGAACACCCTGAGCGGCTTCCCGACGATACTCGCCAAAACCCGCGCGCCGATGCGCGAGCTCATGAACCATCTCATCGTCGACCATGGCTACCGAAAATTCCTTTACATCGGCGGGCCCGTGGGAAACCGGGACAACCGAATACGCGAAAGCGTCTTTTGCCAATCGATTGAGGCGGCATCTGCCGGCGACGGATTCGCGAAGGGCACGCTGATAACCGGCGGACTTTTCTTCGAGAACACCGGCTTTACCGCGCTCAAGGAATACATCGCCTCGCACCCGGAGCGCGACATCGACGCGATAGTCGCAGCGAGCGACAACACCGCGATAGGAGCCCTCCGCGTCATTAGGGCATACAGGGATTCCTCTTGGGGAGACTGCCCGATAACCGGCTTCGACGACATTCCGCGCGCAAAGAACGAAACGCCGCCCCTCACCACGATCAGGCAACCCCTGCGCGAGATGGGCGCGCTCGCGGTCGACACCCTCCATGAAATAATGAAAGGCGCGAGCGTCCCCGCGGTGAGGCGCGTGCCTGCGACCTTAGTCCGGCGAGAATCATGCGGCTGCCCGCCCAACGCGCTAAGCGTTTCTGATTCAAGCCCGGATGAAGAAAGCGATGGCACCGCTTGGCATCTCCTTCGCGACGTCAACGCTCTCGGCCAACAGCTCAGCCAGGCCACGACCCTCGATGAAGTCTTCGCGCCCCTCGAAAGGTTTCTCATTAACTCGCGCACGGCTTCTTTCAGGATGCTTGTCTTTCCGCGGCCGTTGGCGGAAATTCCGACGCATGGCCGACTCGTCTTTAACTGGAAACGGTACTCTCCCGAGACAAAGGAGATTTCGCGGTCGTCCGTGCGGCTCGCGCGATTCTTTTCGTCGGCGCTCGCGTCTCGCGGAAAACAAGCGAGCTCGCGCGTCATCTACCCCCTCAAGGCGGGCGAGGAATACCTCGGGCTCATCGTGTATGAGGCAAGCGACTCGGATTATCCCTATCTTTGCAACTGCGGCGTTTTTCTCGCGAACGCACTGAAAAGAATGCAGGTACTCGAGGGCGAAAAAGAACGGGCCCGCCAACTCGAGCTCGAAGTCTCCAAAAGAACGGACGACCTTACCCGGGCAAACGCGCGACTGAGACGAGAGGCGTCAAGACGCGAGGCGGTCGAACGGGAAGTGTTGCGAATTAGCGACCTCGAGCGAATGCGCTTCAGTATGGATCTTCACGATGACATCTGCCAACGACTCGCCGGCATCGCCATGCTCTGCAAGGGTCTTTCCGCGGGAGATCCGCGGCTGCAGGAAGTAACCTCGATAGCGGTAGAGACGCTTCAGAAAACCCGTGAGTACGCGCAAAACTCCTTCCCGGTAAAACTTGACGCAATGGGCCTAAACGACAGCCTCCGCCAACTCTGCGAGGCCATCGAGCGGCAAAGCGGCATACGGATTCAATACGAATGGTCAGCCGCCGCGGCGTCTCCTTTCACTCCAGCGCAGGAGCTCAACGTCTATCGCATCGTCCAAGAGGCGCTTCATAACGTCGTGCGGCACTCGGGAGCCACC
Source organism: uncultured Treponema sp. (assembly GCA_964429975.1). GTDB lineage: Bacteria > Spirochaetota > Spirochaetia > Treponematales > Treponemataceae > Teretinema. The sequence continues at coordinate 2,046 of CAYSEA010000087.1, forward strand.
GAGGCTACCGTTTCCGTGCGGCCCGAGCGCGGGGGACACGCCGTCAAAATTCGGGACAATGGCTCGGGAACGGTTTCCTTAGGCGCGCGCCCCCCCCGAGGCGAGACCGAGCGGGCCGCGACGGGACTCGGCATGCGATCGATGGAATACCGGGCTCATCAGCTCGGTGCCCGCTTTACGGTTAGCTCGTCGCGAACCTCGGGAACCGAGGTAAAGGCGTTCATACCGAAATAAGCGCATTCGCTTATTCACAGACGGGCGTACCGCTGTTACAATAGAAAGCATGCCCGCGGTTTCCGTCATGATAGTCGATGACCATCCCCTCTTCACTAAAGGTCTTTCCGCGCTTATCGGCGGCAACGGACTCTATACGGTAGTCGGCGAGGCGACATGCAGCGCGGACGCACTTGCGGTGCTCGAAACTAAGAAACCAAAGCTCGCCATCGTGGACCTAAACCTCGGAAAGGAAGACGGACTAGATCTCATCAAGTCGATGAAACGCGCCGCGCCCGACCTCATCGTTCTCGTCCTCTCGATGCTCGAAGAAGGCTACTACGCGGAACGCGCGCTCGCCGCCGGTGCACAGGGCTACATTATGAAGGAAGAGGTCGCGGAAACGGTCTTCGACGCGATACGCACGGTCTCCTCAGGCAAGATATGGCTCAGCGAACGCGAGCGGAACCGAGCCGTCGACCGCATGGTCGGCAACCGCTCGCTCGGGGCAAGCGCGATGGATTCGATCTCAAGCCTCTCCGATCGCCAACTGCAGATATTTACCCTCGTGGGAAAAGGATTCGCGCCCGCCGAGATAGCTGACCGCCTCAACGTCAGCACGAAGACCGTCGAGTCGCATCAGTACCAGATCAAGATCAAACTGCACTGCAAGTCCGCGCAGGAGCTCAGGCGGCTCGCCATCGAGTGGTGTAGCGCAAGCGGACGCGCGACGCAATAAGTTTTTTTTGCCATCCGGAGGAATCATGAAGCAACCGAACATAACACGGAAAATCAAGCGCGCGATGTACGAGATAGCGATTGTCTCAATCGCTCTGGCCGCACTCGTCTCGTGCGGATCATCGTCTCCCCGAAAGATCGCCGATAAGAACGGCATGGTATTCGGGCTCGCCGTAAAGGCGGGGGACATTTATACCCCCGAAACCGTCAAGATCATGAAAAGCCACTTCAACCTCATCGTTCCCGAAGACTCGATGAAATGGGTTAACATACGACCGAAGAAAGACTTTTGGAACTGGTCCGATATGGACGCGATGGTCGCCTTCGCCGAGAAAAATAATATGAAAATCAAGGGACACACATTCCTCTGGCAAGATCAGAACGGTCCGTATGTTCACTCGCTCAAAACAAGAGAGGAGGCCGTCGAGCTTCTGACCGAGCACATCACGACGATCATGACGCGCTATAAGGGACGCGTCAGCGAGTACGACGTCGCGAACGAAATATTCAACGAAGACGGTACCATGCGCGACACGATCTGGCGCCGCCTCATCGGCGACGACTTCCTCGATATCGCCTTCAAAGCGGCGCGCGCGGCCGATCCTGCCGCAAAGCTCATACTCTGCGACTACAACACGGAATACGCGGGAACAGCGAAAGGCGACGCGAGCTATGAGCTCGTCAAGGAACTAAAAGCGCGGGGCGTGCCCATCGACGGCGTCGCGTTCCAGCTGCACTGCATGGCCGAGATTCCCTTCAACGAAGAGGCCATACGCGAGAACGTGCGCCGCTTCCACGAAATGGGCGTTACCTGCTCGTTCTCCGAAGTCGATGTTCGCATAAAATTACCCGCGGACGAGGTAACGATCGGCCTTCAAAACAACGTATACGAGCGGCTCGCGGCTATCGCCCGCACGGAGCCGGGGGCGAAGAGCCTCATCCTCTGGGGCCTTTCCGACAAGGGAAGCTGGATTCCCCGCGCCTTTCCCGGCTTCGGTTCCGCGAATATTTTCGACAAGGACATGAAGAAAAAGAGCGCGTATCACGCGCTTATGAAAGGCCTTTCCGGGAAATAAAAATTAGTGCTCTCAATATTGTTGTGGTTTCAGTCCAGAAATACTGTGCCACCAAGCGGAATTATTGATGATATACCTCCTCGAGAAAGAGAATCATTTCCCGAGGAGGGTCATCATAGCAACACCCGCTTCCCGCATACCTCACATCAACCGACCAGAGTTCTGTCCGAACCCTGACTGTCCCTACCATAATCGGAAGGTTGCCG
>CAYSEA010000088.1:0-4183 GCA_964429975.1 uncultured Treponema sp.
TAAACCATTTATGTGTGTACACCTTGTCGCGCTCGATCGTAATGAGACCGGCGCCCGCGTAGGGAGCCTTGATCATCACTTCGATGCTGTCGCCGCCGGCGAAATCCGAGCGGTTGAGGCTGAGCTCGAGTTCGGCGGTGCGAGTCAGGCTGCGCTCGACGTTTTCCGAACCGGCGACGCTGAAGGCCGCCTTGTTATACACGAGGCCGTCGGGCGCGGTAACGGTCAGCTCGAAATCGCCGGGCCGATCGGTGGGCACTCCGTAGGCGAGTCCCGTCGCGGGAATCGAGATGGTCTCGGACGAAACGGGATACGACTTGCGTACCGACTGATACTTGAACACGCCGTTCGGCTGCTTCACGAGCATCGATACGTAGCGAATCTCGTTGAGGGAAAGCGTCAGGTCCCGCACGGCGGTCTTGCGCAATTCGGGATCTATGGCGATGAACGAAATAACGCGCTTCGAGTCCTTGTTGATGTACGCGAGCGATCCGTCCGCCTTGTTGCCGATCATGTACGGCAGAGGACTGACCATCACCGTCGCTTCCGTGGTGACGTTGCGGCCGCTGCCTTTCTCGAAGGCTTCGGTATAGAAGGTCAGGTTATACGTCGCTTGCTCGAACTTGGCGATGTCGAGTTCGAAGGCGCAGCTTCCGTCATCTCCCGTGGTCTGCGTTCCCAGGAATTCCTGATAGCTCTTGTCCTTGACGAACGGATCGAGGAAGTCATAGTCACGGTATTGCCGGAAGTACTGGCGCCCGGGGCTCAGGGTCATCTGCGCCTTTACCTCGTTGCCGACCGCCGCGGTCCCGAACAGGTTTCGGACGCTGACGCGCGCCCCGATTTTCGAGGGTGGAACCCATCCCGTTTTCGGCAGCGGGTCGAAGACCGCCGATACCTTAAGGGTTTCCGGCAGAAACTCCTCGACCTTGACGGTTTGGGAGCCGAGGAAGACGCGCTCGTTGTTACGATCCTCGCGGATTACGTATACCGAGATGTTGTAGGTTCCGGTCGGCGACCAGTCTTGCGTGGTGAACTTTATTTCCTCAAAGCCGGCTCGGGAGAGGGCGATGCGCCGATTATATATCTCGGAACCCTTTGGGTCGACGACGCGGTATTCCAGCGGCGTTTTCTCGAGGTTGATGTTCCAGTCGCCGGCCTTGACGATGAGTCCCATGCGGACTTCGTCGCCGGGGCGGTAGATGCCTCGGTCGGAAAAAAGGAAGGCATTGAGCTTTTTGGGGTCCGTCGCGCCGTAGATGCCGCCCGTCTCGAAGGCGGAATAGTCGAGCATGCGGCCGGAGGCCTCGAACGGCATGAGGGACATATCCTCGCCCATGCGCACCACGAAGGCGGTCGGGGTTTTCTCCCGGTTAAAGTGCGAGAGGCTCGGGATGTTGACGTATCCGTCGTAGCCCGTCTGCGAGCTAAAGACCGCGTTTCCGTTGAGCCCGATGACCTCGACGGTGGCTCCCGCCACGGGCGCGCCGGTGGCGATCGACTGAACGAATAGCGCCCTCGTCCCGTCGGTGTTTTGCTTCACGAAGAAGCCGAGGTCGGTGACCATGATAAGCCGCTTGTCGGAATACGAGGCGTTGTTCCCCTTTCCCTTGACTTGGAAGACGAAGAGGCCGTATCGCAGGTTTTGCGAGGGAATCGACCCGAGGTATCGGCTGAAATCAAACGAGAAATACTCGAAGCTTCGCTCGTCCTTGACCGGTACGGAGACGTTCTCGCTGTATTGCGCGGTGACGTTGTATTCGCCGAAGCGATAATTTTCGAAGCGGAAGTTGTCGAGATTGCCGTTTGACTGCGAAACGAGATGGTTGACGTCGTCGGGGCGGACGCGCCCGACGTTGCACTCTATGTCGCCGATGCCGCGCGAGAGCATTGCAAGTTTCTTGTCGCCGGAGAGCGACAGGACGGTTCCCTCGCTGAGAATGGAGACTTCCTTGGGGAAGTTCTTGACGCGGAAGATCGTTCCCCAGCTTTCCTTCAGGAAATAGTCGCCGTAAAAACGGGTGCCGCTGTTCACCTGAACGAAAACGTGGCGGCCGCTCTTGGCCTCGAAGCGGAAGCTGTTCGTCGAGTTATAGCGCCGATCGCCCGGGATCGCCTCGGGAATGATTTTTTTGGAGACCGAGAGAACTTCGGGGATCATCTCCTCGGTATCCTGCCATTGGTAGTCCTCTATGGCGGGAAGCCCCGGCAATTCGGGGCGGTCCTCGGGAAGTTCCCACACGGTTATGTTCTTCGTCAATTCGTCCGCGTCGATTTCCCCGCGCGTTTCAAGGATGAATACCTGGTCATACCGTTGGTCCGGCGTTTTCACCAATTCATGGGTAAGGCCCTGAACCTGCACGTAGCTATTGGGCCCGGGGATTTCCACCGACACGGTGAGTTCTTCCTTCGAAGGCGTGCCTCCTACGGTCGCCTTGACGCCTTCCTTGACGGTGATTGCCATCTGGACGGACTTGGCCGGCATGCCGAGGGGTTCGGACACGATATAGGCCGTCTTGAAATCTTCCGAGTAGCTGATTGAAAACTGATGCGGTTTGTTTTTAAGCGAGCCCGAGTCCGCTTTCAGTTGCGGCTTTATCTCGACGTTGTTTTCGATGGTCGCAGTCTCGATGGGATAGTTCGCGGACACGACGGCGGATACGCGCTTGATCTTGCTGTCTTCCGGATCGATGTAGAATTCGGCGTCCCCGATGCTCAAGGTGAAGTCTTCGATGGCAAACGTCAGGCTCCGCTTGACCTGAATATGCTCGGGGAACACGGTCTTTTGCATCGTGATCTCATACTCAGTGCCGATTTCCCACGCTTGGGTCGGCTGAAAGCTCAGGCGGTTATCCTCTTCCCATTTCCAGGTGCCGGGTATGTTCGGCGTAATCTCGATTCCGGAGGTCACTTCCTTGCCGACCATGTCGCTCGGCGCGGCTGATCCGTCGAAAAAGAGCGAAAAGGCCTCAATATTACCGGATTCCCCGTCATTCGAGGGGATGCTAAAGGTATATTCGATAATTAGTGGCTGAGGTTGTCTCGAGAGCCAGAAGCTAAACCCAATGAGGCCCCAGAGCGCGACGAGGAGACCGATGCCGAGTCTGACGAAGAGCGTGCGTCGGGCGGAAACCGTCGAGCCGATCGCGGCGCCTATTTTCCCGAACAGGACTCCGCCTGGGCCTGTCGTGAAAAAGTCGCGAATGGTCAGGATGAAACCGGGCGGCGAGTAACTGCCAAAGATATAGCGAAGCGTCTCGCGTGCGGTTTTTGCGGGTTTTTCGGCTTTGTTCGACATGATTGCGTCCTCGTTTTTCGGGATTGAATTCAGTGATGCGTATCCACGTTTATAATAGAATATAGCGCGATTACCGGATTTTCATGCATGCGCGGGTAAATGTCAATCGAATCCGGTTATCGCGCCACGTCCTGACGAAAGCTACTGCCTCGTTTTCTTCAGCTCCTTTTGGAATTTTGAAATCTGTTTCCATTTCTGGTCGTTTTCGCGCCGCGCGCGATCGTCATTCCTGCGTTCCAACCACGCTTGCTCCTTGGCAAGGCCGAGGTAGGCGAGAAACCGCGCGGCATCGATTTCTCCCGCCGTAAGCGCGGCTCGCACGGCGCATCCCGGCTCTTCGGCATGCGTGCAGTCCGAGAACCGGCACCGGCTCGCGAGTTCCGCGATTTCCGGAAAGCCGTCGTCGATTCCTTCGGCGTCTCCCCAGACCTTGAGCTCGCGGATGCCCGGGCTGTCGATGAGAAGGACGCCCGACTCGAGGCGGTAGAGCCTGCTCGACGTCGTGGTGTGCCGCCCGCGAAGGTCGTCTTCCCTGACGCGACCCTCTCGCGCGATCTCAGGCTCGACGTCGCGCGCCGCCTCGCGCTCGTGGGACGTCCCATGAGCGCGCACGGCGATTCTCTCGAGCGCGTTCACGAGCGCCGACTTTCCGACGCCGCTCTTTCCGAGCATCGCGGCCGTCTCTCCCGGGGAAACGAGGCGCGAGAGTTCGTCGACTCCCTCGCCCGTTTTCGCGCTCAACGCGACGGCGTATGCTTGCGGCGCGTATCTGGTTGCCTCCGAGAGCGCGCGCTCGCGGTCTTCGATTGAGGCGAGGTCCGCCTTGTTCAGCACGATGCAGGGCCGCGCGCAGGAGTTTCGGGCGACGACGAGCGCGCGCTCGAG
>CAYSEA010000089.1:0-2191 GCA_964429975.1 uncultured Treponema sp.
GTGCGCGGTGTATGCCACCGAGATGGGCAAGAACAAAGACCAGCGCGACCGGCTGTTCCAGCAAATCAGGCAGGACACGATCAAGAGCGAGGAATCGAGCGAGCGGCTCGGCGAGAGCATCGACCGCGTCGGCTCGCTCGTGTCCCAATACCTCGAGAGCATCGACAATATCAATCGCAACATCGAGACGCAAGGTGAGCAGGTTCGCAAGAACAAGGCGCACGTCGAGACTATTTTCGCGGCGATCCAGGAAACGTCCGGCATGGTGAGCCAGCATGAGGGTCTCGTCGAGATTACCGTTACCACCGTGAAGGAGCTGACGGACGGGATACACCGAACCGACTCTCTTGTCAAGGAATCGGGTCAGACGATCCGGAAGCTCAATGAGGTGTGTATCGCCGCCGATCGCGACGTAATGGAATCGAGGCGTTTCGCGGACGATCTCGCGAGCTATTCGGACAACATCAACGAGATCGTCAAGTCGATCGGCGATCTCGCCGAGCAGACGAATATTCTTTCGATAAACGCGGCGATAGAGGCCGCGCGCTCGGGCCAGATGGGCAAGGGCTTCGCGGTCGTCGCCGCCGAGATACGCTCGCTCGCCACGCGCTCGGGCGACAGCGCGAACCAGATCAAGCAGATACTCGGCACCATGGTGGGCAAGATAACTAACATTCAGCGCCAAGAGGCCCTTGTCTCGGGCCGGCTTAAGGAAATCGTCGCCGAAAACCGCACGATCACGGCGTCCATCGAGGAAATCTTCGGCGTGCTCGAGCAGCAGCTTTCCCGAAACGAGCGCATCAGCGAAACGGTGCGGGATCTCATGGTCGCCGTGCGGCACATCTCGAAGATGACCGGCGAGCAGCGCTCGAGCGGCGAGAACTTGCGCGAATCGCTCGTCCTCCTTGACCGGGTAACCGATTCCATCGTGACGGCCTCGCGGGAGCAAAGCGAGTGCAACGAGGAGCTCAAGGAAAACCTCGATCTCCTTCGAAACGTTTCGACGAACACGCGCGACGTTATATCGGACCTTAAGGAATTGATCGTGTGACGATCGACGTGTGCGCCCCTTCCGTGGTATAGTGCGCAAAAGAATCGCACGAAAGAATCGCACGAAAGGGGAGGCAGGGGATGCTCAAGCACGTTGTCATGTGGCAGTTTAAGGATTCCGCGGAAGGCAGGACCAAGGCCGAGAATTGCGCGTATATTAAGGGATTGCTCGAAGCGCTTCCCGCCAAGGTTTCCGTCATCAGAAAGCTCGAGGTCGGAATCAACGAATTTCCCGGGTCTATGGCCTACGACATGGTCCTCATGACGGAGTTCGACAGCAAGGATGATCTCGATATTTACGCTGCCCATCCCGATCACGTGAAGGTCAGCGAGTACGTCTCCAAGGTTCGCGTCGCGCGTTCCGTCGTCGACTATACCTTTTGAGCGCGGCGTGGAAGATCGACACGTTAACTGGTTCGCCCTCGAGAAGGCGTGCGCCGTAACCGCATGCCCCGTGTGCACCATCGTCGGAGAGCGGACGGCAAAATACATCGATAACATGCTTTTCGAGCACGTCTCCGACCGCGGCTTTCGCGCGACGTACCGCGAGGCGGGCGGGTTTTGCCCGACGCACTCGGCGAACCTCGACTCCTGGCGGGACGGGCTCGCCGTCGCGATCCTGGGCGTCGACATCCTGTCCTCATTCATGCCCGACCTAAAAAGGGGAAAGGCCCCGAAGCGAAAGGCGATGTGCCCGGCGTGCGCCGAAAGCCGGCGCGTCGAGGGGGAATTCCTCGGCTATATCGCCGAACGGACCGAGGAAGATTTCAAGGTTTTTTTTTCCGCTTCCGGGGGCCTGTGCGTGCCGCATTACGCGCGCCTGCTTTCGCTTACCCGCCGCGTTCCCCGCTGGCTTTCCGAGTTTCAGACCGCCGCCTTCGATAAACTTCTCGCCCGCTCGTCCGCGTTTATCGAATGCTCGGCATGGGGCCGACAAAGCGATTTTTCCGCGCTCCCCGAGCGCGACAAGGTCGTCTGGAAGGAACTCGCCCGCGCCCTCCGGGGTACGGCCACCTAGCGGGCGCCGGAACGGCGTCCGGCAAATGCGCGTCGCGCCGTTTTGCGCGGCGTTTACAGACGGGAAAAAAACGGCTACTATGAAACCCAAGGAGAAAACACCGATGAAAAGACTCGCATGCAT
>CAYSEA010000089.1:2201-4150 GCA_964429975.1 uncultured Treponema sp.
GCGCTCGCCTCTCTCGCTTTCGCTGGCGGCAAAAAGGACGGCGCCGATACCTCGCTTACCGACATTCAGGCTAAAAAGGCCTTCGTAATGGGCCTCGACGATTCGTTCCCTCCGATGGGCTTTCGCGACGAAAATAACGAAATCGTCGGATACGACGTCGATCTCGCACGCGAGGTCACGAAGCGCATGGGCGTGAAACTCATCCTTCAGCCGATTGACTGGAACGCCAAGGAGCAGGAGCTCAATACCGGCAAAATCGATTGCATTTGGAACGGGTTCACCATCACCGACGAGCGCGCGAAGGTCATTACCTTTTCGAAGCCCTATCTCAAGAACGCTCAGGTCGTGGTCGTGCGCAAAGATACTTCTTATAGAACGCTGAAGGACCTTTCCGGCAAAAAAGTCGGACTCCAGGCCGGTTCATCCGCCGCGGAGGCACTCGAGGCCGCGACCGAATTTCACGCGAGCCTGAAGGGCGTCATCGAGTTCAAGGATAACCTCATGGCCCTCATGGACCTCGAGGCCCGCGGCGTCGATGCCGTCATCATGGATCTCATGGTCGCGAACGATAACATCAATCGCTCCGGCAAGGCATACTCGATTCTTTCCGAGGATCTTGCGCCCGAGAAATACGGCGTCGGCTTCCGCAAGAATGACGTCGCGCTCATGGGCGAAGTCCAGCGCCAGCTCGAGGCCATGGCCGCCGACGGCACCATCGCGACAATCGCGAAGAAGTGGTTCGGCGCCGACATTTCCATCGTCGGTAAGTAAGGTTTAATCGGGCGAATCGAGACGAGTAAGGGAATACATGGAACCGATGATTAAGATGCTGCATGCCATGGCCGGGGGCACGTTCGTGTCCCTCCAGGTTTTTTCCCTGACCCTGCTTGGCGCCCTGCCGTTGGCCTTACCGCTCGCGCTCGGGCGCATGTCCCGCTCGCGGGTGGTAAGTTCGCTCGTCAACGCGTACCTCCTTATCATGCGGGGTACGCCCCTTATCCTGCAGCTTATCTTCGTCTATTTCGCGCCGTACTACCTCTTCGGCGTTTCATACGACCGTTTCGTCGCGGTCGTCGTCGCCTTCGTCCTGAACTACGCGGCGTACTTCGCCGAGATTTACCGCGGCGGGATCGAGTCAGTTCCGCGGGGACAGTACGAGGCGGCCAAGGTCCTCGGCTTCACCGGGCCTCAGACATTCTTCCGGATTATCCTGCCGCAGGTCGTCAAGCGCATCCTTCCTGCCTCGGCGAACGAGGTCATAACGCTCGTGAAGGACACCGCCCTCGCGCAGACGATCGGCGTCGCCGAGCTCTTTCGCGTCGCGCAAAACGCCTCAGCCCGCCAATTTTCCACCATGCCTATTTTCGTCGCGGGCCTTTTCTATTTCACGATGAATTGGGCGGTTTCGTTCGCCTTTACCCGCTTCGAAAAGAAGCTCTCGTACTATCGTTAGCCTGAGGGGAATCCATGGAGATCATCCGCGTAGAGCATCTTTCCAAATCGTTCGGGACCCTCGAGGTGATTCGCGACATCTCCTTTTCGGTGCGCGCGGGCGAGGTGCTTGCCGTCATCGGGCCGTCGGGCTCGGGAAAGTCGACCCTGCTGAGATGCGTGACGCATCTCGAGACCGTCTCGGGCGGCACGGTCTCGGTCGCGGGCCGCGACATGGTGCGCGCGGGCGTCTACGCCGACGCGGAAACCCTGCGGGGCATCTGCCTGAAAGTCGGCCTCGTGTTTCAGAACTTCAATCTCTTTCCGCACTTTACCGCGCTCCGGAACGTGACCGAGGCGCAAACATGCGTTCTCGACAGAACGCGCGCCGAGGCGGAAACGCGCGCCCGCGCCCTACTTGCCAAGATGGGCCTTTCCGACAAGGAGAACGCCTATCCCTTTGAGCTATCGGGCGGACAGCAGCAGCGCGTCTCGATAGCCCGCGCCCTCGCGCTCGA
>CAYSEA010000090.1:0-4098 GCA_964429975.1 uncultured Treponema sp.
CAAGCGACTTCCCGCCCGCCGGTCCCGCCGTTCTGATCGTGACGGTACTCGTGCCCGGCTCGGGCGTTGCCGCCGCGGTCGCGGCTACCGTCGCCGCGGCGTCAAATCCGCTCACGGTGCGAATCGACACGCGGGCTACGCCGGTTGTGAGCATGTCGAGCTCTTCCGCGGCGCGCTTTGAGACGTCTATCTCGCGGTTCGGGATGAATGGCCCGCGGTCGTTAACCCGCACGATGACCTTTTTTCCGTTTTCGAGGTTCGTGACCTCGAGCATGGTCCCGAATGGCAGGGTTTTGTGCGCGGCGGTAAGTGCGTTCATGTCGAACAGTTCCCCGCTTGAAGTGGGACGACCGTGAAAATCCTCCGCGTAGAACGAGGCAATCGCCTCGAGTTTGATGATTTCGCTTTGTGCGGCGGCATTCGAAAGGGCAAGCAACGTGAAAAATGCGCAAAATATCGTGGCATACGATAGGCGTTTGGTCATGATCGATCTCCCATTCGCGTCTGAAAGAAGCGACGCGGTTACCGTAAGTATCGACGCATCGCGCCGGGAGCTTAAGACCGGTATTGCTTGACAACGAGTCCCATTCAGCGTAACTTTAGCCTGCTATTGACGATTTTCTTGGGGGTGCACCGGTTTCGACTGTAGTAACCGGTGCTTGGGTTGCAGGTGAGGTTGCCTGTCCTCTGAACGGGCAAAACTTATAACTGCCGAAAACGACAGTTACGCTCTCGCCGCGTAAGTAGCGGAGCGCGGAACCCGGGCGATGCTGCTCCGAAGCGCCCGGAGTTCTGACGCCAATCGGGGCTTACCGACCCTTGGGCCAGAACGGGGGAAGGGAAATAACTTCTGGATACGGATTCGACGCTTGCGTCGCTGCCACCGAATCCCGACAACCACCTCGCGGCGCTAAACCTGTAGATGCCCCTGCATCGTGCTTCAGGACGGGGGTTCGACTCCCCCCATCTCCAAAAAAACATAACCGTCCGCAAGGGCGGTTATGTTTTTTTTGATAGGGAGATGGGGGGATTTCGCTGCGAAGCTTCAAGCGGTCGAACCGAGGCGCGTCGTCGCGGGCAGGAGCCCTGAGAAGCGCCGAGGCGGCCTATAAGGGTGCCTACCACTGCGCGGGGTAGAACTCCTGCACGTTGTCCTTCGTGATGAGGCGCATCGGGAGGTATCGGATTGGTTCGACGTCGATGCCGCTGAACCAGTCGACGGCCATCTCCATGGCGAGCGCGCCATCGGCTTCGGCGGACTGCCAGGTTATCGCGCGCACGCATCCGTCGCGCACGAGGTCCTGCGTAATGAGGCTGTTGCCCGATGAGACGATGATAATATCGTCTCGTCCCGCTTCGCGCGCCGCCGCGCATATTCCGCGCGCGCCGAACGAGGGGTCGGAAAAACAGAAGCCCTTAAGATCCTTTCCGAATTCCTTGAGCCACTTCGCGGCGAGGCGCTTCGTCTCGTCTTCCTGCAAGGCCGATTCCATCGCGAGGCATCGCATCGCGGGCGCTATGCGAGTGAGTTCCGTGACGATGGAATGCGTGCGCGAGAAATAATTCGAGTTACCCTTCACGTGGCGCATGATCGCGTATCCGCCCGCGTTGCCCATGTTGCGGGCGAACTCGCGCGCGAGCATCCTGAACTGACCCCAGTCGTCGGGGCCCGTCCAGCCAAGAATATACTTGAACCCCTCGTCGTTCGGCGTCGTGTTGCTACCGATGACCGGTATTCCGCGCTCGTTGATTCTCTTGAACCACTGCGTGCTTTCCTTGACGCTCGTCGGCGTCAGGATGATGAGGTCCGGTCGCTCTCTGATGGCGAGCTCGACTTGCTTTGCTTGAATTTCCGGCGAGTAATTCGCGTTATAGGAATGAAGAGAGACGCCGAACGCCTCGGCTATTTTCGCGCATCCGATCTTGTAGGAAACGTGATAGGGATGATCGCAGGATTCAAGCAGGATGACGCGCTTGCCCTTGGGGCCGTCCGCGGGGGAAACGGGTATATCTGTTTTCGTCGTTCGCCATCCGGCGTACTCAAGATCGTACCAGTGCCGCGCGTCGGTTTCCGGAAGCGACCTTGGCTCGTCGGGGCGAATCGGAATGTCTTTGCGTTCCCGGTTCCACTGAATGAGCGATTGTCCGTCGCTCGACTTGAGGTCAGACGCGTCGATGATCTTGAAGCGGGAAACTTCCCCGTCAACGATCGCGATGGTTTCCGCGTTCGCCTTGCCCGACGCGGCGATGGCGTCCGTCTTTCCCATTAGGGAGCCGAGTACCGTCGAGAAATCGTCCATTGACCTCATTGAGTCCTCGGAGACGGTGATGACGCTCGACATCGCCGTGTCGATCTCTTCCGACTTTCGGTCGATGATCCGCGATTTTTCCTTTACCTCTTCCGTGACGTCCACGAGTTGGGTCAGGGCGTTCGTGATTTCCGTCGTTCCGCCGGACATCTCGTCGAGACCGCGAATGATTTCCGAGAGGCTGTCGGAAACGTCGGAGATGCCTCCGAGCAGTTGGGCTATAGAGGCGTCCGTCCGCTCGGTGAGGCCTCGCGCCGACTCAATCTCCGAAATCATCGAGGTGAGGTTCTTGTTTACTTCGCGCGCGCTTTCCGACGTCGCTTCCGCGAGCTTTCGTATTTCGTCGGCGACGACGGCAAAGCCCTTTCCGTGCTCGCCCGCGTGCGCCGCCTCTATCGCGGCGTTCATGGCCAGGAGGTTCGTCTTTTCCGCGACCTCGTTGATGACGCTAATGAGGTCCGTGATGAGGTCGACCGACGACGCGATGCCCCGCATGGCGTCCATGGTTCCGCGCATGTCGTCGCCGCTTTCGCTCGCGAGCGCGTTGAGCGTGCCGACGAATTCGGCCTTCGATCTTGATATTTGGTTCATGCTTCGTATCGAGGCAATCGTCTCCTCGACGGCCGCGGAGGACTGATCGACGCTCGCCGCCTGCGTCTCGATCTGCCCCACGATGTCGCGGATGGCGTCCCGGATTTCGCTGACGTGCGTGCGCGATTCCCTGATAGACTCGTTGAGCCTTCGCTCGTTTTCCGAGACGGTCTTGGACGACGTCGCGATCTCTTGGAGCGAGGATGCGACCTCCGTCGTTTTCTCGGCGAGCTCATGGCTGATCGCAAAACTTCGCTTGACGATGTTCTTGAGCTTGAAGACGATTTGGTGTACCTGCGCGACGAAGACGTTATGGCCGCGCGCGATCGCGGAAACCTCGTCGGCCCCGTCTATCGGCATGCGCGCCGTCAGGTCGCCCGCCGTTCGTTCGGAACCCGCGAGGAAGGACGCGAGCCTGGCGATTCTCCGGTACACGAGACCGTGCGCGAGCGCGAGACCAATGATTCCCGATACTATCGGAAGGCAGGCTATGTCGGCGAATCCTCCGAGTCCCAGTATCCTTGGAGCGGTTAGCAGTGCCGACGGGACGAGAAACGCCACGATGAGCCGCAGGAATATCGATTCTTTCTTTTTCGCCATGATGTACCCCTCGAATGCGCTTGAGACAGTATACGGCATAATCGCGATTTCTGAAAACTTTTTTTCGGTCGCCTGCCTTCGCATGCGCGATAGAGAGCAAAAAAAAGCCGGCGTCGCAAGACGCCGGCTTTTTCGCGGGCCTGTCGCCCGCTCGGTACCTTACATTCCCATGATCGCCTTGTTGAAGGCCATATCGATGTTCATGTTCGAGACCGGGGTCTCGACGAGTTTCTTGTAGTCGATTTTCGCGGCCTGAATCGCCTTGAGGTCGTAGGCATCGAGCGCCTTCGCGACGGGGGAGTCCTTGCCGAGCACGGTGGCGCGGATTTTGTCGAGGTTCTTGTTTGTCGCGAGTTCCTCGGCTTTCTTCTCGACCATGCGCCAGGCTTCTACGTTGAACTTCACGAAGTCCTTGCGGAGCTTGATCGCGTTGTCCTTGCCGGGCGCGGCGTCGGTGCGGAGCATGTGGTTGTCGAACTCGATGTGTCCCTTCCATTCAAGCTTCTCGAGGATCCAGCCGAGGCCGACCATTTCCTTGAGTCCGTCCATGCCGGTGAGGGTAGGGGAGTCGTTGTCGAACTGTCCCGCCTTCTGGTTG
>CAYSEA010000091.1:0-3999 GCA_964429975.1 uncultured Treponema sp.
AAGAGTACTATGCTTTTACGCGCCGTAGTAGGTGCGGTTTAATTGACGGTTACCACTAAGCTCTTATAAGCATTAAAATGAATTTTAGATAGCTTCATGATTAATTCTCCTTTATATACAATTTCTGATATATGAAATTAGCCTTAATAACATTTTCAGAAATACTTCTTATTCAATTTTTACTTAAAACCACTAAACAGTCGCCTATCAATAGTGATTAGTTTATCATTATTTCTTATATTCTGCGCGCCGAAGGCGTGCGCCTAACAACATTTACACTGCTATTTCTTAATCACCCTCATTGCATCACCATTCTTTCCACAGACCAACTTTTCTCCCCATACAATAATGTCCTTCTGCGAGATCCCGTGGATGCGGGTAAACCAGGGCAGCATCTCCATGCCTTCCATCGGTTTAATCAGGGAGCAAAAGGTTTTACCGATGGCACCGAAATCGGACACAGATTATCGCTCATTGAATCAATTGTTTTGTGCTACCTCACCGGGATGTACTTCAAATTCCCCTGATTCTTCACAATTTGAAACGATTCCTTTCTCTTCCTTTTTTCCATTTTGTTTCTGCTTCTCTCTGTCAATCTTCTTGTTAATCTTCTTGTATTGATCAACCGTTTCATGAGAATCCATTGAATCGATAACATCCCGTTTGAGAATATCATTCATCATAACGGTAAGGATTTCATCGCTATCCGGCTTCACAGAGGCATTCACTTTTCTCAGTTCCTTTTTAACGACATCTATCACAATGTCGGAAGTGAGTATTTTAGAAATCAAGTATTTGTTTACGACTATTTTATGTACTGTGAATTCATCTATCGCGTTTTTCTTGATGCCCTCTTTACACAGGATGTACAGCTTTTCCAAATCCTGCTCGTTCTTAGCCTTTATTTCCAGCAGGTTGAATTCGCAAATAAAATCAGTTTTCAGGGGTTTCTCGAAACGAACCTTGTATACCTTCCAGACGACTCCATTGGTAAGAATGAACCACTCTGTCTCGCTGTTCGCGCCATAATTCAACGCTTGCTGATAATGCTTCTCTGCCAGGGTTACCCCGATAGCCTTTACTTCGATAAGGAATTTTAGGGCATTGTCTACTTTGACCGCCAAGTCGCAGAACTGTCCTTTAACAGCATACTCTCGGGTCACATCGGAATACTTTTCGTAACCAAACAATCCACCCAGAATATCCGCAACAATGACAACCGTATCAGCCTCATTGATATCACGTGATTTCGCTTGCTCCAAGATTTTCTGAAAAGGTACGAGATTCGATTTAATCCGATCAATAACCTTTGAATTGATAGTAGACATTAAGGCCTCCGGTTTTTTTATTTCCCATTATGCCTTATTAATAGTAGGTAGGTATTGCTGAGTATAACACCATTTTCTCCACAACCAAACATTTTTCTCTGTAAATTCTATTCATTCTTTCTCTTTTACACATGTAGATACCAATTACGTACACGAAATAAACTCATTCCTTTGTCCCAACCCGATAAATGAGACACTAAACAAGGCGCGCCGAGTTCCCGCCCTCGCCCCTACGACGACCTTCTCTCGCGGCGGCTCCGCGCGAAGAATTTCGCGTTCCGTTGCGCCCCCTGCCTCAATCTTTTTCTTGTTCCTCTACTTCCTCAATCTGCTCAAGGTCAGGACTCGGCGGTCCTGCAAGAGATGTGCGGCGTTACGGTTCGGGACGAGGGCTTGATGTTCGCTGGTGCCGTCGTCGTTGGGCCAGTTGTGCCAGGAGACCCAATAGGCCGCGCTGGGATAGGTGTTCAGGAGCCAATGCGCGAAGAGGGACGTGTCGGACTCGCCCCGTAAACTATACATTCCGCCGTCGTCTGGCTCTATCAAAAGGACAAAGAACGCTTCTCCGACCTCGCGTTGCAGTTACTTGAGAGCGACGACCTCCGCGTTTCGCCCGCCGTTGCCCTCGAGCTCGAGTACCTTTTCGGGATCGGTCGAATAACCGAGCGCGGGCGGACGATCCTTTCGTGGTTGGGCCGCGCCATCCGACTCAAGGAAGACGACGCCTCCTTCGCTGCCGTAGTCGAGGCGAGCGTTGACGCCTCCTGGACGCGTGATCCGTTTGACCGCCTGATCGTGGCGCAGGCGAGTATCCATAACGCACCGCTCCTGTCCATGGACCGGGCAATCAGGGAGGATTATCGGCACGCCCGCTGGTGAACGGTCTGTCAATCCTTCCCCCTTTATTCTAGGTTGTATGTATCCTATGCATTCAAAATATTGTGGATAATCAAATTTCCATTGTTTTTTTAATTACGTAATCGGAAAAACGTATATACTGTGTGTGCTGATTGAATAGTGAGTAGCATGAAAAATATGAGGTATGGGATGAAAAGCAAAACAATACGGCGGCTGTCGGTGGCACTCCTTGCCGGGACGGCATCCTTCCTGTGCGTAGTAATCATGATGACCGGATGCGGCGCGGCGAAGAATCCTCCGCAACCACAAGGCGCGGTTAACGGCTCAATACGAATAGGCGCGAACGAATACGCAAAAGAAATCGTGATAGTCCCGCAGGGCACGCAAACGCTCGTTTCAATGACCGATGACACGCACTGGAACACCTTCTACAGCGGAAAATGGGATTGCTTCAAGGGGGCGTTCCTGACCGGCCGCGCGGTAACGCTTAACCCGTTCGTGATGAGTCAGTACGAAGTGACGCAGGAACTATACGCGGCGGTGCTTGCCGGCGACGCGGAGTCGAACAACGGCCCGAGCGCCTTTGCGGATAACCCGCCCGTCGGGGAAAACCAGGGAAAGCGTCCGGTGGAGACTGTAACGTGGTACGACGCGGTGTATTTTTGCAACGCGCTGACTCAGGTCGCCATGTCGAATTCCGACTGCGTGTACGCAATCGGAAACATTGTGCGTGATCCCGCCACCAAGCACATCACAAGCGCGGACGTGAAAATGAACATGAAAAAGAAAGGGTACCGCCTGCCAACGGAAGCCGAATGGGAATTCGCAGCACGTGGCGGAGACCCGAAAGCCGCGGCATGGAACGATGCTTTCGCCGGGAAAGCGTCCGCTGGCGGCAAAAAAATACATGACGATGCCGAGAACCTGGTGGACACGAACCTGGCGATGGCAGGCTGGTACTACTACAACAGCAACAGTGACAAGACCACGCGCAAAACGCATGAAACAGGACTCAAGCTGCCGAACTCGCTAGGACTGTACGATATGTCCGGAAACGTATGGGAATGGTGCTGGGACATATGGGGTGACATCTCCTCCGACGAGATGGTCACCGATCCCCGTGGTAACGAATCGGGACGAAACCGCGTCTCCCGGGGCGGCGCCTGGAGCTACTACGCGTGCAGCTGCGTAGTGTCCTACCGGGACTTCGTAGATCCGTCATGCGGCTTACACTACCTCGGCTTCCGGGTCTGCCGAAGCTTGCGCTAGCATCGCCTTTGAACAACCCTCGCCCCCCCGACGACCTTCTCTCGCGGCGGCTCCGCGCGTTGAAGTTCGCGCTACGTTGCGCCTTCTGCCTCAATCTTGCTCTTCTCCCTCTCCCCTCGTGCCGCCCCCTGCCTCAACCTTCCTCTCTATTTCCTCAATCTGCTCAGGGTCAGGACTCGGGGGTCTTGCAACAGTTGCTTGGTGTTACGGTTCGAAACGAGGGCTTGATGTTCGCTGGTGCCGTCGTCGTTGGGCCAGTTGTGCCAGGAGACCCAATAGGCCGCGCTGGGATAGGTGTTCAACAGTCGATGCGCGAAGAGGGTCGTATCGGACTCGCCGCTCAAACTGAGCTTTCCGCTGCCGTCCCCCGGGCGCCAGGTCTGCGTGCCGAACTCGGCCATCGCGACTACCTTGTTGAACCGCTGCAGCTCGGCATACCCCGGGATGATCAGCAGATCGTTATACTTGGTGCCCGCCACGATATCGACATAGGCGTCGCCCGGGTAGAGCCAGCTGAAGAGATAGTCTTGTTCCATCGCCGGCG
>CAYSEA010000092.1:0-3732 GCA_964429975.1 uncultured Treponema sp.
TCGGGGCCCTGAGCCTGCCGACGATGCTTGGAGCCGCGGGCGTCAACTTGATCGATGACGCGATATTCATGATGGCGGATATAGCCAACGGCCTCGACGCGGGCGACGCCTTGCAAGGATTCGCCAAAAAAGGATTGGTGAGCGCCGCGAGTATGTTCGTGGTGGGAAATATGACGCAATTCGGCGGGTCAGTCGTTTCCAAAACGGTGCTCAAGGGCGTCGAGGTTATGTCGAACAACGTGGTCTCGAGCGCGATCAACTCCCTCGACTTCGAGGCGATGTTCAAGGGCAAGGATTTCTTTAACGAACGAGCCTTCAACGAAGGCGCCTTCGGCGAAGGCGCGATGGCCGGCGTGGCCGCCGGAATGGCGGGACAGTTCGTGTCGGGTCAGCTCGGCGAATGGAATCTCACCGACGCTAATAATTCCGCTCTCAACGGTTTTACGTTTGACGTAAAGAACATTCAGCGGTTTAATGGACTGATGGGAAGCATGGTCGGCGCAGGGGTGACGTACGGGATGACCGGGAACGCGACGTTCAACGTGGCGAGCCTTGGCGGGACGGGGTTCATGGAACTGCATCTCGGAAAGGACGGGTTCGGGATGAACTTCGGAATGAGCGGCACGGACGTGAGTTTCAGGACGATCAACGGGGTCGTTAACGGGTTCAAGCATCTCGAAATGAACAGAAACATCGAAGGCGCGGCAGATAAAAACAAAATGGACGTCGCCACGGCGCTCCGGACCCAGTACGGGTTCGGGGATCAGGCGGCGCTCAAGCAGCTCGACGAGATCATCGCCCGGGACACGCTCCTCGCGAAGGGTAACGGACTTCCCGCCGGCGCGCGGGGACAAACCGTCACCGAAAACGGGCAACGCGTGGTATACTTAGCGGGGTACCGCGAGGGTATGACGAGGGAGGAACAGCTGAGCATGGGAGTTACGTTGCAGCACGAAGCGTATCGTGACGGGGTGAAAGGCCCTAATAACGAGCAAGAGACGATCGTCGCCGCATTTACCCACACGATGATGGCCGAGCGGATGCAAAACGACCCCAGGTACGCGGAACTCATGAGCGGCGTCATCGCGAACGACAGCAACCTCAGGAACGATCTCAATAGTCTCACTCAAGCGAGGGAACAGAAAAACCTAAACGCCTTCGCCGGGTATGTTTTGGATACGTATGATAGCAGTGCGGATTATTGGAAATTGATGAAGGATGGTTCCTTAGTAAATGATAATGATGGTTGGTTAAAGAATGAAGATGGTAAATATATTAATAAAGACGGTTCTATATCCAACACTCCGATTCCTGGAGAAACTATTGGTGCCGCAGGTGTAGAGACAGGTTTACTAAATATATTAAATGGCGGGACAAGTAATAGGAGTTATGAGAAATTCAGTCCTGATAAAGTTGCAGCGGCGCAAAATTTAATGATCGCAGCCGGTATGATGCCTACCGTTAATCCTGCAAGTCCTTCTGATCGTTCGCAGTGGCTTTGGGATAAAGAAGGTTCTTTTATTGATTCTGTTGGAGGTAACAAATTTGTCTCACAAATGGATGCTGGTAAAGTAAACAAGGATCGAGTTATAAGTACATCTTTGCTTTTTTCAACATTAGGTAATTCTTACGATAGTTTTATTTTTAATACGTTACCTGCTGCGGATGCTTATTCGGTGTTGACGCAGAATAATCGAAATACATTTGGTTTAGCTAACTTTCCGCTTGAACAATACTCAAAGACACAGAAGGGAAATGCGAAGGATTTCCTGAAGGTCGCAAATCGAAATGCTGAAAAAAAGAATGTACAAGCAGGCTACCCAGATATAAATGGTAATACGGATGTAACTTGGTGTAACCGAAAAATGTTTTTTGATAATAATGATACATTGGGATCAGCAAATTATTCTTCAATGTTAGAACCACTTGGTACTGAATATACACGAGCAAATCATTTAGGACTTAACTTTGCTGAAAACTACCCTGAACTGGATCCAGCAATGGCACAGAATTTTGCCAATTTAGGGCTTCAAGTACGTGCCTCCTGGACTCATCCCCAAGTAGCTAATGTCGGCGCACAAAATGCTCCTCCAGGACATGTAGCAAGTGTTGTTTCTAGTTATGGTATTTTCGATCCGCGAAATGGGCCTCGGATCTCCCAAGCTGGTCAAACTAATGGTGAGATGTGGGCTGTTCAAGGATTTGGCTCTGTAAAATTACCAAATGTAAAATATTATTGGGTAATGCCTGATGAGCTATTGCAATCGTACCAATACGTTGATAGTTGGCGTCGAAACTGATAAGGAGTGTGTTTTATGAAAAATTTTCAGAAATATATTATAGTCCTTTTTCTATTGATAGCATTTCTCTATGCTTCGTGCTCTAAGAATAGTAAAAACAGTCTTGCATTAAACCTTACAGAGAGCGAAGTAGATACAGGCTTGTCTATTAATCCTAGTCAAGAAACAAAACCTAAAAAGGCTGCTTCAGATGGTCAGTTTCTTAATTGCGATCTTCTATCTGAAACTGAAAAGGAGCAATTTCTTATTGGTGCATGGGATATTTATTTCCCTACTCCTAATTCGAATTGGGGTCATCGGTTTCTCGTTGATTATACATATAAGTATGTTGATTTCAGTCGTAAGGCTTTACTGCAACGATATTGGTATACTGATGGGTTATGGCGTATTGTTGGAAATGATATTCAAATTAAAATTCTATCATACAGAATGAGTGACCGTGATGCTGTAAATGATGAAATCGGTTTCGGATTCCCTGACGGTGCCCAGTATATTACTGTTCCTATACAAGATGATAATTGGTATACTATAGGCACACTCGAAAGCATTGCAGTTGGAATTATTAAAGAGGGATTAGTGTTTCCACCAAGAATAGCATTAAATCCCATTTTATTTGATAAGGTAAGTACTGAAGAATATTACTATTATAGGGATCGACCCTAGCCCTCTTTGTCAACATAGATGTCACCTGACAAGGAGACATTTATATGAAGTATACCAAGAGTTTCCGGAACGCGATCCTGCGAAAAGTACTACCGCCTTAAAGTAGGAGTCCAGCTCCTACCATGTACTTTCGTCAATCGTTTGTCTCTTATAAGAGACTGGCCTCTTTCTTTTGACCTTTAGTCTTACGGATCGCTGTTCCTTGGCCCTGTGAAGTTTATTAATTGTTTGGGCCTCCTTAATATCATTGTGTTTTCAATATGTTCGTGGCCGTTTCTTTGACAATCGGCTTGCAGGGGTGCGTTTCGCTCCTGTTTTCGGCGAGACGCCGTTCGCGGGCGTGGATGAGACGGTCCTCGTATCCCATGAAGTCAAACGATTTTCCGGCATGGGACTCGTCGGGACTGAGACCGTGCAACGCATAATGGGGACGCGCGTTATAATCCGCAACCGATTCCCTGACTACCGACTCGACGGAATCGAACGAGCGTATCTCCTTCCTGTACGCGAGTCGTTGTTTTCGCACGCAGGGGTGGCGAAGAAACGTTTCGCCGCCTCACGGCGAAACTTTCGTAGCCAGGGGAGGCCGTTTCTACAATATAGCGGAACGGGGAACCGGCTCACCGGGCCGCGCCCATGGCTCTCCGGACGGGACGGCCTCATGCGGTGACGGGAGGGGCGGGGCGAGGGGCCTCGACCGCTTTGGCGCGCGGACAGAGATCGTTCAATTCCCTGAAACCCGCCAACCGTCGGGCGAGGACACCGACCC
>CAYSEA010000093.1:0-3635 GCA_964429975.1 uncultured Treponema sp.
TAGGATACCGGTTCGCGCTTTCGCGACTTGCCATTGACGTTGTCGGGATTGTCGTCATCGCAATCGCGCTGAAAGCCGTCGTTCCGCGGAAAGAAGTGGAGAGGATGTACGAAAAGGCGCGGGAAATGGATATAGAATCGCTCAAGAAAAGATAAGCAATAAGGCATAGAGGCCACAACATAAGGATGATGTATGAGCAAACGGAAAGCTTTAATTGGCGGCGCGGTGATTCTGGGCGTCATTGCGGTGATTGGCGTTATGTGGGTTATCAAGAACGGAAGGTCTGACGAGAACCTTGACACCGTTGCGCAAGCCGCGGGGCAGGTCTCCGGCGAGGTACCTGTGGAGAAACCGCGGGACAACGGGTCGAATGCGGCAAGTGATGAATCCGTCGGTTCGCCAGAGACCGAAGGAAACCCAGCCGAGAAGAAAACGCAAGCTTCAGCAAATACTACGATTCCTGCAAAAACCGCGCTCCTTGACGGTCCGCTGAATCTTATCGGTCCTTTCGATCTCGCTGAATATCGTGCCGCGGGCGTTCCCGTAATCATCGATTTCGGCGCCGATTCCTGCGTTCCCTGCAAGCAGATGGCACCTGTTCTCGTCGCGCTTCATGACGAACTGAAAGGGAAGGCGATCATCAGGTTTGTCGATGTGTGGAAGTACCGCGATCTTGCCGAGGGGATTCCTCTACAGGTTATCCCGACGCAGGTGTTCTTCGACGCGAAGGGAAAACCATTCACTCCTTCGGAGAAACTGCCGATACCGATGACGCAGTATTCGACGCGCGATACGAACGAGCATGTCTTTACCACTCATGAGGGCGGGATTACCAAAGAGCAGCTCATTTCCGTTCTTTACGAAATGGGGATGGAAAAATGAATGACGCGATAAACACGGCCCTTGAGCATCTGTCCGTCCTCATACAGGGAAGCTTGTGGCTTGCGCCGCTCCTGGCGCTTCTTGCGGGCGTGTTAACGAGCGTAACGCCGTGTTCGCTCTCGACCGTTCCGCTCGTCGTAGCGTACGTTGGGGGCATCGGGCGCAAAGACCCGAAGATCGCGTTTCGCTATTCGCTGGTATTCGCCCTCGGGATGGCGATTACCTTCACCGCGCTTGGCGCGACAGCCTCCCTTCTGGGAAAGCTCCTGAACTTCGGAACGAGCGGTTGGTGGTACCTGATACTGGGCGCTCTCATGATCCTCATGGCGCTTCAGACCTGGGGAATCATCACGATCATCCCGGCGAGTTACGCGCAAAGCAAGAATACGAAGAGGGGATATCCGGGGGCGCTTGCGATGGGCGTTCTCGGCGGGCTTTTTTCATCGCCCTGCGCGACGCCGGTGTTGATCGCGTTGCTTGCCGTCGTTGCGCGGAGCGGAAATCCCGTGTGGGGCATTTTCCTTTTACTGCTCTATTCCATCGGGCATAGCGTGATCGTAATCGTGGCGGGAACCTTCATGGGACTTACCGGAAAGATCGCGAACAGCGGACGTTACGGTCTTTTCGCGAAAGCCGTAAACATCCTTTTGGGTTTTATCATACTGCTGGCCGGTCTGTTCCTGGTATACACGGGACTGTGATTCTCAAATCGAGTGTATAAACTCCGTTACTTTTTCCCGGATCTCATCCCTGATCGGCCGTATACCCGCGAGCTTTTCCTCGTCGGTGCCGGTCAGGGCGGAGGGATCCAGGAAGCCCCAGTGCATGCGCACGTGCTTTCCGGGGAACATGGGGCACCGCTCGGCATTGGATTCGTCGCATACGGTTATCACGTAATCAAAGTGCTCGCCCCGGTCGACGAAGTCCTGGGCCTTTTTGGAGTAGTGGCCCTCCATCGATACGCCGACCTCCTCCATCGCCTTCACGACCAGGGGATTGAGCGTTCCCGATTCTATCCCGGCGCTCGCGATATCGAAGCGATCAGTGGCCATGTGCCGGAGAAACGCCTCTCCCATTTGGCTTCTACCCGAGTTGTGGATGCAAATAAACATGACGCGTTTTTTTCCCATACATCAGCCTCCATGTACCCGGAACCACCGGGTCGTGTTATTGGCTATCTTTACCAGCATGAGCATTACGGGCACCTCGACGAGAACACCGACTATGGTCGCGAGAACGACGGGGGAATCTGATCCGAACAGGGATATCGCGACCGCAACCGAAAGCTCGAAAAAATTCGAGGCGCCGATCATCCCCGCGGGGGCGGCGATATCATGCGGTAACGCGAGTATCCGGGACGCGGTATACGCGATGAAGAAAATCAGAAACGTTTGTATCGTCAGGGGAACCGCTATGAGTGCGATGTGGAGCGGGTTGTCCAGTATAACGGTGCCCTGAAACGAGAAGATTATCACGAGCGTTAGCAAGAGCCCGGTTATCGTCACTCCCGAGAATTTTGGCATGAAGGTTTCCGTAAACCACGCTTCGCCATGCCGGGCGATCAACGTGCGGCGCGTCAGGATTCCGGCTGCAAGCGGGATGACCACGAAAAGGACAACCGATAAGATCAGGGTTCCCCAGGGGATCGTCACGCCGCCGATACCGAGCAACAGGGCGACGATAGGGGTGAAGGCCACGAGGATTATCAGGTCGTTCGTGGCGACCTGGACGACTGTATAGGCGGGATTGCCCTTGGTGAGGTGGCTCCACACGAACACCATGGCAGTGCACGGAGCGGCACCGAGCAATATCGCCCCGGCGAGATAATCCTTCGCGAGGTTTGCCGGAATCAGCGGTTTGAAGACAACGTAGAAAAAGAACGCGGCTATGCCATACATGGTAAAGGGCTTGATCAGCCAGTTCGTGACCCAGGTTACATAGAGTCCTTTCGGATTCTTTCCGACGTTTCTGATGCTGGTAAAGTCTACCTTGAGCATCATGGGATAGATCATGAGCCAGATCAGTATGGCGATTGGCACTGAAACACGCTCATACTCAAACCGGGAAAGGAAAGATGGTATCCCGGGCAGGAATTTCCCGATCAGTACGCCCGCGACCATGCACAGGATCACCCAGAGCGTCAGATACCGCTCAAAAAAACCGATGTCCCCGGAGGCAATCGCCTTATCCTTCATGAACAACTCCTTTTTGCCTTTGTGCATAAACATTCGCCGCTTTTCCGCGATACGTCCTTGATATACCGTTCGAGGAACGCGAAGGTTTCTTTGTGTACGCTATAATGAGTCCATTTCCCCTCGCTTCGCGCAGTGATCAGTCCAGCTTCCACGAGTATAGCGAGATGATGCGAGAGCGTCGGTTGGGATATGTTGAAGTAATCCAGAAGATCGCAGGCGCACAGCTCCCCGCACGACAATATATGCACGATTCTCGCCCGCGTTTCATCCGCCATTACCTTGCAGAGCTTCGCTCCGCGCGAAAAGTCTATATCCATTTCGTCATTATGATAATGAACATATAGACGATTGTCAATATGATAAAGGAGGCATCATATTCACGGACATGGTTATTCTCTCTGATATCGACGTTCGTCCTTTACAGGGTTCGTCGCATGTAATAATCGTACCCTCGTATACCGTCATGGGAGCAAGTATAGCCCGGAAATAGCGCGGTGGAAACAAAAATCCCGGAGCCTCGGGGACTCGACTTCCCTGTCAAAGATTTGCTATTGTTAT
>CAYSEA010000094.1:0-3432 GCA_964429975.1 uncultured Treponema sp.
CGGTCGGAAGCGTAAAAGGATAACACAATGAGCACCATATCGATGATCGTGGAAAAGCAATTCGCGCTCGCGAAGATCGACGACAGGCTGTACAGCTCGTTCATCGAGCATTTGGGAAGGGCCGTGTATTCGGGCATATACGAGCCGGGCCATCCGACCGCGGACGAGCGGGGCTTCCGCAAGGACGTGATCGAGCTCGTCAGGGATTTGGGCGTTACCCTGGTGCGCTATCCCGGCGGGAATTTCCTTTCCGGCTATAACTGGACCGACGGCATCGGGCCCGTCGACCGCAGGCCGCGCAGGCTTGACCTTGCCTGGCGCACCATCGAGCCGAACCTGATCGGCATAGACGAGTTTTACGAGTGGTCGAAAAAGGCAGGCACCGGGATCATGGGGGCGGTCAACATGGGGACGGGAACACCGAAAGAGGCGGGCGAATTTCTCGAGTACTGCAACTTTCCGGGCGGCACGTACTGGAGCGACCTCAGGAAGCAAAACGGGCACGCAAAACCGCACGCGATCAAGACGTGGTGCGTGGGAAACGAGATGGACGGTCCCTGGCAGATATGCCACCTCGACGCGGTCGATTACGGAAAGAAGGCGCGCGAGACTGCAAAAATTATGCGGTGGATCGACGACTCAGTCGAGCTGGTGGCGTGCGGCAGCGCGACGAGCCTTATGGCGACGTATCCCGAGTGGGACCGCGTCGTGCTCGAGCACACCTACGAGCATGTGGACTATCTTTCGCTCCATCGCTACTACGAGAATCTCGGTAACGACCGCGATTTCCTCGCGTCGTTCGTCGACATGGATCGATTCATAAAAAGCGTCGCATCGACCGTCGATTACGTGAAGGCGCTCAAACGAAGTCGCAAAAACGTGTATCTATCGTTCGACGAGTGGAATGTCTGGTACCAGCAGAAGCAAACGCGATTCGACTGGGAGGAGGCGCCGCCGATCCTGGAGGATCAGTATTCACTTCTCGACGCGCTCACGTTCGCCGGCATGGGCATCACGCTCGTCAACAACGCGGATCGCGTGAAGATCGCCTGCCTCGCGCAGCTCGTCAACGTCATCGCGCCGATCTTCACGAAGAAGAGCGGACCAGCCATCAGGCAGGCAACATACTGGCCCTTCAGGGACCTGTCCAAGTACGGACGCGGTACGGTGCTTGACGCGGTAATAAAATCGCCGACCATGGAGACGGTTTATGGCGACGCGCCGGTGCTCGCCCTCGCGGCCGTGGACCGCGAGGAAACGCGGGAGCTCACCGTGTTCTGCCTCAATATCAGCGACGCGGAAAGCCATCGGCTCGACCTCGACTTGCGGTCGTTCGGCTCGGTGTCGATGATCTCTCGTCAGGAACTTTCGGGAAATGACCTGCACGCGAAAAACGATTTCGAACACCCCGACCAGATCAAGCCCGTGGCAATCGAGCCCCAGAAAGGCCCTTGTCCGAGATGCTCGCTCGAGATACCGCCGCTCTCCTGGAGCGTGATCCGATTTTCGCATGACTGATTTCCCGCGCGTTTTTGCCGCCCCGCGCGTTCCGTACGTCCTCGCGCTGTCGCTGGCGGTCGCGAGCCTTTCCTTCTGTCCCTCGTGCGCGCTCTCCTCTCACGCGAGGGACGGGGGAGGCGAGGAGCTCGCCTCGTATCCGGGTAGGCCTCCCGTGACCCGCCTTTTCGACTACGCGGGTTTTCGCGACAGCGCGAACTGGGGACTTCTCAACGGTCACGACCCCTCCGTCCTGAGAGACGGAGGGGAAGGGCTTTGGTACGCGTATTCGACCGACGCCCAGCGCGGTATGCTCGCCGAACCGGGCTGCCAGATCAGGCGCTCGCGGGATCTCGTTTCGTGGGAATTCGTCGGGCGCGCGTTTCGCGACGTTCCCGCCGAAGCCGCCGAGTGGGCGCGTCCCGCGGGCCTCTGGGCTCCCGACTGCGTGAAAGTCGACGGTGAGTTTCGCCTCTATTACTCGGCCTCGTCGTTCGGCAAACAGCGATCCGCGATCGGCCTCGCCGTCGCTTCGCGCCCCGAAGGACCGTTCATGCCGCGGGGTCTCGTCCTCAAGAGCGACGAAGGCGACCCTGTAAACGCGATAGACCCGTGTGTCGTCCTTGACCGCAAGTCTGGCGAGCAATGGATGGCGTACGGTTCGTTCTGGAACGGTATCCGCATGCTCAGGCTCGATTCCGCGACGGGCCTCGTCGCGCCCGACCAGGACTGTTTCGGCATACCGATCGCCCGAAGGCACGAGTCGGTGCGGGGGGCCGTCGAGGGCGCGCATATCTCGTACAACGAGCTGACCGGGTTTTACTATCTTTTCGTTTCGTACGGCTCTCTCTTCTCGGACTACAACGTTCGCGTCGCGCGGAGCGCGAGCGTGACCGGGCCCTATCTCGACCGCGATGGGCACGCGATGACCGACGTGTCTTCTCCCCCGGATTCGGTCGGCTTCAGGATCACTACGGGATACCGCTTCGGGGATCGTCAGGGTTGGATGGCGCTCGGCCACAATTCCGCGTTCGAGCGCGAGGGTGAATGGTTCATCGCCCATCACGCCCGGCCGGAGGGCGGAACGTCCTGGCCTTACCTGCAGATACGGCGGCTTTTCTGGACGGCGGACGGCTGGCCTGTCGCGAGCCCGCACCCTTATTCTCTCGAGCGCGAGCAGGTTCTTTCGGTTTCCGACGTCGCGCTCTCGTATGACGCCGTGCTCTTCGAGCGGAATCCGGCGGGAATCGTAACTCCGTCACGCCCGCTTTCGCTCGCGCGCTCGGGAACCTTTACGATGGATTCGCTGAGAGGACGGTGGAAGCTCGTCGGGGGAAACGTCGTGTCGCTTTCGGCTTCGACCTGGAGCGCGGAACTCTTCGCCGTTCCCTCGTGGGATCGGGACGCGAATATGCCCGCGATGGCTCTCACCGGCGTCGATTCCCGGGGTCTCTGCGTCTGGGGAAGCTCGGCGCGGACGATAAACGTGCCGCTGGCTCCCCGCGTGCCGGTCGCACCGTGAGTCCCGAACCGGTCAGTCCTCGCTGAAGATCGTGCGGACTTTCATGTCCTGGTTGTAGTTGCCGAAGCCCTTTCCGAAGAGGGTGCAGCCGCCGACGTTCACCGCGTCGTCGGGCACCGAGATGCGGAGGGTAATGGTGCTGTCGGAGTCGATGGCGAGGGTGTCTATATTGACGTCCGATATCTTGCCGCCGTCGATGTAGGTCCCTTCCTTGTTGATGGTCAGGAGTTTCAGGAGCCCGTAGGAATTCCAGTGCTCGTCCCACCAGTCCGGGGTAAACAGGCCCTTCGTCGCGCCGCCGAAGTCTCCGGGGCTGGTCCAGAATCCGAGGGGCGTGTCGTTGATCGAGAAATGGATGTCGCTCGGCCAGTTCGGGCAGATGCCCGGGGCCTCGGAGCTGATCTCGAACGAGA
>CAYSEA010000095.1:0-3307 GCA_964429975.1 uncultured Treponema sp.
CGGCAACCTTCCGATTATGGTAGGGACAGTCAGGGTTCGGACAGAACTCTGGTCGTTTGATGTGAGGTATGCGGGAAGCGGGTGTTGCTATGATGAACCTCCTCGGGAAATGATTCTCTTTCTCGAGGGGGTATATCATCAATAATTCCGCTTGGTGGCACAGTATTTCTGGTCTGAAACCACAACAATATTGAGAGCACTAATTTTTATTATCGGCTTCGGCGGAGATAAGACCGGCCTTTACCGCGAGTTCGAGACGATTGGCTGTTCCGGTTTTGCGATACAGGTTCGAGACATGCGTTTTTACGGTCGGAAGTGAAATAAAAAGCGCATCCGTTATGTCCCGGTAACTTCGTCCTTGAACGAGCAAGGTCATCACGTCCCGTTCGCGTACGGTGATTCCGTGCGACGCGCAAAAGGCCTCGGAAGGCGTGAGTCCAGTCGCATTCCCGCTCTCGCTTTCATTTTTGTCTCGCACTCCCGCGGCAAGCCAGGAGAGACACCAAACGATATAGATGCCAGGAAGCACCCAAGGACCGCGAAGGGATATGCCGGGAAGGAAGCGCGTCATGAGGGATTTGAAAACCATAAGTTCCGTGAGGAACATGATCGGAACGCACGCGATGATGACCGGCACGATAATTCGGGTAAACCGCATTGACCGCGTCCGCGCCTTCCGGTGACGGCAACCTATCGCGAGTATCGCCGTATAGAGGATCGCCCCGTTTTTTATTCCCAGAAGGAAGTCGGGTATCGACGCGCCGAACGGGAAAATAAAACGCGCCGCGGTCAGAAGGGCCAGCGCGCCCGTAACGACGACGAACAATCCGTTCACCGCCCGCGCCCCGCGCCAGGGATATACCTCGTGAAAAAACCAAATGACGAGAATCGAAAAGCTCGCCGCGGTGAGATAATTAATCCCTGAGAGGATATCCGAAAGGGTCGATTCCGCGGGCAGCTGCAAATAATTTTGTAGCGTACTGACAAGGACGGTACACGTCATGCTCAACGTGGCCCAGAAAAAACCGACGGCCGCGGAATCCTTACGGGAACGCGAACCGCCCATAACCGATACCAGAACGGCGATGCCGAGCGAATAGGCTGTTATATAGTAGAAAAACGGCAATACTCTGGTCATTCCCGGATTCTAGCAGGGCTTTTCCGGGTACGCAAGGCGCGAGCGATCAGATCGCGGCGCGAGCGCCTGCGGCATGCTGTCATCCCGCCGCCGGCGCCACGTCGTCCTTATTCTCGAGTAACGCGTGCCCACATCCCCTCGGGAGCGGACTCGTCGGGAAGTTCGGCGTCGAACTTCTTTATCCCGACGGGATCGTCCGGCCTGAAGGAGCGGAAGGCGTTAGACGAGACGTCGGTCGCGCCGAAGCACACGTCGAAGGACCCCGTCGAAAGATCGGCGCACGCGGACCAGAGGGTACCGAAATAATCCTTGTAGTAATGGGCGACCACTCCGTCGGGGATGCTCGCGGAGAGAATGCGCTTCGCGTCATCGACCGAGAGCTTCCCTTCCGCGAGTGACTTCTCGAGGTAGCGCGCGCGGAGGTCCGAGTGCTTGAAGATATCGGGCTGTCCGTCGCGCGGTCCGGGAAGCGTGTAATGGTTTGCCGAAAAGAGCACGCCCGTTTCCGCGCGCTTGACGGCCTGCGTCTCCGGGCCCTTCTCGATCAGGGCCGCCCGTCCAAGCCGGTCCGCCACGATGAGATTAAGATCGAACGCGAGGGGAAACGAAGAGGCGATCTCGACGGCCTCGTCGACATTCTCCGCGCGGTCGAGTATCGTGCGGAGAAGCGCCCAAAACCGGAAGCCTCGGTTCGACGGAAGCGGACGGTCGGGACGCGGGTTGCCCGCGCTCATCGAAACCCACAGACCCTTCTCGTTAATCCCGTCGTACCGCCCGAAGAGAAAGACGCCAAAACCGGTATGTCCGTAGTGTCCGTCGACGCGAACCGTGCGCAGGGTGAACTCGTCCTCGAGGCTCCACTCGTAGCTTCGCCCGCAGATCACGTGTCCCGAGGCGGAACGGTCGGGCAGTATGGCGAAGTGACTGCAGTGGCCGGAATGGGGAATCGTCGCCGTGTACCACACAACGGACTCAGGGCGCGCTCCCAGCTCCTTCGCGAAGCCCTCGATCTCGGGGACGAGGCCCGGGCACCACTCGTCGGTCATCTTCAGCAAGGCCTCTGCCTCAGCGAGCCGGGAGCTAGTACCTTCGAGCGGATTGGTAAAGAATGGAATCGCCCCGGGCGCGAATTTTTTAAGCGCGCGTGCCTCCTCTCGCCCGACCGTGCGAGCATCCCCTTCCATCACCTGATATGTAAAGCGTTGTTTCATCTTTTGTTCCTCCTGAAAGGAGTGTACGCGATAGCCCCGCCCGCGCGCCCGACTTTTCTTGCCCTGCGGTGTCGCCCGGCATGCCGGTTCCTCACTTTCCGTGGTGAAAAAAAATCCGCCCGTCGATTCCTTGTTCGCGGCAGTAGTCGCGAATCTCGAGTTCGACGCGGTCCCAGTAGTCGTTTCGGCTTCCGTAGATCCGCCCGTACTCCGCAACGAGGTCCGCGTGTATCGCCCGGAGCCAACTCATCACGGATTCCCGAACGGCTCCCGACATGTTGAGGTTCTCTATCATATAGAAGTCGACGGACGCGCGGGTTTCCTCGATGACCGCCTTCCAGTCGGTAAGGCCCGGCATGATGGGGCCGATAAACGCGTAGGTTCGTATCCCGGAATCATGGAGTGCTCGGAGGGCGGCAAGCCGATCCGAAACGGAGGAAGCTCCGGGCTCGATCTCCCTTCGGACGGCGTCGTCGAGCGAGGTGACGGTGAGTCCGGCCTCGCAGCTGTCGAATCGTTTGAGGATATCGATGTCGCGCGCGATGAGTCCGCTCTTTGTCTGAATGCCGAGGCAGGGCTCGAGCTTGACGAGTTTTTCCAGTATTCGCCTCGTCAGGCCGTACTCCCGCTCGGCGTGGAGGTAGGGGTCGGTGACCGACGACATAAACACGGATTTCCCGCGGTACTTGTCGCCCGTTTCGGGAATCAGGTCCGCCGCGTTTACCTTTACGTCCACGTAACTTCCCCATGGCTCGTCGTGCCCGCTAAAGCGCGACATGAACCGCGCGTAGCAATACCGGCATGCGTGCGAACAGCCGACGTACGGGTTTATAACGTAGTCCGCCGCGGGAAGATTTGATTTCGTGATGACGCTCCGCGCCGTTTTCTCAATTGTTTTCATGCGTGTGCCCTACCATGCCGCGTTGTGTCCCAAAGTATAGCATGGGCGCGCGGGCGA
>CAYSEA010000096.1:0-3145 GCA_964429975.1 uncultured Treponema sp.
GATTCAGGTGCTTTATCGTCTCGTCGGCGAACTTCTCGCCTCCGGGACATGCCAAGACCGCGAGTTCCGTCGGCTCCGAATATGTCATTGCGTTTCCCCGCTACGCTATATGTACCATTTTTCCGGGAAACATGCAAGGTTTGCCACCGTATGCGAACCGTGCGAGCCTATTTCTCGAGAATTGTGATTTCCACGCGGCGATTGCGCGATTTATTCGCCTCGGTGTCGTTCGGCGCGATCGGCTTTTCGGCCCCGAAGCCCCGCGTATACACGCTGTACGGGTTTCTGACCCCCATCGAGATAATGAACGTCGCCACCGCGGCGGCCCGTTCCTCTGACAGCGCTTGCCGCGCCTCGGCCGTGCCGGCGAGCGCCGTGTGCCCGGTAATGAGGAGCTCCTTGTCGGGAAAACGTTCCAAGAGCGCGGCGATGCTCGTGATCTTCGCCTTTTCAGAGGCCAGAAGATTCGCCGAGTCAGCTTCGAACTGGATATTCTCGAGGCTGATCGTAACCCCGTCCTCGGTCGCGGCGGCCGACGTGTCCTTGATCCCGAGGCGCGAAAGCTCGTCGTTCATTTCCTTGGCGATCTTGTCGCGGTCCATGAGCTTACTTTCGGTGACGGTGGCTTCCGCCGTGCCCCGATACTCGAGGACGACCCCCGAAGCGAGCTTGAGGCGGATCATGAACGATTCCTCGTAGTACGGAAGCATCCCGAGCTCGTTGTCCCAGTACAGCCGTTGGCTCGAGTTTCCCATCGTCGCGACGGGATAGTCCCGCTGGCCGTCGGCCGCCTTCGGCGCGAGGGAAGAAGGCGCGTCGAAGAAGAGATTATAGTCGGCCTTGATGAGGTACAGCTTTTTTCCCTTGCGGTCCACGGGACCGACGTAGGTATAGAGGACGTCAAAGGGCACGGTGAAGGGCTCCTCGATGCCGAAGTGGTCGCGGAGGTCATGCGCCTCCATGCCCGACCCGCGCCAGGTATCGCCCGGTTTCACGTCGCCTTCGGGAAAGGTCGGCACGTTGCGGACGACCGGCATGAAAAGCTCGGGGGCGATATCGTAGTTTCCGGAGACGTCGCGCCTGAAGGCGCTCTTGTATTCCCGCCCCCAGCTGAAGGTGCGGTTCGAGGTTTTCTCGCTCGTCATGAAGGTGCAGTCGTGGAGGGCCGAGCCGTCCCGCACGTCGGAGACGGCGACGGTGATGCGGTTCGTGATTTCGGCGTCGTGCGAAAGCCTTTGGTTCACGTAGACTTTCTCGCGCACGATCGAGTTGACCCGCCAGGAGTCTCCCTCGCCGAATTGAAAGCGAAAGGTCTCCGAGGCGGCGGGGGCCGCGGAGATTGCGAAAAACGCGAGCGCGGGAAAAGCGAATGCGGCCGCGCGGGCCGCCGTCCGGACAAACGCTGACTTCTTCATACTACGACTATCGGTCGGCGCTCGACGTCCCTTGAGCGTTTCGTTAGAATTAGTTCATGGTATCCATGACCGAAGGCCGGCCCGGCCGCCACATCATC
The DNA here is from genome assembly GCA_964429975.1 of uncultured Treponema sp. Taxonomy (GTDB): domain Bacteria; phylum Spirochaetota; class Spirochaetia; order Treponematales; family Treponemataceae; genus Teretinema. The sequence continues at coordinate 1,514 of CAYSEA010000096.1, forward strand.
AAGTTTTCACTTCCCCTGTTGGCCGGAAACGTGCTCCAGCAGATGTACAACCTCGTCGATTCCCTCGTCGTCGGCAACTTCGTCGGAAAGGAGGCGCTCGCCGCCGTCGGGAGCACCTTCATCATCGGTTTTCTTGTCATCTCGCTCTTTTCGGGCCTCTCGCTCGGCTTCACGATCGTCATCAGCCAGTTTTTCGGCGCGAAAAACCGCGCGGGCCTCCGCTCGGCGGTCGACACCGCCTACGTCGCCGCCTTGCTCGGAGCCATTCCCGTTTCCCTCATCGGCCTCGTGTCGGTGCGCCCCCTCCTCGAGCTTCTCAACACCCCCGCGGGCGCCACGATGGAAATGTCGGCGACCTATTTGACGATCGTCTTCGCCGGCATCATCGGGACCTTCGGCTACAACCTCAACGCCGGCATTTTGCAGGGCCTCGGCGACTCGGTGTCCTCGCTCGTCTTTCTCGCCGTCGCGACCGTCCTCAACGTCGTCCTCGACTTGGTCTTCGTCGTCGCCTTCGGCTGGGGTGTCGCGGGCGTCGCCTGGGCCACGATCATCTCCCAGGCGGTATCGTTCCTTCTCGGCGCGGCATGGATCGTCTTTCGCCTCAAGCTCACCGATCTCGTCCCGACGCGCCTGAAATTCGACCCCCGGGTCCTCGTCGAGGCCGCCCGCATCGGCTTTCCGACCGGAATCCAGTTCATGCTCTTCTCGATCGGAACGATGGTCATCCAGCGGCTCATTAACGGCTACGGACCCGCCTTCATGGCCGGCTGGAGCATCTCCGGCCGGATCGACTCCCTCGCCTTCATGCCGATCGCGAGCTTCGCGAGCGCGGTCACCACGTTTACCGGCCAAAACGTCGGCGCGGGGAAGCTCGACCGCGTCCGCCGCGGCTTCAGGGCCACCCACGGCCTCAGCGCCCTCGTCTGCCTCGTCGTGAGCGCCCTCGTCATCGTCTTCGCTCGCGAACTCATGGCCCTCTTTACTCCCGACGAGGAGGTGATCGCCGTCGGAACGGGAGTGCTCTACCGGCTCATGCCGACCTATATCCTCCTTTCGGTCCTCTTTATCACGAATTCCGTCCTCCGGGGCGCGGGCGAGGCCCTCTGGCCCTTTATCGCCTCCGTCGTCTCCTTCCTCTTTCTCCGCATGCCGCTCGCCTACCTCTTCGACCGCCTCTTCGGCAAGGGCGAGATCGTCTGGTCCTTCGGGGCAGGCTGGCTCGTCGGCTGCGTCGTCGCCCTGGCCCGCTACAAATCCCCTTCCTGGCGCCGCGCCGTGTCCGCGCGGGCCCAATCCGCCATCGCGTCGAATTCCCCCGATTCCCTGTAACGTTTTCGCCCCATCGCCCTTTATATGTCGTATGTTGCGATGCTGAATGAGCACGGTGTCCGATATGCCCTCCTTACTGTTCTAAGGAACCGGCAAACGGTTCCAACCCCGGCAGGGTTTTACTCCTTTTACCTGCCGGGTTTTTTTTTGCCCCCGACCTACGTTTCCTGCGGAAAACCGCAGAAAACGCCAAGAAACGCTAAATAACCCATTGACCAGCCCCATGAAAATTGCTATCTTAACCAAACACGACGCAGGATAGAGCAGTTGGCAGCTCGTCGGGCTCATAACCCGGAGGTC
>CAYSEA010000097.1:0-2906 GCA_964429975.1 uncultured Treponema sp.
AAGGCGCCGGACGGGGATGAATGGACGCTGATCGATCTCGGTGACGTCATCGTGCATTTGATGACGGCGCCCGCTCGGGCGTTTTACGATTTGGAAAAACTCTGGTTTGGCGCGCCGGACCTTCTTTCGGGCTCCTGAGCCAGTTCCCGTCAATCGGTGAACAAAGAGAAAAAAAAGCCCGCATCCTGCCGGATGCGGGCTATATCTCGTAATCGGACGGATTACTCGTCAAAATCGTCGTATTCTAGGTCATCGTCCTCATAGTCGAAATCGTCTTCTTCGTCGCCGAATTCTTCTTCGTCGCCAAAATCGTCGAAATCGTCTTCGCCTTCTTCGTCGCTAAAGTCGTCGTCATCCTCAAATTCGTCAAAATTCTCGCCGGATTCCTCTTCGAAGTCATCGTCTTCGTAATCGTCATACGCGTCTTCAAATGCGTACGTTCGTCCCGGTGAGTCTTTTTCCAGTTCAATGTTGGTTAACATTCGCTTTGTTTCCGTCCGTTCCTGGTTTGTTTTCGCCGGTACTCACGAAGAGCCTTTCATAACCGGGTATGCGTAGAGCACCCTTGAAACATAATTGAGACTGTCAAGTTCTGTCAACTATCCCAATCGTTTTTCTTTAAAAGACGAGCGGGATTCTCGCAGTCGGCATGCTTTGACAAAGAATGCGATTTTCATCATAATACGATAACGTCATGGGTATTTCAATGCGCGTTCTCGCGCCGTGCAAGATTAATCTCCACCTTCGGGTGTTTGCGCGTCGGGATGATGGGTTTCATGATATTGAAAGCGTGTTTCAGGGGATATCGCTGTGCGATGTCCTTGACGTTCGCACTGGTGGCGATTCGGGGCTTTCTTCGGGGGAATGCCGTATCGTGTCACCGCGCATGGAGTTGCCCGCGATAAACACGCTGACGCGCGCCGTCGACGAGTTTCGGCGCGAAACGGGGATTTCGGACGGCGTTCGCGTCGATATCGAGAAGCTCGTTCCCGCGGGCGCAGGTCTTGGCGGGGGATCGTCCGACGCCGCCGCTGTAGTGCGTACGCTGGATACCCTGTATGGCACAAGGCTTCCGGCGTCCCGACTATCGGATTGCGCGGCTCGTATCGGCAGCGACGTGCCGTTTTTTTTGTCGGGCGGAACGTGCTTGGTACGAGGTAGAGGCGAGATTATCGAGTCTCTGCCGACGCGAACCGATTTGAGGGGCGTTCTCGTCATGCCCGAGGTTCATTGTTCGACGGCCGAGGCGTATGCGCTTTTTGATCGATGGCATGCTTCGGGCGCCGGGGACGAGCATGACTGGCCCGCGTACGAAATGCTTGAGGGGCTCTATTCCGGATCGGTTTCGCGGTGGAACGCATTTCATAATGCCTTTACCGGCCCGATCGAAGGGCGGTTTCCCGCCATACGGGAGATTCGCGAGTACTTGGAAAACACCGGCGCGGAATTCGTTTCGATGACCGGATCAGGCTCAGCCGTATACGCGCTGTATGCCGATGATATACGGGTTGAGGAGGTGCTTTCGGGTCTTTCGGCAATGCGCGCGCGATGCGCGAAATTTCTTTTGCTTGCGTCTTGATCGATGCGGTAGTACAATACGCTGGTGTAGGTATATACCAGTCGTTTCTACTGCAAAGGAGACAAAAAGTTATGGAAATTACCGACATTCGCATCAGAAAGGTCACGACAGAAGGCAAACTTAAGGCGTATGTAACCGTAACTTTCGATAACTGCTTTGTTATCCACAATGTCAAGATTATCGAGGGAAAGACCGGAATGTTCATAGCGATGCCGAGCCGGAAGATCCGGACCGGCGAGTACAAGGATGTCGCGCATCCCATTTGTCCTGATTTCCGCACCGAGTTGCAGGACAGGATATTGGCCGAATTTGAGGCCGGAAACATTGAAGAAACGGTTGCCGCCGATCCGGCGGACATTTAGCGCGGGGAGATTTCTTCCCGCGTCTTAAGCGTCCCGTATACGGCGATATCCGATATTTTGGGACGTCGGCAAGTGGTAAGCCAACGGTTTTTGGTACCGTCATTCCGCAGGTTCGAATCCTGCCGTCCCAGCAGAAAAGCCATACGGGCGGAACAGGCGTTCTTAGGACGCCCTTCCCATGGCATGCGCGCGCGCTCAGATCCCGGGGACCGTCTTCGGGGAAGGGGTTCGCGACGCAAAGGAGTTTTTTATGGAACAGAAGATGATTACTGCGCGCATCCGCACCGAGATCGGTAAGGGCGCCGCGAAACGGCTTCGCGCCACCGGGCGCCTGCCCGCCGTCATGTACGACAGCACCGGCAAGGCCACGCTCGTGGACATCAATACGCAGGAATTCGCCAAGCTGTACCACGTTATCACCGAGAGTACCCTTATCGACGTCAAGCTCGACGGCTCTAAGGACACCATCGCATTCGTGAAGGACGTTCAGTACAACATCATCACCGACACCGTCGGTCACGTCGATTTCTATGAAGTCGATCCGGCCAAGCACCTTCGCACCAAAATTCCGGTACGCCTTACCGGATCCCCTGCCGGCGTTCGCCTCGGCGGTGTGCTTGAGAGCGGAGTATCGGAAATCGAGGTTGAATGCTTCCCGAAGGACCTTCCCCCGCGCGTCGTCGTAGACGTGACCGAGCTTGAGCTTAACCACTCTATTCACGTTAAGGATATCAAGCTCGCCGATGGCGTCAAGGGGTTCACGTGGGCATTCATGGGCGGGTTCTCCATGGGAACTGTCATCGGACCGCTTGGCGATCTTGCCGGTCGTGGTCGTCTTGCCCGAGCCCTGGAGGCCGACCATCATGATGACGACGGGGGCAGGTGCATGCAGGTCGATGCCGACCCCTTCGGAGCCCAGCATCTCGACCAGTTCGTCATGGACGATCTTGACGACCATCTGGCCG
>CAYSEA010000098.1:0-2888 GCA_964429975.1 uncultured Treponema sp.
GCTCGTTATTGACGAAATCGATGAGTTCCTCGCCGGTTATTCCCTCCGAGTCCTTTGCCCAGGCGGACCACCTAAAGCGTTTTTGCAGGGGACTCTTGTATCCGGGAACGGTGAGACTCCACTCCTCTTCCTTGTCGTCGAATATTTTCAAGAAAAGGAGCCAGACGATCTGACTGATGCGCTGGGCGTCTCCATCGACGCCGACGTCCTTCCGCATGATATCCTGTATCGATTTGATTAACGTTCCGATTGCCATTTAGTATCTCCCGTTGTAGATCACGCGGTATAAAGGGCGCGCTCGAGTTCCTTTACCGCTTCCTCGTACGCGTCCTTGCCGCCGAACGCCCGAACGATCTCGATCGGAGTGCCGAGCTCGCTCACCGGAGGCACGCTGATGATCTGCGGCTCCTCGATCGAGACGACGCCCTGGTCGGCGTACTTATCGAGAAGCGCCTCGAGTACCGCGCGCGCCTTCTCGCCGTATTTCGCGAAGTAGTTCCGTTTTCTCACCTGATCGGCCCGTTCCCGCCTCGTGAGCGGCGGCATGTCCCACGCGACGTGGCACACGAGGTCGAAGGGATCGAAGTCCTTCCCGATCTCCTCGGCGAGCGCCTCGAAAAACACCCCGTGTTCCTCGAGCGCCCCGATGACAGCCTCTTTCTTCTCCGCCGCCGACCACCGGACGAGGAAATCGTCCATGCTCCGGAACTCGCCCTTGATCGCCCGCCGAGTATACTCCTTGAGCGATTCGGTGATCAATTTCCCCGAGGCGTCGAGGTACTGCACGCGCTCGGCGATCACCTTCACCTTGACGTTCGAGACGACGTATCGCTTGACGGGAGCCGGACCGATAACCCCGTCGGGTTCATCGTCGCCCGTCGGAAGCCAGTCTCCGCCGTCGAGTATATCGTCCGGCGCGTGGGCTTCGCCGCTTCCGTCGTCGCCTTCGGGATACCCGTCACATTTTTCGTCCGGATCGACCGGGTCGTTCGTCTTGGGCTCGTAAACCTGCTCCGGAGGACCGTCGAAATCGGTGTCGGCGAAAAGCTCGGTAGCCTTCTTGAAGTCCATGATGGTAAACCAGAACTTCCCGTAATCCTCGTTGATCCGCGTGCCGCGCCCGATAATCTGCTTGAACTCGGTCATCGACTGGATATGCTGGTCGAGCACGATGAGTTTGCATGTCTGCGCGTCCACTCCCGTGCTCATGAGCTTCGAGGTCGTCGCGATGACGGGGTATTTCGATTCCGGGAAGATGAAGTTGTCGAGCTCGTCCTTCCCCTCCTCGTTGTCGCCGGTTATCCGCATCACGTAGCGCCCGTTCTCGGCGACGAGGTCCCTATTCTCGTTGACGAGCGCCTGACGCATCCGCTCCGCGTGGTCGATGTTGTCGCAAAACACGATCGTCTTCGAGTACTTCCCGATACGCGCGAGGTACTCCGTGATCTTCCTTGCGACGACCTCGGTGCGGTGCTCGAACACGATGCTCCGATCGATATCCTTCTGGTTGTAAATACGGTCCTCGATGAGGTTGCCGTATTTATCGACCATCCCCGCGCTCGGTCGCCATCCCTCGAGGTCCTTGTCGATGTCGATGCGGATAACCTTGTACGGCGCGAGGAAACCGTCCTCGATTCCCTGTTTGAGGGAGTAGGTGTAGATCGGCGCGCCGAAGTAATCGATATTCGAGACCTCTTTCGTTTCCTTCGGCGTCGCGGTCAAGCCGATATGCGCAGCCTTCGAGAAGTACGTGAGTATCTCGCGCCACGCCGAATCCTCGGCCGCACTGCCCCGGTGGCACTCGTCGATGACGATCAGATCGAAAAAATCCGGGCTGAACTGCTTGTAAATATTCTTCTCTTCCTCGGTCCCGGTCACGGCCTGATAGAGCGAAAGGTAAATCTCGTAGGACTTGTTGACCTGCCGTTTCTCGATCTTGGTCATCGCTGGGCCGAAGGGCTTGAAGTCGTTTGTCTTGGTCTGATCGACGAGGATGTTGCGGTCCGCGAGAAACAGGATTCTCTTTTTGGTCCGCGACTTCCACAGCCTCCAGATGATCTGAAACGCGGTAAAGGTCTTGCCCGTCCCCGTGGCCATGACGAGGAGTATCCGGTTCTGCCCGCGCGCGACGGCCTCGACGGCCTTGTTGATGGCGAGCAGCTGATAATAGCGCGGCGTCTTCCCGCTTCCGTCGCTGTAATAATCCTGCGTGACGATCGCTTCCTGCTCGGTCGTCAACTCCCGCGCGGCGCGCCACGAAGCCCAGAGCGTCTCCGGTGACGGGAACTCGTCAAGGGCGATTTCCCGTTCCAAGGCGCCCGAGGCGTGTGCGTCGTGAAAGAGAAAGCCCTTTCCGTTCGAGCTGAAGACGAAGGGTATCTGCAGGAGTTCCGCGTATCCGAGCGCCTGTTGCATCCCGGCGCCGACCGAGTGCGACCCGTCCTTTGCCTCGATTACCGCTATGGGCATATTTGGCTTATAGAAAAGAACGTAGTCGGCGCGCTTGTTTTGGCCGCGCGCGTGTACCTTGCCGCGCACGATGATTCTGCCTTTAGTGAGCGGAAATTCTTCTCGTACCTGGGTTTGTATATCCCATCCTGCGCGCTCAAGAGAAGGCGTTATGAATTTGGTACAGATATCGCGTTCTGAATACGAGTTATTCATCGTTTCACAATCCCGTTGCTATTATTGAAGCTAGTATAGCATCAAACGGGATGCGGGTGTGTTTTATTTCCACTATAACCGATAAAGGAAACCAGGACGCGTTTTGGCACATATGTCCCAAATTACCTACTTTTTGGTACATATTGTTTTCATATGTACCAATATTCGGTTTTTTGGTACCTAAACAGGAAAACAAGGCTGCTGCTATTTCAGAATTGAAGGGT
>CAYSEA010000099.1:0-2620 GCA_964429975.1 uncultured Treponema sp.
GGCGAGGCGGTCGGAATCATCGCGGCGCAGTCGATCGGCCAGCCGGGTACCCAGCTGACGATGCGTACCTTCCACGTCGGCGGTACGGCGACGAAGATCAGCGAGGAAAACCGCATCCTCCTCAGGTTCCCGGTAATCGTGAAGGATATCGCCGGTACCCACGTCGACCTCGACAAGGGCAACTGGCTCTTTACCCGAAAGGGATGGATCACCGTCAACAAGGTCGTGCGCGACTACGAACTCGAGGGCAAGGACAAGCTTCTCGTCGAGGACGGTCAGCGCGTGCTGAAGGGCGAGGCATTGTTCACCCGGGGCGGTAAGCCCGTCGAGGCCACCGACATCGCGTACGTCGCGGTGCGCGGCAAGAAAGTCTATCTCGTCAGCCAGGACCAGAAACTCGAGATCCGAAACGGATCCGAAGTCGTCGTCAAGGTCGGAGATTACGTTCCCGCGCAGGAAACCCTCGCGATATTCGACCCCTTCTCCGAGCCGATAATCTCGGAATACAACGGTTACGTCCACTATGAGGACATAATCCCCGGCTCGACCCTCAGCGAGGAGCTCGACGAGGAAACCGGAAAGGTCGAGAAGCGCATCAGCGATTTCCAGCTCGACACGAAGCAGCCGCGCGTGCTCATCACGGACGAATCCGGTAACACGATCGGTTCCTACTATCTCCCGGGCGGCTCGTATCTTCTCGTCGACGAAAAGGCGAAGATCAAGGCCGGACAGATTATCGCGAAGATGCTGAAGGAATCCGCGAAGACGAAGGACATCACCGGCGGTCTTCCGCGCGTTTCCGAGCTCTTTGAGGCCCGAAAGCCCAAGAGCATCGCCGTTCTCGCGCAGATCACGGGAACCGTTTCCTTCAAGGGTATCCTCAAGGGAAAGCGCGTGCTCGTGGTTCGCGACCAGTACGGAAAAGACTTCAAGCATCTCGTCCCGATGGGAAAGCGCCTGCTCGTGCGCGACGGGGACACCGTCGAGGCCGGCGAACAGCTCTGCGACGGCGCGCTTAACCCGCACGACGTCCTCGCGATATCGGGCGAAAACGCGCTTCAGAACTACCTGATGGACGAAATCCAGCAGGTGTATCGCCTCCAGGGCGTATCGATCAACGACAAGCACATCGGCGTCATCGTGCGCCAGATGCTTCGCAAGGTCGAGATCGTCGCCGTCGGCGATACCCGCTTTATCTTCGGCCAGCAGATCGACAAGTACAAGTTCCACGAGGAGAACACCCGCGTCATGAGCGAGGGCGGCCAGCCTTCTATCGCGCGGCCCATGTTCCAGGGTATTACGAAGGCGTCGCTCAATATCGATTCCTTCATCTCGGCGGCTTCTTTCCAGGAAACCACGAGGGTGCTGACGAACGCGGCCATTGCCGGAAACTCCGACAGTCTCCGCGGACTCAAGGAAAACGTGATTATCGGCCATCTGATCCCGGCCGGTACGGGTGCCTTCGTTCACAAACTGAAGCGCATCGCAACGTGAAGCTCTTCGATAAGGAGAACATGGATCTGGACATTCAGATGAACGAGATCATTGAGCGCAGAAAGCTCGAAAAGGCGACCGAGACGATAGAGGACGACGCCGAGTTCGAGCCGGACGAGAACGATTGACATTCAGTGCTTGTAACGGGTATCTTGGATACCGCTAGATCGCATAAATCCGGTGTGCTGGCCGGATGATAAATAGGAGAAAAGGCAGATGCCTACGATTAACCAACTTATAAAGCAGGGTCGCAAGTCGATCGCGAACCGGACCAAGAGCCCGGCGCTTCAGTCGTGCCCCCAGCGCCGCGGTGTTTGTACCCGCGTCATGACCGTTACGCCCAAAAAGCCGAACTCGGCGCTCCGAAAGGTAGCTCGTGTCAGGCTCAGCAACGGTATCGAGGTTACGGCGTATATCCCCGGTATCGGTCACAACCTGCAGGAGCACTCCGTGGTTCTTATCCGCGGTGGTCGCGTTAAGGATCTTCCCGGTGTTCGCTATCACATCGTCCGCGGAAGTAAAGACACGCTCGGCGTCGCCGATCGCAAACGCAGTCGTTCAAAATACGGCGCCAAGCGGCCAAAGGCGTAAGGAGAGGGTATCATGGGAAGAAAAAACAAGACTATTGACAGGCCCATCGCGCCCGATTCGAAGTATCACAGTCCGGTCGTTTCCAAGTTCGTCGCGCGCATGATGCTCGACGGCAAGAAGGCTACCAGTATGCGCATCATTTACGATGCCATGGACAAGATAAAGGAAAAGACCGAGAAGGAGCCTCTTGAGGTATTCCTTAAGGCCCTTGATAACGTAAAACCGATGGTCGAGGTAAAGAGCCGCCGCGTCGGTGGTGCGACCTATCAGGTTCCGATCGAGATCCGTGAGTCCCGCCGCGAGGCGCTCGGAATGCGTTGGATTATCAACGCCGCCCGTTCACGGTCCGGTCATGAAATGTCCGAACGACTTGCTTCTGAGCTCGTTGACGCCTTCAATACGACCGGTACGGCGTACAAGAAGAAGGAAGATACCCACAAGATGGCCGACGACAACAAGGCGTTCGCCCACTACCGGTGGTAGTATTCCTGTAGAAATCTTCCATATAAAGGGAATTCCTCGCGGAATTCCCTTT
>CAYSEA010000099.1:2630-2836 GCA_964429975.1 uncultured Treponema sp.
TGGCCGAAGCCAACAAGGCTTTCGCTCATTATCGCTGGTAGTATTCCTGATTTTAGCTTCTATAATAGAGGGAATTCCGCAAGGGGTTCCCTTTTTTATGCAAAACGTCGGTTTGTCAGCTTACGGTTCCGGTTACTGGTGTTTCCGGCGTTCCTGTACTTGACTAAAGCGATTCAAACGTGTAAAACTTCATTTGCTTAGAAATA
>CAYSEA010000100.1:0-2630 GCA_964429975.1 uncultured Treponema sp.
TCCAGGGTCATCTCGCCGAGTTGGTCGCGCTCGACGCGCGTCGATCCGGTGTCGGGCGCGTCGCGTTCGGTATCGCCTTCCATGGTCGCTCCTAGAAGTAGAGGTCGCGCTCGCCTGAGAGGATTTTCTCCCGCGCCTTGACGAGGTGTTCCCAGAGCGCCTCGGAGAAGTCGGCGGGCACCCGTGCGCGTATTTCCTTCATTTCCTTGTCGATGATTTCGTCGCCGATCTTTTTTGTTTCCGGGCTCGCGAAGTCCTCGAGCCATTCCTGGAAGGTGAGGACGGCGTTGAGCTTGCAGAAGCATCCCTCGCGGCCGGACTCGAGCGCGTCCATGATCTTTTTTCCGGTGCGGCCGCAGCGGTAACCCGCGGTGCAGAAGGAGACGATGTGGCCCATCGACGCGAGCTCGCGGATGATTTCGTCGAGGCTTCGCGTGTCGCCGAGTATGAACTGCTGGGTGTTTTCCCGCTGGTCGTGGGCGGAAAAGGCCTCGGTGTACGCGCCGATGCCGACTCTCGTGTCCGCGTCGCGCTGGGTGCACATCTTGATGACCGAGCGGAGCATCTCGGGCTTTTCCCGGTTCGTGACGATGAGGCCCGCGTAGGGAACGGCGAGGCGGATGCAGGCGATGAGGTAGCGGAAGTCGTCGTCGCTCACCCAGTGCTTGACCCAGGAGAAGTCCGTGTCGGCGGCGGGCTCGAGGCGCGGGACCGAGACGGTGTGGGGACCGAGCCCGAAGCGTCGCTCGAGGTCGCGCGCGTGCGCGACGAGTCCCATCACCTCGAACTTCCAGTCGGCGAGCCCGAAGAGGGCACCGACGGCGACGTCGTCGATACCGGCGTCCATCGCGCGGTGCAGGGCATAGAGCCGCCAGGGGTAGTTGCCCTTAAGCGTGCCTTCGGGGTGCACCTCGGCGTAGGCTTTCTTGTTGTAAGTCTCCTGGAAAACCTGGTAGGTGCCGATGCCGGCCTCATGAAGTTTTTTCAGGCCCTCGATCGGAAGGGGGGCCGCGTTCACGTTGACGCGGCGGATTTCGCCGACGCCGCCCCTGACTTTCTCCTTGATCGAGTAGATGCGCTTCATGCTTTCGGCGATGTAGTCGGCGTCCGTGTCGGGATGCTCGCCATACACGACGACGAGGCGCTTGTGTCCGATCTTCGACGCGAGTACGCGGGCCTCGGCCTCGATCTCGTCCATCGTAAGGACGCGCCGTTCGATTGATCCGTTCTCGCAGCGGAAACCGCAGTACTTGCAGGAGTTGACGCACTTGCTGCCGCAATAGAGGGGCGCGAAGGTGACGACGCGGTTGTCGTAGACTTTGGTCTTGATCTCGCGGGCGGCCTTGAAGACCTCTTCTTTGAGCGCGGGATCGGTCACGTTGACGAGGGCCGCGACGTCCGCGGCTTCCATAAGCTTGATGTCGTAGGCCTTTTTGATGATGGCCCTGATTCGCTCAGGGGTGGCTCCCTTCCCGCGTTCGATCTCCGACTCGATCGCCGTGTCGTCGATAAAGTCCTTGCCGTCGACGAGGTAGCGGTCGATCTCGTCCTGTTTGATCAGGTTCCGTTTCCATTCCGCCACGGAAACCTTCGTTCCGGTCGTTGCGTCCTTCATTAGATGCCTCCTTAAATTTTCGCGAGCGTGGACTTGACGGTGACGCCGGGGATTTGCCCGAGCTTGCCCGTCAGCGAGCCGATGCGGTCCGTGGACGCGTCGACGATGAGCGTGATGATGTTGAGATCGCGTTCGTGGTAGGGAAGGCCCATGCGTCCGAGTACCATGTCCCCGAAGGGCGTGAGGGCGTCGTTGACGAGGTTCGCGCTTTCGGCGCGGTTTTTAACGATGATGGCGACTACTCCGACTGACCGGTTTTCCATCGAGGGGCCTCCTTACTGAGCGTGCGCTCCGCGGAGGGACGGTCCGGTTTCGTCAGGCGGCGCGAAGGTCCGACATATGGCCTCGAGGGCTAGTCGTTCGCGTCGATGAAGAAAAGCTGGTATCCGTCCCTTGGCTTCAGATTCGGTCGAACGGGCTATGCGCCGCTCGATAGTCTCCTGACCGCAGGCTGGGTGTACCTAACCGTAGTATATCGCGAAAAAAATATCAATATGGCGACGGCGTTTTTTTACATCGATTGCTCGAACTCGATCGTCGAGACGATCCGTCCGTCAAGGGTCTTAGTCCAAATGCCGTCGGGGGCGATCAGCGCGTAGCCCGCCTCGCTTCCTTCTTTCGGAATCGAGGGCGATCCCGGATTGAGGAAGATGAGCCCGTCCCTGCGCTCGAGGAGGGGCACGTGGGTGTGGCCGGAGATGAAGATGTCTCCCTCGGCGAGCGGCGGGTGGTTGCCCGCGTCGAAGAGGTGGCCGTGCGTCACGAAGCAACGCCGCTTTCCCGTGAAGAAGACGAGGTAATCGCCGGTGCAGGGAAACTCGAGAAGGGCCTGATCGACTTCGCTGTCGCAGTTTCCGCGCACGCCCATGATGCGGAACTTGTGCGCGTTGATGAGCGGAGCGAGGGCCTCGGGGGCATAGCCTTCGGGGATCGGGTTGCGGGGACCGTGATTGAGGTAGTCGCCCGCGATGACGAGCCAGTCGGCTTTTTCCCGCGCGAAGGCTTCCATCGCCCG
>CAYSEA010000101.1:0-2404 GCA_964429975.1 uncultured Treponema sp.
TCGCCGATGGCGTCAAGCTTCTTTCCGATCCGCATCAGACCGTCGCGACCCTGAAGTATTTGCGCGCTGACACTGCCCCTGCCGCGACTGCCGCCGCTCCTGATGCGGCCCCCGCCGCCGCAGACGCAGCCGCGAAAGCAGCTCCCGCGAAGGCCGCGCCCGCGAAATAACGCTTGTCCCGGCTTGGGCGCGATCTCGCGGTCAAGTCGGGCCTATGCGCGCGAGAAACGTGTAAAACCACGGAGAGTCCTTACGGACTCTCTTTTTTTTTGCTATTATTGGACGTATGAACACGGCATCAGGGGAAGACGCGGCCCATCGAGTTGAAAGATCCCTGCGCTCGCTGCTCGGGGTCGTATCGTCGATATCGACGGACTCGGAGGTTGCCCGTCAGCGGGTGCTCGTCGCCGTCTCGGGTGGCGCGGATTCCGTCTTTCTGCTCGTTATGCTTCATCGGCTGGCCCCGCTCGTCGGCTTTGACCTATCCGCCCTCACCGTGAACCATCGCATACGCGCCGAAGCCGAGAGTGCGGGCGACGCGGATTTCGTCGAAGCTCTCTGCGCGTCGCTTTCCCCGCCGGTTCCCTGCGATCGGGTCGATCTCGCCGTTGGCTCCGTGGCGCGCCTCGCGGCGGAACGCGGGCGCGGCATCGAGGACGCGGCCCGCGCTCTTCGGTACCGCGAAATGGAAAGCGCGGCGAAAAGACGCGGAGACGCCTTTGTCGCGACCGGTCACACGCGAAACGATCGGCTCGAGACGATTCTCATGCGCGTTCTTCAGGGGTCGGGCGGCTCACCGCTCGCCGGTATTTTGCCGCGCCGCGGCCGCTATATTCGTCCTCTGCTCGGCGTTGACCGCTCCGAAATCGTTGCATGGCTCTCGGATCACGGCTATTCCTGGAGGGAGGACGCCTCGAACGCGGACGATCGTTTTTTTCGCAATCGCGTGAGATCGCGTCTCGTTCCCGTTCTCGACGAGGTGTATCCCGGCTGGAAAACCGGGATTATCGCGCTTTCCGAAAAGGCCCTGATCGACGAGGACGTCTGCCGCTCCTTTGTCGTCCCTCCATGGACCGCCGATGGACGTTCGGTATCCTGCGATTCGGCGCGGTTCGATTCCCTCCCCGAGGCCGTTCGACTCAGGCATCTCCGCGACGGACTGAGTCTACTCGGCGTGTCACGGCGCATTTCGTTTCGGCACATCAAGCGCATGATGTGCTTCGACGGAACCGCCGGACCTGCCGCGTCTCGCGTAATCGGCGCGGGCTTGCTCCTCGAGCGAAGGCAGGGTCGTCTTTTTTTAAGCGCCGATATTGTGCATCCGTATAAAAGCGGGTATCTTGTATATGTTCGCGCCTGCGGTCGCTTTAGCACGCCGTTTGGAACGGTCGAGGTCACTCCCTCTGAAGGCGGCGTCTCGCTAAACGGCTCGTTTGGGCCGTTTTCTCTGCCGTTGCTTATCAGGTCGCGGATCGGCGGAGACGCCGTTAGATTGGCCGACGGCGGCCATAAGACAGTCAAGAAATTGCTGAATGAATGGTCGGTTACTGAGGCGATTCGGGATATAATACCGGTCATCGAATGCGGCGGCGCCGTGCGCGCGGTATACGGTGCGCCGTTCGGCTATCCGGACTGGCGGGACGGACTATGAGGGGACCATGGCGCAAAACGATATGAACGATAAACCCGGGAATCCCCGACAACCGACCACGGCGGCCAGAATCGCCCTCGCGTTTTTTCTCGCGACACTCGCGATTTTGGCGTTTTCGATATTTACCGGGGTTTTTACGCCCGCGATTAACGAGATGTCCTATACGGAGTTCGTTTCGCGCGTCGCGCAGGGACAGGTCGATTCCATCCGTATCGTCGACGGCCGCAAGATACGCGGCGTGCTTCGCGACGTCAGGAATCCCGACGGATTCTTCTTCACGTGGATTCCCTACGATGACCCGAATCTCATGAGGCTTCTCGCCGACAACCGCGTTCGCGTAACCGGAGGCGAGTCGTCCGTGTCTCCCTGGACCGTCGTCCTGCAGGTCGCGCCGATTGTTCTGCTCGCCATATTCATCGTCATACTCATCAGGCAATCCCGCGGGCAGGGTAACCGCGCCTCCCAGTTCGGCAAGAGTCAGGCGCACCGCTACGAGGGAACGAAGCGCGTGTCCTTCGCGGACGTCGCCGGTCAAGAAGAGGCCAAGCACGAGCTCGAGGAAGTCGTAGAGTTCCTGAAGAACCCGCAGAAGTTTATAAAGATGGGCGCACGCATTCCGAAAGGCGTGCTGCTCGTTGGTATGCCGGGCACGGGAAAGACCCTTCTCGCGCGCGCGGTGGCCGGAGAGGCCGGCGTCGCGTACTTCAATATTTCGGGAAGCGACTTCGTCGAGATGTTCGTGGGCGTCGGAGC
>CAYSEA010000102.1:0-2367 GCA_964429975.1 uncultured Treponema sp.
GGGACAACGCCCTGTCGTTCAGTGTAGGGACCATTTTTTTGATTTGTCAACGCTAATTCCTGATGGTGTAAATAGTTGCTTGATTCACACAATGATTGGAGACATACGGCGACCGGAGGGTTCCGCGCATAAGTCATGTCGCGCCAAGACAAGGGGATGGGCATTCCTGTTTGACATAGCGCAGTATAGGGGGAATACTATAAGTCACTAAAGGAAAGGAGCGATGCCGATGAAAAACGTATTCAAGCTGATCTGCGCATGCGCGGTCGCCGTCCTGGCATTTTCGTGCGCGAGCGCGCCGAAGGCCGTCGACGATATTACGACTGCCCGGAAGGCTGCCGAGGATTCGAGGGCGAAGGCCGTCGGGATAAAAGCCGATGTGGCGTCCCGGGCCCTCTTTGAGCAGGCCGACGCCGTTTTCGACGAGGCGAAGACCCTTGAGATCGCGCCCGATCTTAAAAACGCCGCGGCGAAGTACGGCGAGGCCTCAGGGCTCTTCGTAAAAGCCTACGACGACGCGCGCTCCAAAAAGGAAGCTGCGCAAAAGGCGCTTGACCAGGCCGCGCGCGAGCGACAGACGGCCGAGGAAACCTTCGCCGCCGCGGAACAGGAACAGCAGTCCGCGGGAAAGGGGGAGTAAGATGAAAAAACTACTGCTTGTCCTAGCGATGGGACTTATCTGCCTCGCCTTGGCCGGCGCGCAGAATCTCGGCGACAACGAATTCCAGAGGGCTGGGCGCGCCTACGAGAAACAGGCCTCGGAGGCTATGGCCGCGGGCGATTACGACGGCGCCGCCAAACTGGCCGACCTTGCCGCGATCGAGTACCGAAAGAGCAAAGAGTTCGCCGAGAACCAACTGCTTAAGTTCCGCGCGGCTAACGCGATCAATCTCGCCAAGTCCACCATCAGGGATCTCGAGAACGTCCAGCGGATCCGCAAGGAATACCCGACCGAGCTCGCGAAGGCGAATGCCCTCCTCGCGGAGGCGCGCGAGCTGTACGCGGCAGAGAAGTGGGTCGAAAGCCGCGACAAGGCTCTTGCCTCGATCGACGCGCTCAAGGGAATTACCGGCGCGCCCGTCGCTTCGGCAAACTCCTCCGGAAAGACGCTTCCCCGATATTACGTTGTCGTAAGCCGCCCGCAGAATACCGACTGCTTCTGGAATATCGCGGGAATGTCCGCCGTGTACGGCAATCCCTTCCTCTGGCCCAAGTTATGGAAGGCGAACCTCAAGGCGATGCGCGACCCAGATAACCCGAACTTGATCTATCCCGGGATGATCGTGGAAATTCCCTCGGTCGACGGGGAAACGAGGGAAGGAACCTACGATCCTGCCCGTTCGTATCCCTCGCTCGATAAATAGGATTAACGCGCGGCCGGGGCGCGGGAGTGCATCCCGCGCCCGACCGCCTGCATACGGGAAGTCCGTCTTGCGCAAGATCGCCTCGCGTTACACGCAGGCCTTGCGCCTAAAGCTCGCCTCGCTGCGTCGGTTCCGACGCGGCATATAAACAGATACAGGAAAAAAATACTTGTTTTTCTCAATGCGGGGGTATACTCCTCTCAAAAGGAGTGAAAACCCTGCTTGATATCGCCATTCCGGGGTACTCAGACGAGAAGATCGACTTCAGATTGCGTAATCAGTTACCGTATATCGTGCTGACTTGTTTTTCCCTGTTCGTCGTCTTTATCCTTCTGATCCCGGTCACATACGTTCGGTACGGCGCCAACCTGTTCCTTCTGTGTATCATCGCGTTGTTGATCGTCGTTACGGCGGCTATCGCGCTGTTACGGAGCGGGAGATACCAGGCCGGCGGCAAATTGATTACAGTATCCCTGCTTGGCTCGTCCCTCTGCGTGCTTTTCTTCATGCCGTATGTGGGCGCCCCGCAGGAAATCTACCGGCCGCTCGCATTCGTTTTTACCATGCTCGCGGCTAATTCCCTGATCGCGATATCGTCCCGTCAAATAACGTTGTTTCTCGTGCCCTACTCGGCGGCCTGGCTTCTGTCGTTCGCGACGATCTTCAGGCCGATACTCGCGGCCGATCGGAAAACGACGCTTATAATATTGGTTCTCGGCTTGATCGGGCTTGCATGGGAAAGCGTATCCCTATTCCAGATACGATCGCTTTCGCTCAAGCTTCTCGCCCATGTCGAGGAAGAATCGGGCAAATCCCGCGTGACCCTTGACCGCCTGACGCGCGTCCTTACCGACGCGCGCGACGGCATGAACATCGGCGATCGCATCATCGACGCGACTGAGCGGGTGAAGCGGGCTGTCGGGACCGTGTCTACACTTCAGTCCTATCTCGAGGAAGAGTCGCAGAAGTTGCTCGATGAGGCGAAGTCGCTCAAAGAATCGGG
>CAYSEA010000103.1:0-2269 GCA_964429975.1 uncultured Treponema sp.
TGTCAACATCGGTGAAAGACTTCCGTTTTTCATCGGTCAATCATTTCCGCTTTTTATGGTGTTCGGGATCTTTATCCCAAGGAGTCAACGACTCCCGTTTTCAAACGATCTTTCATGCGATATGAATCTCCTTTGAGCGAGATAACATGCGCATGATGCAAGAGACGATCCAGCGTCGCAGTCGCGATCGCGTCATCGGACATGATCTCCGACCATTTGCCGAATGGCTTGTTGGTCGTAATCATGATCGATCCGTGCTCGTAACGAGAATTGACCAACTGAAACAACAGGTTAGCCTGCTCGGCCGTGTAGTTCTCGTAGCCGACTTCGTCGATCACGAGGACGTGAGGTTTCTTGAGCCAGGTGAGTTTCCGTTTCAGGCGGTTCTGCGCGCGGGCATGCATCAGCGTTTCCATCAGGCTCGTTGACGACATAAAATACGCGGTATAGCCGGCGACGCAGGCCTCGTAGGCAAGAGCGGACATAAGATGCGTCTTGCCGAGACCCGAGGCGCCCAGAAGGATCACGTTTTCCTTACGTTCGATGAACGAAAGAGTTTTCAGCTCGGCGAGCTTCGAGGCGCTCAAGCCGCCCTTGAGCCAGGAAAGGTCGAAGTCATCGAGTCGCTTCTTGGCCGGTATTGCCGACAGCTTGAGTCTGCTCTTTATCGCACGTTCGCGACGCGGGACATACTCGGTTTCGATCAGGCCAGAAACGATATCAAGAAGTGAGCCGTCCTTGCGTGACTGGTCGGCGAGAAAGGATTCGAGGTTCGCGGCCATGAAGGAAAGGCCCATCTCCTCAAGCCGCATCGTGGCGGTTTCCAGTTGCACGTTCATACGGCGACCTCCGCGAGAAGGCGCTCATACCATGAAGGAGGCCGCGCATCGACGTGGATGTCCGATCCCGCTGCTGTATGCGGCACGTTCTTTTGCCCGTTCGGCTGCGTCTGTTTGCGCCAGAGCGCGATGAGCTCCTTTCGGTCGACGTCCCGGATATCGGCCGCGCGCGAGCCCTTGGGCAACAGCGTGAAGCTGCGTATTGCCGTTTCCTTTTCGTAGAGCGTCGCGTCGCGGGTCAACGGGTGAAACCGTAGTGACAGCACCTTCCCGAGATACCGCGCGGGGACAGAATACCGGTTCGTCTCGAAACGAACCGTGCCTTCGAGCGAGACGAGGACCTCCTCGCTCGCGCGGACGTCGGGGGCGGCCGCCGGGACGAACGGGGTAAAAAGCGTCCGCTCGCGCTCGAACCGCTCGTTTCTCGTTTCGCAGAACGCCCTGATCGGCTCTTCGTTGACTTCTTCAAGCCACTCGTTTACCGCCACGTTGAGGTCTTCGATGCTCGTAAGGTTCATAGTTCGAGCCATCGGAAGAAAATGGTTTCCGAGGTACCCGATGAACCGCTCGACCTTGCCCTTGGTTTGCGGTCGCCGGACTTTGCACCGCTTGGGCTCAAAGCCGCACTGCGCGGCAAAGGCAAGAAGCGCGGGGTGTACTTCCCATATCCCGCCGCGATTGAGCCAGGCCGTCTTCATGTTGTCGTACAGTATCTCGCGAACGACGCCCGCGAAGTGCTTAAATGCCTCGACGTGGCACGCGAGGAGCGTCGGGCTCTTCATGTCGACCGTAAAACGGACGTATGCGCGGCGCGAATAGCCAAGGAGCATGACGAACGCGTATACCTTTCGCGGGACACCGTCGATTTCCCATACGCCCGCCTCTTTCCAGTCGACTTGCGCCTGTTGCGCAGGCATGGTTTCGAATCGTATCACCGCCCGTTTGACGACTTCGTCGCGGACTTGCTTCGCGCGGACCCGGAGAATGGTCATTCCGCCCGTATAGCCTTGCGCAACGAGTTCCTTTCGGAGTACAACCAGATTGTAGTTTGGCGTTTCGTCGATTCTTGCCGTGATAAACTCATGATAGGGATCGAGCAGGCTGTGTTTCATGGCCGGTTGCGCCTTCGGCTTCGGATTAAGGTAGTTGCGGACCATTCGGTCGCTTACTCCGAGCCTTTCGGCTATTTCCCACTGTTTGTGTCCTGCATTTCGCAGGATTTCCGCTTGGTGCATTTTCACCTTCCTGGCGTTCATGGACGGGCTCCTTTTGCTGATTGTCGTTAACCAACATTAGGATGTCCCGTCCTTTTTGTCACCAAAAAAGCGGAAACGCCCGACCGATGTTTTTAGGAAAGATATCACCGATGGTCACATGGCCAGTTCAGTCCTCCCGCGCGAAGCGCCGATCCAACATACGCTTAACTCGCA
>CAYSEA010000104.1:0-2113 GCA_964429975.1 uncultured Treponema sp.
TACGAAAGACGGATTCACTTGTCGGAGAAGCAATGTTTCGGACGTCATACGATCAATCCCTCAACCTTTGCCAATGCCTCATTTAGCGTTTTCCAGCCTCTTTCCGAGTCAAGATCGATCGCGAAGTCACTGCTTTCGAGTGAAACCGTGTCCACTGCCTGATATGTCGATTTCTTTGTCCTCAAATCGATCTCCAGCGAAACCTGATGGTTTTCTTTTGACCATTCGGCTTGTATGCCGCCTTCGGCCGTCGGATACAGACGCGGCAATGAAAGCCTCTCGTCGTAATACCTCTCGAAAGCGCTTCCGAACCACTCAAGTCCGCCGGAATCGGGGGCGACCCCATCACCGTCAAGCCACCCGTCCCGGAGCGCGGAAAGCTCGTCGAGCCTTGTCGGTACGTCAAGCGGATCAAGCAGCATTACGCTTTCGCTCGATTCGAGTTCCTGTAATTTCCCGTTACGTGCAAAGATGCCAACGCCGCGCACCATGACTTTCTGTCCGGTCAAGTATGCGCCAAACGCTTCGAGTATTTTATCCCCGTTGATCGGGTTAAAACGCGCCGGTATTCGCTGCCCGTTCGGGAGCGCCAAGGTAAACGTGTTCTTTTCTTGGTCGGCTTCGGGAATCAGTCCACGCAAGGTCACTTCTTCCGTATACTTTTGAATTTTAGCGGAGGCGAGTATGAGACTTCTCCGCGATTCGCGGCTTAACCGCGCGGGACGCGCGGGCCTTTCGGGAGCGAACTCTATGCACTCGTCCTCTTCAAGGCTCCTCCCGAGCCGATCAAAAAATCCCAATAAATTATCGGGTAAATACACCGCAACATCCTCGTGATTCTCGGCGGCGTCAACTGCTGCGATGACGGCATCGCGGGCTTTTTCAAAGTACAGTTGAGAGGCCGGCGGGAACAGGGAGGCTGACGTCACGGATACGATCATGATAATTTTCGGTATTGCGCTCCCCTCTTCAATGCCGACTAATTTAAGGGAAACGTCTTCCAGAAAACCTTTCGGGATGCGCTTTCGTCCGAGGTTCTCTTGTAAATACAGCCATTTCGCCGTTTCGGCGATCAGGTCGTTGAATACGGCCAAATCTTTCAAGACGTCCAAGGGGAGAGAATGGTCAGTGAATCGTTTTCCGTCAAATCGCGGCTTCAAGAAGTCGATAACGTCGTTCATTTCCAACCTTCTACGACTAAAACATCATATAGTCCAACATGGTACACGTATACTATCGGCAAAAACAATCGTTTTGCCCAGAATCCCTCACGCGCTCCTGAATTCCGTAAACCGCACCTCAAGCCGCTCCCGGTCCGGTTGCTCTGAAACCCGCTTCGGTAGTATCAAGCTCGACCCATTCAATTCCTGTATTCCGTGCTTAAGCATCGGCCCGTCCCGCTCAAGGAGGATATCCTCCCTGATGTGGACGCGGTACTCGGTATCGATGCCGAGAATGTTCTTGTCGTACGCCGCGTGGTGAATCTTGCAAAGCGAGAGCCCGTTCGGAGTGACCGGCGTCCCCCGCTCGTCCGAGTCGGGGATGATGTGAGCGGCGTCCAGGAGTTCTGGATGGTTGAGCCTGCAGATCGCGCAGCGGTCGTCGTACGCGCTCACGACCATTTCGCGGAAGGCGTTCTGATGGAGCCGGTGCCGCGTTTGTCCCCAGGCATACCGCCTGACGTCGAGCGGAGACGCGGCAATGTCGCCGAACCGGATACCCGGTTTCAGCTCGCCGTACGCGGGGTCGATCGCAGCCCGCACACAGAGGCGATCCGGCATGTCGTCGAGCACGATGACGGGCCATATCGCCTGATACCTGAAACTCCCGACTTCCTTGAAATATATAAGCGGTGTTCGCGTCTTCATAGCTTCCCGGAGTCCTCGGTTATCAGGATGGTTGGGGTCGGTTCCCCGGTATGCATAAGTAAGAAATCCGTCGTCGCCGATGTCGTCCAGTTTGTAGGGACCTTTGTTGGAAGTGGTGATTGAAATCGGCATGCTCCATCCCTTTGGTTGCCAGATACCTTTCTGTCCTTTCAGGGTAACCTGCCGCCCGGCAACGGTGATTCCTTCGTTGAGCGTGCGTCCGCTGAATATGCCGTTGTTCCACG
>CAYSEA010000105.1:0-1979 GCA_964429975.1 uncultured Treponema sp.
TACGAAAGACGGATTCACTTGTCGGAGAAGCAATGTTTCGGACGTCATACGATCATTCCCTCAACCTTTGCCAATGCCTCATTCAGCGTTTTCCAGCCATCAGCCGAGGAAAGATCAATTTCAAGTTCAATACAATCAAGGGAGTCCGTGTCCATTGCCTGATACGATGCGTTCTTTGTCACAAGGTCAATCTCCAACGAAACCTCATTCCTCGGGCATGTCCATTCTGCCTGTATGCCACCGCGGGCCGTCGGATACAAACGAGGCAAGGGTAATTTCTCGTCATAATACCGTTCAAATGAATTCGCCAACCACAGCAACCCGTCGGAATCGGGAGCTATTCCCTCTCCGTCAAGCCATCCGTCACGGAGCCCCGAAAGATCGGCGAGTCGGACCGACACGTCAAGCGAATCCAATAATACGACGCTATCGCTCGTTTCAAGTTCCTGTAATTTCCCGTTACGTGCAAAGATGCCAACGCCGCGCACCATGACTTTCTGTCCGGTCGAGTAAGCGCCAAACGCTTCGAGTATTTTGTCCCCGTTGATCGGGTCAAAACGCGCGGGTATCCGTTGTCCGTTTGGCAGCGAAAGGGTGAATGTGTTTTTATCCTGATCTGCTTCGGGAATGAGACCGCGCAACGTTACTTCTTCCGTATAGTTTTTTACTTTCGCGGAGGCGAGGATGAGCGTTCTCCGCGATTCGCGGTTCAATCGCGCGGGGCGCGCGGGCCGTTCGGGAGCGAACTCGATGCACTCGTCCTCTTCAAGACTCCTCCCGAGACGATCAAAAAATCCCAACAAATTATCGGGCAAATACACCGCAACATCCCCGTGATTCTCGGCGGCGTCAACCGCGGCGATGACGGCATCCCGGGCCTTTTCGAAATACTGCTGCGAGGCTGGCGGGAAAAGGGTTGAAGTAGTCATGGATACGATCATGACGATTTTCGGTATGGCGCTCCCTTCCTCGATGTCGACGAGCTTCAGGGAGACGTCCTCCAGGAATCCTTTCGGGATGCGCTTTCGTCCGTTGTTCTCTTTCAAATACAGCCATTTCGCCGTTTCTGCGATAAGGTCGTTGAATACGGCCAAATCCTTCAGGACGTCCAAGGGAAGAGAATGGTCAGTGAATCGTTTGCCGTCAAACCGCGGCTTCAAGAAGTCGATTACATCGTTCATTTCCAACCTTTCCCAAGATAAACACCGTTACGCTCGGCATGGTACACGTATAGTATCGGCAATAAACAGGATTTTGCCCAGAATCCCTCACGCGCTCCTGAACTCAGCGTACCGCACCTCAAGCCGCTCCCGGTCCGACCGTTCCGCAACCCGCTTCGGCAGTGTCAAACTCGACCCGTCCAGTTCCTGCAGACCGTGCTTGAGCATCGGCCCGTCCCGCTCGAGGAGGATATCCTCCCTTATGTGGACGCGGTACTCGGTATCGATGCCGAGAATGTTCTTGTCGTACGCCGCATGGTGAATCTTGCAGAGGGAAAGTCCGTTCGGTATGACCGGCGTCCCCCGCTCGTCCGAGTCGGGGATGATGTGCGCGGCATCCAGCAACTCCGGGTGGTTGAGCCGGCAGATCGCGCAGCGGTCGTCGTACGCGCTCACGACCATTTCGCGGAAGGCGTTTTGATGGAGCCGGTGCCGCGTTTGTCCCCAGGCATACCGCCTCACGTCGAGCGGAGAGGCGGCGATGTCGCCGAACCGGATACCCGGTTTCAGCTCGCCGTACGCGGGGTCGATCGCCGCTCGCACGCACAGGCGATCCGGCATGTCGTCGAGCACGATGACGGGCCATATCGCCTGATACCGGTGCCCGTCCATTTCCTTGAAGTATACGAGCGGGGTTCTCGTTCTCATGGCGTTCCGGAGTCCCGCGTTGTCCCTGTGGTGGGGGTCGGTCCCCCGGTACGCGTAGGTGAGAAATCCGTCCTCGCCGATGTCGTCCAGTTTATAGGGTCCCTTGTTGGA
>CAYSEA010000106.1:0-1760 GCA_964429975.1 uncultured Treponema sp.
ACCATCGTATTCTCAAGAGCGACGGGTATCAGTATACCGTCGAGGAACTCGCGGAGAGAATCTCCGCGCTGATCCCGAACACGGAGGGAACGCATGTCCGATAACAATTTCGATTTTACCGAAGAGCGCGACATCGCATGGTGTCCCGGTTGCGGCGACTTTTCCATTCGTACTTCGCTCCTCGCGGCCTTACGGGAACTTGGGATCGAAAGGACTCGCCTCGTGATGGCTTCGGGGATCGGGCAGGCGGCCAAGATGCCCCAGTATGTCAACGCGAGTTTCTTCAACGGTCTCCATGGACGCTCCCTGCCGGTGGCTACGGCGATCAAGGCCGTGGCCCCCGATCTCGTCGTGATAGCCGAGGGCGGGGACGGCGATATGTACGGTGAGGGCGGAAACCACTTTCTTCATGCCAGCAGGCGTAATCCGGACATTACGGTGTTCGTGCACGACAACATGATATACGGTCTCACCAAGGGGCAGGCGGCGCCGACGAGCCGTACCGGGATGCAGACCCCGGTCCAGGTCTCCGGCGTCATCAGCGAGCCCCTTAACCCGGTGGCCCTCGCGATCGCGATGAATGTCGGCTTTGTCGCTCGGGCCTTCAGCGGGGACATCGAAGGAACGAAGGCGATCATGAAGCGCGCGATCCTCCACAAGGGACTCTCCCTCGTCGATATCTTCCAGCCCTGCGTCTCCTTCAACAAGCTTAACACCTTTCAATGGTTCAAGAAAAACACCTACCCGCTCGAGAGCGGATACCGGCCCGATAATCGCGCCCGGGCCTTCGAGCGCGCGCTGGAAGAGATGCCCTTCCCCCTTGGCGTTCTCTATGAAAGCGACGAACGGCATCCTTTCGAGGAGCTCTTGCCCGTCTATGCGGATAGCCCCGTCCCGCTTCGAGGCAGGACGCATGACATGTCCGAGTTGCGGAATCTGATCCTCGAAAAGCGGTAAGCGCGAGGCCTCGCTGACCGGCGGCATTGGTGATCAGGTTATTTATCCGTATACAATCGCAATTCGGGTACTATCTTCGCTATATTTTCAAAATCTTTGTCATTATGAAGCAGGGTCAGTTTATTCTCTATTGCCGTCTGCGCAATCAGGAAATCTACAGTGCTGTGTATGGTTATTCCGGATCGTCGACATGCAAAATGCAGGTATGCGGCTTTTTCAAATGATTCTTTTCCAAAGCGTAAGTAATAAAACGGGATTGTTTCCAGGTACTCTTTGAGTTTTTGAAATTCCTCGATTGTTTTTGATCCTTGCAATAATTCTTGATAGATAAAATCATTGATCCCGTATGGAATTCCTGTATCGATAATATAATCAAGCGCTTGCGTAGATGTATTGTTCCGTCCTTTCAAGTAATCTACCAGGACAGATGTATCAACTAATATCATTCTCCCGCTCTCATTTTCTTATAATCATAGTCATCGGCAAAGGCAATTTTACCTTTCAAATCGCGTAAATTTCTCATTTTCCTGTTCTTGACAAATTCTTTTAGTGCTACCTCAATCAGGTCCTTTTTTGTGGTTATATTTTCTGCATACTTGAATGCTTCATCAACAAGTTGATCGTCTATTACTATATTTGTTCTCATCTATACACCTCGCTATGTGTATGATAATACACATTCATCGATAATGCCAGGATAAATAGTACTTTCACTCGATACCATCCACTTTTTTCCCCGAAAATGGAGAAATTCTCACGTTATCCGAAAAATGGGTGTAAACTGATCTCAAAAATCGAGGAGC
>CAYSEA010000107.1:0-1549 GCA_964429975.1 uncultured Treponema sp.
TACGCGAATTGCGACAATCCGGCGCGCGCGCCTTTCCCGGCGGTTCCGTCATTTCCCCTTACAGCTTTACCCGGACGACGACCGGGACGCTCATCGCGTTGGTTTTCGTCCCGCCGACGTCGGCTACGCAAAACTCGAGGCCCGCGTCGAGGGTCACGCCCTTTTGCGCGGTGAGGGTAACGCCGGGCCTGACCGTCAGGCGATTGCCGTCGGCGCCCGCGTCTTCCGCGGCCGATCCAGAGACGTTGATGTTGTTCGCGTACAAGAGGGCGGTAATCCTGTCGTCGACCTTCATGGCGACGTTCGCCATGTTGTAGACGGTCATCGTGTCGGTGCCGATTGAAACGTTATTGTGCGAGGTCAGGGCGTATTTGCCGAACGCGTACCGCGCCCGAAGCTCGCCCGCGTGAACGGTGTTGTCCGATTCCTCGAGGTCAAAGGCCCCTGAATAGCCGACCACGAGGTTCAGGTTCTCTATCGAAAGAACCTCGCAGAAAAGGCCGGCGGTCGCGAAATCCTCGGCATAGCGGCTGAATGTCGCCGAGACCTTCGCGGTCTCGCCGATGGCGAACGCTCCTCGGGCGGCGAGCGACTCGGCTACCGAGAAGGTGTCGTCGACGCTGTTCGTCCCGGTACCGACGGCGAACGAGACGTTTCCGAACTTTATCTCGGCGACCATGTCGCCGCGACCCCACAGGGCGACATTCTCCGACTCCTTGACCTGCGAGCCGTTTTTAAGGGCCCCATATTTGAACTTTTCCCAGACGCCCCAGGCGCTTTCCTCGTTCTTCACCCGGTTACTATAGCGGCTGTCAAACTCGCCCGCGGTAAACTTGACGGAGCCGAAGCTCATCCAGCCATAGTACTCGTCCATCGTCAGGGCGTAATCGGGCAGGTACGCTTTCATTTGAATCTTCGCGCCGGCAGAACCATCCGAATACTCGAGCGTGAACTTGTCGAGTCCCCCCGTCGTATAACCCTTGTCGTTGCCGCTCTCCTCGAAATCGAAGGTCGAAAGGCTTCCCCCGGTAATCGCGGTAAAATCGATCTTTTTGCCCTCGGCAAGCACCACGCAGATTGCCGTTACCATCAACAGCGCGGAAACAATAATCCTTTTCATGTTTTCCTCCCGGAATTTTATCCGGCACAGACTGTGCCCGGCAGGCAGGGTCCGCGCAAGCGGGCGCGGTCCATACCTGTCAGACGAAGGCTATCAGTGTCATGTTCGGAAACGGTGAGGTCCCCGTTTGCCGTCGGTAATTCTTCCGTCAGAAATGCGCCGTCGCGAATCACGGCACAAGAGAGGCGAGCAATGGCGCGGACAGCGCAGCCGTCCTTCTTCCCCGATCCCATTCGCAGGAGGCGATAAACCGCTCGACGATCTCGACGGCGCGCAGGGTATCGTCCCTGCAAAGCCATCGGCCCATGGCCTTGCCGTCATCCGCGTCCTTCCACTTCGCGATAGCGGTTTCAAATCGGGTAATATCGGAAATAAATCGGGGCAAGCCGCTCTCAAGCCCGTCGATGTACGCATAATCCCCGAATCCGG